>JAWVFA010000040.1:0-40080 GCA_033856415.1 Solirubrobacterales bacterium | reverse complement strand
CCAGCCCTCGTCGCGGGCCATCGCCGAGGCGATCCGCAGCGCGAAGCACTTCTTGCCGAGCAGGGCGTTGCCGCCGTAGCCCGAGCCGAAGGACCAGATTTCGCGGCTGTCGGGGTAGTGGACGATGTACTTGTTGGCCTCGTTGCAGGGCCAGGAGACGTCTTCGACGCCCTCGGTCAGCGGCATCCCGACCGAGTGGACGCAGGGGACGAAATCGCCGTCGGAGCCGAGGACTTCGAGCGCGGCCTTGCCCATCCGGGTCATGATCCGCATGTTGGTGGCGACGTAGGCCGAATCGGTCAGCTGGATCCCGATTTCGGAGATGTCGGAGCCGAGGGGGCCCATCGAGAAGGGGACGACGTACATCGTGCGGCCCTTCATCGAGCCCTTGAAGAGCTCCTTCAGGGTGGCGCGCATCTCGCCCGGGTCGCGCCAGTTGTTGGTCGGGCCGGCGTCCTCCTCCTTCTCGGAGCAGATGAAGGTGCGGTCTTCGACCCGGGCGACGTCGCCGGGGTCGGAGAGGGCGAGGTAGGAGTTCGGCCGCTTGGCTTCGTCGAGGCGCTCGAAGGTGCCGGCGTCGATCAGGACCTGGGCGAGGCGGTCGTACTCCTCGGCGCTGCCATCGCACCAGTAAACGGAGTCCGGTTCGGTGAGGGAGGCGATTTCGTCCACCCAGCTGAGGAGTTTGGCGTGGGTCGTCAGCTCGTCCGGTGCAGTCGTCAGGTCGCTCATTCGCCTCTTGTTCGCCTCTCTTTAATTCTTGGGTTTGAGGCCGATCATCGAGATGTCGGCATCCTTGTTGCGAATTTCCAAAACGGCTACTTCCCGCCTGTCATCGGCAAAGATCACTTCGCACGTGAAGGTCGCGCCCGGGTCGACAGACTGGTCAGAAGGGCAATCGACGGCCTTGATCTTTTCATGAATCGAGTCTTCTAGGCTCGCCTGGACGGTGTCCTCAAGCTTCACCGGGTCGACCACCGTGCCGCATCCGTAGAGCGCCACAAGCGCAGCCAGCAGCGCAAAAGCAGCGAAAAAACGGAGGCCGAAAGGTGACTTCGACCCGGCAGGGGCGGGAAACACCCGGGGCAGTTAAGCAGGGCCGGTTGACATTGCCGGGGTGACGGGATGTGCGAGGGGTGTCGATGGGGGTCCGGCAATGTCTGGGGCTGGAGAGTTGGATAGGGTTCCGCGCCGCGATGAGGTTCTACGAGTTTGAGGCCAGGAAGATCGTTGAGTTGGCGGGGATTCCCGTCACCAAGTACGGCTTCTGCACGAGCGCTGAGGAAGCGCGCAAGGTCGCCGAGGAAATCGGCGGCCCGGTCGTGATCAAGTCCCAGGTGCTGACCGGGGGCCGGATGAAGGCCGGCGGCGTCAAGTTCGCCGACACGCCCGACGAGGCCGCCGAGCACGCCGAGGAGATCCTCAAGCTCGAGATCAACGGCCACATGCCGCGCGGCGTCCTCGTCGACCCCAAAGCCGAGGTCAAACAGGAGTACTACGCCAGCGTCGTCTGGGACGGCACCGCGAAGAAGCCGCTGATGCTGTTCAGCGACATGGGCGGGATTGACATCGAGGAGGTCGCCGAGACCCATCCCGACCACGTCGGCAAAGGCCATGTCTCCAACCTCCTCCCCGTCTCCGACTTCGAGGCCAAGCAGGTCGTCGCCGCCACCGGCGTCACCGGCTCGCAGCTGAACCGCGCAACCCCGGTCCTTGCCCGCCTCGCCCGTCTCTTCCGCGACAACGACATGACTCTGGCGGAGATCAACCCGCTGGCCGAGCTGACCGACGGCAGCTTCGTCGCCCTCGACGCCCACATGGAGATGGAGAACGAGGCGGTCGGCCGGCAGAAGAAGCTCTTGCGCAAGGAGCTCGCGATCGCCGAGGACGACACCCGCGAGACCTACGAGCCCTCCGACTTCGAGAAGAACGTCAGCGCGATCGACGCCGCCGATCACCGCGGTGTGATCCAGGGCAAGGACCACGGCTTCACCGGCAACCTCGGCCTCGTAATCGGCGCCGGCGGCGGCTCGCTGACGCTGACCGACGCGGTCCGCAACCAGGGCGGCCAGCCGGCCAACTACTCGGAGATCGGCGGCAACCCGTCGGTCGCCAAGGCCTGCGGCCTCGCCAAGGAGGTCCTCGAAAAGGACGGCGTCGAGAAGATCGCGGTGATGATGTCGATCGTCTCCAACACCCGCGTCGACATCGTCGCCCGCGGCGTGATCAAGGCCTGCCTCGAGCTCGGCAAGGACCCCGGCGAGACGATCGCGATCTTCCGCATCCCCGGTGCCTGGGAGGAGGAGGGTTTCAAGATCCTCGACAAATACGGTGTCGAGTACTGCGACCGCTCGGTCTCGATGTGGGAGGCCGCCGGGCGCGCGGTCTCGAAGATCCAGGGAGCGGCGGCATGAGCATCCTGCTCGACAAGGACACGACCTTCATCGTCCAGGGGATCACCGGCCGCGAGGCGGTCAACCTGACCCGCGAGTGCCTCGACTACGGCTCGAAGATCGTCGGCGGCGTCACCCCCGGCCGCAAGGGCCGCGAGGTTCACGGCGTGCCGGTCTTCGACACCGTCGCCCAGGCGGTCGAGCACCACGGCGGCCCGATCGACGGCTCGGTCGTCACCGTCCCCCCCGCCTTCACCAAGGACGCCGTGCTCGAGGCGATCGAGAACGGGGTCAAGCTGATCGTCATCGTCACCGAGCGGATCCCGCGCGGCGACGTCGCCGAGATGGTCGAGCTGGCGAACATGCGCGGCGCCCGCATCATCGGCCCCAACTGCCTCGGCCTGATCGTCCCCGAGGTCTGCAAGATGGGCGGCATCGGTGGCCCCGCCAAAGATGCGGCGAAGGCCTACCAGCCTGGCCGCGTCGGCGTGATGAGTCGCTCGGGCGGGATGACCACCGAGATCTCCTCCTCGCTGACCGCCGCCGGCCTCGGCGTCTCCACCGCTGTCTCGATCGGCGGCGACGCGATCATCGGCTCCGCCTACGCCGAGCTGATGCCCTACTTCGAGGCCGACGAGCAGACCGAGGCGATCGTCATCTACACCGAGCCCGGCGGCCGCATGGAGGCCCAGCTCGCCGAATGGGTCAAGGACAACAACTCCCGCCTCCCTATCGTCGCCTTCATGGCCGGCAAATTCATGGACGACGACGAGATGAAAGGCATGTCCTTCGGCCACGCCGGCACCATCGTCGAGGGCAAAGAGGACACCGCGACGGAGAAGATTTCCCGCCTCGAAGCGGCCGGTATCCGGGTCGTCGAGCGCATCGACGAGATTCCCGACGTCGTCAAGGAAAAGATCGGAGCGACCGCCTGATGGCCGAGACCCTGAACAAGGTCTTCATCGACGTCGAGGTCGAGGACTCAATCCGCAACGACGCCGCCCTCGCCGCCAAGCTCGAAGAAGTCTGCCCCGTCGACATCTTCAAAGACGCCGGCGGCACGGTCGAGATCGTCGACGAGAACTGCGACGAGTGCGTCCTCTGCAAGCTCTGCATCGAAGCCGCCCCCGCGGGCACCGTGCACGTCAAGAAGCTCTACGACGGCACCGAGCTCTCGTAGCGCCACTCGCGACACCCTGAATCACGAAGACCCGCCGAAGCGGGTCTTTTTTCGTGCGGGGAGCTACCCCGGAACGGCTGACAACCGGAACTTGGAGCGTAGAGAGCAGACACCCATCCGTCAATGGGGGCGAACTTAATCTGCTCCGGACTTAGCGAGATGGAGGATGAAGCGGCAAGGCGCCGCAAACGGTTGACAGCCGGGAGTTCGGAGTAGCCCTCCGGATGGGCTCCTGTGCGATCCGTCACCTTACGCCGGTATAAATTTATATTGCGGTAACGTATGCACCGATGGATGCATCGGTTCGCACTCGACTCTCGCGGGACGACCGCATGGAGCAGACGCTGGAGGCGGCCCACTCGCTGTTTGCCGAGCGCGGTTACGCCGCGGTGACGATGGACGAGATCGCCGCGGCGGTCGGCGTCACCAAGCCGCTGCTCTACAACTACTTCGGCAACAAGGAGCGGCTCTACATCGCCTGCATGGAGCGGGCGGGGGACGCGCTGATCGCGACGATTGCCGCGACGGTCGACGAGACCGCCAACCCCGGCGACGCGCTCGGGGCCGGCGTTCGCGCCTTCTTCGCCTTCCTCGACTCGGACCGCTCGGCCTGGGCAGTGCTCTTCGACGAGACCCTCCCCCAGGCCGGCGAGGTCTTCGACCGCGTCGCCGCCTACCGCGGCCAGATCCTCGACCTCGTCTCCTCTTCACTGCTGGCGCAGATCCCAGAGCGCGGCCGCGACGCCGCCAAGGTCGAAGTCGAGGCCCTCTCCACCGCCCTGCTCGGCGCCTCCGAGGCGCTGGCGCGCTGGTGGCTGCGGACCGAGGCGATCGGAGCCGAGCAGGCGGCCGAGCTCCTGATCTCGACCGTCGAGCCCGGTCTGCGCGAGCGCTCGACCCCCACTTCCAACTCACCCCAAGGAGGACCCTCCCCCAAATGAACGCCAAAACCCGCAAAGTCGTCGTCGTCGGCGGCAACCGGATCCCCTTCGCCCGCTCCAACAGCGTCTACTCGCACGCCAGCAACCAGGACATGCTGACCGCGGCGCTCGACGGCCTGATCGACCGCTACGGCCTGCAGGGCGAGACGCTCGGCGAGGTCGCCGGCGGCGCCGTCCTCAAGCACTCGCGCGACCGCGACCTAACCCGCGAGAGCGTGCTCAGCACCCGCCTCGCCGCCGAGACCCCGGCCTACGACGTCCAGCAGGCCTGCGGGACCGGCCTGGAGACGACGATCCTCGTCGCCAACAAGATCGCCCTCGGCCAGATCGACTCGGGCATCGCCTGCGGGGCCGACACCACCTCCGACGCCCCGATCGCCCTCAACGAGGGCCTGCGCGAGACGCTGCTCGAGGCCAACCGCGAGCGCTCGACGATGGGCAAACTGAAGACGCTGACCAAGGTCCGCCCCGGCCACATCGTCCCGGCGATCCCCCGCAACGAGGAGCCGCGCACCGGCCTCTCGATGGGCGAGCACTGCGCGATCATGGCGACCGAATGGGAGATCGGCCGCTCCGAGCAGGACGAGCTCGCGGTCAAGAGCCACAAGAACCTCGCCGCAGCCTACGAGCGCGGCTTCTTCGACGACCTGATGACCCCCTACATCGGGCTCGACCGCGACCAGAACCTGCGTCCCGATTCGAGCCTGGAGAAGCTGGCGAAGCTGAAGCCCGTCTTCGGCGGCCCCGAGGGGACGATGACCGCGGCCAACTCGACGCCGCTCTCCGACGGCGCCTCGACCGTCCTGCTCGCCTCCGAGGAGTGGGCCAAGGAGCGCGGCCTGCCGATCCTCGCCTACATCAGCGAGGCTCAGACCGCCGCCGTCGACCACGTCCACAAGCGCGAAGGCCTGCTGATGGCGCCGGCCTACGCGATGCCGCGGATGCTCGACCGCGCCGGCCTCGCCCTGCAGGACTTCGACTACTACGAGATCCACGAGGCCTTCGCCGCGCAGGTGCTCTGCACGCTGAAGGCCTGGGAGGACAAGGGCTTCTGCTCCGAGAAGCTGGGCCGGAGCAAACCGCTCGGCTCGATTGACCGCAAGAAGCTCAACGTCAACGGCGGCTCGCTGGCGGCCGCCCACCCGTTCGCCGCGACCGGCGGGCGGATCGTCGCCAGCCTCGCCAAGCAACTGAACGAAGACGGCAAGGGCCGCGGCGTGATCAGCATCTGCGCCGCCGCCGGCCAGGGTGTCGTCGCGATCCTCGAGGCCCCGGGAGGTGCCAAGTAACCATGGCCGACCGCTACTCACAGGTTGTCAACGCGCCGCTCGTCGGCACGATCGCCAAGCAGTTGGGGCTGCCCCAGCCGGTCTCCCTCGACCGCTACCAGGAGGGCCAGCCGGTCGTCGGCGGCCCGGTCCTCTCGGGCGCCGCGCCGGAAGGCCGGCTCGGGAAGAACATCGCCGCCGTCCTCGACAGCGTCAAGGCCGAACGGGCCGGTGCCGAGGGCAAGGCGAAGGCGCTGGTCTTCGACGCCACCGGGATCGCCGACTCGACCGAGTTGGTCGAGCTGCAGCGCTTCTTCTACCCCGCCGTCGCCCGCCTGCAGCGCAGCGGCCGCATCGTCGTCCTCGGCACCCCGCCGGCCAAAGCCGGCTCGGTCGAGGCCCACATCGCCCAGCGGGCGCTGGAGGGCTTCACCCGCTCGATCGCCAAGGAGATCGGCGGCCGCGGCTCGACCGCGCAGCTCGTCTACGTCGAACCGGGCGCCGAGGACCAGCTCGAGTCGACCCTGCGCTTCCTCCTCTCCCCCAAATCGGCCTACGTCTCCGGCCAGGTCGTGCGCGTCGGCAAAGGCGTCGCCACCGATCCCAAGATCGACTGGGAGCGCCCGCTCGCCGGCAAGGTGGCGCTGGTCACCGGCGCCTCGCGCGGGATCGGCGCGGCGATCGCCACGACCCTCGCCCGCGACGGCGCCGAAGTAGTCGGCCTCGACATCCCGCAGATGTCGGCCGATCTGAAGGCGGTCACCGAGGCGATCGGCGGCCGCGCGATCGAGGTCGACATCACCGCCGAGGACGCGCCGGAGAAGATCGCCGCCGAGCTCGCCGACGGGGTCGACGTCGTCGTCCACAACGCCGGCGTGACCAAAGACCGGACGATGGCGAAGATGCCCGAGGAGCGCTGGGTGCAGCTGATGGAAATCAACCTCTCCAGCGAGGAGCGGATCAACGAGGCGCTGCTGGCGAAGAAACTACTGCGGTCGAACGGGCGGATCGTCGGCGTTTCCTCGATGGCGGGAATCGCCGGCAACAACGGCCAGACCAACTACGCCGCCTCCAAGGCGGGCGTGATCGGGATGGTCGAAGCGATGGCGCCAGAGCTGGCAAAACGCAAAGCGACGATCAACGCCGTCGCGCCGGGCTTCATCGAGACCCAGATGACCGCGGCGATGCCGATCGGCCCGCGCGAAGCCGGGCGCCGACTCTCCAGCCTCTCCCAAGGGGGCCTGCCGGTCGACGTCGCCGAGACGATCGCCTGGTTCGCCAGCCCCGCCTCGACCGGCGTCAACGGCAACGTCGTCCGCGTCTGCGGCCAGAGCCTGCTGGGGGCCTAGATGGCAAAGACGCTCGACAGCAGCCCCAGCATCCTGCCGCTGTATGCGCGCGCGGCGCTGCCGATGATCCCCGGCGCCTCGCTGCTCCCCTTCATCCCGGGCGGTGGCGGCGAGATCCCCGAGGGCCTCGACCTCGAGCTGGCCGGCGTCACCGCCAAGCCCGAGGACGTCGCCGCCTACGCCAAGGTCTGCGGCTTCGCCCTGCGCGACACGCTGCCGCCGACCTATCCGCACATGCTCGCCTTCCCGCTGCACATGGCGGTGATGAGCAACGGCTCCTTCCCGTTCGGCGCGGTCGGCCTCGTCCACGTCGAGAACTCGATCGCCCAGAAGCGGCCGATCGGGATCGACGAGGAGATGACGATCCGCGTGCGGCCGACGCCGCTGCAGCCGCACCCGAAAGGGAAGACCTTCTCGCTGGAGACCGAGGTCCTGGTCGACGGCAAGGTTGTCTGGGAGAGCGTCAGCACGATGCTCCGTCGCGGCAAGCCCGCCGAGTTCGCCGAAAGTTCGGCAGAGCGCAACAAAGGGCGCACTCGGCGAGGCGGCTTCGAGTCGCTGCCGGCCGACGCTCCGGCTAGCGCCGAATGGAAGCTCGGCGGCGACCTTGGCCGCCGCTACGCCGGCGTCTCCGGCGACCGCAACCCGATCCACATGCACTCACTGACCGCGAAGCCGCTTGGCTTCCCCGGCGCGATCGCGCACGGGATGTGGACCAAGGCGCGGGCCTTGGCCCAGCTTGCAAGCAAGCTTCCCGACAGCTTCGAAGCCGAGGTCCGCTTCCGCAAGCCAGTCCTACTGCCGGCGCGGGTCGAGTTCGCCAGCAGAGATCGGGAAGGGGAGATCCTCTTTGCCGTCCGCGACGCGAAGAAGGGCACCCCCCACCTCGACGGCCGCGTGCGGCCGCTCTCCTCGCCGAAACCGCAAACGAAGTCGAATAACGACTCCTCTCGCGGTCTCGCGAAATCCAAGACCGCCCCAGAATCAAAAAGGAAGAAGGACAAGTGAGTACTACGACTGAGAAACAGGGGATGGCGGAGCGCGGGATGGGCTACGGCCTGCGGGCGCTGAACCGCCTTGCCGGCTCCGACCTGCTGGACCGCATTCGCATCCGCAAGCAGGTCGAGCGCGCCCTCTTCCAGGGCACCAAGAACGGGTTCCGCTCCGCGACCGCGGCCGGCCGCACCTTCAAGGCCGCGCAGCAGTTGGGTAAACCCGCCCGTCAGAAGAAAGGCAAGTCGACGGGCCTCTTCGACCTCTCGCCCGACGACGAGCAGCAGATGTTCCAGGAGGCGGGCCGCGCCTTCGCCTCCGACCAGGTCCGCAAGGCCGCGCTGGGGGCCGACGAGAAACGGGAGACCCCGAAGGAGATCCTCGACCAGGCAAACGAGCTCGGCGTCAACATGCTCGGCGTCCCCGAGGAGCTCGGCGGCGTGATGACCGAGCAGTCGGCCGTCACCAGCGTCTTGATCGGCGAGGCCCTCGCCCACGGCGACATGGGCATCGCCTACGCCGCCCTCGCCCCCGGCGCCGCCGCCACGGCAATCGGCCTCTGGGGCTCGGCCGAGCAGGAGTCGACCTACCTCCCGGCCTTCACCGGCGAGGACATCCCCGCCGCCGCGCTGGCGATCCTCGAGCCGCGACCGCTGTTCGACCCCCTGGCCCTGGAGACGAAGGCGAAGAAAAAAGGTGAGGAGTGGGTCCTCAGCGGCGCCAAGTCGCTGATCGCCCGCGCCACCGACTGCGAGCTCTTCGTCATCGCCGCCGACGCCGAGGGCATCGGCCCGGCGCTGTTCATCGTCGAGTCCGGCGCCAAAGGCCTGACCATCGAGGACGAGCCGGCGATGGGCCTGCGGCCCGCTGCCACCGGCCGTCTGCTGATCGACAAAGTCAAACTGCCGGCGAACGCGCTGCTCGGCGAGGGCGATGCCAAAGCGAAGGACTACGCCGCCTGCATCAACCGCTCGCGGATCGCCTGGTGCGGCCTCGCAACCGGAACCGCGCAGGCCGTCCTCGACTACGTGATCCCCTACGTCAACGACCGCCAGGCCTTCGGCGAACCGGTCTCTAACCGCCAGGGGGTCGCCTTCGCGGTGTCCGACATCGGCATCGAGTCGAACGCGATGCGGCTGGCCACCTACCGGGCGGCGAGCCGCGCCGACCGCGGCGAGAGCTTCGGCCGCGAGGCCGCGATCGCCCGCAAGCTCTGCACCACCAAGGGAATGCAGATCGGCTCCGACGGCGTCCAGCTGCTCGGCGGCCACGGCTTCGTCAAGGAGCACCCGGTCGAGCGCTGGTACCGAGACCTTCGAGCTGCGGGCGTGATGGAGGGCGCCCTGCTCGTCTAGCGGCGGTTCGATCCGACCCGACCGCGAAGACCGAGCGAAAGGCAAACCATGATCAACCTCGAGATACCGAAGAAGTTCAAGCCCCTGGCGAGCCAGGCCAACCAGGTCGCCACGGAGGTGTTCCGGCCGATCTCGCGCAAGTACGACGAGGCCGAGCATGCCTATCCGAAAGAGCTCGACATGCTCGCCTCCCTGATCGACGGGATGAACGAGGGCTCCGACATCGGCGGCGCCGGTGCCGCCGGCGTGCGCCGCGAAAAAAGCGACGACGGCTCTAACCGCAACGGCTCCAACCTCTCCACCGTGCTCGGCATCGTCGAGCTCTGCTGGGGCGACGTCGGCCTGCTGCTCTCGATGCCGCGCCAAGGGCTCGGCAACTCGGCGATCGCCTCGGTCGCGACCGAGGAGCAGTTGAAGACCTACGGCGGCAAGTGGGCCGCGATGGCGATCACCGAGCCCGAAGCCGGCTCGGACTCGGCCGCGATCCGCACCACCGCTGAGCTCGACGGCGACGAGTACGTCCTCAACGGCGAGAAGATCTTCGTCACCTCGGGCGACCGGGCCGACCTGATCGTCGTCTGGGCCTCGCTGGACCGCTCGAAAGGGCGGGCGGCGATCAAGTCGTTCATCGTCGAGCGCGACAACCCCGGCCTGAAGCTGGACCGGCTCGAGCACAAGCTCGGGATCCGCGCCTCGGACACCGCCAACTTCACTCTGCAGGACTGCCGGGTGCCGAAAGAGGCGCTGCTCGGCGACCCGGAGGTGAAGGAGAAGGGCTTCGCCGGGGTGATGGAAACGTTCGACAACACGCGGCCGCTGGTCGCCGCGATGGCAGTCGGCGTCACCCGCGCGGCGCTGGAGGAGACGCGCAAGCATCTGAACGAGGCCGGCGTCAAGATCGACTACGACGTCCCGGCCAACAACCAGCACGCCGCCGCCGCGCGGTTCCTGGAGATGGAGGCCGACTACGAGGCCTCCTGGCTGCTAACCCTCCAGGCCGCCTGGATGGCTGACAACTCGAAGCCGAACTCGCTGCAGGCCTCGATGGCCAAGGCGAAGGCGGGGCGCACCTGCGTCGACGTCACCCTCGGCTGCGTCGAGCTCTGCGGCAGCGTCGGCCTGGGCGAGAACGAGCTGCTGGAGAAGTGGGCCCGCGACTCGAAGATCCTCGACATCTTCGAGGGGACTCAGCAGATCCAGCTGCTGATCATCGCTCGGCAGTTGCTGAAAAAGACCTCCGCCGAACTTCGGTAGCCAGGGAAGGACGCCGGCGGGACGAAAAACGGTTTACCTAACCGGTTTTCGTCCCGCCGGCAGGTCGAGCGAACGTGGCATTTTCCGGATGATTACCGCCGCCGCCGTTCCTAGGCTGCCCAGATGAGACTCCGCAGGCAAGGTGGAACGCTCGAAGTTGGGCAATGGCGAATCGCGATTGCCGTATTAGTCCCGGTTCTCGCAACCTTCGCGCTTGCTTTCCTAACCGCGGGCGTATTAGTGGGCTTGGAGGTTGTCGGTGGCTACCTGGCGTTCGTCGTGGTGACCAATTTTCCGAAAGAGGTTCGAAGTGCCTCTAGCTTCATCGCCATCGGCGTTTGGGTAGTGCTCGTCTCGACGCTGCAGAGTCATCACGCCGGACATGACTTCTATGTTGTTTCCGCGCAAGTGCTTCCGGTACTCGTCCTCGCATCCGCCATCACCTCTCGATTCTCACTCCTCGGCCAACGAACCAGAGCGAAGGGTTCGCGTGCTGCTGCTATACGCAGTGGGACTAGGAGAGGTCTACAGCCTCGTTGCCATAGCCATGGAATCATCATCTGGTTCTAGCCTCTCGATGGTGGCGGCAGGTCTGGCCGTTGCCGCAATCCTGCTCTTCGCAGAGTTGCTCGCCGTCGAAGAAGTTGAAGAGACCGATGCTGAAGGCAACCGAGCCGAAGACTCCTGAAACCTAGGCAGGGAATAATCCTCGATCTGTGAACCTGATCGAGGACTTGATGGAGCAATCCCCGGCCTCGCGGCTGGGGATCGTCTCCATAGACGGCGAGGCAACCCGGCGCGACTGGTACTTCGGCGAACTGATCGCCCAGTCGGCCGGGCTCTCCGGCGCCTTCGCCGCCCGCGGGGTGAAGCGAGGGGATGTTGTGATGACCCTTGTGGGGAATCGGATCGAGTGGGTGCTCAGCCTGCTTGCCTGCTGGCGGATGGGGGCGGTGGCGCTGCCTTGCAGCACGATGCTGCGACGGCACGATCTTGAGCATCGGGTGGCTGCTGCTGACCCGAAGCTGTGCGTGGGTGAGGAGTCACTGCTTGCTGAGCTGCCTGATGGGGTGCCGGCGATGACGATGACCGACGTCGCCCGCATCCTCGATGAGGACCTGCCGCAGGAGACTCCGGCCGCGGTCGAGGAGATGGACCCCGAGGACCCGGCGCTGATCGTCTTCACCTCGGGGACCACCGGCGAGCCGCGCGGCGTCGTCCACGCCTACCGTTATCTGCTCGGCCAGCAGGCCCAGGCCGAGCACTGGTTCGGCTCGCGCCAGGGCGACCTCGCCTGGTGCACGACCGCGACGGGGTGGTCGAAGTCGGCCCGCAACGTCTTCCTCGCCCCCTGGATTACCGGCGCCGCGGCCGTTATCCACGACGGGCGCTTCGACCCTGCCGAGCGACTCGACTTCGCCGAGGCCCTCGGCGTCAACGTCCTCTGTCAGGCGCCGACCGAGTACCGGATGCTGGCCCGCCGCACCGCCCTGCGGCCGCTGCCGGCGCTGCGGCGGATGGTCTCCGCCGGCGAGCCGCTCGACCCGGAGACGATCACCGCCTTCCGCGAGGGGACGGGGCTCGAGCCCGCCGACGGCTACGGCCAGACCGAGACCGGGCAGGTGACCGCCAACCTGGTCGGCGAGCCGGTCCGAATCGGCTCGATGGGCAAGCCGCTGCCAGGTATGGAGACCCGGATCGTCGAGGGCGAACTGCAGCTGCGTGCCGCCTCCTCCCCCACCTTCTTCTCGCACTACCTCGACGGTGAGCGCTTCGAGGGCGAGTGGTGGCAGACCGGTGACCTAGTCGGCGAGGACGATCACGGCTACCTCTGGTTTGAGGGCCGCGGCGACGACATCATCCTCTCCTCCGGCTACCGGATCGGCCCCACCGAGGTCGAGTCCGCCCTCCTCTCCCACCCCGCCGTCGCCGACGCCGCCGCGGTCGCCGCCCCCGACCCCGAGCGCGGCTCCGTCGTCCGCGCGATCGTCGTCCTCCGCAACGGCCCGCACGAACACGGCACTTCAGGCGACGATCTCGCACGCGAGCTGCAGGAGCACTGCAAACGCGAAACCGCCCCCTACAAGTTCCCCCGCATCGTCGAGTTCGCGACCGAGCTGCCGAAGACCAGCAGCGGCAAGATCAAGCGGGCTGAGCTACGCCGTTAGAGTTCGCGCCCTCATCCGCGCATCTTCGCAATCTGCCGCTCGACGTCGCTGAGCCCGAAGTCGGGCTCGGTCTCGAAGGTGCTGACCATCCGGTTCTTGAACCGCAGGTAACGACGGTGGGCCTCGCTTCGCCTGCCGCGCCGCAGGCAGATCTCGATCAGTAGCTGCTGGACGTCCCCGTCGAAAGGCTCCAACTCCGTCAAGCGGAGCACGTGGCCGGCCGCGGCCTCGAGTCGACCGAGCTCGATGTCGATCCGAGCCTGCGCCCGCAGCACCTGCCCGGCGAGGTTACGAAGCCGCTCCTGCTCCTCCATCGCCCACTCGGCGTAGGGATCGTCGGCGAGGAAGTCCCCCTTATAGAGACGGAGGGCGCTTGAGAGGTGCTCGGCCGCCTGCTCGTGTCGGGTCCGGCGAAATGCCGCGAGGCCGGCCTCCGCTTCACGCTCGAACACATCGACGTCGATCCAGGCGCCGGAAGTGTCAAAGACGTAGCCGCCACGGCGGGCGACGACGAAGCGGGCGGGCGAGCGGTGCTTGCGCTCCGGCTCCAGCCTCTCCCGCAGCGCATGGACGTTGTAGCGCATCCGGCTTCGCCCCTCCTCGATCCCAGCGTCCGGCCAGAGGGCCTCCGCCACCTGCTCGCTGGTGACCACCCGGCGGCGCTCGCAGATCAGGTACTTGAACAGCTGGCCCGGCCGCTGTTCGAGCCAATCGCCGTTGACCGGGCCCTGCTTCCCCTCGACCTCGAGTTCGCCCAGGGTGGAGATCTGCAGGTCCGCGCGCTCTGGGGAGCTCATGCTTCCGGCCCACTGCGGCTCGACCCGCCGGCGCCGGTCACCCCTGCTGCCGGGGCGCAGGTGAAAGACGACCCGCGGGTTGTCGGTCCCCAGGGTCGAGACCATGACCCAGGCGGCGGTCTTATTCCGCTCGCGCTCGATGTCGAAGCGAATCTCGGGCAGCTCGGTCTCCGCCTCCAGGGCCTGCTCCGCGAGGCAGGCTCCATCCATCATCGGCCCGAGCCGGTTACAGATGAGGTCGCAACAGGACCATCTCCTCGAGCTCTCAGCCGAAGCCGGGAGGAGCAGCTGGCGGGCCTTGTGGTTGAGGTAGAGGACCCGGCCGTCCCGGTCGGCGAGGAGCAGGCCGTACATGAACTGCTCTACCAGTTGCGCGGGGGCGGGCAGATCGGCGGCGTTGAGGACCGAGACCATCGTGTTCCAGCTAGCCGAGTGCAGCCGCTGGACGAATATTTGAGGACACGCTTGTTTTATACCGGAACTTGCGGAGTTTTTTGAATCGGAATTCCTTCCCAAAGAGAGACCCAACTATTGAGGAGCTTGAGGCTCTTTTATCACTCACCATCTCTCAACTAATTGAAAACAAACACCCAGGCAAACCTGGGGCAAGCCCTCCGTCCATACGTTCGCCAGGTCTACGAAGGCTGAGGAGGGACAGGCAGAGCATGAACTTCATTACCGAGACTGCGACCGGGGGCAGGCCCGCGCATCGCAAGGATGTGGCGGCCACCGATTCATCGCGGATCGCCGTGGTGGGGCTCGGCTACGTCGGATTGCCGACCGCGCTCGCCCTGCACCAGGCGCATCGCTCGACGCTCGGGATCGACGTCTCGCAAAAGCGCCTGGCGGAGATCCGGGAGGGCAGCTGCGACCTGACCGCAGCCGACCACGCACGGCTCGCAGGCGCTCTCGCCGACAAACAGCGCTTCGAGATGACCGACGACTGCGCCCGGCTCGCCGAAGCGGACGGAGTGATCATCTGTGTCCCCACCCCGATCGATTCGCACCAGGTACCCGACCTGCGCGCGCTCACCGCCGCCTGCGAGAGCGTCTGCCGGCACGCCCGCGCCGGCCAGACGATCGTCCTCACCTCGACCACCTACGTCGGCGCCACTCGCGACCTCCTGGTCGAGCCGCTGACCGAGCGCGGCTTCACCGTCGGCGCCGACATCTGCGTCGCCTTCTCGCCGGAGCGGATCGATCCCGCCAACACCACCTTCCCGCAGGAGGTCGTCCCCCGCGTTCTCGGGGCCAACAGCAAACGCTGTGCCCTGAACGCCAAGGCGATCGTCGCCACCGTCGCTCCCAGCGTCCACCTCGTCTCCTCCCCGGAGGCGGCCGAGATGACGAAGCTGTACGAGAACGTCTTCCGCGCGGTCAACGTCACCCTGGCGAACGAGATGGCCGAAGCCGCGGGGGCCCTCGGCCTCTCCCCGCCGGAGATCGTCGACGCGGCGGCGACCAAGCCATATGGCTTCATGCCCTTCCAGCCGGGCCCGGGGGTCGGCGGGCACTGCATCCCCTGCGATCCCCACTACCTGCTCTGGCAGTTGCGGCCCCACCACTCGATGCCCTTGGTGGAGCGGGCGATGACGGGGATCGCGCAGCGGCCCCGGCGCGTCGCCGAGCGTGCCGCGGAGGTGCTGGCGGGAGAAGCGGGACGTGGACTGAGCGGCGCCCGCGTCCTCCTCGTCGGCGTTGCCTACAAGCCGGGGGTGGCAGACGTGCGCGAGTCCTCCGCCGTCTCGCTGCTCGACCTGCTGCAGGCCCGTGGCGCGCAGGTCGAGTACTACGACCCGCTCGTCCCGGTGGTCGAGCGGCGGGGGCAGACCCTGATCGCCGTCGCCGACCCGGATCCCTCCGACTACGACCTGCTGATCGCCCACACCCTGCATCCCGAGGTCGACTACGACTTCCTCGAAGGCGACTGGCCACTGCTGGACTGCACCTATCGCCTGCCGGGCCAGAACGCCCACCTGTGACGGGCGGTTCCACCAAATCCAACCTCGCGCTTGCCCGGCGTCCCCTGGACGAGGACAACGTCACGGAGCGCACCGAGCGTAGAGAACCGCTGCTCTCCCCAGAGGCGGTCACCTGGCTGCGCGCGGGGCTCGTCCTGCTCTGCCTCTCGCCGGTGACCGTCCTGCTCGGCCTGCGGCTCGCCCGCCTTACCGACGATCCGCTGCTCGCCCTCTACGGCGTGGTCGTGCTCTTCACCACCGCCGAGGTGATGTTCGTCGCCTTCACCTTCTACCGGGACCCCTCGCAACGCGGAGCCGAGGTGCTTTCGCTGGAGAAACCGCTCGTCTCCTGCCTGGTCGCCTGCAAGGACGACGTCGCCGTGATCGCCCGCTGCGTCACCTCGATGCTCGAGCAGAGCTACGACAACCTCGAGGTCCTGGCGATCGACGACGGCTCGACCGACGGCTCCTACGAGGCGCTCCTGGCGCTGCAGGACCGCTACCCCAAACGCTTCACCCTGCTCCGCAACGAAACCTCGATGGGCAAGAAGCGGGCGCTGGTCAAGGCGAGCGCGGCGTCCCTCGGCGACTACTTCGTCTTCACCGACTCCGACTGCGTGCTCGACCCCGAGGCGGTCACGCAGGTGATGCAGGGCTTCCTGCGCGACCCGCGGATCGGCGCCCTCTCCGGGGACGCCCGCGCGCTCAACGCCGAGACCAACCTCCTGACCAAGATCCAGGACACCTGGTACGACGGGCAATTCGCGATCTGGAAGGCGACGGAGTCCGTCTTCGGCTCCGTCTCCTGCGTCTCGGGCCCGCTTGCCGCCTTCCGCCGCGAGGCGATCTGGAACTACCTCCCCGCCTGGGCCGAGGATTCCTTCCTCGGACGCGAATTCCGCTTTGCCACCGACCGCCAGCTGACCGGCTACGTCCTCGGCCAGCAGTGGATCGGCCGCCGGCTGAAGGATCAGCACGCTTCCTCCCTCTTCGTCAGCAACGTCGACTACCCGGAGAAGCACTGGCGGGTCGAGTACGTGAAGTCGGCCAAGGTCTGGACCAACGTGCCGCCGACGCTGCGCGTGCTCACCCGCCAGCAGGCACGGTGGAAGAAGAGCTTCATCCGCAACCTCTGCTTCACCGGCGGCTTCTTCTGGCGCCGCGGCCTCCTTCCCTCGGCGCTGTTCTACATGCACGCGCTCTTCGTCCTCGCCACGCCGTTCATGGCCTTCCGCCACCTGATCTGGCTGCCGGCGCACGGCGCCTGGCTGTTGAGCGGGCTCTACGTGGCCGGGGTCGTGGTCAAGGGCAGCATCTGGGCGCTCGCCTACCGGATCCAGAACCCCGGCTGCTCGCGCTGGATGTACAGGCCGCTGATGAGCCTGATGGGCGCCTTCCTCTTCTCGCCGGTGCTGCTCTATTCGCTCGCCACCGTCCGCCGTCAGATTTGGGTGCGGGGCTGATGAACGTCCGCTTCGCATCGCTGCTGATGACGCTCGTTATCGCGTTCATCTACCTCGTTGTCCTGACCCGGGGCCACCTGACCGTGATCCCCCACTGATGAAAGCGGGGGAAGCCAAGAGAAGGATGCTGAACATCGGCGTGCGAGCCGTGGGCATCGCCCTGATCCTCAGCGGCCTGGCGATCCCGGCCTACGCCTTCTGGCACGCGACCCGGCCGCCCGTCTACGGCCTCGCGCAGCAGGTCTCGGTCCGGTTGCCCGACCAGCACCCCTCTGTGGCCGTTCCTCCCTACCGGGATGGGGTGCTGGTCCTCTGCTACCACGACCTCACCGCCCAGCCCCACAACGAGTACACGGTGACCCCGGCCGCCTTCGCCGCCCAGATGACGGCGCTGCGAGGCGCCGGGTTCCACACGATCAGCGCCGATCGGTTCGCGCGTTTCTACGAAGGACGGCGGGTGGCGCTGCCGAGCCGGCCGCTGCTGATCACCTTCGACGACGGCGCCAAGGGCACCTGGATCTACGCCGACCCGGTGCTGCGACGCGTCGGTTTCAAGGCCACCGTCTTCCTGATCACCGGCGACGTCGAGCACCACCAGCCCTACTACCTCGACTGGGCCGAGGTGAAGGCGATGCAGGCCTCGCGGCGCTGGAGCTTCGGGTCCCACACCGCGGAGGGCCACGGCCTCGTTCCCTCGAACAACAGCGGCGGCAGGGGGCCCTTCCTCACCAACCGCACCTGGCTGCCGGGCGAGTACCGGCTCGAGACCCTGGGCGAGTACCGGGCACGCGTCACCGAGGACCTCGACCGCTCGATCGAGGAAATCGAATCCCACGGCCTGCCGCGCCCGCCGATCTTCGCCTTCCCATTCTCGGCCGCGGTCGAACCGACCAACGACCCGGTGATTGGGCCGATGCTCGCCCACCTGCTCGACTTGCGCTTCTCCGCCCTGCTGGACAACACCACGAGCGCGACGCTGATCGGACCGCATCAGCCCGGCCCGCTGCCCCGCGTCGAGGTGTTCCGGAAGACGACCGCCGCCGGGCTGCTGCGGAAGGCCTCCGCCGCCGTCTCGCGGAGCACTCAGGGCACCGAACCCGCCCCTCCGAGTGCGCCGGCCAAGGCAAAGGGAGGTAGGTAGGCATGTGCGGGATCATCGGCTACGCGGGCACGGCGGACGTCACCGAGCGCCTGCTCGAGGGGCTGGAGCTGCTCGAGTACCGCGGTTACGACTCGGCGGGGGTGGCGCTCGACGTCGGCGGCACCCTGGAGGTGCAGCGGGCGGTTGGTCCCGTCGCCGGGCTCACGGCAAACCTGCCGGATGATTTCCAGGTCCGCAGCGGTATCGGCCACACGCGCTGGGCAACGCACGGCGGCGTCTCGGTCGAGAACGCCCACCCGCTGACGGCCTGTGGCGGCGAGCTCGCCATCGTCCTCAACGGGATCGTCGAGAACTTCGCCGAGCTGCGCGCGGAGCTGATGTCTCGCGGCCACCACTTCAGCTCGGAGACCGATGCCGAGGTCGTCCCGCACCTCGTCGAGGAGGCCTACCGGGGCGATCTCGCAGGCGCCGTCGCGGCGGTCTCGCCGCAATTGCGCGGGCACTTCGCCCTCGCCGCCTGCCACGTCCGCGAGCCCGGCCGCCTGGTGGCGACCCGGCGCTCCTGCCCCCTCGTCCTCGGTCACGGCGGCGACGGCAGCTACCTGGCGTCGATGAGCGGCGCCTTCGCCGGCCGAGTGGAGGGGTTGCTCTACCTCGAGGACGACGAGGTGGCCGACCTGGACGCGTCGGGGGTCCAGATCCACGGGGCGGGTGGGCGCCGGATCGAGCGTGCGCCGCTGCCCCCCGGGGAGAACCTCGCCAGCGACCGCGGCGGCCATCCCAGCTTCATGGCGAAGGAGATCGCCGAGCAGCCGGCGGCTATCCGGGCAACGCTGGCCGACAGGATCGACAGCCGCGGGACCCCGGGCGAGTTCACCCTCCCCGACTCCTTCTTCGAGGCGGAGCAGGTGGTCCTCGCGGCCTGCGGGACCGCCTACCACGCGGCGCTCTACGGCGGCTACCTGCTGGAGGAGTGGGCGCAGCTCCCTTGTCGGGTCGAGATCGCGAGCGAATGGCGCTACCGCACGAAGCGGGTGGCGCCGGGGACGCTGGTCATCCTCGTCTCCCAGTCCGGGGAAACGGCGGACACCCTGCAGGCGCAGGCGCACGCCGCTGCGCTCGGCGCGAGGACCCTGGCGATCTCCAACGTCGCCGACAGCCAGCTGGTGCGCCAGTCCGATGCCGCCCTGCTCACCAAGGCGGGATTCGAGGTCGGCGTGGCAGCGACGAAGACGTTCACGGCGCAGGTCGTGGCGCTGGCGGCCCTGGCGCTGCGCTTCGCCGACCGTCGCCGGACCCTTGGACCAAGCGGCCTTGGCGGAACAGGGCCGGGAGCTGCGCCGGCTGCCGATGCTGGTCGAGCGGTTCCTCGAGAGCGACCACCCGACCTTCGACGTCGCCGACCGGGTCTTCGAACAACCGTTCTTCCTCTACCTCGGACGCGGCTTCGGGCTGCCGATCGCCCTCGAGGGCGCGCTCAAGCTGAAGGAGATCTCCTACATCCCGACCGACGCCTACGCGGCCGGCGAGATGAAGCACGGGCCGATCGCCCTGCTCAGCGAGGAGACGCCGGTCGTCTGCGTGGCGACGGCCAGCCCCACCTACGAGAAGCTGGTCTCCAACATCCTCGAGGTCAGGGCCCGCGGCGCCTCCGTGATCGCCCTGGCCTCCGACGGGGACGAGGAGATGCAGCACCACGCGGACGAGGTCATCTTCGTCCCCCGTACCACCACCGAGATGGGCCCGCTCCTCTGCGTGCCGGCCCTACAGCTTCTGGCGCTTCGAATCGCCGAACGGCGCGGTCTAAACGTGGACCGTCCGCGAAATCTGGCCAAGACGGTCACCGTCGAGTGAAGGGAAACCCATGAACAAGAGACAGCTGGCTCCGAAGATCCTCCTACTGCTCGCGGTCGTGACCGCGATCGCCGGGCTAGGAGGGCTCAGTGCGCTTGGCGCCACCAAACCGAGCGTCGTCTTCACGACGCCCTCGCGCACGATCGCCGCCGGCCTCTCCTCGGAAACGATCGCGGTGTCGTTACCGACCGGCCTGACCGGTCCGGCGAACGTCAAGCTCCAGACCAGCTCTGGAACCGGCGTCTTTCGCAACGCCGCCGACACCGCCACCGTTACGTCGGTGACGATCGCCAGCGGCCAGACGCAGGCGTCGTTCCGCTACCGCGACACCGTCGCCGGCCAAAAGACGATCACCGCCACCGCCTCCTCGACGGCCTCTCGAAAGCAGTGGAACGGCAACATCTCCGGCAGCCAGACCGAGACCGTCGTCGCGGCCGCGCTCGATCACCTCAGCCTTTCGCCTTCCTCGGCGACCGTGGCCAGCGGAGTCGGCAGGAGCTACACGGCGACGGGCTTCGACCGCTACAACAACTCACGCGGCGACGTCACCGGGTCGACCACCTTCACGATCGCGCCCAACGGCGGCTGCCAGGCCAACAGCTGCAAAGCTTCGCTGGCGGGGGCCCACACGGTCACCGGCACCAATGGCGCCGCCGTCGGCAAAGCCACGCTGACGGTCACGGCTGGGCCCCTCGACCATCTCATCCTCTCCCCCGCGACCGCCTCGGTCGCGGCCGGCGGCTCTCAGAGCTACACCGCTACCGGCTACGACGCAGCGGGCAACTCGATCGGCAACGTCACTGCCCAGACCTCGTTCTCGATCTCCCCGGATGGCTCCTGCACCGGCGCCAGCTGCCAGGCACAGAAATCTGGCCCGCACACGGTCACCGGTACCTCCGGAGCGGCAAAAGGACAGGCGGCGCTGGACGTGGCGGAGGCTCCGACCACGGTCAGCCTCACCTTCGACGACGGGCGGGCGGACCAGATCGAAGCCGCAAATCTGCTGGCTGAACGCGGAATGGCGGGAACCTTTTTCATCATCTCCGGCCGCGTCGGTGCCTCGGGCTATCTGAGTCTCTCGGAGCTCGAAGCAATGGCGAGCGAGGGGCACGAGATCGGCGGCCACACGGTCAACCATCTCAACCTGCTCAACGTCAACCGCGAAGAAGCCGAACGCCAGGTCTGCAACGGCCGCGCCCAGCTCGAGGCCTGGGGCTTCGAAGTCTGGGACTTCGCCTATCCGCAGGGGGCAAACAGCCCTGAGCTGGAGGAAGTCGTCGAGAACTGCAACTTCAACTCGGCTCGCATCGTCAGCGACCTGACCTCGCCCGGCGCCTGCTCCGGCTGTCCCTACTCGGAAACGATCCCCCCGCAGGACCCCTACAAGATCAGGACCCCGGACTCGATCAAATCGAACACCACGCTGGAGGAACTGAAAGGCCTGGTCACCCAGGCCCAGGAACACGGCGGTGGCTGGGTACCGATGGTGTTCCACCGCGTCTGCGACGACTGCGACGCGGCCTCGATCGACCCGGTCACCCTCGCCTCCTTCCTCGACTGGCTGGCCACCGAAGAAGGCAATGGAGTCAGCGTCAAGACCGTCCACGAGGTGATCGGCGGCGAAGACAAACCGGCGGTGGAAGGGCCGGCGGCCAAACCGCGGACCGGAGCCCTGCTCGAAAACCCCTCGCTCGAGGCCGACGAAAACGCGAACGGCGTCCCCGACTGCTGGACGATTGGGGCCTCCGGCACGAACACGGTTGCAGCGACGCGGACCACCGATGCCCACTCGGGCTCCTATGCAGAGCAGGTCTCGATCACCAGCCTCACCTCTGGCGATCGCAGGCTGATGGTCACGCCGGATCTGGGGCAGTGCGCTCCACCCGCCTCGACCACCAACACCTATACGGCCTCCGCCTTCCTCAAAGGCGAAGGAACGGTGCGCTGGGTCGGCTACCTGCGCAACAGCCAGGGCGCCTGGTCGTTCTGGGCGCAGGGACCGCTCCTCTCGCCCGGCGGAGAATATGGGGAAACCAGCTGGACCACGCCGCAGGCGCCGGCCTGGGCGACGGCGGTATCCGTCGGCATCAGTCTCCGGTCGGTCGGCAGCTTCATCGCCGATGACTTCCTGCTCGAAGACAACGGCCCAACCGACCAGACGCCGCCAGCCGTCTCCCTGACGGCACCGGCAAACGAAGCCACGGTCGAAGGGACGACCAACATCACCGCCGATGCAACCGACAACCTCGGCGTCGCCTCGGTGCGGTTCTTCCTCGACGGCGTCTCGCTCGGCTCGAAGACCGCGCCGACGGTCACGGGCGGATCCACCTACCTGTGGAAATGGGACACGACGGCTGCCACCGAGGGCCCGCACACGCTGACCGCCGTCGCCACCGACGGCGACGGCAACCAGACGACGTCGGCCCCGATCTCGGTCACCGTGGTGCGCGACACGACGTCACCGGCGACGACGATCCAGTGCAACGGCTCGAGCAGTTGCGGCGGCTGGCTCAAATCCCCGGTCAGCATCACCCTGAAAGCAATCGACAACATCGCCGTCGCCGCCACCTATTACACGACCGACGGCAGCGAACCCTCCGCCGAAAACGGCACCCTCTACAGCGGTGCCTTCAGCCTCACGGCGACGACCACGGTGCGGTACCGCTCGGTCGACACCGCGGGGAACTGGGAGGAAGCCCACGCCCAAACGGCCCAGATCGACGGGCAGGCGCCGAGCAGTCTGATCACGGCGCCGGCGAACGAATCCACCGCCACCGGCACGGTGCCGATCTTGGTCGAAGCGACCGACAACGTCGGCGTCGCCTCGGTGCGGTTCTTCCTCGACGGCATCTCGCTGGGGTCGAAAACCGCGCCAACCGTCGCCGGCGGCTCCACCTACCGGTGGAACTGGGATGCGACGACCGCGAGCGAAGGCCCGCACACGCTGACCGCCGTCGCCACCGACACGGCCGGCAACCAGACGACCTCAGCCGCGGTCGCCGTCACGGTGATCCCGGACACTACGTCACCGGTGACGACTATCCAGTGCAACGGCTCCGCCAGCTGCACCGGCTGGCTCAAATCCCCGGTCAGCATCACCCTCAAAGCAAGCGACAACATCGCCGTCGCCGCGACCTATTACACGACCGACGGCAGCGAACCCTCCGCCGAAAACGGCATCCTCTACAGCGGCGCCTTCAGCCTCACGGCGACGACCACGGTGCGGTACCGCTCGGTCGACACCGCGGGGAACTGGGAGGAAGCCCACTCGCAGACGGTCCAGATCGACGGGCAGGCGCCGAGCACCAAAATCATCGCGCCGGCGAACGGGGCAACGGTGACCGGCACGGTGAACATCCAGGCCGAAGCGACCGACAACGTCGGCGTCGCCTCGGTGCGGTTCTTCCTCGACGGCGTATCGCTGGGGTCGAAAACCACGCCGACCGTCTCCGGCGGCTCCGTCTATCAGTGGAAATGGGAAACCGGAGCGCTGGCCAAAGGCCCGCACACCCTAACCGTCGTCGCAACCGACGTGGCCGGCAACCAGGCGACGTCGGCGCCGATCTCGGTCACCGTTGGCTGACCGGACCGCAAAACCCGGGGCCGTTCGGATCGCGGCAGCCGTCCTTCTGGTGGGCGTGCTGTTCGCGACGAACGGCCTCATCCGCGGGGGTGGATCCGACAACGTCCTTTTCGAGGCCGAATTCGGCGGACCCGACCGACTGCTGACCAACGAATTTGCGGTGCGCCACCCCGCCTCCTCGGAGGCTGTGAAGACGTCGCAGTGGTTCGTCACCTCCGGCTCGCTCTTCGTTCGTGGCGGCGCCGCCACCAACGGCCGGCTCGACGACCTGACCGCCGATCCCCGCTCGGTCGCCGGCACCAACTCGGCCGTTTTCCGCGCCTACACGAAACAGCACTTCCAGCCCAACTACCAGGTCCTGTTCGAGGTCCGGGTGGAGCCGCCGAGAAATGTCGCCGGACTCGAGGCCGCCCCCTGGGACGGCCTGCACCTGATGCTCGACGCCGAAAGCCCCGAGGCCGCCTACTACGTCAGCCTCTACCGGCGCAACGGCCAGGCGGTGATCAAGAAGAAGACCCCGGGCGGCGCCGTCGCCGGCGGCAGCTACGTCGCCCTCTCGCGCTACGTGTCCTCCCACCTGCACTCGGGGGAGTGGAGCGAGGTCAGGGTCGACGTCCGCCGCGCCGGGCCGCGGGCGGTGACGATCGACCTCTACGAGAACGGGATCCTGCTGGCGACCGCCACCGACGACAGCGCCGTCTCCGAATCGGCGCCGTTCACCGGCGGCCGGGTCGGGATCCGCGCCGACAAAACCAGCTTCGCGATCAAAGAACTGACAATCAACGCCCTCTGAGAGCGCTCAGCCGGCGGTGACGACGAAGTTGTCGAGGTTGAAGTCGTCGTTGTCGCCGCGGATCCCGACGGAGCCGGGGGCGGTGATCGGCGCGCAGCCGAGACCGGCGTCGGTCGCCGAGAGGAGCTGGGATCCGTCCCGCCACATCGTGATCGTCACCGAGCCGTCGGCGTTGTTGCGGGCGTTGACCGCGAGGTGCTGCCAGGTACCGAACGGAATTGGATAGCCGGAGCGCTCGCCGTCGCCGAGCTCGTAGTAGGTGCCGCCGTTCTCCGAGCCACCAACGCACTTCTTCTTGATCACGAGGTGGCCGTCGCGCCGGTTGAACGAGGCGTAGTAGAGGTTGTACTGGCTCTGATAGCGAAGCCAGACGTGGACCCCGTCCCAGTTCTGAGACGGCGTCCGCGAGGAGGAGGTCAGGTAGTTGTTGCGGAGGTCGACGGAGACCGTGACGTCGCCGAAGTCGTGCCGCAGGGTGTTGAGGCGGAAGACGTCGGAGGCCGTGCAGGGGGACGAGGAGGCGCTCGAGCCCGAGCAGCCGTCGGGCACGCCCGTCCAGCCGGTGCCGGCCTGGGCGAACAGAGAGCCCGAGGTCATCTCCCAGATCGGCGAGAGCCTGGCAGCGGTACTGTCGGCGTTCCAGGTCGCGTACTCGTTGGTGATCAGACCATCGGGATAGCTGAACTCCTCGCGGAAGAGCTCCCCTGCAGCCGGCGGAGCCGGAGCGGCGACGGGTGGCTTGTCCTTCTTGGAGGGGCCGGTCCCCCGCTTGGCGGCAACGGCGGTCTTCGTCCTTTCCACCGCCACCCGTGGCGCGATGCCAATCGCCGCCGAGGCGGTGCCCACCCAGAGACAGCAGGCGAGCAGCGCAAGAGGGGCCGAGCGCAAAAAGATTCTCAATCGATGCATGGAGAGGGCATCGAGGCTTTCCGCCCCCGCTGAAGAGAACGATGCAGTACTGGACGCTTGTCCGACCCGGCGCGATCCACTCAGGCGGGGACGCCCGAGCTAGACGGCAAACCCCTCTGCCACGTCGACTGGCCTGCCCAGGTGGTAGCCCTGGGCCATGTCGACGCCGTACTCGTGCAGCATTCTCCGCGTCTCCTCGTCCTCGACGAACTCGGCAATCGTCCGCTTGCCGAGCCCGCGGGCGATCTGGACGATCGCCTTGACCGTTAGCTGGTCGGCGTCGTTGCGGGGCAGATCGCGGATGAAGGTGCCGTCGATCTTGATCACGTCGAAGGGCACCTTCTGCAGGTAGGCGAACGGGCCGAACCCGGCGCCGTAGTCGTCGATCGCGACTTCGCAGCCGAACTCGGTCAGTCGGTCGGCGAAGCCGGCGGCGGTGTCGTAGTCCTCCACCCGGGCGGTCTGGGTGATCTCGAAGGTGCAGCGGGCGGGGTCGGCCTCGCCTTCGTCCAGCCGCCGTTCGATGAATTCGAGCACCGAGAGGTCGGTCACCGAGGCCCCGGAGATATTCATGTGCAGCGAGACCGGCGCCCCGGCGCGCTCGCGCTCGCCGATCAGCTCCAGCGCCTGGGTGACGACCCAGCGGTCGAGCTCCTGCACCATGCCCGAGCGCTCGGCGACCTCGATGAACGAGGCGGCCGGCAGCAGCTCGCCGCTTTCGCCGCTCATCCGCAGCAGCAGCTCGTAACGCTCGATCCCGCCCGAGGCGAGGTCACGGATCGGCTGCGTCGCGAGGCGAAGGCGATCCTGGGTGAGGGCGTCGCG
This sequence comes from Solirubrobacterales bacterium, assembly GCA_033856415.1. GTDB lineage: Bacteria > Actinomycetota > Thermoleophilia > Solirubrobacterales > 70-9 > VAYN01. The sequence continues at coordinate 13,892 of JAWVFA010000040.1, read as the reverse complement.
AATCCGGGCGCTCGTCGTTTGCGCCCGCTGGCCCGGCTCCCCGTCGGCCCGGGTGGCGTCGAAGAGGGCGATCCGGTTCCGCCCCTCGGCCTTGGCTTGGTACATCGCCTGGTCGGCGGCGACCAGCACCGCCTCGGCGCCGGAGCCCGCCTGACCGCCGAACATCGCGATCCCGACGCTGATCGAGGCGTGGTCGATTTCGGAGTTGAGCGGCATCCCCTCGGCGACCTGTGCGCGAAGGTCCTCGCCAAGCTGCAGGGCGCCGGCGGTGTCGGACTGCGGCATCAGCACCGCGAACTCGTCCCCGGAGAGACGGGCGACGATGTCGGTTGCTCGCACCCGCTCGCGCAGGATCTCCGCCACCCGCCGGATCAGCCGATCGCCCGCCTGGTGCCCGAGGCGGTCGTTGACCTCCTTCAACCCGTCGATGTCGATCGCCATCACCGCGCCGCGGCCGCCATAACGAGCGGCAAAGGACACATATTGGTCAAGCTCGGCGCGGAACCGGCGCCGGTTGAGGAGCCCGGTCAAGGAATCGTGCTCGGCCAGGAACCTCAGTTCAGCCTCGGTCTTCTCAGCCCGCTCGAGCGCCCCCCGCACCGCCGCCCTGTCCTCGGGCGCCAGCTTCGCCAGCACCGCGTCCAAGGCGGGGTCCGGCTGGCCCGATCGGTGGGAGTTCTTCACTAGATTCAAGGTAATCGGTTACCCAATGAGGCGAACCTTCTCCCTCAAAAAGCACGCTGTAGAACCAAGTTTCAGCGATTGGCCACATCGAATACTCGTTTTGTCTGGCCGCGGGTAGGTTGAAGTCGATGCCGAACCGCCTCGCGCAGGAGACGAGCCCTTACCTGCTCCAGCACCGGGACAACCCCGTCGACTGGTACCCCTGGGGCGCCGAGGCGCTTGCGCGGGCTCGCGAGCAGGACCGGCCGATCCTGCTCTCGGTTGGCTACTCGGCCTGCCATTGGTGCCACGTGATGGAGCGCGAGTCCTTCGAGCACCCCGAGACCACCGCCTACATGAACGAGCACTTCGTCAACGTCAAGGTCGACCGCGAGGAGCGGCCGGACGTCGACGCGATCTATATGGAGGCGGTGCAGACGATCACCGGCCACGGCGGCTGGCCGATGACGGTCTTCCTCGACCCGGACGGGGTGCCGTTCTACGGGGGCACCTACTTCCCCCCGGACGAGAGCCGCGGGATGCCGAGCTTCCGAATGGTGATGGAAGCGGTGGTCCACGCTTTCGAGACGCAGCGCGAGGAGATCCGCGAAAAAGCACCGATCGCCCGGGCCCGCCTGGGGGCGATCGGCGAGGTCGAGCCGCGCGATCTGCCCGGGGCAGCGCACGTCGACGAAGCCGTTCAGCGTCTGCTCGCCGCGGCCGACCACCGCCACGGCGGCTTCGGCAGCGCGCCCAAGTTCCCGCCCGCCTCCTCGCTGGAGCTGCTGCTGGCGCGCGGCGAGACCAAGCCGGTCGAGCTGACCCTCGACCAAATGCTCGCTGGAGGCATCTACGACCAGTTGGGCGGCGGCTTCGCCCGTTACTCGGTCGACGCCGTCTGGCTAGTCCCCCACTTCGAGAAGATGCTCTACGACAACGCCCTGCTCGCCCGGGCCTACCTGCACTCCTGGCAGAGCTTCGGCCATGAGCGCTACCGCCGCGTCTGCGAGGAGACGCTCGGCTGGATGCTGCGCGAGATGCGCGGCCCCGAGGGTGGCTTCTACTCGGCGCTCGACGCCGACTCCGAGGGCGAGGAGGGTCGCTTCTACGTCTGGACGCCTGAGCAGATTCGCGAGGTTCTCGGCGACGGCGCCGCCCCGGTTCTCGAGTACTACGGCGTCAGCGAGCAGGGCAACTTCGAGGGCTCGAACGTGCTCCATCTCGCCGCAGGCGCGGAGGCCGAGGAGCCCGGAGGGCTGGCGGAGGCGCGCCGCGCGCTGTTCGATGCGCGGGCGAAGCGAGTGCGCCCCGGCCTCGACGACAAGCGCCTCGCCGCCTGGAACGCGCTGGCGATCGCCGCGCTGGCCGACGCCGGCGCGGTCCTCGAACGCGAGGACTACCTCGACGCCGCCCGCGCCTGCGCCGAGTTCGTCCTCACCTCGCTGCGGGACGGCGAGGGCCGCCTCCTGCGAACCTACAAGGACGGGCGCGCCCACCTCGGCGCCTACCTCGAGGATCACGCCTTCCTGCTCGAGGCGCTGCTGACGCTCTACGAATCGACCTTCGAGGAGCGCTGGTTCGCCGCGGCACGCAGCCTGGCGGAGACGACGATCGAGCGCTTCGGCGACCCCGAGCGCGGCGGCTTCTACTCGACCGCCTCCGACCACGAAGAGCTGATCGCCCGCCGCAAGGAGGTCGGCGATCACCCGATCCCCTCCGGCAACAGCTCGGCGGCGATGGGCCTGCTGCGCCTCGCGGCGTTATCCGGCGAGCGCCGCTACGAAGAGGCCGCCGAGGGCGTCTTCGCCCTCTTCGCCGAGCCCGCCGTCCGCCACCCTGACGCCTTCGCCCACCTGCTGCGGGCGCTCGACTTCCACCTCTCCCCCACTCGCGAGATCGCCTTGGTCGGCGACGACCTGGCGGCGCTCGCCACAGTCGTCCGCAAGCGGCCGCTCTTCCACGCCGTCCTCGCCGGCGGTCCCGAAGGCAGCGAGGAGCCCCCGCTGCTCGCCGGCCGCACCACGGTCGACGGCCAGCCAGCCGCCTACGTCTGCGAGAACTTCTCCTGCCAGCTGCCGGTGACCGATGCCGACAGCCTGCGGCGACAGCTAGAGAATGGGTAGGAAGTTCTCGATCTCGTACGGGGTGACCTGCACCCGGTAGTCGTCCCATTCCTGGCGCTTGATCTCGACGAAGCGGCGGAAGGTGTGCTCGCCCAGCGTGCGCAGGACCAGCTCCGACTCGGCGGCGACCTCGATCGCCTCGCCGAGGGTCGCCGGCAGCTGCTCGATGCCCTGGTGCGCCAGCTCCTCCTGGGAGAGGTGGTAGAGGTTCTGCTCCATCGGCTCGGGGAGCTCGTAGCCCTTCTCGACCCCTTCCAGGCCGGCCTGCAGCATCGCCGCGAAGCACAGGTACGGGTTGGCGGCGGGGTCGGGGCAGCGCAGCTCGGCCCGCGTCGCGCTCTCCTTGCCGGGGTGGTAGAGCGGCACCCGGATCAGCGCCGAGCGGTTGCGACGCGACCAAGCGAGGTAGACCGGCGCCTCGTAACCGGGGACGAGCCGCTTGTAGGAGTTGACCCACTGGGCGAAGAGCGGCGAGATCTCACGCGCGTGCTTGAGCTGGCCGGCGATAAACGACTTTGCCACCGGCGAGAGGTAGTAGGGGTCGTCCTCGTCGTAGAAGGCGTTTTTGCCGTCGCGGCTGAGCGACTGGTGGACGTGCATCCCCGACCCGTTCTCGCCGAACAGGGGCTTCGGCATGAAGGTCGCGTGATAGCCGTACTTCATCGCGTACTCCTTGACGACGATCCGGTAAGTCATGCAGTCGTCTGCCATCTCGAGCGCGTTCTTGTAGCGCATGTCGACCTCGTGCTGGGAGGGCCCGACCTCGTGGTGGGTGTACTCGACGTGGATCCCCATCTTCTCCAGCGCCAGCACCGTCTCGCGCCGCAGGTCCGAGCCGGCGTCCAGCGTGGTCAAGTCGAAATAGCCGCCCTCGTCGAGCACCTCCGGCACGCCGTTCTCCGGTTTGGCCGAGCGGAAGTAGAAATACTCCAGCTCGGGGCCGATGTTGTAGGCGTCGAAGCCGAGGTCTTCGGCCCGCTTCAGCGCCCGCCGCATGATCCAGCGCGGGTCGCCCTCGTAGGGACCGCCACCGGGGACCTGGATGTCGCAGAACATCCGCGCCACCGCGTCCTCCTCCGGGCGCCAGGGGATCAGCGCGAAGGTCGAGGGGTCCGGGACCGCCAGCATGTCGGACTCCTCGATCGGGTTGAAGCCGGTGATCGAGGAGCCGTCGAAGCCCATCCCGCCTTCGAAGGCGTCCTCCAGCTCGGAGGCGTTGACCGAGAAGCTCTTCAGCTGGCCGAGCACATCGGTGAACCAGAGGCGGATGAAGCGGACGTCGTGCTCCTTGACGAGCTCGATCACCTCGGCGCCGCTACGGGGTTGCTCTGCCATGCCTGCTGCCTCCTTGCTGGGGAAGGCCGCAACGATAGGCGAATGAACCGAATGGGTGCCGAAAGCCGTAATACGGGTAGAGAAAACTGATCCGATGCGGCTTGAAAGCGTCCTCGGAACCAGGTATAACTTACGTCAAGTAAGTAAGCGGCTAAAAGTAAAGTAAAGGCCACTTAAGGGCTCTGTAAAGCGAAATGCCGCCCCGAAGACAGAGCCAGAAGCGAGAAGCCACGTGACGGTAAAAACCGCAGTAAGCAGATTCCAAATCCACGACGAGCTGACGGCGCCTGACGAGAGCGCACCTCTCATCAAGAGCATCCAGGCCGCCGGCGGCGCGGTGACGAAGTTCGTCGGCGTGCTTGCCGGAGCCCCGGCCGTGCTGCGCGCCTACACCCGGATGCGGTCCGAGCTGCGCGGCGGCGTCCTTCCCCAGGCGACCCGCGAGCGGATCGCCCTGGCTGTCGCCGAGTACCGCGAGGACAACTACAGCATCGCCCAACACGCGAAGTCGGCGCGACGGGCCGGGCTGGGCCTCGACGAGGTCTCCAAAGCCCGCAGCTTCACCTCATCCGACGAGAAGGAGGCAGCACTCCTCGCCTTCCTCAAGGAGACCCTGGAGCCAGGCCCCCCGCCCCTCCACCTCCACGAGGAGGCGCGTGAGATCGGCTGGACCGACGAGGAGATCCTCGAGGCGGTCGGGCACCTGGCGCTGAACGAGTTCCAGAGCTTGATCGCCAGCGCCGCGGCGCTGCCCCAGGACCAGGGCGGTCCCAGGGCTCTCCCCTCAGCCGCGTAAAGCCGAAGGAGCCGGGTCTTCCCGGCTCCTTCGCTTAGCGGCCCTCTACCAAGGTGGCGGTGTAGAGCAGCCGCGCCGTCGTGTATTTGCAGCCGTAGGTCTGGCGGGTTCCGACCTTTTCCTGCGGCTCGCCTTGGCGGATGTCCGTGGCGTTTTTGCAGGCACCCTCTTCGCGGCTGGCGCGCCAGACGTTGTTGGCGGTCAGGTCCTGGGCGAAGGCCGGGGCCCAGGTCGGCACGGTCAATCCGACGATGTCGCCCTTTTCGACTTTCAGGTTGGAGCTGAACTTGACCGTCTGCCCCAAGTAGGGCGAGAGCACCTTGACTGAGCCCTGGCGCCGCAGGTTGTAGCGGGGCGGGCTGGTGCCCGGGACGCGGCGGAGAATCGCCAGTCGCGCCTGCGGCGGGGTCCCGAAGAAACCGTTGAAGAAGGTCCGCTGGCTGCCGGTCGGCTGGGCCAGGGTCAGCGTCCAGGCCTTGATCGTGCCGTCGTGGGGGACGGTGAACGGCAACCTGGTCTGGCCGTTGTTGACCTGAAAGCCGGTGACGCTGCCGATCGCCTGGCAGGGCAGGTCCGGGCAGGAGGGGTCGGGCTCGCTCGCGGTCTGGCCGAGGATCACCGTCGTCCGGCCGCTCTTGGCCTCGCCATTGCTGGCAGCGAGGCTGACGAGGAGCACCAGGGCGGATCCGACCAGTCCCAGGGCCAGCCAGCGCCCTCTCCACGCACCGGTGGCGGCCAACCCTCGCGAAAACCTCGACATAAACGCTGCTCCTCTCGTCATTGGACGCTGCGAAAAACGCAGCGTAGCCCGCGGAGCGGTTGGAGAGCCGGCCTCAGTCGGCTCGGGCGCTGGCGGCGTCCTCGATCGCGACCGCGTAGCGGACGCGGCCCACGCCTTCGAAGCCGAGTGCGTCGCTGACCGCTTTCGTCAGGTCCCAAGCGCGACCGTCGACATAGGGGCCGCGGTCGATCACCTGCGTGACCACCGACTTGCCGTGGTAGACGAACTTGACCGTGGTGCCGCAGGGAAGCTTCTTGTGCGCGACGCCAAGGGTCTGCGGCCGCAGCGTCTGCCCGCAGGCGGTCTTATGGCCCCAGAGGCCGGGCCCGTACCAGCTGGCGCCGCCATAGCGCCAGTCGCCGAAGGCGTGTTCCCCTTCGGCTTCGGTGCTGGGAGTGAAGCTGGAAGCCCCGCCGGTCGCCGCTTGCGCACCAGCCGCGACCCCGGCGAAGAGGGCGAAGAAGGCGGCCAGGGCAATAGCCCAGCGCACGGAGGTTTGGTTGATCGTCTGCATCTCTTTCCAGGCGCTTGCGGGGTTAGCTGACGGGCTCGCGCTGAAAGAGCTGCGCTACGCGGAAACTGCCGCGATTCGCCCCAACTGATTGGGCCCCCCGCTCCCCGCGTTATGTAGGCGGAGATTCAGCGGAAGTTGGCGGCAGATTAGCAAACGCTAAGACAGAAACTTGTGCAGGCGTCGTTTCCACCCTTTTCCTCGTCCCAGCGAGGTCAAAGGTGGAAACGACGCAGACCCGATCGACGCAGACGTGGAAGAGGCCCCCTTTCGGGAGCCTCTTCGTTAGCGGGCCTGTAAGCCGGATCCTGTCTTGAGCGGCCATCTATCTCTGCGGCCCACCTGGACCTCGCCGAGCCGGGTCGACGGTCCTGCTTGGCCTTGCACCGGGCGGGGTTTGCCTGGCCGTTACGTCACCGCAACGCCGGTGCGCTCTTACCGCACCATTTCACCTTTGCCTGTGCGCGACGCAGCTGCAGTCGCGCCATCGGCCGTGTCATTTCTGTGGCACTTTCCCGCGGGTTTCCCCGGGTGGGCGTTACCCACCGCCCTGCCCTGTGGTGTCCGGACTTTCCTCGAGGGGTTTTCTCTCCCCCCGCGGTCCGCTCGGCCCGCCCCTCGATAGTAGCTCGACCGCGCGTTTTCCCCGGTGATCGACCCCCGCTGACGTCGATGGGCCGAAAACGCTCTATATAGGCGTGTTGTCGGCCCATCGACGGAGAGAGGCATAGACTCGCCGGCCATGCGAACGGCGGTAGTGACCGGCGCCGGCAGCGGCCTCGGCCGCGCGATCGCCGCCGAGCTGATCGAGCGCGGCTACCGCGTCCACGTCACCGACGTCGACGCCGGCGCAGCGGACCGCGCCGCCGCCGAGCTCGGGCCCGAGGCGCGCGGCTCGGCCCTCGACGTCCGCGACGAGGCGGCCTGCCGCGGCCTCGCCGACTCGATCGGCCGCACCGCCTCGCTCGATCTCTGGGTCAACAACGCCGGCGTCTTCTTCAGCGGCCCGCCCTGGGAGCAGGGCGCCGAGACGCGGCAGACGATGCTCGACGTCAACGTCACCGGCCTGATGAACGGGACGATCGCGGCACTCGGGCCGATGCGCACCGCCGGCAGCGGCCATGTGGTCAACGTCGTCTCCCTCGCCGGGATCGTCGCGGCACCCGGCGAGGTCGCCTACTCGGCTTCGAAGCACGCGGCGATGGCCTTCACCCTGGGGACGCTCTTCGACCTGCGCCGCAGCGGCGAGAAGAAGATCCAGCTCTCAGCCGTCTGCCCCGACGGGATCTGGACGCCGATGCTGGAGGACAAGCTCGACGACCCCGACGCCGCCCCCTCGTTCTCCGGCCGCCTGCTGACCGCCGAGGAGGTAGCGCAGGAGGTCGGCAAGCTGACCGAGCGCCCCCGCCCGATCCTGATCGTCCCCCGCTGGCGCGGCCCCTTCCTGCGCCTAGTCGACCTCTTCCCGCGCCTCTCCCTGCGGCTGCTGCCGCTGGTGATGTGGGACGCGCGCCGCCGCCAGCGGCGCTACAAAGAGCTCATCGAATCCGGCCGATGGCCGTGACTCGCGGCTAGACCTTGCGGAAGACCCCGACCACTTTGCCCAGCACGCGGGCCTCGGTGGTGAGGATCGGCTCCATTTCCTCGTTTTCTGGCTGGAGCCGGATGTGGTCCTTCTCGCGGAAGATCCGCTTGACCGTCGCCTCCTCGCCGATCAGGGCGACGACGATCTCGCCGTCGGCGGCGTCGTCGCTGGGGCGCACGATCACGTAGTCGCCCTCGATGATCCCAGCGTCCTTCATGCTTTCGCCGCGGATCTGGAGGATGTAGTCGCCGTCCTCGCCGCCGATCACGTCGGGGACTTCGAGGTACTCCTCGATGTTCTCTTCGGCGAGGATCGGCTCACCGGCAGCGACCTGGCCGACCAGCGGCAGCCCGTTTCCGGGGCTGATCGTCCGCTTCGCCTTCTCATAGAGCAACTCGATCGCCCGCGGCTTCGAGGGATCGCGCCGGACCAGGCCCAGCTTCTCGAGGTTGGCCAGGTGCGCGTGCACGGTCGAAGACGAATGAAGGCCCACGGCTTTGCCGATCTCCCGCACCGTCGGCGGGTACCCGGTCTTCGCCGCGTACTTGCGCATGAAGTCGAAGATCTCCTTCTGCCTCTTGGTCAGGTCAAGTTCCATCGTCGTTCCGAGTTCCTCCGATGCCGGGTCACCAGGCTCAAATAGCCGCAAATTCCCTTCGAACACTTGTTCGCAAGGCTACCGCCTCCCCCGGACACCCGCAACCACCGCCCTCCCCCTGCACGCAAACATCTAGAATCGAGCGCCCTCAAGCGGCTGTGGCGGAACTGGTAGACGCGCAAGGTTGAGGGCCTTGTGGGTGGAAACACCCGTGGAGGTTCGACTCCTCTCAGCCGCACTATCCGCCCAGGACAGTGAGTCCCGCCGCCGAGCCGGCTTGACACAGCTCCTGGTCCCAGCTGACAAGGGCCACATCCTGCTCCGCGAGAGCGAGAGCCGTAGCCAGGTGGACGGCGTCGTAACCGCGCAGCGCGAACTCCGCAGCGAGCGCGCCGGCGGATCGGGTCAGCCGCTCGTCGACTCCGATCGCAACAAGCTGTTCGTAGGCGCGCTCGAGGCGCACCACGGCTTCGGCGTGAAGATGCTCAGTGAGACGGTTGTCTCGACGTCCTGCTGCCAGCGCCGCCATCCCCTCGGCGAAGACGAGGACAGACGACGCGCCCCTATACGGAGAAGCCCACAGCTCGTGTGCAATATCTGAGCCCGGCTCCGAAATCACGAGCTTGATCAGGGCCGAAGTGTCGAAATAGAGAGTCAGCGCCGCTGATCTCGAACGAGCTCGGAAACGGTGCCCCTGCTTCCCGTCAACGCCTCGCGCGCCTCCCGCGGCTTCTGTGGCCAGCGCACCAGGCCACGCTGCTCCAGATCCTCGAACGGCCGTGGCGCATTGACTTGACTCAGACGGGCGATTGGCCTACCGCGTCGCGTCACCAGCACCGTCGCGCCCTGCGCAACCTTCTCGAGGTACTCGCTGAGGCGATCGTGCAGTTCGCGCACCCCGACTTCCACTTCGGGTTGATGTAGCGTCATTGGACTAAAGCTAGCAGCTACATTCACAACGCCTCCCTCCGTCGGTTGCCACGACTTCCTAAGCCGTGGGTGATCCAGACTCTCCCCCGTTGCTGGCAACTTGCTTGGGCGCAGCGAAGGCGTGGAAATAGAGTTCTGCCCCTGGCACGGCGCACCTCAATGCTGGTCCTCCTCGGCGGGGCGACGATCGTCTTCAACCTGGTCCTGGCCTGGCTGGACAATCGGCTCAAGGCCACGGGCGGTCCTTCGATCCTCGGGCTCGAGTTCGCGGGGAGTCTCGGCCGCGTGGAAGTGATCCAGGCGGAATGGGGCGGCCATGGCGAATACCTGGCGCGGCTCTCGCTTTGGATCGACTTCGGCTTCATGGCCTCCTACGGTGCGTTCTTCGCGCTCGCCTGCATCGTGGTGCGCGATTTCGCAGCTGGCCATGGGCTGAGGAAGCTCGCGGCCGTCGGTGTCGTCGCGCCCGCTTGCGCGGTCGGCGCGGCTCTGTTCGACGTCGCCGAAAACACGCTCTGGCTCCTCGTGCTCGGCGGTCATTTAGGCGAACCTGCGCCGCCGATCGCAACCGCGTGCGCCAGCCTCAAGTTCCTGCTGATCGCGGTGGCGATCGTCTACTCGCTAGCGGGACTTCTCGCCCGGCTCCGCCGGCGGTAGGAGCTCGCGCTCCATCTCCTCCGCCAGCGGGAGGTGCCGATACGGACCGTCCTCGCGCAGCGCCTCGATCGCGTTCCGTCGCGTCTCGTCGTCTTTGTTCTGGCTCAGCTTGCGCTTCATCTCGAAGCGGTCGATCGGGATGCGCAGGCCGACCGTTCCCTTGGCGATCGGCGTCGCTTCCTCGCGGTCCAGGTAGGCCGGAATGTCGAGGTGGCGCTCGAAGTGGGCCACAAGCTTGGTCAGCACCTCGAGGTTCTCGTCTTCGGCGAGGCGCCGGGGCGTGCCGTGCAGGTGGGCGACGGTGAAGTTCCAAGTCGGGACCTTGCGCTCTCGCGGCGAGTACCAGCCGGGCGAGATGTAGCCGTGGTGGCCTTGGACGATCACAAGTAACTCGCCGCGGTCGATCTCGAGGACCTCGTCATCGGGCCGGCCCAGATGGGTGAGGAGGGTGAGGTCGGGCGCCTCCTCGTCGATCATCACCGGGTAGTGCGAGGCGGCGAGACCGGCACCGGTTTGCGTCACCAGAGTCGCCCAAGGGTGCCCCCGCACCAGCTTCCGGACCAGTTCCGGATCATCCGAGACGAACAGCGGGTTCGGGCGCACGCAGACATCCTCCCAGCCCGCCGGGCGGCTCGGCCCGAGCCACTTCGACCCGGGCCTCTGCCCTGCTTCAGGTGGCGAAGACGCGGTTGGCGACCGCGGGATCGCCGAACTGCTCGAACGCGATCATCTTGCCCTCCTCGTTGTAGGTGAGGACATCGGCCGACTCGGCGCTCTCGCCGTCCAGGGTGACGGTGGTCAGCACCACGACCTTGTCGCCGTCGGCGATGAAGTCACGGGGTTCCGTCTTCAGCCCCTTTTCGGCCATTTTGGACCAGAGCTCTCCAATCTCCTGCTTGCCGTTGTAGGTGCCGGTTATAGAGCTGTTTCCACGGGCCTGCCATTTCACCCGATCGTCCATGTCTTCCATCGCGGCGGCAGCGTCACCTTGGGCGAATGCTCGATACCCGGCTTCGGCCGCTTCCTTGTTGGCCTGCGCACTCATAGCTGGATCCCTTCGTCGGCGCGGGCTTCCGCGCACGAGGCTCCGAAAAGATCACGCCCGGCGAAACCACCTCACCTCGCCGGACCTATTCGAACCTACTCCCCCACTCCGCTTCCAGCAACCCGTAGACGACGCTGTCGAGGTAGCGGCCGTCGATCAGCTCCGTCTCGCGCAGGCGGGCTTCCTGGCGGAACCCGAGGCGCTCCGGAATCGCACGGCTGCGGGAGTTCTCGGGGGCGCAGTGGATCTCGACCCGGTGCAGCTCCCACTCGTAGAAGGCGTGGTCGAGGAGGGCGCTGACGACGGTCGTCATCGTCCCCCGGCTTTGCGCATCGGCGGCGAGCCAGTAGCCGAGGCTGGTGTTGCGGTCGATCCAGTCGATCGAGTGGAAGCCGACGACCCCGACGATCTCCCCCTCGGGAGCGATCCTCGCCTGGAAGCCGTCGTCCCGGGCGAGCTGGGCCTCGGCCTCGGCGAGGAAGCGCTCGGTCCCTTCGCGGTTCTGCCCCGCGGCCCACGGCAGCCAGCGCGCCAGGTGGCTGCGGTTGGCCTCGATCAGGGCGTGGAGCTCCTCCGCGTCCTCGGTCTCCAGCGGCCGGACCCCGAGGGAGTCAAGCCGCGGCGAGAGCATCACTCGACCGTCGAGCCGAGGGCTTTGTCGATGAAGGGGCCCAGCAGCTCGGCCACCGCCTTGGCCGCTTCCTCGGCCGAGTCGCCTGGAGTCGTCACGTAGCTGATCGCCAGGCGCACCAGGCTCTCGGCGAGCCTCTTGACGTCCGGCTCCGGCGCCTCCGGCCACCCCTCTTCGATCACGCTGACCAGGCGCGCCGTCGCCCACTGCACCACCGGCAGGCCCTGGGTGGTGACGAAGGGCAGCATGCCGCCGGTGCCGTCGTCGCTGAGGAGGATGCGGATCAGCGGGTCCTCGCCGGCGGTGCGCAGAAAGTGCTCAAGCGCCGCGAGCACTGCCGCCCGGGGGTCGTCGGTGTGTGCGAGGACGGCCTTTTCAACGTCGTCCATAAAGCGTTCGCCCTCGTGGATGACGAAGGCGAAGCCGAACTCGTTGCGGTTGCCGAACTCGTTGTAGAGGGTCTGGCGGCTGACGCCGGCGCCGGTGGCGATGTCGGCCATCGTGATCTCCGACCACGGCTGCCGACCGAGCTGGTCGCGGGCGGCGTCGAAGACGGTTTGCCGCAGCAGCTCCCGCGCGGCCTCCTGGTAGGGGGTCCTCCCGTTGCTGGGCATCCCCCTTATCGTGCCAGCGGCGCCGGTCAGGCGTCGGCTGAGACGGGTTCGAAATCGATCTTGTCGCGCACGCCGCAGTCGGGGCAGGCCCAGTCGTCCGGGACCTCGCTGAAAGGCGTTCCGGCCGGGAACCCCTCCCGTGGATGCCCCGCCTCCTCGTCGTAGACGTAGCCGCAGCTGGGGCAGCGCCAGGCGCTCATGCCGCCGGCCGCCCGTAGCGCTCCAGCACCCGGCCGTGCTTGCGGGGGTGGATGTTGGCCTTGGTCACGTCGCCGTCGTAGTGCTCGAGCAGGCGCGGGTCCATCACCCGGCGCCAGAGCGGCGGGAACCAGGCGAGGACGATCATCCCCGCGTAGCCCGTCGGCAGCTGCGGCGCCTCGTCGACGTGCCGCAGCGCCTGGTAGCGGCGGGTCGGGTTGGCGTGGTGGTCGCTGTGGCGCTGCAGGTGGTAGAGGAGGACGTTGGAGGCGACGTTGTTGCTGTTCCAGCTGTGTTCGGGGAGACAGCGCTCGTAGCGGCCGTCCTCGCGCTTCTGCCGCAGCAGGCCGTAGTGCTCGAGGTAGTTGACGACCTCCAGCAGCGAGAACCCGAGCACCGCCTGGATCACGAGGTAGGGCAGGACGACGGGGCCGAACGCGATCGCCAGGCCGCCGAACAGCAGCACGCTCATCGCCCAGGCGTTGAGGACGTTGTTGCGGATCGTCCACGGTCCGCTGCCGAGCTGGTGCAGGCGCTTCGTCTCCAGCGCCCAGCCCGAGCGCAGGCTGCCGAGCACCGTGCGCGGCAGGAACGCGTAGAAGCTCTCGCCCATGCGCGAGCTGGCGGGATCGTCGGGCGTCGCGACGCGCACGTGGTGGCCGCGGTTGTGCTCGATGAAGAAGTGCCCGTAGGCGCTCTGCGCAAGCGCGACCTTCGAGAGCCAGCGCTCGAGCGACACGCGCTTGTGGCCGAGCTCGTGCGCGGTGTTGATCGCGACGCCGCTGACCATGCCGACCGTGAGCGCGAGGCCGAACGACTCGACGACGGAGAGGTCGCCGTTGGCCCAGAGCCAGCACGCGAGCAGGAGCGTCGCGTACTGGATCGGCAGAAACGCGTACGTGCACCAGCGGTAGTAGCGGTCCTCCTCGAGCCAGGCGATGAGATCGTCGGGCGGGTTGCGCGCGTCCTTGCCGACCCAGAGGTCGATCAGCGGGAAGACGCCGAACAGCAGCACCGGCCCGATGAACCAGAACGCGCCGCTGCCGGTCGCTTCGACGAGGCCGAGCGCGATCAGCGGAAGCGTCGGGACGAGCAGCCCGAGCGGCCAGACGTAGCGCTTGCCGTCGCGCCAGGTGAGCGTCGCTGCCTCCACGGGAGACACTCTGGACACAAGTGGTCATTCTGTCAAGCAACCTGACAAAGATGCTCCGTTTGTCGTTGAAGGCGCGGAGGTCGCGAACGCGCCCGCTCGGCCGCCGCGTCGCGGAGATCGACTACATTGGCTCGCGATGAAATACGTCGACATCGCATCGCGCTTCGGCGACGTCACGCTGCGCGTGACGCCTGTGCCACACCCGTGGGACACCGCGGCGACGAGGCCCGCCTATGACGTCCAGCTCACCGCCCCGACGCTCGACGCGTCGA
>JAWVFA010000039.1:0-21150 GCA_033856415.1 Solirubrobacterales bacterium | reverse complement strand
CAGGCCGACAAAGGACGAACGCCGACCAAGCCACCGCTCCGTCGCCGCATTCGGCACCACCCGGTGCGGGGCTGGCCAGCCGGCGCCGAAGAGCTCGGTGAGGAGCGTCTCGTCGGCCGCGAGCAGGCGCTCCTTATATAGAGCGTGGGCGCGGCTCTCCTCGGAGAGGAGGAAGCGGGTGCCGGCGACCGCCGCCTGCGCCCCAGCCTCGAGCGCCGCGGCGACGTCGGCCCGTTCGGCGATCCCACCCGCCAGCAGCAGCGGGTACCCCTGCGGCAGCGCGGCGCGCATCTGCTCCAGCAACGACAGCGCGGGCACGGTCCCTCGCACGTGGCCGCCCGCCTCGACACCTTGCACGATCACACCGTCGGCACCCGTGTCCTGCGCCCGCTGCGCCTCGGCAACCGAGCCGCACTGGTGCAGCCAGACGCCCCGGGTGCGGCGCCGTGGCCGGCCCCAGAAGGTGACGACCACGTCGGCCGCGGCGGCCGCCTCGAACCAGTCGCGGCGCGCGAACGGCAACAGCAGGTTGACGGCGAGCGGGCGGCCGGTCAGCGCCCGCGCCGCCGCCAGCTCACGGCGGATTGCCGCCGCCCCGCCGACCGCGATCGTCCCCAGGCCCCCCGCCTCGGAGACGGCCGCCGCCAGCTCGTGCCGGCTCAGCCCGCCGCCCATCCCAGCCTGGACGACGGGCATCTCAACCCCGAGGCGCTCGAGCAGCGGCGGCATCCCTCCCAGTCTAAGTTCGACTTAGAGCCTCACCTCGAGCCCCGGCGGGTCATAGACGCTCGCCAGCCGGGCCAGGGTGAGGGCGCCGAGCATCAGGCCGAAGTCGCGCAGGGCGATGTCGTAGTAGCCGGAGTAGGTGAGCAAGTTGACGATGATCCCGCCCAGCCAGGCCGCCACCAGGTAGGCGCCGTAGCGCGGCTTCAGCGCGACGGCGAGGCCGGCGACGATCTCGACGACTCCCACCAGGTGCATCGCGGTCGCGGCGCTGCCGGGGACGATGTCGTTGATCCAGGGCGCCAAGTACTGCTCCCAGTCGACCAGCACGCCGAAGAACTTGTCGAGGCCGAAGATGATCGGGGCGACGGTAAAGGCGACGCGGAGCAGCACGAACGCCTGGTAGGCGGGGTCGCCCTTGAGGCGTTCGCCGAAGCTGGGCGCCAGGCTGGCGGCGCGGGGGTCGAGGGTTGCGGTGGTTGACATCGGGACCTCCCTAGGTCGTAGGTGTGTGTCCCGTATGCGTCGCTCCGCGCCCGGTTCTTACCTCCCGCGCCGGAGGGGTAAGAAATCGGCGCCGCCCGTCGCTAACAATGCATGGCGACCGCGCTGATGACGACGTCGACCCATATGCCCGCCGACTCTCCTCCCTGCGACTGGGTGGAGCGGCTGCGCGGGGACGGGCCCGATCGCCAGGCGGCGGTGGCCAAGCTGCACGGGCTGCTGCTGAAGGCGGCGCGGTTCGAGATCGGCCGCCGCAGCGCCGAGGTCCGCCACCTGCGCGGCGGCGACCAGGAGGACCTCGCCCAGCAGGCGGCCGACGACGCGCTGATGGCGGTGCTGCGCAAGCTCGACACCTTCCGCGGCGAAAGCCGCTTCACCACCTGGGCCTACAAGTTCGCGCTGCTGGAGGCGGCGGTGAAGGTGCGCCGCCGCGCCTGGCAGGGACGCGAGGTGCCGCTCGAGGAAGAGGCATGGAAGGCGCTCGCCGACGCGGGTGCCGGCACCGATCGCGGCGCCGAAGACGCGGAGCTGTTCGCGGCGCTGCGGGAGGAGATCGAGCGCAGCCTTAGCCCGCGCCAACGCGAGGTGCTCGTCGCCGTCGCCCTCAACGACGTGCCGATCGACGTCCTCGCCGAGCGCCTCGGCGCGACCCGCGGCGCCCTCTACAAGAACCTGCACGACGCCCGCCGCAACCTGCGGCAGGCGCTGGCCGCGCGCGGCTTTCCGCTCGGGGCCGACGGAGAGGAGGAGCGATGAAGCGCGATGAGCTGCTGGGCCGTGTTCTCGGCCCCGGCGCCCCCGAGCTGACCTGCGAGCAGTGCTTCGAGGAGCTCGACCGCTACGTCGAGCTCGCGCTCGCCGGCGAGCAGGCGGACGAGCGGGTGCCTGGGATGCGTGCCCACCTCGAAGGCTGTCCCGCCTGCGCCGAGGACTTCCAGAGCCTGCGCGACCTTGTCGCCAAGGGGCAGGAGGGTTAGGGCATGCGGTCGGCCTCCACCCAGACCTCGAGCACCAACCGCAGCCACACCGCCTCGACGTCGAGGGCCCAGCCGTAGTGACCCTGCTTCGCTTCCTTCCCATCGCCGCCCTGGACCGGCCGCAGGATCTCGCTCTTCGCCAGCGCCTTCAGGTGGTAGGCCACCTGCCCTACTCGCTCGCCCATGGCTTCCGCCAGCTGGCTTGCGGAAGCGCGCTCGAGGGGACCGTCGAGGTAGGCAAGGAGGATCTGCCGGCGCAGCGGGTGGCCGACGGCGCTGATCAGCTCTGAGGAGGAAGGCGGCATAAGCGAGCCGGAGGAGTCGACTGTTCAACCCCTTTCCGGCGCTCTAGATCTTATGGCATAAATACCCTAACACTGGGGTCTTTTAATAGAGAGGCTCCGGGGCGATGCCGCCCCCGCGCCGCAGCAAACCCCGATCCCCCGAGCACGCTGCCCTCGGCGACGCGGTTCGCCAACTTCGCCTCGAGGCCAAGATGAGCCAGGAGGACCTGGCCGAAGCCGCCGGCACCGACCTGACCCAGGTTGGTGGCGTAGAGCGTGGCGTGCGCAACCCCAGCTACACGACCCTGCTGCGCCTCGCGGCTGCGCTGGGGACGAGCGTCGGCGAGCTGACGAGCCTGGCCGATCGGCTGCGGAGGTAGGCGTCCCTCGGTGCTCAGCGACCAGCGGGGCCGGGATCTCGGGCGGTCTTAGCGACCCATCCCCCTATCGCCATCGCCGCGCAACCCGCAACCGCGACATAAGGGCCGATTGCCACCGTCGCGAGACCTTGCGCGTCGTTTAGTTCCTCACGCAAACCGATCAACGCATAGACCGCCAACAGCCCGCCGAGCACGCCGACGATCACCCCGGTGAGCCGAATGGTCGAGACCGTCCGGGCCCGGTACGCGGTAACTCCCGTTGCTCCCCCGGCGATCACCGTCGCCCAGGCGAGCGTTGCCGAGTGACCGGCCGCTTCGAAGAGTTGAAACAAGCTGAGGTTCCCGAGCAGGATCACCCTGACCCAGGGCAGAAACGGCGAGATCGCCAGTGCGATACCGCCAATGATCACGGCCAAGGTCCCGCGATCCATCCGACCACGACTCCGCCCCGCAGCCACCTTCGGCTCCTGTGACGCTCCGGTCCACTTTGACCCGTCCCAGTAGAGGAGGTTCCCGCTCCCGTGCGGATCCGGGTACCAACCCGCGGGCGCCGTCGCGGCGCCCGCGTCGCCTACCCCTTGCTCTGAACCGTCAGCCGCGCTCATTTCACCGGAGCTTAGTCGACTAACTGGACTTCACTTGAGCGCCCCCAGGGCTCAGCCCTGCGGAATGCAGGAGAAGGGGTGGAGGATCGAGAGCGTCGTGTCGTCGCTGAACCGAGCGTGGCCCCGCGTCAGCCAGGTGCCGGTCGGGCAGCCCGCCACCAGGAAGCTCTTCTTCTTGCCTTTGTAGGTGTACTTGCGACCGACCTCGAGTTCGAATTCGGTCACCGAGCCCGAGCCGCCGGCGATCCGCGGGATGTCCGCCTCGATCTCGAGGCCGAAGCGGCCGTGGTGGACGCGGGTGATGGTGGCCTTGACGACGATCGCGGTCGGCGCCGGCACGTTGACGTAGGCGTGGAGGAGGACGGTCGTCGTCTTCCCCTTGACGCCGGCGTTGAAGAGGACCATCGGCCCGGTCGAGCGGAACGGCGCCTGTTCGGGGAAGGCGACCTCGACTTCGGCCTTGCCGGAGCCGACGATCGCGTCGCCGCAGGCCTTCTTCGCGGTCGCCGTGTCGCGCGACTGCAGCTGGCCCAGCCTGCAGGTCGGCAGGCCGACCGCGTCGACGCCGATCGTCTTGTCGATTTCGAGGTCGAGGCTCTGCAGCGCGGGCGGATGGGTCCCGTCGCGGGTCGTGACTTTCCCGTTCAGCACCGCGGTGACCGGCGCTTTCCCATGCCGCGGCAGCTTGGTGGGCGTGATGCCGCCATCGTCGGCGACGCAGATGTTGGCCACGCACCAGATTTTTCGGTTGGGGCTGCCGGAGGCGACGGCGGCGAGAACCAGGGCGAGGAGGGCGACCAGGGCGAGGAGGAGGATCGGCTTCCGGTTCATGCTCCGATCCTCCGCCGCCGGCCGCAGCCGCCGCCTCCCCGATTTGGAGCCTTGCCCGGCGGCGATGCGCCAATGTGGGAAGCGGGCTGGGAGCCGGGGGCAGGCTAGTCCTCGAGGCGCAGCGCGATCTCGAGGTCGGCCAGCGAGCCGCGCAGGGGGCGGCCGAGGAGCCCTTCGATCGCGCGCAGGCGGTTGCGCACGGTGCGGCGGTCGACGCCGAGCGCGGCCGCGGTCGAGGAGATGTTCCGCTCGGCCTCGAAGTAGGCGCGCAGCGTCTCCCGGGCGACCTTGCCGTTGTCCCGCGACTGCGCCAGCGGCTCCAGGTATATGCGCCGCAGCGAGTCGGCGACGAGGTCGTCGCGGAGGATCGAGGCGACGACGGCGTAGCGGAGGACCGGCTCGCGCCGGCGTTCGGCGATCGCCAGCGCGGCCTTCGCCTGCAGGTGGCTGAAGCGCCATCCGGCGAGACCCTCGCCCGGCTCGCCGAGCGTCACGAAGACGCCCTTGGGGGCGACCTCGCGAAGCGCCCGCAACGCGTCGTCGGCGCCGAGCTCGCTGCGACCGCCGAGCCAGCAGGCCCATTTCGCCTCTTCCTCGCGCTGGACGATGAGCAGGCGGCGGTCGAGGCGGCCCGCCAGCGTCCTCATCAGCTCCTCGGCCCCCTCGCCTTTGGCCATCAGGGCGAGGTGGTGACCGTCGAGGTCGTAGCCGAGCTCGGAGCTGTCGACGAGCTCACCGGCGAGCAGCCGCTTGACGAGCTCCCGCCGCCGCTCGCTGGCGCTGCCGGCGGGCCGGTTGGCGGCTTCGCGCGCGTGTTCGGCGCTGACCGCGGCGAGCAGCCGGTCGCCGAGCGTCGCCTGCTCGCGCAGCAGTCCGCGCAGGGTCGAACTCGGCACCTCCGCCCGTTCGGCCTCTTCGACCACGAAGTCACCGAAGTGCGAGTTGCCGGCGAAGTAGCGCCGCAGCACGGTGTCGAGCGGGACCCCGTCGCGCGCGTCGAGCCGCGCCTGCGCCAGCAGCACCTCGGGCACCGCCGGCGCCCGCCGCTCGCCGGCCTCGAGCACGGCGAGCCGGTACTCGACCGCGGCGGCCAGCGCGGCTTTCAGTCCCTCGACGTAGGCGGGGTCGGCGACCTCGTGGGGGTCGGCGATCGCATACACACGCGTCGCCACCGCCCCCTGGATCTCCGGCAGGCGCTCCCGCAGCCGGGCGGCGACAGCGGTCCGCGCGTCCGCGCCGGAGCGGGAGCCGTTACCGCGCCGCTGCACCCTCGCCTTGCCCATGGAGTGACCTTAGCGCCGTCCCGGAGGACCGCCCAACGGCCCGCGTATCGTCTTCGCTACTGTTAACCAAATGGTTAATGATTCGTTCAAGGCGCTCTCCCATCCCATCCGGAGGGGGATCGTCGAACGGCTCACCGCCGGCCCGGCGACCGTGGGCGAAGTCACCCGCGACTTCGGCGTCTCCAAGCCCGCGATCTCCAAGCACCTCAAGGTGCTGGAAGAGACGGGCGTCGTCAGCCGGGTAGTCGAAGGAAGGACCCACCGGCTCTCGCTCGAGACCAAGGGCCTCGACGAGGCGGCCGAGTGGATGGAGCACCAGCGTGCCCTCTGGGGGCGCCTGTTCGACGTCGTCGATGACTATCTGAAGGAGGACCCGAGATGAACCTACCGTCCGTGGTATCAGCGGAGGAGTGGAAGACCGCCCGCGCGGAGTTGCTGGTCAAAGAGAAGGAGCTGACGCGGGCCCGCGACGCGCTCGCGGCCGAACGCCGGCGGATGCCGCGGATGGCCGTCGGCGGCGAGTACCGCTTCGAGGGGCCGGACGGCCCGGTCGGCCTGGAGGACCTCTTCGCGGGGCGCCGGCAGCTGATCGTCTACCGCTTCTTCTTCGACCCGGACGTGAAGGGCTACCCGGAGAAGGGCTGCCCCGGCTGCTCGTTCGTCGCCGACCAGGTCGCCCACCTCGCCCACCTGAACGCCCGCGACACCACCCTGGTGTTCGTCTCCCGGGCCTCGCAGGAGGAGATCGCGCGCCTCAAGGAGCGGATGGGCTGGGACATCCCCTGGTACACGCTCACCGACAGCTTCGACGCCGACTTCGACGTCGCCGAATGGCACGGGACCAACGTCTTCCTCCGCGAGGGCGGCGAGATCTTCCGCACCTACTTCGTCGACAAGCGCGGCGACGAGCAGATGGGCAACACCTGGAACTACCTCGACATCACCCCGCTGGGGCGGCAGGAGATCTGGGAGGACTCGCCGGAGGGCTACCCGCAGACCCAGGCCTACGGTTGGTGGAACCGCCACGACGAGTACGACCAGGGGATCGTCTTCGAGCACGCGCTCTCCGAGGAGACCGCCTCCCAGCGCGGGGCGCGAAGCACGTGATCCCGCTGGCGCACGTCGGCGGCATGCCGGTCGAGGAGCTCCTGCCCGCGCTGGCGAGCACGGGCGGCAGCCTGCTTGCCGCTCGCGCCTGGCTCAGCCACAGACTGCGGCGCGAGCGGCGACGGGAGGACGCGAGATGAGCAAGGGGATGACGCTCCGCATCGAACGCACCTTCCAGGCGCCGGCCCAGCGCGTCTTCGAGGCCTGGACCAGCGAGGAGGTGCTGCGCCGCTGGTTCCACGCCAAGCGCCACTGGGAAACCAGCGATGCGGAGGTCGACCTCCGCATCGGCGGCGCCGTCCGAGTGGTCATGCGCGACACCGACGAGGGCCGCGACATCGGCGGTGGCGGCACCTACACCGAGATCGATCCCCCGACCCGCCTCGCCTTCACCTGGACCTGGGACGACGACAGCGACCGCGAGACCCTGATCGAGCTCGACTTCCTCGAGGCCGAAGGCCGCACCACCGTCCTCCTCACCCACAGCGCCCTCGCCGACGAGGAAGCGGTGCGAAATCACGAAGACGGCTGGGGGAAATGCCTGGAGAACCTGGGCCGGGCGATCGAGCGAGTGTGATCGGCGTCGCTGTCAGGCCGCGAGCGCGCCGATAGCGTCGAGCGCCGTGACGACGGTCGCCAAGTCCAGCCCGGCCTACCGCGGGCAAGCGATCTACGGACGGGCCTTCCTTCCCGCCTACGACGCCCTCGTCTACGGCTTCAACAGCCGCTACCTCTGGCGCTGCCCGCTGCCGCGGCTCCTGGCCCACTACGACGCCCACCTCAGCGGCCGCCATCTCGACGTCGGCGTCGCCTCCGGGAAGGTGCTCGACGAAGCCCACTTCCCGACCCCCACGCCAGAGCTGACGCTGATGGACCTCAATCCCAACTCCCTCCGCACAGCCTCCGCCCGCCTAGCTCGCTACCAGCCAAGGGCCCACCAAGCCAACGTCCTCGAAGACTGGGGCCTGCCCAACGAAAGCTTCGACTCAGTCGCCCTAACCCACATCCTCCACTGCCTGCCGGGCTCCATCCCCGACAAGCGACCAGCCTTCGAAGCAGCCCGCAAGGCCCTAGCGCCGGGAGGCACCTTCTTCGGAGCAACCATCCTCGGCCCCGACGCCGACCACAATCGCCTGGGCCACGCCACCATCAACCTCAACAACCGCCTCGGCGTGATGTCGAATCGAAACGACACGGCCGAGGCGCTCGACGCCGAGCTGGGGCGACATTTCGGCTCCCATGAGCTCGAGGTGTTTGGAACCGTCGCGCTGTGGAGCGCGCGCGCGAACTGAGCGTAAGCACTCGGACTTTCTTGAGACAATGGCGGAGTGAAAGACCGGCGCGCCATCGTGCCCAGCGAGGGACTGAAGTGTGGGCGCGACGCCCTGGAAGGCATGCTGGGTCGCCAGCCGACGAAGCTTCGGGCAGCCGTCGCGTTTGTCTCCCGCAGCGGGGTCGAGATCCTCGACGAGGTACTCCAGGGCTGGTCCGGACATCTGGAGCTGGTCGCCCGCGGCGCCCCGATCACCGATCCCCACGCGCTGGAGCTCTTAAGCGACAGGGGCGCGACGGTCCGGGCAGTTGTCGGCCGTCGGGCCCTGAAATTCCACCCAAAGCTGTGGCTGGCCGAATCTCCGAACGGGCTGGACGTTCTATCTGGCTCGGGGAACCTCACGGATGGCGGCCTGGTCGGGAACGAGGAGCAGTTCGAGCTTCTCAATCTCGGCACCGGCGATGACGAACTGGCTCGGGAGCACCGGAGGCGGTTCGAAACCTTCTTCGCGCAGGGAATGCCCTTCGAGCAGCTGAAGGAGGACCGGTATTGGACGAGGTGGGTCGAGACGAGCGCGAAACGGGAAGCCATGGAGGCCGCCCTACTTAAACTCGAGCGAGAGCTGGCCGACTCCGCCGGCACCCCCGCCGAGAACGGCGAGCTCTACGCCGACCTACTCGCGATCTATCAGGCCGCGAAGAACGAGGTGACGATCATCTATGACGACGGAAGCGAACGACCTTATGTGGCGAGCCGATTCAAACAGGCCATCGATAGGGGCAGGGCCGAGGGCACTTTGGTGCCTGTCGTCAGCCGGATCGTGAACGGCCCGACCGAGGGTTTCGGCCGCCTCGCCGAAGCCGGCCGCCGCGACCTCATGGTCGAGACCCTCGTAGTCGACGAGACCAAGAGCTACCACCGCTTCTTCACGGTCAAGACGCAAACGCTGGCGCAAAGAATCTCGATCTCTACGAGTCGGAGTACGAGGGCCAGTAAAGCGAACCACCTGCGCCCTGGGCCTGAACTTCGGCTTGAAAGGAGGAGGGTCCTCGGCGTGGCTAGCGGGATTGCGGCGGCGATGTGACCGGGATGCGACCGGCCGCCCGGAACTAAGGCCCGAACGCTACTTCTCCTCGGGTGGAGTCCTTTTTTGGCCTTCTTTGGTTTTGGGGCTCTGTACCTGACCCTCGCTCGAAAGCAACTCTTGGTCGAGGCGACGAACGTCCGCCATGGTGGTGCCCTTGGGCAAGCGGTATCCGGCTGGCAATTTCACTGGTCCCATCCCGCTACCCTCCTCACAAGCTCATAGACCTCCGGATGGAGCCATGGAGGTCTTCCGGTCTTTCCTTGTCGCCGCCAAATCATCAGGATCGCGTAGATCTCTGCGACGACCTCGTGCGTATATTCGCGACGACGGTAGCCCGCCTGTCGGACGAGCTTGGCGAGACCTTCCGGCAGCAACTCGACATACCGCTGACCAGCCGCGATGTCCTCCTCCTCAGCACGATCGATGGAGAGCGCGTGGCCCCACTCGTGCCAGGCCACGCGGGACAAGTCGTAGGCAAAGGTCGAAGCATCAAGCCCATCGAACGCAGAATGGCTCACGTTGATCAAGACGACGCGCAGATCCGGAACCCAAAGAGCAAGGGCAGCATCCGCCCGGACGATTTCGTCCGCCGGCAGCGACCCACGACCTGCAGAGGCGAGAAGTTCCGCCGTGTACGTCCCAAGTGGCTGATCGCATACCTGCCACTGATCAGCGCTGATCGCTTTTAGGAGGTCGCGATCCCCGCGCGGCAGCTCCCGCCACGCTTGCCGCACAATGCCATTCGCATCACTCTCCAATTCGCAGACCCCTGGGCCATCTAATCAGGAGGACGAGTTCAGCGCGGGCAATCATCCGAATTCTTCACGCAGCTGCTCGGGGAAACCGCTTCTCCCCGCTTCTCAGAAAGCCCGTCAAGCACTCGTAGGACGCTCCTTCGCATCCAACCGCCGTCTACTCTCTGGAGAGGCGGGTTAAAACCTTCCGATAGCCGTTTATGAAGGGCTCGATCTTATCTGCGCCTTCGTAGAAAGACTCGGTGTCGCAGCCACTCGGCTCATCGAGTCCGCAAACGCGCCGAATGTGCTTTATCTCGTTCATTCCCACGAGACGCCCATCGCTCGGATAGCCCATTTTGCCGACACGCTGCCATTCAACCGTTCGCTTTCGTAGCGGGCCCCTCCGCCTCTCGACGCGTTTCAGAATGGCCGCATAATTGCTTTTGCGTTTTTCTATTTTGAAACCATGCGGACTGAGCAGCTGCGCAAGTTGGCGGTAGGTGACTTGCTGCTCACCCCGATGTATCTTGCGCGCGCGCGGCTCCAGCCATTTTGCAATTGCGGCCACCTCCTCGTCCGCTTCCCGAGGCGTGTACTCACGGTTTTTACGGCGAGGAGGAATGCGACCCAAACCCAAGGTGTGAGTCGCCACATCTTTGATCATCGCGTATAGATCGTCTTGGTTGATCCCGAAGACGCTGTGATTGTTCTCCTGCAGGTGCGCGAGCATTGCCACCAACGCGGTTCGCTTGTTTCCGTTATTAAACGGATGGTTACAGCAGAGGCCAAAGGCAAGGGTCGCAGCGTTCTCGTGAGTCCCGTCGTACTTGAGACGTCCGTCAAATCCAATGTGCTGGCGATATACGGCCGAGTCCAGCAGTTGGCCACCATCGCGGGTTCCACCAAAGCCAACGGGGTCAGCACCGTCAGCGAAGTCCTCACAAACGCGTCGATGGATATAGAGAACATCATCTACTGAAAGAGTCTTCACCGTGGCAACCCTACCCAGATGATCGGCTATTGGGCTGCTTCGGAAATGGCAAGCCGTACCGCGTCATCACTACTCCGAACAGAATGGGTATATCGCGCCAGCATCGTCTCGACCCGGTGTCCTGCGATCTCGGCCAGATCCGCGTCATTGACGCCGGCAGCCCTTAGGTGCGTGACGTAGCTGTGGCGGCACTCGTGAGGGCGAATGTCAAGACCTGAGGCTTCCTGAGCGGATCTCCAGAGGTCGCGGTAGAAGTTGCGCTCGCGCCACATGCGGCCGGTCGGCGTCGTGAAGAGCAGCTCGGTGTCGTCGCTGACCTGGAGCTGGGCTTCCAGCATCCAGGCAAGGGTCGCGGGGACGGGGACGACGCGGCCGGCGTCGGGCTCGCCGTGGTCGGTCTTGGTGCCCTCGAGGATCTGGCCCTCGTGGGCGGTGCGGCGGACTTGGAGGGTCTCGCCATCGAAGTCTTCTCGGCGCAGGGGCAGCACCTCCCCCAGCCTCAGACCGCAGTCGGTGAAGACGCGGATCATTGCCTCGTAGTCGCCGGCCGCTTTCGCGAAGCGGTGCATTTCCTCGAAGCTGAAGACGCGGATCGGCCTGGGCTTCTTCTCAGGGTGTGACAGCGCAGCTCGCGCATCGGCCAGTCCTTAGACCCGAGGCCTCGCTCCCCACGTCAGGGACTTGCTTTTAGCTGGTGTGCGTGCGTCCGCTCGGAGCGCGGGTGGC
Organism: Solirubrobacterales bacterium; assembly: GCA_033856415.1. GTDB lineage: Bacteria > Actinomycetota > Thermoleophilia > Solirubrobacterales > 70-9 > VAYN01. The sequence continues at coordinate 9,642 of JAWVFA010000039.1, read as the reverse complement.
GCTCGGTCAGTCGCCGATGAATTCGGCGGCTTTCGATGCCGCTTCAGCAACGCCCGATTGCGTTTCCGCTTGACGCAGCAGCTTCCATGCTTGCGGCGATTGTCGGAGGGCGATGGCCTGGCGAACCAACATCTCAGCCGCACTCCTCATGGTGAGGTATGGACTGTCGAGGGCCTCCTTGGCCTGCTCCAGCATCAGTTGAGCAGCCCGCTCGCGGGTTCGTTCGACAAGCTGCTGATCTCCGGTTTGTTCGGCAGCGAACACGGCAAGGACCGGTGCTTCGTTCACCGGTGAGTCAAGAAGCGGCATGACTGCTGCTCGTGCCGAGCGGTGGTCGGCAAAGCCCTGCCACCAGTCTGCCCACTGGAACGGGAGGCTGTCGGAGACCTCCGGCGAGCGCTTGCCCGGCGTCTCGAGCAGCCGCTTGAGTCCGGCGAGATTGCGGCGGAGGCACCACGTGCTTGCCAGGCGCTCGCTCGCGTAGATGCCCGGTTCGAAATCGCCTTCGGGCAGGATCCGACCGTTTTCGACGATCGGCGCCGGCAGGCCGAGGACGAACCGGCCGACTTCGACAGGTTGCTGCCCTTGATCGGTCACCAACTCGACACGGACGGCATAGAGATAGCTCTCCTGCCCGGGATCGCTGAGGCGGAACAGGACTCGGAAGCGGTCGGCCGCCCCTGGGCCCACCTCCTGGTGCAAGGGTCGCTTGACGACCCGCTCCCTCGGCGTCGGCAGGACTTGCAGCTCCGTGGCGTAATCCTTGCCACTGGCAACCACGTCGCCTGAGCTGTACTCGCACACCGCCAAGCGCGTGCTGTCTTCGATGGTGATCCGCGCCTGCGTCAGTAGAACAGGGTTCTTGCCGGTGTTGCGTACCGTGATGTCCACCTGCGGCGTGCTGCCATCGGTCTGGACAAACGAGCCGTCCACGAGCCGTGAACCGAATTGGCCGTTGGCCAGCACCACCTGGCGGACCTCGATTCCGTTGCCGTCGGTCGTACCGATCAAGTCCTCGGACTTGTCGACAAGGAAGGTGAGGGCGACCCACACACCGCCGATCAGGCCCGCCACTGCAGCCGAAACCTCGATCCAGCGCACTATCTGGGCCTTGCGGGACGGCTTACCCTCGGGCGGCGCCTGCGGTCTCCGTCGCGGTCTACGAACAGGCCTGCGCCTCATGGCCTGGTCAACCCCAACATTGCCTGAGCACTAGTGGTCATCTATCCGAACTCCACAGGATCGCTCGGACCGAATAGCCCTTGCCACCTCCCCATGCGCCCGACCGGATTCGAACCGGCGACCTTCGGCTTGAAAGACCGACGCTCTTTGGCCCCCCGTAAGGAACCGTTGACCACTGAGCTACGGGCGCTCGGGGAGAACGATACCCGCGCAAGGGGTTCTGAGCATCCTCGGCGGGGCTAGTGTTGGGGGATGGACCTGGGTCTCGAGGGCAAAGTGGCTTTGGTGATGGGTGCCAGCCGGGGCCTTGGCCGCGGCGTCGCTGGGGCTCTGGCTCGAGAAGGGGCGCGGGTCGCCCTTGCCAGCCGCTCGCAGGAGCGCTTGGACGAGGCTGCTGCCGAGATCGGCGAGCGGGCCACTGCCTTCGTCGCCGACGCCACGGATCTGGAGCGCCTGGCCCGGCTGCCGCTCGAGGTCGCCGAGGCGCTGGGCTCCGTCGACATCCTCGTCACCAACACCGGCGGCCCTCCCCCGGGCGGCGCGCTCGACCACGGCTTCGAGGAATGGGAGCAGGCCTACCGCTCGCTGGTGCTCGCCCCGCGGGTGCTCTCCGGCGCCGTCGTCCCCGGCATGCGCGGCGAGGGCTGGGGCCGGATCGTCAACGTCGGCTCGACGACGACGATCGAGATCAACCCCGCTCTCAACCTCTCCAACGCCCACCGCTTGGCCACCGTCGGCTTCCTGAAGACGCTCGCGCGCGAGGTCGCCGGCGACGGGATCACGGTCAACACCGTCGCCACCGGCCGCTTCGCCACCGACCGCATGGCCGAGCTCGGCGGCTCGATGGAGAACGTCGAAGCGGCCGCCCGCTCCGAAGTGCCCGCCGGCCGGCTCGGCACCGTCGAGGAGTACGGCGACCTCGTCGCCTTCCTCTGCTCGGACCGCGCCGCCTACATCACCGGCGCGGTGATCCCGATCGACGGCGGGCTGCTGCGTGCCGTCTAGCTCAGCCGACTGGTCCGATCCACATCGCGTCGCCGAGTATCTGTCAAGGGAGATCCCACACCGCCAGCTGGCCGAGTCGATGCTGCTCTCGGCGCTGCCCCAACGCGTCGAGCGCGTCCTCGACCTCGGGACCGGCAACGGGCGCCTGGTCTCGATCCTGCGCTCGGCGCACCCGGATGCCGAGGCGATCGGCATCGACTCCTCGGAGCCGATGCTCGCCCGTGCCAGGGAGCGCTTCGACGAGGACGCCGGTGTCGAGTTCCGCCTCCACGATCTCTGCGATCCGCTGACGGAAGACGGACCCTTCGACGCGGTCGTCTCCGGGCTCGCGATCCACCACCTCGAGGACGACCGCAAGCGGGAGCTCTTCGGCGAAGTCCATCGCCTCCTCGTCCCCGGCGGCGTCTTCGCCAACCTCGACCTCGTCAAGGCCCCCACCCCCGAGCTGCATGAGCGCTTCCGCCGCGAGATCGGCCGACCTGAGGACGACCCCTCCGACCGCCTTGCCGACCCCTGCGATCAGCTCGACTGGCTGCGCGCTGCCGGCTTCGCCGACGCCGACTGCCACTTCAAGTGGCTGCAGCTAACGCTGATGGTCGGAACTGCCTTCTAACGGCGCATCCGACTTTGAACACACTTGGGTGGTCGAAAATCGGCTGCGGGTCCCGTCCGGAACTAGGAGAAAAGCTCTCCCGCGCTGATCCGCTCGGCCATCGTCTCGGATTCGTCGCGGTAGACGCTGCCGTCCTCGAACTCGATCGCCGGGTACTTGCGCTGGCCCGAGAGCTTCTCCAGCTCGTCGCGCTTGCCGGGACGCAGCGGTCCCTTGACGACCTCGTACTCGATTCCCTGCTCGTCGAGCGCCTTCTGCACCCTCCAGCAGGGGTGGGCGTCGATCTTCACGAACGTCGCCGAACACCTATGGAGCTTCACGGCCATGCGCTCACCCTAACCGCTCCTTCCTCGCCCAGCCACCCGCCCACCTAGCGAAGCCCTCGCAGCAACCGCCCCGCCACTCCGCGCAGAGTCCGCTTCCCGTAGCGGTGGCTGGGATCGAACTCGGTGAAGATCGCCAGCGCCACCCGCCTGCGGCCACGCTTCAGCAGCGCCACCTGGTGGTCGACGCGGCCGCTGCCGCTCCCCCACCCGCCCTTGAGGAAGCGCTTCCAGCCGCGCGGCGCGACCCGCCCGATGCCCCAGCGCTGCGAGCGCACCACATGGGACAGGAGGTACCGCGCGTACGCTCGGTGACGCTTCGGGATGTAGCGCTGCAGGTGGTACATGAACCTCACCTGGTCGCGCGGGCTGGTCTCGCTGAGCCCCCAGATCGAGTGGTACTGGAAGTCCCGCATCCCCGCCACCCGCGCCAGGCGCCGGATCCGCCGCACCCCGACCATGTTCCGGACCGTGGTCGCCGCGACGCTGTCGGACCAGCGGATCATCGGCGCCAGCAGCCGCCGATCGCCGCGCCGCAACGGGTGCTCGCCCCGCTTGCGCAGCAGCGCCGCCAGCAGCATCACCTTGAAGACACTCGCCGCCGGCGCCGTGTCCCGCACCCGGTAGCCCCGGAAGCGCCCCCGTTGGTCAATCACTGCGAAGCCCACCTCCCCCGCCCGCTGCTGTGCGTAATGCCGCGCGGCGGCGATGTCAGGGTGCCACGGCTTCGCCTCAGCCGCAGTCGGCACCAGCAGCAACAGCAGAGTGGCTAGGACCAGCGGCCTAGTCGGCCTGCTCACGCATGGCGGGGTAGATGATCACATCGCGCAAAGTCTTCGCCCCGGTCATGAGCATCAGCAGGCGGTCGATCCCCAGGCCGCAGCCGCTCGCCGGCGGCATTCCGTATTCGAGCGCCCGCACGAACTCTTCGTCGTGGGGGTGCGGGTCGGCCTCCGCCCCGGTCTCCTGCCGTTCGCGCTGTTTGATGAAGCGCTCGCGCTGCTCGATCGGGTCGTTGAGGTCGGTGCCGCCGCCGACGATCTCCATCCCGGCGACGATGCCGTCGAAGGCCTCGCAGACGCGCGGGCTCTCCGGATGCACCTTGACCAGCGGCCAGATGTCGATCGGCAGGTCGATGATGTAGGTGGGCTGGATCAGCTTCGGCTCGACGAACTTGCCCTGCAGCGTGTCCACAACCCCGGCCCAGTCGTCGTTCGCGTCGACCGCGTCGCCGGCCGCCTCGGCCAGCTCGTCCCGGCTCGCCTCGTAGATGTCGAGCCCGATCTCCCGCAGCAGCTCGTCGCGCAGCCGCACCCGCGGCCAGGGCGCGGCGAAGTCAATCTCCACCCCGTCGCGCTCGACCTTCGTCGTCCCCATCACCTTCTCGACGACGCTCGCGACCAGCACCTCGATGAACTCCATGACGCCGTTGTAGTCGGCGGCGCCAACGAACATCTCCAGCATCGTGAACTCGGGGTTGTGCTGGGGCGACATGCCCTCGTTGCGGAAGAACTTGCCGAACTCGTAGACGTCCTCGAAGCCGCCGACGATCGCCCGCTTCAGGTAGAGCTCGGTCGCCGTGCGCAGGAAGAGCTCGCGGTCGAGCGCGTTGTGGTGGGTGACGAACGGCCGCGCCGCGGCACCGCCGGTCAGCCGCTGCAGGACCGGCGTTTCCAACTCGACCCAGCCGCGCTCGTGCATGTGGGTGCGGATCGCGAACAGCAGGTCGTCGCGCTTCTTGAAAATCTCCCGCGAGTCCTCGTTCGCCATCAGGTCGAGTTCGCGCTGGCGGTAGCGCGTGTCGGGATCGGAGATGCCGTGGAAGAGGTCGGGCGGGTCTTTCAGCGCCTTGGCCAGGAGGATGCACTCGCGCACGCCGATCGCCAGCTGCCCGCGTTTGGTCACGTGCAGCGGCCCCTCGATCCCGACCAGGTCGCCGATGTCGAGATCCTCGACCCGCGCAAACGCCTCCTCGCCCAGCACGTCGCGTCGCGCGTAGGCCTGGATCGTGCCGGTGATGTCGCGGACGTCGAGGAAGGCGGTCTTGCCGTGGCCGCGCTTGCCGGTCACCCGGCCCATCACCCGGTAGGAGAACTTGTCGTGCTCGCCCTCCCCCAGCTCGGCGGGATCGTGGGCGGCCTCGATCTCCTCGACGTGGGTGCGGCCGGGGAACGAGTGCGGGTAAGGATCGACTCCCTCCGCGCGCAGGCGCTCGACCTTGGCCCGGCGCTGCTCCTCGGTCGAGACGGCGACCGAGCGGTCGCCGGGCTGGTCCGCCGCCTCGGCGGTCGGACTATCGCTCATCGTCGGTCCAGACCTCAGGGGGCGAGGCCGACGGTGACCCGGTCGTCACCTTCATAGTCCTGAAGGGTAGTCGCGTCGCGCAGCAGCTCGCGCATCGCCGGCCCGTGGTGGGTGTCGTGCTCCATCGCCAGCTTCCAGCCGGAGGGCGTTTCGGCGATGACGCTGCGGATCACTCCCAGCCCGTCCTCGCCGCAGTCGCCGGTGACCGCCATCCGCGGCTCCTTTTGGATCTCGGGCGAGCGATCGAAGATCGTCTCGTCGGTGACGTAGGGCATGTTGGCGATCACCAAATCGACGTCTTCGGCTTCGACCGACTCGGGCAGGCCCCGGCCGACGGTGATCTCGAGGTCGAGCCCGAGCCGCTCGGCGTTCTCGCGGGCGGCTTCGACGGCCTCGGCCGAGAGGTCGGAGGCGGTGACCTTCAGGTCGGGACGCTCCGAGAGCAATGCCAGGGCAATCGCGCCGGAGCCGGTGCCGACCTCGTGCACGCGCGCGCCCTCGGGCAGCTGCGTACCGACCTCGACCAGGAGCTCGGTCTCGCGGCGCGGCCAGAGCACGCGCTCGTCGACGTAGACCTCGAGGCTGCGGAAGGGAGCGCGGCCGAGGATGTAGGCCATCGGCTCGCGGTCGACCCGGCGCTGGACGTTGCGCTCGATCTTCTCCGCGGCCTCGCCGCTGACCTCGCCGGCGCTCTCCACGCTCAGCTCGCTGGGCCCGACGCCAAGCGCATCGGCGACCAGAATTTCGGCCTCGGTACGGGCGTCTTCGACCCCGGCCGCGGCGATCCGCTCGGCCGCGTCGTCGAGGATCGCTCCCACGGTACGAGCCGAGGGCCCCTCGCTTTGAACGTCAATAGCCGCCATTACCGCCAATCCTCCCTGTCTAGACCGCTCCAAAGATTTTGCGCAAGATACCAGTGATCACGATGCCGAGTGCGCCTTTTGTTCGGTTGAGCGCAACAAAGGGCGAACTCGGCGGCTGCTTATGCCTCTGCCGCAGCTCTTTCGTTCGCCGCCGGATGGCCGATGCCTCCGTGGCGGCGGCTGACGATAGCGATCCAAGCCGCTCCGGCGGCGATCATCGCCAGGCTCTCGAGCTGCGCAGTGGTCAGACCCAGGGCGTCGGTCTCGTTGCGGCGCAGGAACTCGACGAGGAAGCGCTCGGCCCCCGCATAGAGCAGGTAGATGGCGAAGAGGATCCCGGGGCGCACCCGGTCGCGCAGCTGCCACAGGACCCAAGCGCCGAGTCCCATCGCCAGCGTCTCGTAGATCGGCGTCGGGTGGACGGTCTGATCGGTCGGCACGGTGCCGTCGGGGTAGGACATCGCCCAGGGCCCGTCCCAGGCCTTGCCGTAGTCGCCGTCGCCGGAGAGCTGGCAGCCGCAGCGGCCGATCGCGTAGCCGAGCGCCAGCGCCGGCGCCGCGACGTCGAGCAACGCCAGGCCGAGGAAGCCGCGGTACCAGGCCCAGAGCAGGACGGCGATCGCGCCGCCGATCGCGCCGCCGTACCAGACCAGGCCCGAGCCGCTGAAGAGGTTGCCGAGCAGGTCGTCCTTGACGTCGCTGTAGTTCTGGACGATGAAGTAGACGCGGGAGCCGACGACGCCGCCGATCAGCGCCGCGAACCCCATCTCGTACGCCCAGTCGGGCGGTTTGCCGATCTCCCCGAAGCGCTTCCAGATCAGCGCCCCGGCGGCGAGGAAGGCGAGCGCGAAGCAGAGCCCGAAGGTCTGCAGCGTCAGCGGGCCGATGTCGATCTCGGGATACACGGGCCTCAGCTACTCGGTGAGCAGCATCTCCAGCAGCGCCTTCTGCGCGTGCAGCCGGTTCTCGGCCTGGTCCCAGACGGCCGAGCGGTCGCCGTAGAGGACCTCGGCGGTGATCTCTTCGCCGGGGTGGGCGGGCAGGCAGTGGAGGACTATGGCGCGCTCTTTGGCGGCAGCGAGCAGGTCGCCGTCGAGCTGGAACGGCGCCAGGTCGGCGCGGCGCCGCTCGGCCTCGGTCTCGTCGCCCATGCTGATCCAGACGTCGGTATAGAGAGCGTCGGCCTCAGCCGCCGCGGCGCGCGGGTCGCCGGTCAGCTTCGCTTCGTGACCCTCCTCGAGCTGATAGCCGGCGGGCGCGGCGACCACGACTTCGACCCCGGCCAGCTCGCCAAGCAGCACCAGCGAGCGGGCGACGTTGTTGCCGTCGCCGACGTAGGCGAGCCGCAGGCCTTGCAGGTCGCCGAAGCGCTCGCGCAGCGTCAGCAGGTCGGCGATCGCCTGGCAGGGGTGGTGCAGCGGGGTGAGGCCGTTGATCACCGGCACCTCGGCCGCCTCGGCCAGGGCGGCGACGGTCTCGTGCGAGCCGGAGCGGATCACGATCGCGTCGACGAAGCGGGAGAGGACGCGGGCGGTGTCGCCAACCGACTCGCCGCGGGAGAGCTGCATTTCGTCGCCGCGCAGGACGACCGGGTGGGCGCCGAGCTCGGCGACCCCGACCTCGAAGCTGATCCGCGTCCGCGTCGAGGGCCGCTCGAAGACGAGGGCGACGCTGCGCCCGGCGAGCGGGTCGGCGCCCGTCCGCTGCCCCCGGCCCGCTTTCAGCTCGGCCGCGCGGTCGAGCAGCTTGCCGAGCTCGAACGCGCCGAGCTCCTCACCGGTGATGAAGTCGCGCTTCAAGCTTGCGGATACTACGCCGCGTGGAGCTGACCGTACTCAGCTGGAACCTCTTCCACGGGCGGGACTTCCCGCCCGACCCGGCGCTGCGCACCTGGCGCTCGCGACTGCTGCGGCTGGAGGAGCGGAACGCGACCCACGTCCAGCTCAACCGCGACCTGACCGAGGAGTTCGCGACCGTGCTCTCGCGGGCGGAGTGGGACGTGGCGATGCTGCAGGAGTGCCCGCCTCGTTTCGCCGAGCCGCTGGCGCGGGCCTGCCGGGCCGAGGCGCACCGGACGCTTACCTCGCGCAACTCGATCGGCGGTCTGCGCGGGCTGCTGGCGCGGCAAAACCCCGACCTGATGGCCTCCGGCGAGGGCGGCTCGAACCTGATCCTGGTCCGGGTGCCGGGTCGGCTCGGCGGCATCGCCGAGCGGCGCGAGATGGCGATCCACGAGGGCGAGCCCGAGCGCCGGGCGATGGGCTTCGTCCGCACCGCCTCCGGCGTCTGCATCGCCAACCTGCACGCAACCAACGACTGGCCGAAGCTGGCAGCCGAGGACGTGATCAAGGCGGCGCGGGCGGCGGGCGAGTGGGCTGCGGGCTCGCCGCTCGTCTTCGGCGGCGACCTCAACCTGCGTCCCGGCAAACAGCCGCGGCTGTTCGAGCGGCTGCGGGACGAGTTCGGGCTGGCGCCGCCGACCGCCCCCGACGCGATCGACCACATCCTCTGCCGCGGCCTCGAGGTGCTCGAGCCGCCGAGCCGCTGGCCTGCCGAGCAGCGCGAGCTGCCCTTCGAGGGACGCGCGCTGCGGCTCTCCGATCATGCACCGGTTCAGGCACGGTTCCTTGCGGACGAGCCACACCTCCTACGGAATTGAGATAGTCGGGTCCCACCCAGCGGTCAAACAACCGGAGGCAGAACTGATGGCGGAGAAAAAAGCGACCGGCAAAGCTAAAAAAGCGAAAGCCGCCGCAAAATCGAAAACGACGAAATCGGCCAAAGCGGCGAAGTCGACGAAATCGAAAGCCAAAGGCAAAGCGACGAAAGCCAAAAAAGCGGTCGCTTCGAAATCACGTTCGAAAAAAAGCAAAAAAAGCACGAAAAAACGTGCCGCCAAAAAAGCTTCGAAACGCAAAGCCCCTGCAGCGAAAAAAGCCTCCAGCAAAGCGACGACCGGGCTCGACAAGAGCGTCGCGCAGTTCCGCGAGAGCCTCGAGCAGAGCGTGACGCTCAGCCGCGACCGCATCCAGGACGTCGTCGACGACGCCGTGAAACGCGGCCGGATGACCCGCTCGGACGCCGAGAAAATGCTCAGCGAGCTGGTCAAACGGGGCCGTAAACAGCGCGACACGCTGTTGAAAGAACTCGAACGGCTGGCCAAACAGGCCCGCAAAGCCCTCCCATAAAGCGGGGAGAGCAGCTCGAGCTGGAGATCGACTCGCTCGCCTTCGGCGGGCGAGGGGTCGCCCGTACCGAGGGCTTCGTCGTCTTCGTCACCGGGGCGCTACCGGGGGACCGGGTCCGCGCCGAGGTCACCAAGCCCAAGCGGCGCTTCGCCGAAGCGCGGAGC
>JAWVFA010000038.1:0-15844 GCA_033856415.1 Solirubrobacterales bacterium | reverse complement strand
AGCAGCCAACGAAGCCGGAAATCCAGCCACTGGGCCTATCTGTCCCCATATCCGGGGTCAGATGGGCCCGATGACGCCATGCAGCCCAGGCGGGCACCCATCCACGCACGAGTGGCACACGCGGCGTCACGAAAGCGCGCGGATTCAGCCCTGAGCCACTCGGCGGCCCAGCACCCCTCCCCTCACTGACAGAACCCAGCCTCGACTCACGCCAGCGCCTGGTGGCGCCAGCGAACCGCGAAGAACGCCCTACTCCTCGAACCTCGTCAGCTCCCTGAAGCTCCCGAGCCTCGCGTCGATCTCATCGCGCTCCAGCCTCCGGACCCGCTCGGTGCCGAAGTCCTCGACGTTGAACGAGGCCATCACCGAGCCGTATGCCATCGCCCGCCGCAGCGCCCGCTCGTCGTAACGACCGCCGGCGCGGGCGGTGGCGAGGTACCCGAGGAACCCTCCCGCGAAGCTGTCGCCGGCGCCGGTCGGGTCGCGCACGTCCTCGAGCGGAAAGCCCGGCAGGGCGAAGAAGCCGTTCTCGGTGAAGAGCGCGGCGCCGTACTCGCCCTGCTTGGCGATCACCGCGCGCGGCCCCATGTCCATCACCGTGCGGGCAGCGCGGGCGAGGTTCGACTTGCCGGTCAGCATCCGGATCTCGGCGTCGTTGACGACGAGGCAGTCGACCTCGGCGATGGCCGAGGTAAGCGAGTCCTTGGCGGTCTCGATCCAGAGGTTCATTGAGTCGAGGCCGCTGAGCCGGGCTGACGTGCACTGGGCGCGGACCTGGCGCTGCAGGTCGGGCTGGATATTGGCGAGGAAGAGCGTGTCGGCCGCCTGCGAGGCCTGCGAGAGCTTCGGCTCGAACTCGGCGAAGACGCCGAGCTGGGTGTCCTCGGTGTGGGCGACGTTGAGGTCGTACTCGTAGCGGCCGCGCCAGAAAAAGCTTTTGCCGCCCGCGACCCGCTCAACGTCCTCGGTGACGATTCCGCGGCTCTCGAGAATCTCGAACTGCTCGGCGCCGAAGTCGTCGCCGACCGGGCCCACGGGCCGCACCTCGGTGAAGAAGCTGGCCGCCAGCGAAAAGTGCACGGCAGCGCCGCCGAGCATGCGGTCGCGCTCCCCGAACGGGGTCTTAACCGCGTCGAAAGCGATTGATCCGACAACCGTGAGCGCCATCAGCGAGGCAGCCTAATTCACGTGACCGCGCAGCAGGCGGCCGCCCTGCGAGACTCACCGTCCAATGAAGGCGATCCAAATCGAGGAGTTCGGCGGACCGGAGGTGCTGCAGTACACGGAGGTCGCCGACCCGAGCCCGAAATTGGCCGAGGCCGTGATCAACATCAAGCGCAGCGGCGTCAACTTCGCCGACACCCACGCCTCCCGCAACGACTACCTGGCCGAGCAGACCCTGCCGCTGATTCCCGGTGCCGAGGCGAGTGGGCAGCTCAACGACGGCCGCCGCGTGGTGGCGCTGCTGGGCAGCGGCGGCTACGCGGAAAAGGTCGCGGTGCCGCAGGCGCAGCTGATCGAGCTTCCGGATGGGGTCGATTACGACCAGGCTGCCGGCGGGCTGCTGCAGGGACTTACCGCGATGGCGCTGGTCCACCGCTGCGCCCGGATCGAGCCGGGGGAGACGATCGTCGTCGAGGCCGCCGCCGGTGGCACCGGCACGCTCGCCGTGCAGCTGGCCAAGCGCGCCGGCGCGAAGGTGATCGGGCTCGCCTCGAGCGAGGAGAAGCGCGAGCTGGTCCGCGGTCTCGGTGCCGACGCCTGCGTCGATTCCCGCGCCGGGGACCTCGGCGAGGCGATCCGCGAGGCCAACGACGGCAAGCGCGTCGACGCGGTCCTGCATATGAGTGGCGGCGCCGCCTTCGACGCCGAGATGGGCGTGCTGGCGCCGCTCGGGCGGATGGTCGTCTTCGGTATCGCCTCGCGCGAACAGCGCGAAGTCTCCACCGCGGCGTTGCTGCGCGGCTCGAAGGCGGTGATCGGCTTCTGGCTCGCCCACCTGCTGAGCCGGCCGGACCTGCTGGGCCCGATGATCGGTGATCTTCTGGCGGCCCTCGCCAGTGGGGAGCTGACGGTTACGATCGGAGAGGTCTACCCACTGTCGGAAGCGGCGCGCGCGCACGAAGACCTGATCGCTCGCCGCACCACCGGCAAGCTCCTCTTGGACCCTTCTAAGTGAACTTCAAAGACCTAGGCCTCTCGCCTGACATCCAGCAGGCTCTGGACGAGCTCGGCTACGAGGACCCGACGCCGATCCAGGAACAGGCGATCCCGGAGCTGCTCGGCGGCCACGACGTGATCGGCCAGGCGCAGACCGGGACCGGCAAGACCGCCGCCTTCGGACTGCCGCTGTTGCAGTACCTCGATCCCGCCAACGAAGAGGTGCAGGCGGTCGTCCTCACCCCGACGCGGGAGCTCTGCATCCAGGTGACGCAGGCACTGCGCTCCTATGCCGAGCACCTCGACATCGAGATCGTCGCCGTCTTCGGCGGTGCCCCGATCCGCTCGCAGCAGTCGCAGCTGCGCTCCGGAGCCCACGTCGTCGTCGCCACGGTCGGGCGGATGATGGACCTGATGTCGCGGCGCTCGCTGGTCCTCACCGCGGCCCGCTACGTGGTCCTCGACGAGGCCGACGAGATGCTCGACCTCGGCTTCATCGAAGACGTCGAGAAGATCCTGCGGATGTGCCCGAGCGGGCGCCAGACGGCGCTTTTCTCGGCGACGATGCCGCCGCCGATCCAGAAGCTTGCCGAGGGCTACATGTACGACCCGACGACGATCAGCATCACCCCGGAGACGCTGACCGTCGACAAGATCCAGCAGGCCTACGTCGAGGTCCCGGCCAAGGAGAAGGCGGCGCGCCTGGTCGAGCTGCTGAAGACCGAAGAGCCCGAGCAGGCGATCATCTTCACCCGGACCAAAATCGGTGCCTCGAAGCTAGAGAAGACGCTGAAGGACAAAGGCCTTGACGTGAAGGCGTTGCACGGCGACCTCAGCCAGGGCGTCCGCGACGGGGTGATGATCTCCTTCAAGGACCACCGCGTGAAGCTGCTGGTGGCGACCGACATCGCCGCTCGCGGGCTCGACGTCGACCACGTTACCCACGTCATCAACTACGACGTGCCCAACTCCTCCGAGACCTACGTGCACCGGATCGGCCGCACCGGCCGAGTGGGGCGGACCGGGCGCGCGATCACCTTCGTGACGCCGGACCAGAAGGACGAGATCGCCCGCATCGAGCGCGACGTCAAAACGAAAATCGGCGAGTGGGAGACCCCGGAGGAGCGGCTCGAGCACGCGCCGCCGCCGCGCCGTCGCGAGCGGGCACCGAGGCGCGAGCGCGAGAAGGAGCCGCAGCGCGAGCGCGAGCCGGAGGCCGAGGCAAACGGCGACGGCGACGGTGAGGGCGAGAAGGCCGACACCACCAAGCTCTTCGTCAACCGCGGCGAGCGCAGCGGCATCGACGAGGAGGCGCTGCGCTGGGCGCTGCGCGAGGGCGCCGTCCTGCCCGACGAGGCGATCCACGACGTCCGCGTCCTGCACCGCTTCTCATTCGTCGAGGTCGACCCCGACGTCGCCGAGCGCACCGTCGAGTTCCTCGACGGCACCAAGCTCGAGGGCAAAGAGATCCGCCTCGAGATCGCCAAGAGCTGAGCGACTCCGAACTTTGGGGGCCTATAGCCCCCCAAATATCGGAATCGGTTACGCGGTCAGCTCGCTGACTGTTTCCAGCAGGCGTTCGAAGTCGATCGGCTTGGTGATATAGCCGTCGATCGCAAGGTCGGTCGGCGCGTCGGCGTCGCCTGGGTTCTGGTGGGCGCTGACAATTAGCGCCGGCACCTCGTTGCCGGCGCCGCGGATCTCGCGCAGGGCGTCGATGCCGGATTTGCGCGGCATCATCGCGTCGAGCAGGAGCAGGTCGGGATCGACGCCGTCGGCGATGTGGTCGAGCACCTCCTGGCCGTCGGCGGCGGTCGCCACCGCGTGCCCGGCCATCTCCAGCCGGGTCCGCATCAGCAGCAGGATCGTCTCCGAGTCGTCGGCGACGAGGATCGTGGCCATCAGCCCGCCTCCGCCGTCGCCTGGCCCTGGCTGCTGGGAGCGCCGTCGCCTGCCGGCCCGACGGCGGCGGCGACCGGCAGCCGCAGCCGGAAGGTGGAGCCCTGTCCGACCGTGGATTCGGCGCTGATGCTGCCGCCGTGCGCCTCGGCCAGCGATTTCGAGATCGCCAGCCCAAGGCCGGTGCCGCCGACGCGCTGGGTCAGCCCGGCGTCGCCGCGGGTGAAGCGCTCGAAGATTCGCTCCAGTTGCTCTGCCGGGATGCCGGGTCCGTTGTCGCTCACGGCTATCTCCACCTCGGCGCCAGCGGCCCGCGCCGCTACCCCGATGGACGCACCTTCGGGCGAGTACTCATGAGCATTCGTAAGAAGATTCACCAGTATTTGTCTGATCCGGTCGGGCTCGACGTCGATTTGCGGCAGGCCGGGTTCGACCTCTTCGCTCAGCGCCTGCCCGCCCGCCTGGGTCTGGGCGCGCATCGTACGCACCACGTCCTCGACCAGCGGTGCGACCTCGGTCGGCTGCGGCCGAATCGAGAGCCGGCCGGCGTCTGAGCGGGCGAGGTCGAGCAGGTCGTTCAGCAGTCGCACCAGGTGGCGGCAGTTGTCGAGGATGACCTCGACCGTCTCAGCCTGGCGTGGGGTCAGCGACTCGCGTTCCAGCATCAACAGCTCGGCGAAACCCTGAACCGAGGTGAGCGGGCTGCGCAGCTCGTGGGAGGCGGTGAGGACGAACTCGTCTTTCAGCCGGTCGAGTTCGGCGCGCCGGACCTCCTCCTGCTCGAGCTCCTCGGCCATCTCGTTGAAGGCGGTGCCGAGGGTCGCCGTCTCCGAGAGGCCGCCGACCTCGACCCGGGCGCTGCGGTCACCGCCGGCGAGCCGGCCGGCGGCATCGACCAGCTGCTCGAGCGGGCGCCGCATCGAGGAGATCAGGCCGCTGAAGAGGAGCAGCGCGCCGGTCAGGCCGGCCAGCAGGCCGGCGGCGACGAGCAGCGCCGTGTCGCGGGTGTCGCCGGAGATCTCGTCACGCAGTTCGTTGCGCCGCCCCGCCTGTTGGGTGACCACCGCGCGGGCTTTTTGGCCGCCGGTGCCGCGGGCGATCCGTTCCCGCGCGACCATCTCCACCTGGTAGGAGCGGGCGATCGAGTCCTCGAAGTCCTGGCGCTGCTGGATGAAGCGGCCGACGCCGATCACCGCCATCGCGGTGAGCACGGCAAAGCCGATCGCGAACCCGATCCGCAGCCGGTTGGCGAGCGACGGGCTCAGCCGTCGATTGGATCGTGAATATGCTTGCGCCCCTATGGCTGACGAGGCTACCGAGCACGACGGCACCGTCGCGGTTCCGGATGGGATCGACAAGGAGCCGCTCGAAGCCTGGTTCGGGGAGAACGTCCCCGGCGCCAAGCTGCCGCTGGCCTTCGAGCGCATCGCCGGCGGCCACTCGAATCTGACCTACCGCGTCACCGACGCCGCTGGGTGCAAGTGGGCGCTGCGCCGGCCGCCGATGGGCAAGCGGCTCGGCTCGGCCCACGACATGGGGCGCGAGTTCAAGGTCGTCTCCGCCCTGGGGAAGACGGACGTGCCGGTCGCGCCGGTGGTCGGGCTCTGCGAGGACGAGAGCGTCAACGACGCGCCCTTCTACGTGATGGAGTTCGTCGAGGGGCCGATCCTGCGCGGACTCGCTGAGGCCGAGATCTTCCCCGACGAGGACGACCGGCGGGCGATCGGCGAGCGCGTCGCCGACACCCTGGTCCAGATCCATGCCGTCGATCCCGACGCCGCCGGCCTCGGCGATCTCGGCCGCAAGGAGGACTACGTCGCCCGCCAGCTTCACCGCTGGCAGGGCCAGTGGGAGAAGTCGAAGACCCGCGAGCTGGGGCCGATCAACCGGGTCCACGAGGCGCTTTCGGCTCGCATCCCCGAGCAGGGGCCGGCGACGATCGTTCACGGCGACTACCGCCTCGACAACATGATCCTGAACAGCGCGGGCGAGGTCGCCGCGGTGGTCGACTGGGAGCTCTGCACCCTCGGCGACCCGCTGGCCGACGTCGGCCTGCTGATGGCCTACTGGCCCGAGCGCGGTGCAGGCGAAGACGTCGTCGCCCTCGGCATGCCCGCCAACCTGGCGCCCGGCTTCCCGCCCCAAGCCGAGCTCGCGGCCCGCTACGCCGAGCGCTCTGGCCGCGACCTCTCCGACCTCAACTTCTACGTCGCCCTCGGCTACTGGAAGAAGGCGATCATCCTCGAGGGCGTCTACGCCCGCTACGTCGCCGGCGGCTACGGCAAGGTCGACGAAGGAGTCCACGCCTTCGCCCGCCTGGTCGAGCGCCTCGCCGAAGAGGCCGAGCGGGTAGAGCGGGCGAGCACCTAAGGGTGCGGATCGGGATCTGGCTTGCAGGGGCTCCTGCAATTGCGGGATTCCGCAGCTGGATCGTCCCCGTGGAATTGAGGTTGACCGCTCGGACTGAAGGTTCCCTCGGAAGCGCTGCGTCGATCCTCACATGCCCGGGAGCTGGGATCCTCCAAGCAGGGGCCGGTAGTAGGGGAGTTGCCAGAGGAAGGAGAAGGAGCCACTGGTTTTTCCGTCTGCTTTTCCACCGGGGCATCGTTCCTCTCTTGTGCGGTGGCGGATCTATTCCCTGGCTTGACAGGCTTTGGCCGCGGTAGCTGCTCCCTTTGAGCGGTCCCGCTCTCCTCTTGTGGTGATCGCTGGGGGGGCGAGGCACTCGTTGATTCGAACGACGTAGAGGAGGGGGATTGGCCACCTCCCTCGCCACAGGCATAAAGGCCGACCACAGCTAGAAGGAGGAGAAAGGCAGTTGTGAGTGTTCTGTCCAACATGTCCGGCAGCCTAGACGGAGTCCGATCAACCTGAAAGGGTGGGATCAATCACGCCAGTCGAGGAAGGTCGAGCGGCCCTCCTCTCACCCCGAAACAAGGAGTTTCTGTGAAGCAGATTAGGAACCGGCTTACGTACGCGAACGTCATGGCCTCGATCGCAGTCTTTCTCGTGCTTGGCGGAGCCACTGCTCTTGCCGCCGGCCTCGCTAAGAACAGCGTTGGCTCCAAGCAACTGAAGAAGAACGCAGTTACGGCGGCGAAGATCAAGAAGAACGCGGTGACGACCGCGAAGATCAAGAACGGTGCTGTGACGGGAGCGAAGCTCAATGTGGGCAGCATCCCTACGGTTCCGAGCGCCACCACCGCAGGCACGGCGAATAGCGCAGGTAACGCCAACACCGTGGGCGGTCAGTCGGTGGTGAAGGTCTTCAAGACCCTGACCGCCGGACAATCGAACATCCAGGTCGCTTCTGTTGGAGGCTTCAACTTCATCGCAAGCTGCGAAACCTCTGACGCGAACCTCGAAGTTACGGCTCCCGTTGGGCCGGGGTGGGTAATGGAGGCCGGTGGCGTTCCCGGCAACCTCGAAGCCGAAACCACCGATTCCTACAACAGTGGTGAACCGGGCGAAGCCGGCAGCATTGAAGTCGACAACCTGTCCGGCTCTGGCAACGCGACTTACGGGACCGCCACCTTCTACGGGGCAACTGCGACCGGAACGGTTGTAAGTGGCGATCTCGGCTACGACTACGACACGTTCGGCGACAATCCGGAAAATGTCTGCATCGTTGCCGGTCACCTGACCGTCGGCTAAGCAGCTAGAAGTTTCCAGCGCCGGGCGCTTTGCGTCCGGCGCTTTTTTGCTCACTCCCGTCGAGTATCTGAAACGAGACACCGAACGCGGCATTTAACTCTCAGACCATCCGCACCGCGTGCCGCGGCTCCAGGTTGCCTTCGGCTTCGGCCTCGGCGCGCTTGGCCCAGCGGTTGAGCTCGCGGCGAGCGAGCACCATTTTGTGGACCTCGTCGGGGCCGTCGGCCAGGCGGAGCATGCGGCTGAAGCGCCACATGATCGCCAGTGGGGTGTCGTCGGTCATGCCGAGCGAGCCGTGGATCTGGATCGCGCGGTCGAGGACGTCCATCACCATGTTGGCGGCGACGATCTTGATCGCCGAGATCGCCTGGCGGGCGGCGCGCTTGCCCTCGGTGTCCATCTTCCAGGCTGCGTAGAGGGTCAGCAGGCGGGCCTGGTCGATCTCCATCCGCGAGGCGGCGATCGACTCCTGGACGAACTGCTTGTCGCCCAGCGGGCCGCCGAAGGCGGTGCGCTCGTTGGCGCGGCGGCACATCATCTCGTGCGCCCGCTCGGCGGTTCCGATCGCCCTCATGCAGTGGTGGATGCGCCCCGGACCGAGCCGGTCCTGGGCGACGGCGAAGCCGGCGCCACGCTCGCCGAGCAGGTTCCCCTTCGGCACCCGGCAGTCTTCGTAGCGGATCTCGCAGTGGCCGGGGCCGCCGTCGTGGCCCATCACCGAAATCGGCCGCACCAGGTTGAAGCCGGGATTGTCGGTGGGGACGCAGATCATCGAGGCGCGGGCGTAAGGCGGCGCGTCGGGGTCGGTGACGACCATCGCGATCGCCATGTCGGCGCCGACGGCGCCGCTGGTGAACCACTTGTGGCCGTTGACGACCCACTCCTCGCCGTCGAGCTCGGCGCGCGCCTGCAGCAGCGTCGGGTCCGAGCCTGAGACCTCGGGCTCGGTCATCGAGAAGCAGGAGCGGATCCTTCCCTCCAGCAGCGGCTCGAGCCAGCGCTCGCGTTGCTCGGGCGTGCCGTGCTCGGCGAGGATCTCCATGTTGCCGGTGTCCGGCGCCGAGCAGTTGAAGGCCATCGGCGCCGCCATCGGGCTGCGCCCCATCTCCTCGCAGAGCAGCCCGTACTCCCAGTTCTTCAGCCCGGGGCCGAAGCGCTCGTCGGGCATGAAGAGGTTCCAGAGACCCTCGCCCTTCGCTTTCTCCCGGACGGCGGTGAGGTTCTCGGGGTAGGGGACGCCGGGGCCAACCTCCGCGTCGAGCGCCTCCATCAGCTCCCGCTCCCGCGGGTAGATCTCGTCGTCCATGAAGTCGAGCACGCGCTCGCGCAGCTCGGCGACCTCGGGGCTGGGCTTGAAGTCCATCGTTTCCTCTCCTCGCTCTCCGGAAGGGGAACGGTATTTGATCGGCGCCTCAGGCCCGGCGGTAGCGGGCGAAGAGCTCGCCGTCCTCCTCCAGCAGCCAGGCGAGGTCGAAGTCGACGACCTCCGGCAGCGGCCCCTCGAGGATCCGCGGCCCATCGCCACCGCTGAGTCTCGGCGCGATCGTCAGGAAGAGCTCGTCGACCAGCCCGTCCGCCTGCAGCTGCTCGTGGACGTGCGGGCCGCCCTCGCAGACGACCGCCCGCACGCCGTGCTCGTCGCGCAGGCGCCTCAACGCATCGGTCAGGTTCACCGCGCCCTCGTGGCGCTGCACCTGAATCGGCGTCGGAGTCTCAGGCGGCTCGGCTTCCGAGGCGGTGAGGATCGACACTCGGCCCTCGCCGGCGGTGAAGAGCGGTGCGTCCCAGGGCAGGTCGAGGCGGCCGCTGACGATTACCATCAGCGGGTCGGGATCGAGGCCGAGCGCCTCTCGCCGCCGCCGGGTCTCCTTCTTCGAGGCAAGCCGACCGTAGCGCTCGACCCGCATCGTCCCGGCGCCGATCATCACCGCGTCGAAGCGGCAGCGCAGCCGGCCGAGCATCTCGGTGTCGGTGGCGGACCCGATTGGACCGGACCGCCCCTCGATCGTCGCCCGCCCGTCGAGGGTGGTGACGAAGTTGATCGCGACGAAGGGCCGCTCGCCACGCTCTTCCTCCCAAGGCCGGTAGCCGTCGAGCTGGTCCTCGACGGTAATCGGCTCAGGGTCTGGCAGAAGCCGCCGCATCGGCGGAAAGCTACCCGGGCTCGCTCAGCTGTAGTCGTGCCAGCCGGCGAACTCGCGGCCGGCGAACTTCTGCAGCTCGGCGACGTCGTTGGTGAAGCGGGCGCGGATCGTCTCGAAGAGGTCGTCGGGGAGCTTCGGCTTCGGCGCCGGGGGCTTGTCGGGATCGTGGACGACCTTCTCGACCAGCCAGCGCAGCGACTCCGGGAAGCGGTCGAAATTGCGGTCGAAGGAGCGCAGCCCGGGCAGTTTCACCAGCTTCTCCATCAGCTGGTATTTGTCGCCCTCCTTGGCGCTGGACTTCTCCCACTCGCGGTCGAACTGCTCGGAGGTGAAGGTCTCGTCGACGCCGGCGAAGGCGAAGGCCTTGCGCATCGTCTCCTCGCGTTCGGTCTGCAGCTCCTCCTGGGTGATGATCTCGATCTGGGAGCGGTCGAAGCGCTCGAGGTAGGGCTGCAACTGCATCCAGTACTTCGAGCGGTTGATGTAGGAGGTGTCGGCCCTGGAGAGGACCTTGACCAGCTCGCCGGTCTCGTAGCCGGCGCCGGTCGCGTGGACCCAGTGGGAGAGGATCCGCTTGATCGGGTCGCGGACCATGTACAGGAGCCGCGCGTCGGGACAGTTCTGTTTGATCCGCTCGGCGGCGCCGTCGAAGCGGGGGAGGTTCGTGTAATGGGGCGAGGACTCGCCGCGGACCTCGAAGCGGTCGTCGAAGCGGCTCGCGTACCAGTCGAGGCCGAGGTCCCAGTTCAGCTCCTCGACGAAGAAGTTCAGCTCCTTCGGCTTCGACATCTGGATTTCCGGATGCAGGCCGAGGTAGTGGTGGATGCTCGTAGTCCCGCACTTGAGCCCGCCGATGATGATCAGGTTCGGCAGCTGGGCGTGGCGTTTGCGGCGTTTGCGCCAGCGACTTTTGCGGTCGGCGGCGTAGCGCTCGCGGGCGCGAGTGCACATCGCTTCGTCAGCGGGGTCCCGGGTGGCGGAGGGGGGCAAGGTGTGCGTGTCGGTATCCGGCACGAGCGTGGCTAGTCTAGCTGCGATGCCCGCAGCCGATCTCCAAGCCAACTTCCAGCGCTTCTTCGAAGCCGCGGCGGAGTTCTTCCGCCACCTCTCGGAAATCGACTGGACGGTCTTCGCCCTCGCCCTGCTCTGCCTGCTGGGCATGCAGCTGGCGCGCGCCTGGGCCTGGCGAAACGTGCTGCGGGCCGCCTATCCGGACAGACCGATCCCCTTCCTGCCGCTGGCTGCCGCCTACCTGGCGGGGGCCGGGATCAATGCGATCGTCCCCGCCCATGCGGGTGACGTCACCAAAGTCTTTCTCGTCAAGCGCCAGATCCCCGAATCCTCCTATCCCGCGGTGACCTCTTCGTTCTTGGTCCAGACCGTCTTCGACACCTCGATCGGGATCCTGGTCCTGCTCTATGCGATCACCCAGGGTCTGCTGCCGCCGCTGCCGCGGATCCCCGATCTACCCGCTTTCGAGATCTCCTTCTGGGCCGAGCACCCGAACCTGTTCTTCATCACCGTTGGAGTGACTCTGCTCGCGATCGCGATCGGCATCTACCTGCTCGCCCACCGCGTTCGCCGCTTCTGGGCGCGGGTTCGCCAGGGCCTCGTGATCCTCAGCGAGCCGAGCCGCTACATGCGCGAGGTCTTCGCCTGGCAGGGGGTTGGCTGGCTCTTCCGCTTCGCCGCCTTCTGGTTTTTCCTCGAGGCGTTCGGGATCGGTGGTTCGGTTGGCAACGTGATGCTGGTGATGAGCGTCCAGGCGATCGCCAACATCGTGCCCTTCACGCCGGGAGGCGCCGGCGCCCAGCAGGCGCTCCTGGTCGCGACCCTGCACGGGCCGACGCGTACCGCCGTCCTCTCCTTCTCGGTTGGCACCCAGATCGCGATGGCGGCCTGGTCGGTCGTGCTCGGCTTCCTCTCGATCCTGCTCGTCTTCCGTACCACCGACTGGCGCGGCCTGATCAAACAAGCCCAGGACGAGGCCGAGAGCGATAAGGCCGCCCAGGCGGCCAGCTCCTAGCTCGACCAGCCCGGGTAGCGACCCGCCACGCGCCACTGCCAAGGCGGCTGCTCGGAGGCCGGGAACTCGTAGTGGTTGCGGCCGGGCAGGGTCTCCAGGGGGACCAGGGCGGGGTCGTCCTCGACCAGGACCTCGGTGCCGGCGGCGGCTTCGATGTCGGCTTGGGTGGCCCGGCGAGCGAGTCGTTCCCAGCCGATGGTCGGGCGGTAGAGCCAGTAGACGACCTCGACCCAGCCGGTGGAGCCGCGGCGGTCGATCAGCGCGGTGAAGGCGGTGGTGCGGCGGCCGGAGGCGGTCAGGTGCGAGCCGGCGGCGACCGCGCAGCTCCCGCGGCGGCAGCGGCGGAAGTCGACGGGTACCAGCGGCAGCCCCGAGGGACCTCGTAGCGCGGCCGGCGCCGGCGCCAGAGCTCGCACCAGCCGGGCCAGCGGCCAGCCGTAGGCGGGGACCAGCGGATGGTGGCGGCAGTCGTCGGGCAGGCGCGGGGCGCAGCGCATCTTCTTCCCGATCGCGTCGGCGAGCCGGCGACCGGCGTCGACCTCGCCGCCGGAGGCAACCGCGGCGATTGCGGCGGCTAACAGCAGGGCGACGAGCGCCGCCAGCGCCGCCTGCTCGACGCTGGCCGAGCCCCGCTCTCCCTCGATCCCCCGCCTCATCGCGCCGACGCTAGGTCAGCGGGGCGCACGCGTGGCGCGCGAAAGGTGCCAATTGTGGGCCGGAGGCGAAGCGGTTCTGCTTACATGGAGGGCGATGGAGGGCTTCAACCTTTTCGGCGACCCGGAGGAGTTCCGCGCCCGCATGGAGGAGCTCCAGGAGCAGATGCAGTCTTCGCAGCGCGTCGCCTGGGCCGACAACGCGATCAAGCTCGCGGTCGAGATGACCGTCGCCTCGATCGGCCGCCTCGACCTCACCGGCAGCGCCGACGAGCAGGCGATGCAGGTCCGCGACGCGATCC
Source organism: Solirubrobacterales bacterium (assembly GCA_033856415.1). Taxonomy (GTDB): domain Bacteria; phylum Actinomycetota; class Thermoleophilia; order Solirubrobacterales; family 70-9; genus VAYN01. The sequence continues at coordinate 3,006 of JAWVFA010000038.1, read as the reverse complement.
GCGTCCTCTTCCCCGAGGCCGTCACGCTGGTGCGTGAGGCTCGGGAAGGCTTGAGCTAGCTCAGAACAGCTCGACCCGGACCGAGATCACTGCGCCGCGGCGGCTGCTGCCGCCGGCCAGCTCGACCGGAATCGCGACAAACAACGCTGGGATCGCGAGGACGACGCTGGCGAGGGCATCGATCCGACGTTGCCAGGGTTTCGACGCCGGCCTCGACGGCACGCCCCGCAGCGCTCCCAGGGCGATGTTGTGGCCGAAGGTGACGCTGTTGAGCAGCGTTTGCCAGGTCGCGGCGAGGCTTGCTCCCGGTCGCCAGCGGCTCGACTTGACGACCTGGTCGCGGCGGGCGATCAGCCGGCGGATGGCCTCGACGGTGAAGAGGTGGCGCGCCTGTGGTTGCAGTCCCGCCCAGCCGGCGCCGCCGAGCGAGCAAGCGAAGCTGGCCCTGTTTTCAACCCGGATCGTCTCGCCGTCGCGCAGTCGGTCCAGCTCGTGCAGCGCCTCCTCGGCGCCCGCCGCATCGCCCACGACCGCCAGCCCGCAGCTCTCGCAGCGCCGGACCGGACCGGCCAGGCCCCGCTTCTGGGCGATCCAGCCGAACAGCGGCTCGCCGCAGGCCGGACACGGCGGGTTCTCGGGGCCCGCTCCGGCCTCGAGGGGGACGACGGTGTGGGGGCTCTCTACCTGGTCCATGCTCGGGTAGCGTACGCGTCGTGCGTCTCAGCGAGATCATGACCTCCGGCGTCGTCACCGCCGGCGCGGAGGCGAGTGCCCTGGAGGTGGCGAGACTGATGCGGGACCACCGCGTCGGCTCGGTGGTGATCGTCGACTCGGCCGCCAAGCCGGTGGCGATGCTGACCGACCGCGACCTCACCCTGCGGGTCTTCGCCGAGGGGGTGGAGCCCGCCGCCCCGGCGCTCGAGCACGCTTCGCGGCCGCTGGTCTGCGGCGAGCCGGAGATGGAACTCGACGAGGCGGCCGCGCTGATGGTTCAGCACCGCGTGCGCCGGCTGCCGGTGGTCCGCGGCGAGGAGCTGGTCGGGATCGTCAGCCTCGACGACATCGCCGTGCGCAGCGGCAACCTCGAGGTCGCGCAGAAGATGACCCAAGACGTGATCGAAGGGGCCTTGCCCCAGTTCTACTTCCACGAGAGGGGATAGGAATGGCAAACGGCAGGGCCGAGATTCGGGCCCGGGAGCAGCGCTGGGCAGTTCCCGTCGGGCTCGCGAGCATCGTCGCCGTCATCCTCCTGATCGCTTCGCGGCCGCTCAACGTGAGCGGCGACGGCGAGGCGGACTTCTTGCGTGAAGCTCACGCCCACGGCGGCTCCGTCCTGCTCTCTGGCCTGATGCAGACGCTTGCCTTCCTGCTGCTGGCGCTGCCGCTCGTCTATCTCTTCCGCGCCGTGCAGGTCCGCAGCGATCGCGTTCGCCCGCAGTTGATCGGCCTCGTCGTGGCGGCGCCGCTCTTCCTCGCCGCCTCCTCCGCTGTCGCGATCGGCATCACCAACGAAGCCGCCGACAACTTTGTCGGCGGCGATGCCAAGCCCGAACTCACCGTTGCCGAAGCGCGCGAGGAATGCGTCGAAGAGCGCAAGGACGATGGCGTCGACTTCCTCGAAGACGAATATGACCCGGCCCAGGGCGAGACGCCGCAGCGCGCCTGCGAAGGCCGCAAGCTGGAGGACGACGCCGCCTCGCGGGCGACCCGGGATGCCTCGCTCGCGCCGCTGGCGACCGGCCTCGGCCTGGCGGGAGCGTTCGGGTTCGTGGTCGCCCTGCTCTACACCGGGCTCTGGGCTATGCGCACGGGATTGCTCTCGCGCTTCTGGGGATCGGTGGGGATGGTGGCCGGCATTGCCTTCCTGCTCGGCCCACTCTTCCTCGTTGCCCTGGTCTGGTTCGTCTACTTCGGTCTACTCTGCCTCGGCTTAGTACCCGGCGGGCGACCGCCGGCCTGGGAGGCGGCCGAGGCGATCCCCTGGCCGACCCCGGGGGAAAAGGCCGCCGAGGAACTGGAGCCGGAGGGCGGCTGGGACGACGAGGGTGAGGACCCGACTACTCGGAGCGACCAGCGCTGACCTGTTTGCGGTGGGTGCGGATCTCGCTCATGATCCGCTCCAGCCGCGGCTCGGCCGAGGTGTCGACGTGGGACATCGCGGCCGCCACGCCCGGATGGACGGCGGCGATCCGCTCGTGCATCGCCTGCGCAACCGCGCGGTAAGTGGGATGGCCCTCGCGGCCTGAGCGCAGCTCGATCATCTGCATCGCCTCGCGGGCGTTTAGGTCGAGGACGTAGCGAATCCGATAGCCGAGGCACAGCGCGTAGGGCGCTGCCTCGCGCTGCCCGGCGTCGATCAGCCGCTCGTGCTCGGTGCGTGAGATCTCAAGCGCCCGCTCGTACTCGCCGCCGACTCCTGCCTCGGTGACCTCGCCCGGCGTTCCGGCGCCCAGGTCGGGGCCAAGGCGCTGCCACTGGCAGGTCAGCATGCGATGGCGCTGGAGGTCGCGGAAGGCACCGTAGTCGGAGACGATCTCGAAGCGATAGCGCAGCGCCTCGAAGCCGCGGCCGGGGCGGTGGCGGCGGTTGCGCCGCTCGCCCACGAGGTCGGCGATGGCGCGCGCCCGGTCCTCGTCGGTCATCTCGCCGACGGCGGCCAGGGCGGCCGAATCGGGCGCGGCGGACGCCTCGAAGAGCAGCGCCGCCAGCAGCTGCGACTCCGTCCCGTCGACGTGGAGTAGCTCCACCGAGGGACGCTCGTCGCCGTCGGGACGGTCGAGCCCCAGCCGCTCCGACCAGCGCTCGGCGGCCGCTCGGCGGCGCTCGAGGTAGGTCACCCACTCGCCGCCGCGGTCGGGGCGCTCGACGCGCGCGACGAAGCTCGGCGTCACCGCCTGGACGGCGTCGAGCAGCATCCGCCCGTAGTCGCGCGCCTCGGGCAGCGGATGCGCGAACAGGTGCAGGATCAGCTGCTCGTAGGCCTGGCCGCTCCCGTAGATGCCCATG
>JAWVFA010000037.1:0-62060 GCA_033856415.1 Solirubrobacterales bacterium | reverse complement strand
CCGCGCAGCTTCAGCTTGCCGCCGCTCTTCACGCGCCCGCCCGACATGCAGCTGCGCGTGCACTTGACAGCCTTGATCTTCGGGGTCGCGACGTACGCGGTGCCGCCGGTGGTGCCGCTGCCCGGCGCCTGGGAGCCGCCGGAAGGCGAGCCGGATGCGGATGCCGAGCCGGACGCCGATGCCGAGCCGGACGCCGATGCCGAGCCGGCTCCTGACCCGGCTTCGGCCAGCGCCGATCCCGCGGTCGCCGAACCGACCGCGACCACGGTCACGACGGCCAGCGCGGCAAGACGGAAACGCTCTGAAGGCGAATGGTGCGTCTGTAGCTCTCTTTCCACGGCCTACGGGGTTAGCTGACGGGCTCGCGCCGAAAGAGCGGCGCTACGAGATGCGCAGCACGAGGCTGCTGTTTCGATTCGCCCCCCGGAGCCAATCCCCCCTCGGGACGGACTCCGACTGGTTCCCCCGTTCCCGCTGGTGCGGCCAGCGAGACTCGGCAGACTTACGATCGCGCGGCAGTATAACCCCGCGAACCGGCGGATTCGCCGACTCGGGTAGTCGCAAGCGGCCCTGCTGTGTCAAGATTTCGCAGCCGCGTCACGACGCGGGCGCAGGAGCAGAGCCGTCGTCCAGGCTCGCTCGCGAGCGCGCCCGCTAACCTCGTGCGCGCCGCAACTCGACCATGAAGACCTACGTAGCCACTCCAGCAACTCGCGAGCGCAACTGGCTCGTCGTGGACGCCACGGGCAAGACGCTCGGGCGGCTCGCGACCGAGATCGCCAACGTGCTGCGCGGCAAGCGCAAGCCGGAGTACACGCCGCACATCGATACCGGCGATTTCGTCGTCGTCGTCAATGCGGAGAAGATCCGCGTGACCGGCGACAAGCTGGCGCAGAAGACCTACTACCGCCACAGTGGCTACCCCGGAGGGATCAAGTCCCGCACGCTCGGCGAGATGCTCGAGCGCAAGCCCGAGGAAGTGATCCGCAAGGCCGTGAAGGGGATGCTGCCGCGCAACCGCCTCGCCCGCCAGCAGCTGACCAAGCTGAAGGTGTACGCCGGGCCCGACCACCCGCACGCCGCGCAGCAGCCCAAAACGATGGAGACGAACTGAACTTGATGGACGACGAGCAGAAAACGCCGGAGGAGCAGGACGAGAGCTCGCAGGACGCGGCCGCTGAGGCCGCGGGTCCTGTCGACGCAGGGGACCCACCGTCTCCTGCAGAGCAGGAGACGGTCCCCCCTACGACGCCACCCACGGCAGATGCCGCTGAGGAGCAGCCGTCCGAGGAGCCGGTAGCTGAGGAGGAGCCGTCCGAGGTCGAGGTTGAGGAGCCTGCTCCGGAGCCGAAGGCCGAGGAGAAGAAGAAAGATGTGATTCCCGGTGCCGACCTGGAGCCGATCCTGGTCGAGCCGGACAAGCCGGAGCTCAGCGCTGAGGAGAAAGCGCGCCTGGAAGCCGAGGAAGAAGAGAAAGCGCGCCGCGAAGCCGAGCTCACCGCCGAGGAGCCCGACGCTGCAGCGGCCAGTCGCGCCCCGGCGAAGATGGAGAAAGGCGCCCGCTTCCTTGCTACCGGCAAACGCAAGAGCGCGATCGCTCGCGTCACCGTGATGCCGGGCAACGGCAAGATCGAGATCAACAAGCGCAGCATCGAGGAGTTCTTCCCGCGGCCCCTGCACCAGACGATGGCCAAGCAGCCGCTCGCCGTCTCCGGCTACGAGGGCAACGTCGACGTCCGGGTCCGCGTCCACGGCGGCGGCATCAGCGGCCAGGCCGGCGCGGTCCGCCACGGGATCGCCCGGGCGCTGACCGAGATCGACGCAGAGCTCCGCGGCGACCTCAAGCGCAGGGGCTTCCTCACCCGTGACGCGCGCGTCAAGGAGCGCCGCAAGGCCGGGTTGAAGAAGGCCCGCAAGCGGCCTCAGTTCAGCAAGCGCTGACGGGAGCGGGGTGACGACCGCGCGCAAGCTCTTCGGCACCGACGGGGTCCGAGGAGAGGCTGGCACCTTCCTCAGCGCCGAGCTGGCGACGGCGTTGGGACGGGCGGTGACCGCCTCCCTGGAGGCCGAGCCGCCCCAGGTCCTGATCGTCCGCGACACCCGCGAGTCGGGCCCGATGCTGGAGGCGGCGCTGGCCGCGGGCATCGCCGCCGCCGGCGGAGACGCGCTGCTGGGCGGGGTCCTGCCGACCCCGGCCGCCGCGATCCTCGTCAAGCGCCTCGGCCTCGATCTCGCCGCCGTCGTCTCCGCTTCCCACAACCCCTTCCACGACAACGGGATCAAGTTCTTCGACGGCCAGGGCGTCAAGCTCGCCGACGAGGTCGAGGCCCGGATCGAGGCGCTGATCGACCAGGCGCCGGCGGCCGAGCACGCGGGCCACGTCCGCGAGCTGAACGGCGGCCTCGAGGATTACCTGCGCGAGCTGGAGAAGGCCTTCCCACTCGACCTCTCCGGCCGCCAGGTTGTCCTCGACTGCGCCAACGGCGCCACCTTCCGCGCCGCGCCGGCGATCTTCGAGCGCCTCGGCGCCGAGGTCGAGGCGATCGGGGTCGAGCCCGATGGGCGCAACATCAACGCCGGTTGCGGTTCGACCCACATGGAGCAGCTCTCCGAGCGGGTCGCCGCTTCTGAGGCCGAGATCGGGTTCGCCTTCGACGGCGACGGCGACCGCGTGCTCGCCGTCGACGGCTCCGGTCGCGTCCACGACGGCGACGAGCTGATCGCCCTTGCGGCCCGGGGGATGGCAACCCGCGGCGAGCTCGACGGTGGCGTCGTCGTCACCGTGATGAGCAACTTCGGCTTCCACCAGGCGATGGAGAAGGAGGGGATCGAGGTCGCGGTCACCCAGGTCGGCGACCGCTACGTGATCGACGAGATGCGCCGCCGCGATTGGCCGCTCGGCGGCGAGCAGTCCGGTCACATCATCGCCTCCGGGTTCGTCTCCACCGGCGACGGGATCGCCGCGGCGCTGACGACGATGCGGGAGCTGGGATCGGCCCGGCTCGAGGAGGCGGTGCCGATGGAGAAGCTGCCGCAGGTGCTGGTCAACGTCGAGGTCGCCGACCGCGAGGCGATCAAGGATGCCGCCGCGGTCTGGGAGGCGGTCGAGCGCGAGAGCGACGGGCTGGAGGGACGCGGCCGCGTCCTCCTGCGTCCCTCGGGGACCGAGCCCCTGGTCCGGGTCATGGTCGAGGCGCCGACCGCCCAAGAGGCCGAGACGGTCGCCGAGCGACTGGCCGGTCTCGTGCGCCAAGAGCTCGGCTGAGCGGGCTCACCGCCTCCGCCGTCTACCCTTACTCGCCTTCATGTGCGGCATCGTCGGATACGTGGGCGCCAGGCCCTGCGAGGAGCTGCTGCTCTCGGGCCTGGAAAAGCTCGAATACCGAGGCTATGACTCGGCCGGCCTCTCGGTGCTCGCCGACGGCGAGGTCGAGAGCGTCCACGCGGTTGGCAACCTCGCCAACCTGCGGGCCGCGGTCGACGCCCGCGCCAATAACGGCGCCGGGGCGCTGCCGCCCTCGGCGACCGGGATCGCCCACACCCGCTGGGCGACTCACGGCCGCGTCACCGAGGAGAACGCCCACCCCCACGACGACAGCTCCGGCCGCGTCCACATCGTCCTCAACGGGATCGTCGAGAACCACACCCAGCTGCGACGTCGCCTGCAGGAGAAGGGGCAGGTCTTCACCTCCGAGACCGACGCCGAGGTCGTCGCCCACCTGATCGCCAGCCACTACGACGGCGACCTCGCCGCCGCCGTTCGCGCCGCTTTCGCCGAGCTGCGCGGCCACTACGCCTTCGTCGCCATGCACGCCGAGGAGCCGCACCGTTTGGTCGGCGCCCGCAAGGAGTGCCCCTTGGTCGCCGGCGTCGGCGAGGGAGAGGCCTTCCTCGCTTCGGCAATCCCGGCCTTCCTCGCCGACACCCGCACCGCGATGCCGATCGAGAACGGCGAGATCGTCGAAATCGAAGCCGGCGCGGTGCGCGTCACCGACGCCGAGGGCAACTCCGTTGCGCGCGAGTCCGAAGAGGTGACCTGGGACGCCGACGCCGCCGAGAAAGGCGGCTACGAGACTTTCATGCTGAAGGAGATCCACGAACAGGCCGACGCGGTCGCCGAGACGATCGCCGACCGTCTTCCCGGCGACGACGGCGTCGACCTCTCCGACGTCGAGCTCTCCGACGATCTACTCCGCAGCGTGCGGCGGATAGTGATCGTCGCCTGCGGCACCTCCTACCACGCCGGCCTCGTCGGTCGCTACGCGATCGAGGAGTGGGCGCGGGTGCCGGTGGAGATGGATATCGCCTCCGAGTACCGCTACCGCAACCCGGTCGTCGGTCCCGATGACCTGGTGATCGGAATGACCCAGTCGGGCGAGACCGCCGACACCCTGGCGGCGATGCGGCTGGCGCGCGAGGCCGGCGCCACGGTGCTGGCGATCACCAACATCATGGGCAGCCAGGCGACCCGCGACGCCGACGCGGTCCTCTACATCCGCGCCGGGATGGAGATCAGCGTCGCCGCGACCAAGACCTTCGTCGCCCAGGTGGCGGCGATGTACCTGCTGGGGCTGCGGCTGGCCGAGCTGCGGGGGACGTTGCCGCCGGAGCGCCTGGCCGAGCTGGTCGGGGAGATGAAGGCGCTGCCATCGAAGATGGAGGAGACGCTGGCGGCGACCGAGGCGCCGGCCAAGGAGGTCGCCGACCGCCACAGCGCGCAGGACTTCTTCCTCTACCTGGGGCGTCATATCGGCCTCCCGGTTTGTCTCGAGGGGGCGCTGAAGCTGAAGGAGATCAGCTACATCCCGACCGACGCCTACGCCGCCGGCGAGATGAAGCACGGCCCGATCGCGCTGCTCGACGAGTCGACGCCGGTGATCTGCGTCGCCACGGTGAGCCCGATCCTGGAGAAGGTTCTCTCCAACGTCGAGGAGGTGCGGGCCCGCGGCGCGCAGACGATCGGAATCGCCACCGCCGGGGACTCGCGCGTCGCCGAAGTAACCGAGGAGACGATCGAGGTTGCCGCCAGCGACTGGATCCTGCAGCCGATCCTGGCGATCCTGCCGCTGCAGCTGCTGGCCTACGACATTGCCCGCAACCGCGGCCTCAACGTCGACCAGCCGCGCAACCTGGCGAAGACGGTCACCGTCGAGTGACAATTTGTCCGACCTGGGGCTGGTCGGCTGAAGTTGTCCAAAGGGGCCGCTAGAGTGCCCGCCTCCGTGAAGCTCCGTCCCGTCCTTCCAGTCCTCCTCGCGGCTCTTGTCGCCCTCTTCGTCGCCGGTTGCGGCGGCGGCAGCGACGATGGCGGCAGCGGCACCGACCCGGCCACCGTCGCGCCCCCGCAGGCACCGATCTTCATCGACTTCACGGTGCGGCCGGAAGGGGAACCGAAGCAGAACCTCGACGCGCTGGCGAAGGAAATCGCCGGGATCGACAACCTCGGCGACCTGATCGTCACCGAACTCGAAAACTCCGCCAGCGAGGACGGCGAAGAACTCGACTTCGAAAAGGAAATCGAGCCGTGGCTGGGCGATCGGGGCGGGCTCTTCCTGCAGGACTACGAAGACAGCGATTTCGAAGGCTACGGCGCCGCTGTGCAGACGACCGACGAAGACGCTGCGCGCGACTTCGTCAACAAGCAGATCGAGGCGGGAGACGAAGGCTCGAGCGACGGCTCCTACGAGGGCGTCGACTTCAAGGCGCAGGAAGACGAAACGACGATCGGCGTCTTCGACGGACTTGTCGTCTTCGCCGAAGACGAAGCGATCTTCAAAACGATGGTCGATGCCTCCGAAGGGGAGAACCTCGGCGGTGAAGAGACCTACGCCAGCGCCATCTCCGAGATTCCCGACGACAGCGCCGCGAACGTCTACGTCGACATCGGCGCCCTGATCGAAGAATCCGGCGGTCAGATCGACTCCGAAACCGAAACCTTCCTCGACACCGTTGGGATCGAACCCGACGAAGCGACCGCGGTCGCCAGCCTCGTGCCCGGCTCCAGTCAGATCGAGATCGACCTCAGCACCAACCTCAGCGGCGACAATCCGCCGTCAGGCGACGCCTCGGAGCTGCTCGGGTCGCTGCCGGCGACCTCGGTGGCTGCTTTTGCCTCGGCCGATTTCGGCACGCGCTTCAACGAAGGGATCGACAAGATCGACGAGCAGGGGATCCCCAGCGAGGGAATCCCGCCGCACAAACTGAAGAAGACGCTGAAGGAAGCGGGGATCGACCTCGAATCGATTGCCGGTTCGATCGGCGACGTCGGCGCCTACGTGACCGGCAACAGCGAAAGCAGTCTCGGCGGCGCTCTGGTGCTCGACACCGAAAACGCCGACCAGGCCAAGAACACCGTCTCCAACATCGGCCTCTTCCTGCGCTCGACCGGCACTCCCGGGATTACGAAAATCACCGAAGGCGCGAGTGGTTTCTCGATCCGCAGCCCGGAACTGGGCCGCCAGCCGGTCGTCGTCGTCGCCAAGGGCAGCCGCATCGCGATCGGCTACGGCCTCGCGCCGACGCTCTCGAGCTTCCAGGAAGCCAACAAGACTCTCGCCGACGCCTCCGCCTATCGGGACGCCGTCGACGCTCTGGGCGGCACTCCGATCGCGATGTACGTCGACGGGCCCGCCGCGCTGCGGCTCGCCAAGGCGCTGGTCCCGCCCGGCGAAGAAGAATTCGAAGGGGCACAGTCCTACCTCGAGAAGATCGCCTACCTGGCCCTCGGCTCCGAAGCCTCCGGCGATCTCGTCACCGCCAAGCTGATCGTCGGCGTCGAGTAGCCCTCTGACCCCCACCAGGGTCCTCTGCGAACGGCTCTGATTGACCCCTTAGGCTGGGCAGATGGAGTCCTGGCTCAGACCGCTTTATGACGCTGAGGGGATGCGTTCCGTTGATCGGTGGGCGATTGAGGAGCGGGGGGTTCCTTCGCTGGAGCTGATGGAGGCTGCTGGGCGGGCGGTTGCCGAGGCGGTGGCCGAGCTGGCGCCGGAGGGGCCTGTGCGGGTGGTCTGCGGGAAGGGGAACAACGGGGGGGATGGGTTCGTCGCGGCGCGGCTGCTGCGGGAGATGGGGTTCGAGGTCGAGGCGCTTCTGCTCTGGCCGGGTGAGGAGCTGCGCGGAGACGCGGCGGCGAACTACGAACGGTTTGGCGGCGATCTACTCGGAGGCGATCCCACCAGTCGACTCGCCGACTCGGGTGCGATCGTCGACGCGATCTTCGGTACCGGGTTCGAGGGGGCACCGCGGGATCCGGTTGCGGGGGCGATTCGGGCGATCAACAGCGCCGGGGCGCCGGTCGTCGCCTGCGACATCGCCTCTGGCGTCGATGCCTCGACCGGCGAGGTGGCGGGCGAAGCGGTCGAGGCCGATGTCACCGTCAGCTTCCACGCCGCCAAGCTCGGCCAGCGGGTCGCCCCCGGCAAGGGCTGCGCCGGCGAGCTGCGCGTGGCCCCGATCGGGATTCCCGTCGGCGCGCCAGGGGAGGAGATCGCTGGCGAGATCGACCCGGCAGTCCTCGCATTGGCGCCGCGCCGTGGCCCCCGCTCGACCAAGTTCAGCTCCGGCCAGGTGGCGGTCGCCGGCGGCTCCCGTGGCCTGACCGGGGCCGTGCGGATGACCTCGCTGGCGGCCATCCGCGCTGGTGCGGGCTACGCCACGGTCGCTGTCCCCGCCGATCTGGAGATGGTCTTCGAACTCGCCCAGCCCGAGGTGATGTCGGTCGGCTGCCCGGGTGGGGATGGCTGCCTGGTGCCGGCCTCCGAGAAGGCGGTGCTCCGCACCTTCGAGCGGGCAGCAGCCGGGGTGCTCGGGCCCGGTCTTGGCAAGGACCCCGGCTCTTTCGAGCTGGTACGCACGGTGGCCGGAAGGATTGAGGCCCCTCTCCTGATCGACGCCGACGGGCTGAACGCCTTTGCCGGGCGCCTCGGCGACCTCCGCGCCCGCGAGGTCCCGACCATCCTCACTCCGCACGCCGGCGAGCTCGGCCGGCTCCTGGAGCGCGACTCGGCCGAGGTCGGCGAGCACCGGATCGCCTGCGCCCGCGAGGCGGCTGCGGCAGCAGCCGCCGTCGTCGTCCTCAAGGGGGACGACACGATCGTCACCGACGGCACGCGTGTCGCGGTCAACGTGCTTTCGGCACCAGCGCTAGCCACCGCCGGTAGCGGCGACGTCCTCTCGGGGATGATCGCCGCCCTGCTGGCACGGGGCCTCGACCCGTTCGCCGCCGCCTGCGCCGCGGTTGTCGGCCACGCCCGCGCCGGCCTCGACGCCGCCGCCAGAGTGGGAACCCCCGAGTCGGTGATCGCGAGCGACGTGATCGACTCGATCCCGGCGGGGATACGTCCCGACAGCTTCGTGGAATAACCTCGCGCCCATGAAGACCGCTGGAGAGATCATGGCCCGGGACGTGCCCAGCGTCCATCCCAGCGATGACGCCCGCACCGCGATCGACCTGCTCTCGAAATCGGACCTCGGCGCGATCCCGGTGGTCGACAACGACAACAAGCTCGTCGGGATCGTCAGCGAGTCTGACTTGATCCTCAGCGAGGAGGAGTCGGATCTGCACCTGCCGCACTACTTCAACATCATGGGCGGGATCGTCTTCGTCGGCTCGATGAAGGGGTTTGAGGAGCGCCTGGAGAAAGCCTTCGCCACCGAAGTCTCGGAGCTGATGACGGCCGACCCGATCGTCGCCCACGACTACGAGTCGGCAGACCGAGTGGCGAAGAAAATCGCCGACAAGCACCACAACCACTTGCCGGTCGTGGACGCCGACGGCTTCCTGGTCGGCATGGTCACCAGGGCAGACGCCCTCGCCGCCCTGGTCGCCGAGCCGGAGTAACCATGGAGCGGGCAGTCGCCCGGATTGACTTTGGTGCCATTCGCGCCAACTGCGAACGGCTGAAGGCAGCGCTCGATGGCGCCGAGCTCTGCGCGGTGGTCAAGGCCGACGGCTACGGGCACGGCGCGTTGGGCTGCGCGGAGGCCGCCTTGTCGGGGGGCGCGACTCGATTGGCGGTGGCTACGGCCACCGAGGCCGAGCAGATCGGCCGTCGCCTCCAGCACGTATCGCTGCTGACGATGGGGCCCCTTACCGCCGAGGAGGTCGATGCCGCGATCTCCGCGGGTTCGGAGCTCTCGGTCTGGCGCGAGGACTTCAGGCGCCTCGTCGCCGATCGCGCCAGGGCCCACGGTCATCCCGCCCGCCTCCACGTCAAGTACGACAGCGGCATGGGCCGGCTGGGGAATCGGGATGCCATCGAGACGATCGAGCTGGCACGCGCCTGCGCCGCGGATCCCGACCTCGAGCTGACCGGCATCTGGACCCACTTCGCGACCGCCGACGAACTCGACTCGACCTTTTTCGACGAGCAGCTCGAGCGCTTCGACGAAGTCGCAAAGGCGGTTAAGGCCGAGCATCCCGCGGCCGTCGTCCACGCCGCCAACAGCGCCGCGGTGTTGCGCGACAAGCGCTCCCACTACGAGATGGCGCGCTGCGGCGTCGCCATCTACGGTCTCGATCCCTTCCAGCACGACCCCGCCGACCAGGGCCTGCGCCCGGCGCTCTCCCTGCGCTCCTACCTCGCCGACGTCAAGCGCTTTTCCGCCGGCGCCAGCGCCGGCTATGGGCGCAAGTGGAAGGCGCCGGTCGATACCTGGGTGGGCGTGATCCCGCTCGGCTACGGCGACGGTGTCCGCCGCGCCCTGACCAACAACGCCGACGTCCTCGTCGGCGGTCGGCGGTACCCCCTGGTTGGCACCGTCTCGATGGACAACCTGACGATCGAGCTCGGGCCGGAGACCGATGTCGAGCCGGGCGACGAGGCGGTCCTGATCGGTCGCCAGGGCGACGAGGAGATCCTCGCCGAGGAGGTCGCCCGCCGATTGGAGACGATCAACTACGAGGTCGCCTGCGCGATCTCGCCCCGGGTCCCCCGGCGCCCGGCATGACCGGGGCGCTTTTGTATCCCCATGGTTGACCAAAGCGCCAGCCTCGCCGAGCGCCTCGGTGGCGCGCCCATCGTGGCGGCTGTCCGCGAAGCGGTGGGGAGCACGGATGGGGTGTGGGTGGTTGGAGGCGCAGTTCGCGATGCGGCCCTGGGGCGCGAAGTGGTCGATCTCGACCTCGCGGTGCTGGGCGACCCCGGCGCCACCGCCAAGGCGATCGGCTCTGCGCTTGGCGAGCACGCCTTCGAGCTCTCGGCCGAGTTCGGTACCTGGCGCGTCGTCTCGCCCAGCCGTGGTTGGCAGATCGACCTCACCGCCCTGCGGGGAGAGACGATCGAGGCGGACTTGGCGGAGCGCGACTTCACGATCGGCGCGGTGGCGGTGCCGCTTGCGGGCGGCGAAAAGATCGACCCCTATGCCGGGCTGACCGACCTGGCCGAGCGGCGCCTGCTCGCGGTCGGCGAGGAGAGCTTCCTCAGCGACCCGCTGCGCCTGTTGCGCGCGTCGCGGCTGGCGGCCGAGCTCGACCTCGAGATCGATGGGCGGACCGTGGTGCTTGCCCGCGCCGCCGCCGAGCGGGCGGGGGAGCCGGCCGGCGAGCGGCAGCTGGCCGAGCTCCGGCAGCTGCTCGGGGGGCCCGATCCGCTTCGCGGCCTGCGCCTGCTCGGCGAGCTCGGGGTTACGGCGGTCGTCCTGCCGGAGCTGGAGACGCTGCGCGGGGTCGAGCAGGGCCCGAACCACCACCTCGACGTCTACGACCACACGATCGCGGTGCTCGAGCACACGCTCGAAGTCGAGCGCGACCTCGAGCGCTTCGCCGGCGATCGCGCCGCCGAGGTCGCCTCCCTGCTCGACGAGCCGCTCGCCGATGAGATGACCCGCCGCACGGGGCTGCGCTTCGGGGCGCTGTTCCACGACATCGCCAAGCCGGCGACCAAGGCCGAGCGCGACGGGTTCGTCGGCTTCCGCGGCCACGACGAGGTCGGGGCGGAGATCATCGGCGACGTCTGCCGCCGCCTGCGCGCCAGCCGGAGGCTCACCCAGCACCTGCAGGGACTGGCCCGCCACCATCTCCGGCTCGGCTTTCTGATTCCCGAGATGCCGCTGCCCCCGCGTCGCGTCCACGCCTACCTGCGCGCGACCGATCCGGTCACCGTCGACGTCACCCTGCTCACCGTCGCCGACCGCCTCTCGGCCCGGGGCAAGGGGCCGATCGCCAGCCCGGAGATGGTCTCCGCTCACCTCACCTTGGCGCGGGAGATGATCGTCGCCGGGCTCGACTGGCGGCGGGAGGGACCGCCGGCTCCGCTCCTGCGCGGGGACGAGATCGCCGCCGAGCTGGGGATCGAGCCCGGGCCTGAGTTGGGCTCTGCCATCGCCGAGCTGGAGGCCGCGCAATATGCAGGGGAAGTGACTGACCGCACGGGTGCGCTCGAACACCTGCGCCGTTAGATACGCTCCGCGCGCATGGCCAAAGAGGAAAAGATCGAAATGGAGGGGGAGATCACCGAGGCTCTCCCCAACACCATGTTCCGGGTCAAACTGGACAACGGTCACGACGTGCTCGGCCACATCTCGGGAAAGATGCGCCGCCACTACATCCGCATCCTCCCCGGGGACCGCGTCAAGATCGAGCTTTCGCCCTACGATTTGGATCGCGGGCGAATCACCTACCGCTACAAATAGAGCGGCTTCGGATCGGCCAGCTCGGCGATCAGCGTCGACCAGGCGAAGTCGCGCGCTCCTAGCCCCTTGCCGTTCCGCGGGTCGTAGTACTCGCGCAGGCCTTCGCGTGCCGCGGCGCCGATCACGCCACCTGCCAGCTTCTCCGCCTCGGCCTCGTAGCCGAGGCGCCGCAGCCCCAGCCAGACGAGCCAGGCCGAGTTGATCCAGGTCGGGCCGCGCCAGTAGCGGCGGATCGGGCCGCGGCCGCCGTCGGGTTCGTAGCCGTGCTCGCCGATCGCAACCGAGGGCGGCGCCACCGGGGTGAGGAACTCGTTCTCGTTCAGCAGGTGCTCCTCGACCAGCCGCCGGCCGATCGCCTCCGGTAGGTCGGGCAGCGCCAGCGGCGCCAGCGAGGCCCAGGTCAGAGCCTGGGGGCGCAGGCCTCCCGGTTGCGCCTCGTCGAGGAAGAGACCGCGTCGCTCGTCCCAGAGCCTGTCGACCAGCGCCGGCGTCGCCGACGGCGCACCCATCGCCTGCAGGGACAGCGACCAGAGCGTGTTGACCAGGGGTTCGCAGAGGACCGGGCCGCCGCCGTCGCGGATCCGCCGCGCGTCCCAGCCCAACCGGCGGTTGCGGTGGACCAGCAGCGGGAAGCCGATGCGGCCGTTCGCCCGTCGGCCCCAGACTTCTTCGAACTTCGGCGAGGCGTCGAGGCCGGACTCGTCCGGCTGCACGATCCAGAGCAGGCCGTCGCCCTCGAGGTCGCGGTTGCGCCGCAGCCACTCCATGTGCCGGCCTATCCGCGGCTCCTCGGCCGGGTCGCCGACGGCGACCCGCCAGGCCCAGGCCAGCAGCGGCGGCTGGATCGACTCGGTCTCCTCGGCGCGGCGATTGGCGACGTTGTAGAAGAGCAGCCGCAGCCAAGAGACGTGGCTGCGCCAGAAGATCGTGTGGCCGATGAACCCGTCCGGCCGCTGCGCCGCCAGCAGGCTCTCCAGCTCGGCGCGTGCGTGCGCCGGCTCGAAGCGGCGCCAGACGATAGCCGCGAAGCAGGAGTCCCAGTACCACTGCCAGGGATAGCGCCCCGGGCTCGGCTCGGTGTAACTGAAGCGCGTCTCGCCGCGGCTGCCGACTACCCAGTTCTGCCGCAGGACCCGCTCGGCCTCGGCGAGGACGCTGCCCCCGAAGGGGGCGTTGCCGAAGGCGCCGTCAGACATTGGTGCGGCGCATCTCGCGCAGCGCCAGCGATCCCAGGACCGCCAGCAATCCTGCGATGGCGACGATGCCGGGCCACGTCTCTGCCCAAGTAACACTGCCGACGAACCCCTGCCGGGCCGCTTCCAGCACCTGGGTCAACGGGTTGACGTTGGCGACCTTCTCGAGCCAGGGCTGGAGCAGTGCCACCGGCGCGTAGGCGGGGGTGAAGAGAATCAACCCCATCATCCCGGCCTGCATCAGTGGCGCTGCCGACTGGCTCTTGAAATGGAGCGCCAGCATCGACCCCCAGCAGGCGGCGGCTGCGGACGTCGCGGCGACCATTAGGTAACAGATCAGCAAGCCGTCGAGTCCCGGCCATTCGGCGCCGATGGCGAAGGCGATCGACAGCACGAAGGTCGCCGGGATCAGCGCTCGGGCGCTCGCCGCCAGGACGTTGCCGGCGAGTAGGACCCAGCGTGGGGCGGGGGACACGAGCAGGCGGTCGACCCAGCCCCCTTCGTAGTCGCGGGCCAGGTTGACACCCGTCGCGGCGCCGGTGAAGCCGGCCCCCTGCAGCATGCTGACCGGGACGATGAAGCTCTCGTACGAGCCCGTTTCGAACCCCTGCAGCTGGGTCAGGGCGCCGAAGACGCCGTTCAGGCCGAGGAAGAAGATCGTCGGCGCCAGCACCCCGGGGATCGCCGCCCCCGGCACACGCACGAGCTCGTTCTTCGCCCGCGCCATCAGCGCGCCGATCGTCGCCAGGTTGGTGCGCCACGCCGGCGAAGCCGGCGCTTTTCCCAGCGTTTTTCCCGCTTTTGCGGCGAACTCCATCAGCCCACCCGCAACCGGTGCTTGAGGGCGCGGGCGCTGAGCACCAGCCCGAGGACGACGATTCCGGCAATCGCCGCTACCGCCTCCAGGGTCTCGGTGGCGTCGATCCCGGAGATGATCGGCTCGCGCACGCCTTCGACGATGAAGCTGAGCGGGTTGTACTCGGCGATCGTCTTCGCCGGCTCGATCATTAGTTCCTGGGGGAAGAAGGCCGAGGAGAGGAAGAGGACGACGAGGACGAGGGGGAAGAGGCCCTGGACGACGCTGGCGCTGCCGGTGCGCAGGGCGATCGCGGCGCCGATCCCGCCGACCGCCAGCGCCGAGGCGGTGACCAGCGTTATCGCCAGCAGCGCGCCGGGGACCCCACCCTCGATGTGGGCGCCGAAGATCAGCCCGATCGCCAGGAACCAGAGCGAGGCGAAGAGGCCCAGCGCCGCCGTTCCCGCCAGCCGCCCGAGGACGATCGCGAAGCGCGGGATCGGCGCCGCGAAGAGGCGGTCGGTGAAGCCCATCTCGATGTCGACCGCGAAGGCGATGCCGCCGCTGTTGCCGGCCAGCATCATCGACTGCATCATCGCGCCGGCGAGCATGAACTGGAGGAAGCTCTGCACCGGCGGGAAGCCGGGCAGTTCGATGCTGGCGCCGGCACCGCCGGTCTGGACCGCCAGCAGCAGGGTGGGGAAGACGACGATCGGCGCTAGGAGCTGCGGTCGGCGGAAGGTCTGGCGGATCGACCGCGCGCCCAGCGCCTGTACCACCCTCGCGCTCGTCGCCAGGTCGCTCACGCCGGGCCCGGCTCCTCGCTGCCGTCCTCGCCGTCCTCCTTTTCGAGGCGGTGGCCGGTTTTGGCGACGAAGACGTCGTCGAGGGTCGGGCGGACCAGCTCCAGCGACTCGACCGCGATCCCGGCCTCGTCTAAGGCGCGGACGACGCGGGGGATGTCGGCAGCACCGTTCTCGACTTCGACCAGAACCCGCTTGCCGTCCTTCGGTGGCAGCAGCTTTCCCAGCTCGGCGCAGACCCGCTCGGCCTCGGCCACAGAGCCCTCGGCCAGGAGTAGCTCGACGTGGGGATTGCCGATCTCGCCCTTGAGGGACTCCGGCGTCCCCTCGGCGACGATCCGGCCGCTGTCGATGATCCCGACGTTGTCGGCCAGCTGGTCGGCCTCCTCGAGGTACTGGGTGGTGAGGAAGACGGTGGTTCCCTCCTGGTTCAGCGCCCGCACCTCCTCCCAGATGGTTTTGCGGCTGACGGGATCGAGGCCGGTGGTGGGCTCGTCGAGGAACAGAACCCGCGGTTCGTGGACCAGGGCCGCGGCGAGGTCGAGCCGGCGCTGCATCCCGCCCGAGTAGGTGCCGACCCGGCGGTCGGCGGCGCCGGTCAGGTCGACCCGTTCCAGCAGCGAGTCGGCGCGCTGGCGCCCAGCCGCCGGCGGCAGTCCCTGCAGCGTCGCCTGCAGGCGGATCAGCTCGCGGCCGGTCATCAGCGGGTCGAGCGCCGCTTCCTGCAGGGCGACGCCGATCGAGGCCCGCACCTGGCGGGCCCCGTCGACCACGTCGTGGCCGGCGACGCTGGCCCGGCCGCCGGTCGGCAGCAGCAGCGTCGTCAGCATCCGCACCGTCGTCGTCTTGCCGGCGCCGTTGGGGCCGAGGAAGCCGTAGATCTCGCCCTCGGCGACCTCGAGATCGATGCCCTGCACGGCGAGGACCTCGCCGAAGGCACGCTCGAGGCCCGCGACCGCGATCGCCGGCACGCTAGGCCTCCAGCGGTTCGGCGCCGAGCGCGGGCGGGGTCGCCTCGACCCAGCGGCGGCCGTTGGCGCGCTCGAGCGCCTCGGCGGCGTCGAGCAGCAGCTCGTCGCGCCCCCAGGCGCCCTGCAGCTGCAGGGCGACCGGCAGCCCCTCCGAAGAGCCGACCGGGACGCTGATCGCCGGGATGCCGGTGAGGTTGGCGAGGGCGCCGCCGCGAACGTTGGCTTCGTCGGCGGTGAGGTGACCGCTCGGCAGCTCGACCACCGGGGCATCCAGTGGCGGTGCCACGGCCGGGACGGTCGGGCAAGCGAGCACGTCGACCTCCTCGAAGACCCTGGCCAGCGTCTGGCGCGCCAGGGTCCGCACCCGTCCCGCCTTGATCGTGGCGATCGCCGGGACCAGCAGGCGGTACTTGAGCAGGCCGCGGCCAAGCGGGCTCAGCTCTGGGTCGAGCCGGTTGAGACGCTCCGGGGTGATGCCGCCGAGGCTCTCGCTGTTGGCGATCAGGACGGTCGCCAGGGTCGCCGCGGCAAGTTCGGGCAGCTCGATCTCCCGCACCTCGCCGCCGGTCTCGCGGCGCAGCTCCTCGACTGCGTTCTCGCAGGCCTCGCGCACCTCCGGCGCGACGTCCTCGGAGACCTCGCCGCGGATCACGCCGATTCGCAGGCCCTGCGGATTCCCCGCGGCCAACTCTTCTTCGAAGAGGACCGAGTCGAGCGTCCGGCAGTCGCCGGCGTCGGCGCAGAGGGCACCGGAGACGATCGTGGTCGAGACCTCGGCCATGTGGTGCCCCGCCATCGCCGAGCGCCCGAAGGTCGGCTTCAGGCCGGTGAGGCCGCAGTAGGCGGCCGGGTAGCGGATCGAGCCGACCCCGTCGGCTCCGACGGCGCCGGCGACGAGGCGGGCCGCGACCGAGGCGGCGGGGCCGCTGGAGGAGCCACCCGGGCAGCGGTCGGGGCTCCACGGGTTGCGGGCCGGCCCGTAGACGGAGATGTTGCCGGTGCTGCTGGCGCCGAGCTCGTGCATGTTGCCGACACCGACGATCACCGCCCCCGCGTCGCGCAGCGCGCGGTAGGGCGCCGACTCGCCGGCCTCGGCCTCGGCCAGCATCTCCGCGGCGCCGAACCGCTGTGCCCGCCAGGGCAGGGGCCACTCGTCCTTGATCACGATCGGGACGCCGTACAGGGGCCCGCGCGGCGCCGCGGCGAGCATCTCGCGCGAGCGATCGGGGAAGGTCGCGACGACGGCGTTGAGGGCTGGGTTGCGCTCCTCGATCCGCGACAAGGTCGCCTCGAGTAGCTCGGCCGGGTCGAGCTCGCCGCCGGCGATCGCCGCCGCCTGCTCCCGCAGCGAGAGGTCAAGACCGGTGTTCATCGGCTCGGCGGCGCCTGCGAGAGGTCGGGATCCCGCTCGAGCGGGACCTGGCTGGTGTCGAGGTCGAGCAGCTCGAGGATCGGCGGCCAGAGCGTCTGGTGGGCGGCGCGGATCACCGCCAGCTCGATCTCGTCGGCCTCGATTCCATAGGCGGCAAGGGCCGCCGGAATGAAGTCGTCGGTGTGCTCAGAGGCCTCCATGCGCGCCGCGAACCCTACCTGGGCACTTGGCCGGGATCGTGCAACCGCCTCGACGACGCCGCATCCAGCCGCAGCGGACGGCAAGATTGGCGCCGCAACTGGGCTCCGCGCCCCGTGTTTGCCTGTTCGATGCCAATCGCAGAAACCAAAACCACCCCTCGGCGCATCTGGCCCCTGCTCGGCGCCGCCTGCCTGCTCGCGGCGCTGGTCGCCGTAGTGGCGCCGCGCCCGGCCGATTCGGCGCCGCTGCGCGTCGTCGTCCTCGGCAAAACCTCGGAAACGCCGCCGGCCTCCTGCCCGGGAAAAATCGTCGGCGGCCGCGAGGAAACCCCTTGCCGGGTGGAGGGGCGCGTCACCGGTTTCCAGTCGATTGCCGACGGCGTTCCGCGTCCTTACGAGGCTCCCTTCGAAGGGAAAATCGTCGCCTGGTCGATCACCCTGTCGAAGCCCTCGACCGTGGAAACGAAAACGACCACCGACGAGGTGGGCTTCTTCAACGACTTCTTCGGCACCCCGTCGCAGGCCCGGATCGGCGTCCTGCGCCCGATCGAAGACTCGAAGCCGCCGCAGTACAAACTCGTGCGGCAGAGTCCGATCGAGATCCTCAACCCTTACTTCGGCAGTACCCCGGTCTTCGCTCTCGACCACCCCCTCACCGTGCTCAAGGGCCAGGTCGTGGCGCTGACGATCCCGACCTGGGCGCCGATGTTCGCCTTCAACATCTCCCCGGAAAACACCTGGCGCGGAAGCCGCCTGCCCGAGCACTGCATCTCGCGGGAAGACATCCAGGGCGGGCATCCCCACCAGGGCGTGGGCAAGATCAAGACCTACGGCTGCTACTACTCCGAAGCGCGGTTGCTCTACACCGCAACGCTCGTCAAGAAGCCGTAACGGTTTAGCCGCAGAGAATTGGCGTTCTGCGCGCCACGCGTGCACCATGGCTCGGCAGCATCAGGACGTGCCTGCCGTAGCGGTACTTCTGGTCCTGCTGATTGCATCGCTCCTGCCTGAAGTCGAAGACCCCTTCCCTGACCGGATCGGGTCTGAGCTTTGTTTTTGGTGGGGCAGGTCTGGGAGGCGTTTTGGCCGGTGTGCTTTTTACCGCTGTCTCTCCCCAAAAGCGCGAGCGAGCGATGGCACTTGGTGGTCTGATCGGTTTCGCGCTTGCCGCGATCTATTACATCCTTGCGCTCCTCGTTCAGGTAGGCTGAACAAGATGAAATCTTTTGTCAGAGATGGGACCTGGGACCGGTGGGGCCCAGTTGTGTGTGGGGTGGCCGGGGGGACGGTTGCGATCACGGCCCAAACGATCAATGAATTGATCTATGTGGCCTTCCTGGTTTTCCTCGCGATTGAGTTCGCCAGAAGGCGCTGGCGTGGCCCAAGCGGGAGAGGGCCTAGAGAGCTTCTTGCCGCAGACCGCAGTACGGGCAGTCCGAGACGTCGAGGCCGATGAGTTGGTCGCAGCGGCGGCAGGCGCGGAGGTTCTCGGGGCTGCGGGGCAGGGAGGAGGCGGAGGGCGCCATGGGTAGGACCTGGGCGACCGGGGACATCTCCTCGCCGGTCTCGCGATCGACGTAGACCGCGCCGGGCTCGGCGTGGGCGAGCGCCTCGCGCCCGGAGGCCGCAGCGCGCATGCGGTAGACCTGCTTCTCGTTCATCGCCGGGAAGACTAATAGCTTGGGCGGCTCCGATGCGCGTCCTCATCTTTCATGGCTACATGCTGCGGGGCACCGGCAGCAATATCTACAACGTGAATCTGGCGCGGGCCCTGGCCCGGCTCGGCCACGAGGTGCACCTGCTCTGCCAGGACCGCGAGGTGCGGCTGGAGGGGGTCGAGATCCACAACCCCGACATCGGCGGCCTCCTGCCCGTGTACGTGAAAGACCCCTATGAGGGGTTCGAGGTCAAGACCTTCCCCGAGCTGAGCGACGCCGAGCTCGACCGCTACATAAATGCCAACGTCGCCGCAGTGCGCGAGGTCGCCTCCGCCGCCGGAGGCATCGACGCCGCCCTCGCCAACCACCTGGTGATGGGGCCGGCGATCCTCGCCCGCGCCGGCGTCGCTCCGTTCGCGGCGAAGATCCACGGCTCCGCCCTCGAGTACACGGTCAAACCGCACCCGCGGTTCCTGCCCTATGCGCGCGAAGGGATGGAGGCGGCCCGCGGGGTCCTGATCGGGTCCGCTCACACGGCCGAATCGCTCTGGGCGACGCTTCCGGACGTCCCGGACCTGCGCGAGAAGTCTCGTCTCGGCCCGCCGGGCGTCGACGTCGAGGAGTTTCGCCCCGGCGCAAAGCGCGAGGACCTGGTCGCCTTCGTCGGCAAGCTGATCGTCTCCAAGGGGGTCGACCTGTTGCTCGCCGCTTGGCCGCTGGTGCGCGCGGCGCACCCCGGGGCGCGGCTCGAGGTCGCGGGCTTCGGCGCCTACGAGGAGGCGCTGCGGCGACTGCTGGCGGCGCTTGAGCGCGGCGACCTCGACGATGCCCGCGAGGTCGCCCGCCTCGGCTGGGCGCTCGAGGGCGGCGAGGAGAAGCCCCTGCCGATCCTCTCGGCGTTCCTCGCCGACCCACCGCGGGGATATCCGGAGTTGGCTCGCGCCGCGGCCGGTTCGGTGGAGTTCGTCGGCCGGCTCGAGCACCACGAGGTCGCCTCCTTCTTCCCCCGGGCCGAGGCGATGGTGATGCCGAGCACCTTCCCCGAGGCTTTTGGGATGGTCGCGGTCGAGGCTGCGGCTTGCGGGACGCTGCCCGTCTCCGCCGGCCACTCGGGGATGCTCGAGGTCTCCCGCCGGCTCGGGGCAGAGTTGCCCGACGAGGTCGGAGCGCTGACCTCGTTCCCGGTCGAGGCCGGTGCGGTGGAGGCGATCGCGGCCCGGATCAACGCCTGGCTGGCACTTCCAGAGGGCGAGCGGGAACGGGCCCGGGCGACCCTGGTCGAGACCGTCACCCGGCTCTGGAGCTGGGAGGGAGTGGCCCGCGGGGTCCTCTCCGCCGCGGCCGGGGAGCTGGATCGTCTGCCGCGGCCGGGGAGCTAGTGCGAAGCGTCACCTGGGGCCGCAAAGCCTCCCGCCGCCGCTTCAATAGAATGCCCGCCGCCCCAATGTACGGCCGCCTGCCCATAGTGAAGATGCTGCTGGTGACGATCGCCCTGACGGTGGTCATCTCGGCGGTGATGGTCCCGATCAACTGGAACGGTCAGGGGGCCTCCACGGCCGCGCCGAAGATCGACCACCTGCTGAACGTGATGATCGTCCTCTCGGCGTTCGTCTTCTCGCTGGTGATGGTGATGCTCTTCTACGCGCTTTGGAAATTCAAAGCGAAGCCGGGGGACGAGTCCGACGGCGAGCCGATCCACGGCAACACCCGCCTGGAGATCGCCTGGACCCTGATCCCGACGATCATCGTCCTCTTCGCCGGCGGCTACAGCTGGAAGGTGCTCGACGACATCGAAGAGCCGAACGCGAAGCACCTGACGGTCTCGGTCTTCTCGCAGCAGTACGCCTGGAGCTTCGCCTACCCGGGCAAAGAATATGCCTGGAGCGAAGGCGAGCTGCACGTCCCGGTCGACCGTCAAATCCAGTTCAAGATGCACGCGCTGGACGTGATCCACTCCTTCTGGGTCCCCGAGTGGCGGATCAAGAAAGACAACGTCCCCGGCATCACCACCACCGCGATCGTCACGCCGGACAAGGTCGGCACCTACCAGCTCGTCTGCACCGAGCTCTGCGGATTCGGCCACGCGACGATGCGGGCCAAAGTCGTCGTCGAGTCCCCGGCCAAGTTCAACGAATGGGTAGAAGGCCTCGACCAGAAAGTTCCGAAACCGCTGATGGAAGTGGTCGAAGAGACCTCCACGTCCAACCCACCGGCTCTGGACGCCGGCGGGGCATAATGGGAGAGACCTGATGGTTGCCGCGATCAAGAGACCCGGTTGGTGGCGAGGCCTGTTCGGAGCCGTTGCCTTCGGCGCCTTCGGCTTCGGCCTCGTGATCGCTCTGCGGGCGATCTCCGACCTGCCGCTGTACCAGACCGAACAGACCGGCTACCCGCACGTGATCGTGCCCGCGGTCACCGCCCCGCTGGGCTTCCTCTGGGGCTTCGGCTGCTTCGACTACTGGCTGCGCTGGGCGGCCGGGATGCCGACGATTCCCGACGACCACTCCCAGCACGGCGCCAAGAGCTGGAAGGACTACTTCAAATTCAACACCGACCACAAGGTGATCGGTGTCCAGTACGTCGTCACCACCTTCTTCTTCTTCTTCATCGGCGGCCTGATGGCGATGCTGATCCGGGCCGAGCTCGCCCAGCCGGGGACCCAGATCGTCGAAGCGTCGACCTACAACAGCCTCTTCTCGACGCACGCGGTGCTGATGATCTTTGTCTTCGTGATCCCGGTCTTCGCCGGACTGGCGAACTACGTCCTGCCGCTGATGATCGGCGCTCCGGACATGGCTTTCCCGCGCCTCAACGCCCTCAGCTTCTGGATGCTGCCGATCGCCGGCATCCTCTTCGTCGGCAGCTTCCTCGCCCCGGGCGGCGCTTTCGACGCCGGCTGGACCGGGTACGCGCCGCTCTCGACCGGGGCGCCGTTAGGGCAGTCGTTCTTCAACCTCGGCGTCCAGTTCGCGGGCGCCTCGTCGATCGCGACCGCGCTCAACTTCCTGGTCACGATCATCACCATGCGTGCGCCCGGAATGACCTTCTGGCGGATGCCGCTGCTCGTCTGGGCGAACCTCTCGACCTCGCTGCTGGTCGTCGCCGCGACCCCGTTCATCGCCGGCGTCCAGTTCATGGTCCTCTTCGACCGCGCCCTGCACACCAACTTCTTCGACTTCGCGGGCGGCGGCGACGTGATCAGCTACCAGCACATCTTCTGGTTCTACTCGCACCCGGCGGTCTACATCATGATGTTGCCCGGGTTCGGGATCATCTCCGAGGTCATCTCGACCCACGCCCGCAAGCCGATCTTCGGCTACCGCCTGATGGCCCTGGCGCTGATCGGGATCGTCGTCCTCAGCTACTCGGTCTGGGCGCACCACATGTTCGTCGCCGGAATGTTCTCCTGGCTGCGGGTGCCGATGATGATCACCACCCTGCTGATCGCGGTGCCGACCGGGATCAAGATCTTCTCCTGGCTGGGCACCCTCTATTTCGGCAAAATCCACACGTATTCGACGTCGATGCTGTTCGCGCTCGCCTTCATCGTCACCTTCACGATCGGCGGGATCTCCGGCGTGATGCTCGGCATGGTGCCGATCGACATCCACGTCACCGACACCTACTTCATCGTCGCCCACATTCACTTTGTCCTCTTCGGCGGCTCGGTATTCACGATCTTCGCCGGCGTCTACCACTGGTTCCCGAAGATGACGGGCCGGATGTACGACGAGAAACTGGGCCGCGTCCACTTTTGGGGGACCCTGGTCGGCACCTGGGGCACCTTCGTCCCGATGCACTGGGTGGGGATGGACGGGATGCCGCGACGGGTCGCCGACTACGCCGCCCAGTTCGGCGACTGGAACCTGCTGATCAGCGCCTTCGCCTTCCTGCTTGGCGCCGTCCAGCTCGTCTTCCTCTACAACATGGTCGTCAGCTGGCGCTTCGGCCCCAAGGCCGACGCCAACCCCTGGCGCGCCAACTCGATCGAGTGGCAGGTCTCCTCGCCGCCACCGATCTTCAACTTCGACGAGATCCCGCGGGTCGTCGGCGGCCCCTACGAGTTCGGGATCCCCGGTGCGAAACACGCGATCATGGCCGGCGAAGGCGCCGAGGTGCCGGCCGGTGAGAAAAGCGTGGTGGGTACCGGCTCATGAGCCCCCAGCAGCCCGACGATCGTAAGCCCCTGCTCGTCTTCCTCAACGAGGTCGCCGGCGGGCGCAAGCTGCTGCAGGCGGTGCGCGAGCGTCAGGACCAGATCTCCGGCGTCGTTGTCGCGGCGCCGCAGAACCAGCCTTCGGTCGGTCAGCTGATCGACCGCGACGAAATCCACGAGGCCGCGCGCGCCCGAGTCGAGGTGACGATGGCGGTGCTGAGCGAGTTCGGCATCCCCTCCGTGGGTGAGGTTCTGGACCCGGAGCCCTGGCTGGCGGTAGACGACGCGGTGCGCGCCCACCGGCCGGGCGAGTTGCTCCTCTCCTGTCTCTCCGACAGCCGATTTGGCTTCATGCGCCGGGACCTGGTCGAGAGCGTCCGCGAGCGGGTCGAACCCGAGACCAAGTTCACCCATATCCCGGTTCGAATCGAAGACGACGCGATCCGCCTCGACCTCAACCACACCCTGGTCGTGGCGGCCAAGACGGTCGCCACCCCCGACTTGGTCAACCGGCTCAAGGAGCGGGCAGGCATCCGCCCGCACCGCTTCACGATCGTCTGCCCCCGCGCCGAGGACGTCAACGAGGGCCAGGTCGTCCATGACCTCGCCTCGACGCTGGCTGAGCTCTACCGCTCTGATGTCGACGCCACCGGTCAGCCGATGAGCCCCGACCCCTTCTACGCGGTGAAAAACGCGATCGAGCACTACCGGATCGACGACATTCTCATCTCCACCTTCGCCGGCGAGAGCTCGAAGTGGCTCGAGGAGGACCTGATCGGGCGGGTGCGGGAGATCACCGAGAAGTCCGTCGAGCACATCGAGGTCGGCCGGCCCGCGGCTGCAGTTGCCGCCGCCGTCGCCGAGGGGGAGGCAAGCAGCTGATGGAGAGCGCGTCGGTAGCCGTCGGCCACGGTCACGCCGAGCATCACGGGCCGCCCGAGGCCAACCAGAGCTCGCGGATCGACCGCCAGACCCTGGGAATCCTGCTCTTCATCGTCTCCGAGGTGATGCTCTTCGGGGCGTTCTTCGCCTCCTACTTCTTCCTTCGGGTCGTCGTCGACCCGCCGAGCTGGCCGCCCGAGCCCTACCACCTGCCGGTCGGCGTCGCGGGCATGAACACGGCGATCCTCGTCTCCTCCAGCTTCACGATCCACTACGCGCTCGAGGC
The DNA here is from genome assembly GCA_033856415.1 of Solirubrobacterales bacterium. Lineage (GTDB taxonomy): Bacteria > Actinomycetota > Thermoleophilia > Solirubrobacterales > 70-9 > VAYN01. Next base: position 38,109 of record JAWVFA010000037.1, on the reverse strand, counting down.
GATCCGCCGCGGCAACCACAAAGGCCTCAAACTGGGCCTGCTTGCGACCTGGGTGCTCGGCGCCACCTTCCTCTTCATCCAGATCAACGAGTACGTCCACATCGGCTTCAGCGCCCGCGACCTCGGGTTCGGCTCGATCTTCTACAGCCTCACCGGCCTGCACGGGGCCCACGTCTTCGTCGGTCTGATGCTGCTCACGTTCGCGACTATTCGCGCCTTCCGCGGCCACTTCGGCCCTGAGGCGGAGGACCACCTGGGCGTCGAGGTGCCGGGGATCTACTGGCACTTCGTCGACATCATGTGGATCATCGTGTACGTAACCGTCTACATCCTCTGAGGCGCCTGCAAACCTGCGCCTGGGGGTGTCCTCGGTCGTGAAGCTCAACGAGGCGGCGGTCTTCAAATGGGTTGTGATCGTGGGCCTGGCCGGAGCCCTCGTCGTCGCGGTGACGCTATTGACGCGGCCGCTGGTGGGTGCGTTGCTCGGCCTGGCGCTGGCGATTGCCGGCTGCGTCTACGCCTACCGCTGGGCGCGGGAGAGATGGCACTGAGCCGGCACAGAGAATTTACGTTCTAAGACAAAAAGTTGCATTCAGCTCCATCGGCGCCATCGCTATGTCTTCCTCGATGATCGCTGGCTTCGGCGGCCTCTTCGCGCTCATTGCAGTGAAGCTCTAGACCGCCGCGAAAAAAGCTCGAGCGCTGCCAGCGTCAGCGCGATCGGGACAGTGGCTGGGGTCTGGTCGACCCAAAAGAAGAGCAGGTCGAAGGCGGGGCAGATAACGGCCGCCAGGGCCGCTCCCCGCAGTTGCAGACGGCGGTTGGAAGCGAGCAGGGCGCCGAGGGTGGCGGCGATGAAGAGGTCGCCGAAGCCCATCACCGCTGAGCCGAAGGAGGCGAACTGGAGGCGGGGGAGGTCGGCGACGGGGGCGGCGGCGTTGAGAACGGCATTCGGCTCCTGCAGGAGGTTCGAGCCGACCAGCCAGGCGTCGATCGCCGCCATCGCGTAGATCCCCAGCTTCAGCCAGCGCGGCGGGACGATGCAGGCGACCAGCCAGCCGAGACTGACGCAGGACAGGGCTGAGAGGGCGAGCGCGGCCGTCTCGCCGCCGAGCGCCCCCTCGGCCGCCCAGGCAACCGCGAAGAGGGGAATGACCAGCAGAGCCAGCCTGGGCCGGGATCTCCGCATGAGCCACGCCAGTGCCACGGCGGCAAGCGGCGGCACGGCGAACAGCGCCAGATAGGTGAGGAAGCGGGCGCTGGCCGATTCGAGGGCTACGCCCGAGATGACAACGACGATCGAGAGCGGCAGGACCAGCGCCCACCATTTGCTGCGCAGCCGGGCCAGGAGGATCGTCGAGGGAGCCCTCGGCAGCGCGACCAGCAGCGCCTGAACCAGGCTTAGGACCCCGATCGAGAGCCAGAAGGGGAGCAAGCCCTAGGCGCGCCCGGCGGTGGCCGGGGCGGGCTGCTCGGTTTCCCGCGGCTGGGCGGGAGACGGTTCGCCGTGAGGCTCGAGCCGCCCGGCGGCGGCGACCGTCCAGAGCATCGCCAGCCAATTGCCGGTGGCGGCTGCGATGTGAACCCAGACGACGCCCGCCGGGAGTTCCAGCCACCATTGGATGCCGCCGATCGCCCCCTGCAGGGCGAGGAGGCCGATTACCAGCGTCAGGGGCCTCAGAGCGCGCCTGTCGGCGCCAGGGCGGCGGAGAAGGAGCCAGACCGCTATCGCCGCGAAGCCGTAGACCGCCGCGATGGTCGCGTGGCGCTGGACGACCCATTCCAGCGTCCCAGTTCCCTCGAAGTCGAAGCGGTGGACCAGTTGCCCTTCGTGCGCACCGGCATGAGGCCCCGAGGCCGTGGCGATCGTCCCCGCCAGGATCGTCAGCTGGCCGAGCGGGATCAACGCTCGCACCGCCCAGACGCTGAGGCGGTCCCGCGAGCGCCGCCGCTCCCACGGTTCGTAACGGGAGCACCAGGCGAGCGCGAAGGCGGCGTCGAGCAGCATCATCGAGAGGATGAAATGGGACATCACCAGGCCCGGCGCCAGGTGGTACTTGACGACGAGGGCGCCGAGGATCGCCTGGCCGATCACGCCGAGCGGCAGCAGGGCGCCGAACAGCGCCAGGTGCCAGCGGTAGGGCCGCCGGAAGAAGGCGAGGACGCTGGCGGCGATCACGGCGAAGCCGACGAACCCGGTCAGCAGCCGGTTGCCGTACTCGATCACCGCGTGGGCTTCGAGCGGGGGCGTGCTGCCGCCGTAGCATTTGGGCCAGTCGGGGCAGCCGAGGCCAGACCCCGTCAGGCGCACGGCGGCGCCGGTGAGCACGATCAGCGCCAGGGCTGCCAGGGCGACGAGGGTGACCTGCGCGTAGCGCTCAGGCGAGATCTCGAGGCGGCTTTTCAAGCGTTCCCGCATCTACTCGCAATCATCGCAGCGGCCGAGCGGCCGCATCCGTCTAGCCTTTGGAGTTGCTGCCGCCGCCGGCGTTTTCGAGCAGGTATTTGACGAGGTCTTCGAGTTCTTTCGAAGACAGAACCTGCTCGTAGTTCTGCGGCATCACATTGGGCGGGTAGCCCTTGACGATCTCGGCATTCGGGTCCGTGATCATTTCCATGACCGCGGCTTCGCTTTCGCCGGGAAGTTCTTCGTCGAGATTCGGGCCGGTCACGCCGCCGGATTCAGCCGCGGCGAAGGTGTGGCAGTTGCCGCAGCCGTTGCTGGCGAAGACCTGCGCGCCGGGGCCGCCGGGTACCTTGGGCGGCGCCGCGCCAGGGACTCCCGCCCATTCGCCGACGTAAGCTGCGACGTCGTCGAGGTCCTGGCCGGTGACGATGTCGGCGGGCATCGAGACGGCGGGATTGCCGTTGTTGGGCCGCGGGTACTCGACCTGCGCCTTGACGACTCCCTCGATCGTGTCGCTGTCGTTTCCTTCTTCGCGGGCGGCGGCGAAGGCGTGGTCCAGGTTGGGGCCGACCTGGCCGGTCGCTCCGGCTTGGGCGAGCGCGTGGCACGTGCCGCACTTGACCCTGAAGAGTTCGCGACCTCGCTGCGGGTCGGCGTCGCTGGTGCCACAGCCCGAGGCGGTCACCACGAGGGCGACGAGAGCCACGAGGGCAAGCAGCGGAGAGATAGGTTTCGGAACGCGTGACATGGGGTGCAGTGGGAGGCGGAGTCTATATGTCGGGCCTGCCGGGAAGCGTGCCGTCAGGCACGGCTGGGCGGTAGTCTTTGAGTCGATCCGCACTAGCTCAGAAATCACGGTGATGGGAGGTTGCAGATGCAGGTGAGGGACGGGATGTCGGAGATCACGCTCACCGTGGGCCCCTCTCACACGCTGCGTGAGGCGGCCGAGAAGATGGTGGAGAAGGGGACCGGCGCGGCTCTGGTCTTCGACGCCGAGCTGCCGACGCCCTCGGTGGTCACCGAGCGCGATCTGCTGATCTCCGTGGCGCGCGGTCAGGACCCCGATCGCGAGCACGTCGCCGACCACATGAGCGAGGGCGTCCTCACCGCCGCCCCCGACTGGAGCCTCGAGCGGGCCGCCGCCGAGATGTCCCGCCGCGGCGTCCGCCACCTCGTCGTCTTCGAAGAAGCAGAGGCGATCGGCGTCCTCTCGATGCGCGACATCGTCCGCTGCTGGACGTCAGACGGGGCGACGTCGGAAATGCAAATGCCTGGCCCGACGGGCTGATACCGGCGCATATCGGCGTCCTCGGTCGCTCGCGTGCAGAGCACGCCACGCTCCCTGCGTCCTTGATCTGCTTGGTATCAGCCCGTCGGGGGGCCGGAGATCGTTTCCACGGGCAGCGCAGCCCCCCGGGTCTCCTGACGGCGGGGCAAGCGGTAGTAGTCGCGGACCGAGCTGCGGACGATGCTGCGGAAGGCGGCGAGGATGAAGATCGCACCGAGAAGCGCCCAGATTTTCGGCGAGAAGATGAAGCCGCCGGCGAAGGTGCCGCAGATCAGGCCCACTGCGCCGATTGCAAAGAAGATCGGGGCCCACGAGGGACGCGGCAGATAGATCGTCTCGCCGGGCTCGGGGATCTGTCGGTGCTCAGCCATCTCGGTTTACTGGGCGATGTAGAGGAAGGCGGCGACGAAGCTGAGGGCGAAGATGCCGGCGGCGATGCCACCTGCGACAAGCCCCGCTTTCATCTGCCGACGTGCGGTCTCGCGGTCCATGAAGTGGGATTTCTATCAGGGTTCGGGGCGTTAAGGAGGACCCTCCCACCGGACCGAGATCAGGGTCAGGCGCTCAGACGTTGGCCGCTATGGCCATCGAGAGGAACAGCAAGGCTAAGTACGCCAGCGAGAAGAGATAGGTCCGAAGGGCCCAGCGGCGGTCTTTGGAGCGGAGGAGGCGGATGGCGAAGTAGATGAAGCCGCCGCCTAGGAGGATCGAGGGGATGACGTAGGCGACGCCTAGGCCGCCGGCGCAGAACGGGAGCTGGGTGACGGCGTAGAGGAGGACGGTGTAGAGGAGGATCTGGCGGCGGGTCTCGTCCTCGCCGCGGACGACCGGCAGCATCGGGATGCCGGCCTTGGCGTACTCGTCCTTCATCAGCAGCGAGAGGGCCCAGAAGTGGGGCGGGGTCCAGAAGAAGACGATCGCGAACATGTAGAAGGCCATGCCGCTGAGCTCGCCGGTGACCGCCGCCCAGGCGACTAGAGGCGGCACCGCGCCGGCGGCGCCGCCGATGACGATGTTCTGCGGCGTGCGGCGCTTCAGCCAAAGGGTGTAGACCCCGACGTAGCCGACGAAGCCGCTGAGCGAGAGCGTCGCCGCCAGCGGGTTGACGGTCAGCGAAAGAAGCAGGAAGGACGCGGTCGCCAGGACCAGCCCGAAGACGGTCGCCGCGCGGGGTGAGATCCGGCCGGAGGCGACCGGGCGGTTGGCGGTGCGGGCCATCGTGCGGTCGATGTCGCGGTCGACGGCGTGGTTGATCGCCCCGGCGCCGCCGGCGGAGAGGGCGCCGCCGAGGCAGGTGAGGAGGATCAGGCCGAGCGAGGGGTCGCCCGCCACGTACATCGTCGTCACCGTCGTGAAGAGCAGCAGCGACTGCACCTTCGGCTTGGTCAGCGTCAGGTAGTCGCGGACGACGGTGGGAAGTACGGAACGGGTGGCCGCCGTCGGATTGGGCGCAGTCTGCGCGCCGGCACCGGATTGCATGGCGCTCAGGCTACCGGCTGCGATTCGCGCGGCGTCGCCTGCTCGGAGCGGCGGGTGCGATGGCCGATCGCCTCACGGATGTCGCGCAGCGGCCGGGGACTGCGGACGTCGGGGAGGACGTCGAAGTTATAGGGCTCCGGAGGCGAAAGGGCGAACCACTCGAGCGTCTCGCCGCCCCACGGGTCGTGCCCGGCCTCGGGGCCGTTCTCGCGGCTGAAGATCGCGTTGAGGATCGTCAGCAGGATCCCGACGAAGAGGACGAAGACGCCGATCGAGGCGATCACGTTGTAGGCGGTGACGCCGGTGCCGGCGAAGTACTTGTAGGCGTCGATCACCTGGCCCTGCTCGGTCCCGGCGAAGAACAGCGGCACGAAGCCGAGCAGCAGGCCGGTCATGATCGTCCAGAAGGAGATGCGGGCCAGGCTCTCGCCCATCGTGCGGCCGGTCATCTTCGGGAACCAGTAGTGGAGCGCGGCGAAGCCGCCGAAGACCGAGCCGCCGATCAGCGTGAAGTGCGTGGCGGCGGTCGAGTCGACGGTGTTCTTCAGGTGCCAGGCGGAGGCGACGAGCGAGTGGCAGAGCTCGGAAGCCAGACCGATCGTGATCGCGAAGATCGCGCCGATCGCGAACAGCAGCGGCGCCCGCATCCGCAGGGTGCCGCCGGCCAGGGTCGCGATCAGGTTGAAGAGGACGAGCCCGAAGGGGACGATCAGCGCCAGCGACATCAGCATCGCGAAGTACATCCAGCCGATCCCGATCGGCGCGGTCAGCATGTTCTGTATCCAGGCCAGCGTCCCGATCACCGCGATCGCGGCCAGAGCGGCCATCACCACATTGCGGTTGAAGACCGGTTTGCGGGAGAAGGCAGCGGCGATTTCGGCGATCGCACCGAAGGCAAAAATCAGGATCAGCATGTAGGTGCCGGTGTAGAAGATCCAGCTCAGGTGCTGCCAAAGGAGCGGCGCGCCGCCGGAGCCGTCGGCGAAGAAGATCCCGTCGTAGTGGCGGTCGATCATCAGCATCGTCAGCGCCGCCAGCAGGACCGGCCCGATCACGACCATCAGCCAGGAGCCGACCGCGGTGGCCCAGGCGAAGAGCGGCACCCGGCGCCAGGCCATGCCCGGCGCCCGCATCGTTTTCAGCGTCGCGATCAGGTTGATCGAGAGGAGGACGAAGCCGAGGGTCGCGAGCCCCGCTGAGGTGACCCAGGCGTCGACGCCGTTGTTGGAGAGGAAGGCGACCTCGGTGAGCGGCGCCAGCGGGTTGACGCCGGCCTCCGAAGGGGTGAAGAGGAAGGTCGCGTAGAGCGCGACGCCGCCGGCGACCCAGAGCGCGAGCCCGACCTGGCCGAGCCGCGGCAGCGCGGTGCCGCGAGCGCCGATCTGCAGCGGCGTCACGTAGTAGAAGAGCCCAATCGTCAGCGGCAGCGCGAAGAGGAAGATCGCGCTCGCGCCGTAGAGCGAGAGCATCCGGTTGAAGGCGACGGGGGAGAGGAAGGTGTTCTCCGGGACCAGCAGCTGGATCCGCATCAGCACCAGCTCGACCAGGGCGAGGAAGAGGAAGCCGAGGGCGCCGCAGATCAGGATCTGCCCGATCTCCTTGTGGTCGGCCGAGGTCGCCAGCTGCGCCCAGCGGGGGCGCTTGGGGCTGTAGCCGTCGGCGACGAGCTCGGGGCGCGGGCTGGGGCTCATGGGGTTTCTCCGTCTTCGATCTGACCGACGACCTTTTCCTGGGCCGCTTCGATCTCTTCGAGCTGGGTTTCGACGAATTCTTCGTATTCCTCGGGGGAGACCACTTCGACCTCGGTCCGCATCGCGGCGTAGGCCTGACCGGAGAGGGTCGCCGAGTCACCCAGGTAAGTGCCCGTCTCGTCGGCACTGAACAAGACCTTGTTGGTCTTGCCGGGCACCGCGTCGGCCTTGCGGGCTAGTTCTTCGACGTTCCAGGTGTGGACGACGTCAGTCGATTGCAGCTCCAGCTCGACCGCGGTGTCGACCGGCACCACCAGCTTGTAATAGGAGAAGGCGCCGTTCGGGTAGTCGTAGCGCCACAGCCATTGCTGGCCGGTCGCCTCGATCTTCAGCGGTTCGGATTTCAGCGAAGCCAGGCCCGCGTCGCCGGTCGAGGGCTTTTCCCGGGCGTTATCGGTGAAGACGATGCCGAGGATGAAGAGCAGCGCCGCGAAGACCGTGAGGACGGCTCCGACCCGGAATTGCAGGCGGCGGCCACCGAGCAGCTGGCGTGGCTCGGCGCCCCGTTTGCTGCGGTAGCGGCGCACGACGTAGAGGAGCGCGCCGAGGACCGCGACGATCAGGATCGCCGCGGCGGAGAAGCCGATCCAAAACAGCGTGTCGATCTGGTCCGTGCCAGGGGAGTGGGACGCCAAAGCGCGGCCATTCTATTCAGGCGGGGCGGCGCGACGCCCTCCCGGCCACCCGCCTGTTCCTTCCTGGGCCATGGCAACGGAAAGGAACAGCGGAGCGATGGGGCCGGACCTATACTCGCGGCTCCTTATGAGGAGGCGCTCCCGGCCATCGAACGCGCTTCGCCTCGCGGTGCGCACTGGCGGCCTCGCGGCGGTCGGCGCCGCGGTCGCCGTGCCCTTCCTGCGCCGCCGGCTGCGGATCCCGGCCTCGGTCACCGTCGCGGCCTGTGCGGCGGGCCCGCTCGGGCTGGCGGTGCTGCAGCCGCGCTCCAAGCGCCGCGACGTCGCCCTCTTCGCGCTGCAGATGTGGGCCTTCACCGTCGCTCACGAGCTCCCTTACGACGATCCCGGGAAGCTGCGGGCCCGGCTCCGCACCCGCTACCCAATCCGAGTCGACAAGATCATCGGCGCCGGCCGCCTCCCCAACGCCCGCCTGCAGCGGGCCCTCGCGGGACGGCCCGGGGTCGGTGTCGTCAACCAGGTCCTCACCTGGACCCACTGGCTCTGGTTCATCGAGCCCTACCTCTCGCTGGCGCTGATCCTCGTCCGGCACAACGAGCGCTTCCCGCGCTCGGCCCGGCAGATGGCGGCGGTCTTCGACCTTGGCTGCGCTGTCTACTTCGCGGTTCCGACGGCGCCGCCGTGGTGGTCCTCAGAGCAGGGCCTGACCGGCGAAGAGGTGCGGCGGATCATGGTCGAGGTCGGCGAACCGACCTGGGGGCGTGCCTGGGAGCGGATGTACGACGCCCTCGGCGGCAACCCGTGGGCGGCGATGCCCTCGCTTCATTTCGCCACCTCGCTGGCAGCGGCGCTCTCCCTCTCGGAAGCCGGCAAGGCCGAGGGGGCGCTCGGCTGGGGCTACGCGGGCACGCTGGGCTTTGCCCTCGTCTACCTCGGCGAGCATTACGTGACCGATCTGATCGCCGGCGCCGCGCTGGTCGCGGCCGTACGGCGGGGTGAGCCGCTCGCCGAACCCCTTATACGCAGGGTAAATGGAGCGTTGCAGCGTCTGGAGAGGATCGCGAGCGGGTAATTTCCCAAGGGTGTCTTCGGAAGACCCGGCGAACGGCAACGGCCGCATCGCCGAAATGCCGATATTCACGACGCGGCGAATCATCCAGACCGTAGTCGTCGTCCTCCTGCTGCTCGGCGGGATCTATTTCCTCTTCCCGAAGGTGGTTGGCCTCGGCAACGCGTTGGACAAGCTCGACGACGCCGATCCGGTTTGGATCGGGATCGCGATCGGGTTCAACGTCGTCGCCTACGCGACCTACATCGCCCTCTTCAAAGCGGTGGTCGGCGGCGACGCCCTGCGGCTGACCTGGGGCGAGACCTACGAGATCAACATGGCGGGGGTTGCCGCGACGCTGCTTTTCTCCGCCGGCGGCGCCGGCGGCATCGCCCTCACCTACTGGGCGCTGCGCAAGGCCGGGATGCGGCGGCGCGACGTGGGGCGGCGGATGGTCGCCTTCGTCTCGCTGCACTACATCTTCTATCCCATCGCCCTGATCGTCTTCGGCATCCTGCTGCGCACCGGGGTGATGAACGGCAAGGGCTCGGTCGAGCTGACGATCATCCCCGCCGGCATCGCCGGCGCGATGTTGATCGCCGGCGTTCTGGTCACCCTGATTCCGCCCGACGCCGAGCGGCGGCTCGCCCGCTTCGCCCACAGCGAGCGCTCGCGGCACCTGCTCGAGAGCCTCGGCAAAGTCCCGGCCACCCTCGGCGAGGGCTTCCGCTTCGCGCTCGGCCTCTTCGCCCATCCCTCGAAGGGGGGGCTGGCGGTGATCGGCGCCGCCGGTTTCTGGGCGGCCAGCATCGGCGTCCTCTGGGCTTCCTTCCACGCTTTCGGCGTCCACGTCCCGCTCGCGGTCGTCGTCCAGGGCTACTTCCTCGGCATGGTCGCCAACCTCTTCCCGCTCGCCCCGGCGGGGGTGGGGGCGGTCGACGCGGGGATGATCGGCGCCTTCGTCCTCTTCGGGATCCCCGAGGAGACGGTCTTCCCGGCGGTCCTGATCTTCCGCCTCGTTTCCTTCTGGATGCCGATCCCGCCCGGGATCTTCGCCTTCTTCCAGCTGCGCCACACCGTCCACCGCTGGGAAGAAGAGGAGCTGCCGATCGACCGCGGCGGCAAGGCCAGCTCCGACCTGGAGCCCGCCGTAGGCTGATTGCCTTCTGCCTGGCAGAGGGGTACTATAAAAAGTAAAGTAATAGACTCTAGGCGGCAGAAATGGCAGAGCAAAAGAAGAAGGTTGAGGACGTAATCATCATCGGTGGAGGGCCGGCCGGCTACACGGCGGCGCTCTACACCGCCCGCGCCAATCTTGAGCCGCTCCTCTTCGAGGGCTTCCAGTGGGGCGGCCAGCTGCAGAACACGACCGAGGTCGAGAACTACCCCGGCTACCCCGAGGGGATCATGGGCCCGGAGATGATGGCCCAGTTCCGCGCCCAGGCCGAGCGCTTCGGGACCCGCTTCGTCACCGACGACGTCGACCGCGTCGAGCTCTCCGACGGCGGCGTCCAGAAGGTCTTCCTCGGCGACGAGGAGCACCGGGCTAAGACCGTGATCCTGGCGATGGGGGCGGAGCCGAAACGGCTCGGCGTGCCCGGCGAGATGGAGTTGGGCGGCCGCGGCGTCTCCACCTGCGGAGTCTGCGACGGGGCCTTCTTCAAAGACCAGAAGGTGATCGTGGTCGGCGGCGGCGACTCGGCGATGGAGGACTCGATCTTCATCTCCAAGTTCGCCAGCAAGCTGACGATCGTCAACCGCCGCGACGAGTTCCGCGCCTCGAAGATCATGTTCGAGCGGGCGCGCGACAAGGAGAACATCGACTTGAAGACGCCCTTCGTCGCCGAGGAGTTCGTCGCCGGCGAGAGCGGCAAGCTCGCCAAGGTCCGCCTCCGCAACGCCGAGACCGGTGAGCAGGAGGAGCTCGAGACCGATGGCGCCTTCGTCGCGATCGGCCACGTGCCGAAATCGGAGATCGTCAAGGATCAGGTCGAGACCGACGAGGACGGCTACATCGTCACCGAGGCCGGCTCGACCCGGACCAACGTCGCGGGCGTCTTCGCCGTGGGCGACGTGGTCGACCACACCTACCGCCAGGCCGTGACCGCGGCTGGCACCGGCTGCATGGGCGCGCTCGACGCCGAGCGCTACCTGCGCGACGCCGACGTGCCGGTCGAGGCGCACTGGATGCCCGGCGGCGAGCCGGCCGAGATAGCCACCGGTTCCTAGCCAGTTCTTGAACTGGGAATTTTTTCGCTTTCGCAAGTGGGTATAGATAGGGCTCGTGAGCTCAACCTGTTCCCATTTGGATTCGGTCAATTACCTCAACCTTCCTGGTGAGGTCGCCGGCTGCGAGGAGTGCCTGGCGATGGGGATGAGCTGGGTGCACCTGCGGATGTGCCAGACGTGCGGGCACATCGGCTGCTGCGACAACTCGATCGGCAAGCACGCCACTGCCCACCATCAGGACACCGGCCACCCGATCATCCGCTCGGCTGAGCCGGGCGAAGACTGGAGCTGGTGCTACGTCGACGAGGTGATGATGCGCCTCGAGGACGACCGCTGAGCGGGTTACGCCTCGGGCGTGACGATCGCGAAGCCGGCGTCCGGCTCGTCGAGCAGGCCGAGCAGCTCTCCGATCTTCGCTCCTCGGCGCCGACCAGGTAGAAGTTCTCCAGGTCGCGTTCTCGGCCGCGTAGCCGAGCTGCTCGAAGGCGTCGGCCTGCAGCAGCCGCGCCTCCTCGTTGGCCGGCTCGGCGAAAACGAGGTGGTTGACCACCTCGGCGACCCAGCGGTAGTCGCCCTCCTCGAAGGATTTCCGGGTCTGCTCCAGCACCCGCTCGGCGCCGCCCATGAACTCGACGTAGCGCTTCGCCTGCTCGACCGGCGGGTTCTGCCAGAGGTGGGCGGGGTTGCCGTCGAACCAGCCCATGTAGAGCTGGTAGACCGCCCGCACGTTGTGGCTGACCGGTAGTAGCCGCGACAGTGCCACTCGGAGGCGAGCTCCGGCGGCAGCTCGAGCTCCTCGGCGATCTCCGGCCCGGTGCGACCGGCGTTGATCAGGCGCAGGGTCTGGTCGTGGAGGTAGCCGTAGAGGTCCCGCTGCTTGCCGAGGTAGTCGACGATCCGCTCCCGGCCCCAGCGCGGCCAGTGGTGACCGGCGAAGAGGACGTCGCTCTCGGCGCCGAACAGCTCGATCGCCTCGTCGAGGTAGGCGGCCCAGACGTGGGGGTCGCGGACGAGGGCGCCGCGCAGGGTGAGGACGTTGTGCATCGTGTGGGTTGCGGCGCTGCGCGGTCAGTGCCGAGGCGGGTTTGCGGGTGGCGTTCACGCGGCCTCCGCGTCGGCCCGTAGGAGAGGGGCCGGGGAGTAGGCCTCGCCGTGCTCGGCCTGCAGCCGGTCGAGCGTCTCGACCGCGGTGGCGGGCCCGATCAGGTCGGCGATCGCGAGCGGCCCGAGCGGCCAGTTGAAGCCGAGCTTCATCGCCGTCTCCATGTCCTCGTCGGAGGCGATCTCCTCTTCGCGGGCGAAGGCAGCCTCGTTGGCGATCTGGGCGAAGAGCCGGATGAGGACCTCCGCGGCGGTTGGGTCGACCTTGGCCAGTTGCTCTGGGTCGAGGGTCGGCGCCTCGATACCGAGGTCAGGGTCTGCCTCGCGCTCGAGCCCCTCGCCGTAGGCGTAGTAACCGTGGCCGCTCTTGCGCCCGAACCTGCCCTCGGCGACCAGCTTTTCCTGGATCGGGCTCGGCCGCCAGCGCTCCGGCTCGCCGCCCTGGGCGAAAAAGGAGCGGGCGATTTCGAGATTGACGTCGAGCCCGATCAGGTCGAGCAGCTCGAAGGGCCCCATCCGGAAGCCGCCGCCGAGGCGGACGACGCGGTCGATCGTCGGCGCGTCGGCGACCCCGTCACCCAGTATTCGCAGCGACTCCAGCGAGAACGGGCGAGCGAGGCGGTTGGCGACGAAGCCAGGGCTGTCCTTGGCCCGGATCGGGGTCCGACCCATCCGCTCGGCGACCTCCGTCGTCTCCGCGAGCGCCTCCTCGGACGAGCGCTCGGCGGCGACCACCTCGACCAGCTTCATCAGCGCCGGCGGGTTGAAGAAGTGCATGCCGACGACCCGCTCGGGGTCCTGCACCCCGTCGGCGATTTCCGTCACCCGCAGCGAGGAGGTGTTGCTGGCGAAGACCGCCTCGGGGCCCACCGCACCGGCCAGGGCGGTGAAGATCTCGCGCTTCAGCTCCAGCTTCTCCGGCGCCGCCTCGACGATCAGCCCACAGCCGCGCAGCCGCCCCAGCTCGGTCGCGGTCTCGACCCGCGCCGCGGCGGCCTTGGCGTCGTCGACGCTCCAGCGATCGCGCTCGGCACCCTTGTCGAGTGCCCCGCGCAGCGCTTCGGCGCCGGCCTCGGCCAAGGTCGGCGCGACGTCGTAGAGAACCGTCTCGTAACCGCCGAGCGCCGCTAGCTGGGCGATGCCGCGGCCCATCGTCCCGGCGCCGAGGACGCCGACGCGGCTGACGGTCATCGACCCTTGAAGTCCGGCTCGCGCTTCTCGATGAAGGCGGTCATGCCCTCGACCCGGTCCTCGGTCGCCATCGCCTCGTCGAACATCCGGCGCTCGGCATCGAGCCCGTCGCTCAGCGCCGTCTCCTCGGCGGTGAGAACGGCCTGTTTGGCGAGGCGGGCGGCGATCGGCGGGCGCTCGGCGATCGTGCGCGCCAGCTCGACCGCCTCGAGCGTGGACTGGCCGGTTTTGACGACTTTGTTGACCAGCCCCCAGGCGTAGGCCATGCCGACGTCGAAGTGGCGGCCGGTTAGCACGTACTCCATCGCCCGCTGCTTGCCGATCGCCCGGGTCAGGCGCTGGGTGCCGCCGCCGCCCGGGATGATCCCCAGCGTGATCTCGGGCTGGCCGAAGCGGACGGTTTCGTCGGCGACGATCATGTCGCAGGCCATCGCCAGCTCGCAGCCTCCGCCCAGCGCGTAGCCGGCGACCGCGGCGACGATCGGGGTCTGGACCGCGGCGATCCGGCGCCAGAATTCGGCCCCCCTCGCGTCGGAGGGCTCGCCCGGGGCATGGGCGGCCATCGCTTTGATGTCGGCGCCGGAGGCGAATATCTTGTCGGAGCCGGCGATCACGATGCAGCGAACCTCGGGGTCGGCGTCGAAGCGCTCGAGGCCGCCGACGATCCCTTCTCGCATCTCGATCGACAGCGAGTTACGGGTCTCGGGATGGTTGAGCCGCAGGAGGCCGACGTGGAAATCGTCGACCCCGGCCTCGACGATTGCCACGGCGCTCAGGACTCCTCGAAGGGGAGCATCGCGCTGATGCCGGTGGCCTGGCGGCCGATGATCAGCTTCTGGATCTGCGAGGTGCCCTCGTAGAGCGTGGTGACGCGGGCGTCGCGCAGGTAGCGCTCGACCGGGTAGTCGTCGACGTAGCCGGAGCCGCCGTGGACCTGGATCGCCAGGTTGGCGCACTCGACCGCCGACTCGGTCGCGTACAGCTTCGCCACCGAGGTCTCCGTCAGGTTCGGTTTGCCTTCGTCCTTCAGCAGCCCGGCGCGGAGGACGAGCATCCGGCTGGCGTCGCGCTTCAAGATCATGTCGGCGATCATCTCCTGGACCAGCTGGAAGCGGGCCAGGGGTACGCCGAACTGCTTGCGCTCCTTCGCGTACTCCACCGAGGACTGGACGCAGCCTTCGCAGATCCCCACGCAGCCGGCGGCGACGCTGTAGCGGCCGTTCTCGAGCGCGCTCATCGCCACCTTGAAGCCGTCACCGACCTCGCCCAGCAAAGCCTCGTCGCCGACCTCGACGGCGTCGAGGGAGATTTCCGCGGTGTCGGAGGCGCGCAGACCGAGCTTGCCGTGGATCTCCTGGGTGGTGAAGCCCTCTGCGTCGCAGGGGACGAGGAAGCAGGCCAGTCCGCGGTGCTTTTTCTCGGGGTCGGTTTGGGCGAAGATCAAGGCCACCTCGGAGAAGTTGCCGAGCGAGATCCACATCTTCTGGCCGCTGATCGACCAGCCGCCATCGGTCTTGGTCGCGCGGGTGCGGAGGTTGGCGGCGTCGGAGCCGGTGTCGGGCTCGGTCAGTCCGAAGCAGCCGAGCGCCTCGCCCGAGCAGAGCCGCGGCAGCCACCTCTGCTTCTGCTCCTCCGATCCCCACTTCTCGATCGAGCCGGCGACCAGCGAGGTCTGGACCGAGATGACGGTGCGGGCGGAGGAGTCGGCGCGGCCGATTTCCTCGGCGATCAGCCCGTAGCCGATGTAGTCGAGGCCGCGGCCGCCGTACTCTTCGGCCACCGGGGCGCCGAGGAAGCCGACCTCGCCCAGTTTCCGCGCCAGCTCGCGGTCGAAGCGGCCCTCGCGGTCGTTGTCGCGGACGTTCGGGAGGATCTCGCGCTCGGCGAACTCGCGCGCCGTCTCGCGGATCAGCTTCTGCTCGTCGCTCAGCTGGAAGTCCATCTCAGAGTTCCTTCAGCTCCCTGCCGAGGGTGTCGGCGAAGGCCGCCTGGGCTTCCTGCGTGCGGGGGCCCGGGGCCGCTGGGAAGACGCGGCCGTCGACCGAGGAGACCGCCTGGATCTCGCGCGTGGTCGAGGCGAGGAAGGCCTCGCCGGCCTCGTGCAGGTCGTCGATGTGCCAGCTTCCCTCCTCGACTTGCAGGGCTTTGATCATCCGGTCGCGGGTGATCGACTCGAGCACTCCGTCGGCGAGGGCCGGGGTCCTCAGTTCACCCTCGGCGGAGGCCCAGAAGACCGATGAGGTGGGCGGCTCGAGCACGGTGCCGTCGGGGCGGATCAGAACTGCCTCGTCGGCCCCCTTGTCTCTCGCCAGCCGGGTGGCCTGCATGTTCGCCGCGTAGGAGAGCGACTTGACTCCGTTGAGGATCACGCTCGGGCAGTAGGTGACGGAGACGAGGCCCACGGTCTCAGGGTGAGGCGGGATCGGCTCGGTGGCGGCGATCCGGCGGCCGCCGCGGGTGACGATCAGCCGCATCTGCCCTTCGACCGGCCCGGCCTGCGTGAGCAGCGCCTCGATCTCACCCTCGAGCGCGGCGCGGTCGAAGCTCAGCTCGATCGCGCCGGCGGAGCGCTCCAGCCGGTCGAGGTGGTCGACCAGCGCGAAGGGCTTGCCCTCGTAGAGCCGGATCACCTCGAAGGCGCCGTCACCCCGGTAAAGGCCGTCGTCCTTGAGCCCGATCGTGGCCTCACCCGTGGGGCCGATCGACCCGTCGACGCTCGCCAGCTCTTCGAAGCTTGCGGTCACGCGGCGAGGCTATCTGGTCGGCGCGGCCGCGTCAGCCGCGCTTGCTGTGGATGCGGCAGCCGGGCCCGCCGAGGCGGTCCTTGCCGACGCAGCGCTGGGGCGCCCAGCGGACGAGGTAGTGGCTGTCCCAGGCGAAGGTCTGCTGCTTGCGGACGTAGAAGGAAGTGATGAGCCCGGCGTAAATCGTGCCGCGGGCGATCCAGGCGATTTCGCAGCGGAACCTGGTTTTGCTCACCCGTTTGCAGTTGCCGGCGATCCTGCTGGCCGAGCTGAAGCGCTCGCCGAAGGCGTCGAAGAGGGTGAAGATCGCGAACTCTTCGCCGGTCGACTTCTTCATCGGCGGCAGCGGCGCCGCCGGGTCGACGAAGGGGGCCGGGCCGCCGCTTTCGGTGGCGGCGATCCATTCCCCGACCCAGGTCGAGACGTAGTCGACCCGGGTCAGCACGTTCGGGGTCTGCGGGCTGCAGAGGGGGCCGACGACGCTGATCACCGCCAGCTCGACCGGCGTCCCGTCGGGGCGGGTGGCGACCGCCGGGCCGCCACTGTCGCCGAAGCAGGTGCCGGAAGTCTTCTTCGGGGTGCTGAGCAGGCAGAGCTGGACGGCGCCGTCGTAGTCCTTGTAGAAGCCCCGGGTCTTGCGAGCGCAGAGGCTGTCTTTCTGCACCGTCATCGTCGTCGTCCTCATGTTCGCCGGCGCCTGCCGGGCCTGGGCCTGGGTCACGCCCCAGCCGGCGACGGCGACGCCCGCGCCGCCTTCGTAGAGCGCCGCGTCGGCCGGGCCGGCGAGCGCCAGCGGCGGCGCGGCGGTCGGCCGCGAGAGGATCAGCACCGCCGCGTCACCGTGCACGACCCCAGGGTCGAAGGAGGGGAAGGCGTGGGTGGCGACGACGCCGTAGACGTTGTCGGCGGTGGCCTGTTTCGGGTTGGCGACGCCGATCGCCACGACGTATTCGGCCGGTTTCGAGAAGGTCCCGGTCTCGACGTCCTCGACGCAGTGGGCGGCGGTGAGGACCACCCGTGGCGCGACCACGGTGCCAGTGCAGGCGAAGCCGCTGCGTTTGTTCCCGGCCTCGATGTAGGCGAGGTAGGGGAACTGCTCGATCGTCGCGGGGCTGCCGCCGATGATCGACGCCTGAGCGCCGCCGGAGGCCGAAGCGCCCGTGGGCGCGCAAAGCGTCAGCGTCAGGATCGCGCCGGCCAAGATCGTCAGCAGTCGTCGTTGCCCCCGCATCTGCACTTTCAACACCCTAGTTGAGCGTTCAGACCGCTTCGAACACGGTGGACAAACCTTGGCCGACTCCGACGCAGAGAGTTGCGACCCCGTACTTGCCGCCGCGACGGCGCAGCTCGCGGACCAGGGTGCCGGTGAGGCGGGCGCCGGAGCAGCCGAGCGGGTGGCCGAGGGCGATCGCGCCGCCGTTGACGTTGAGCCGCTCCTCGTCGATCCCGAGCTCGCGGGCGCTGGCCAGCACCTGCGAGGCGAAGGCCTCGTTCAGCTCGACCAGGTCGATCTGGTCGAGCGTCAGACCGGCGTTCTCCAACGCTCGGGGCACGGCCTTGACCGGCCCGATGCCCATGTAGGCCGGGTCGACTCCGGCGACGCCGCTGGCAAGGACCCGCGCCAGGGGCTTGGCGCCGATCTCCTCGGCGCCCTTCTCGGAGGCGATCAGCATGCAGGCGGCGCCGTCGTTCAGGGTCGAGGCGTTGCCGGCGGTGACGCTGCCGCCCTCGCGGAAGACCGGTCGCAGCTTGGCGAGCTTCTCCAGCGAGGCGTCGGGACGCGGACCCTCGTCGGCCTCGACGAGGGTGGTCTCGCGCCCCCGGGGCGCCTCGATCGGGACGATCTCCTCGGCGAGTTTGCCGGCCTCGGCCGCGGCGACCGCGCGCTGGTGGCTGCGCAGCGCGAAGGCGTCTTGGTCGGAGCGGCTGATGCCGTAGCGCTCGGCGACGTTCTCGCCCGTCTCGCCCATCGACTCGGTCGAGACGCCCAGCTCGGCCATCCGCGGGTTGATCATCCGCCAGCCTAGGGTCGTGTCGTGCATCGTCTGCGGGCCGCGGGGGAGGGCGCGCTCGGGCTTCTCGACCACCCACGGTGCGCGGCTCATCGACTCCACCCCGCCGGCGAGGTAGAAGTCGCCTTCGCCGGCCTTGACCGCCCGGGCGGCGTTGTTGACCGCCTCCAGCCCGGAGGCGCAGAGCCGGTTGACGGTCGCACCCGGCACGCTCTGCGGCAGCCCGGCCAGGAGCGCCGCCATGCGGGCCACGTCGCGGTTGTCCTCGCCCGACTGGTTGGCGGCGCCGAAGTAGACGTCGGCGATCCGCTCGGGGTTGACGCCGGTGCGCTCGACGACGGCGGCGATCGCGTGCGCGGCCAGGTCGTCCGGGCGGACGCCGGAGAGGGCGCCACGGTAGGCGCCCATCGGGGTGCGCAGCGGTTCGACCACATAGGCCTCACTCATGAGTCGAACCGTATCCTTCTCGTGTGCTTTTCATTCTGGGGACTCTGGGAATCCTGGCCTTCATGGTCGGCGTGCTGCTGATCGTCGGGCACTACTACCCAGGCAGCTCGGCTGGCCTCGTCGACTGGGTCCCGACCCGCTCGCCCGAGGTCGAGGCTCAGAACGAGGTCGACGACATTCGCCAGATGATGGAGGCCCAGAACGAGATGCGGCGGCGGCGCGGAGTCCCGGAGATGACCGAGGAGGAACTGCAGGCGAGCGTCGCCGAGGACGAGCGGCTGCGGCTGCGTGGCCGCGGGCCGTTCGAGGCCGGCTAGGTGGCCCGGGCCCTGATCGTCGGCTGCGGGTGCCGCGGCCGGGAGCTCGGCGCGCGGCTTCTCGCCGACGGCTGGGCGGTGCGCGGGACGAGCCGGCGTGACGACGGGCTGGAGGCGATCGAGGCCGCGGGGATCGAGCCGGCGGTGGCCGACCCCGACCGTCCGGGGTCGATCCTCGAGCTGGTCAACGACGTCGCCGTCCTGGTGCTCCTGCTGGGTGGCGCCAAGGGCAGCCCGGACGAGCTGGAGGCAATCCACGGTCCGCGTCTGGAGCGGCTGATGGAACACCTGGTCGAAACGCCGGTCAGGGGGGTCGTCTACGAAGGAACCGAGAGTGGGGGCGAGGTCGTCCTCGCCGCCAGTCGCACCTGGCGGATCCCGGCCCAGATCGTGAGTGGGGAGGCCGATTTGGCGGCAGCCGTGAGCGGTGTCCTCGCTGGCCCGCGAACCTAAATAGCTAAACTCCGATAAGGATTCAGGTAAATAGACGAAGAAGCGCGAGAGGAGCGATTTCATGGCTCTGCAGCTCGGTGACGTAGCACCAGATTTCGAGGCCGACACCACCGAGGGTCGGATCAAATTCCACGACTGGCTTGACGGCTCGTGGGCGATCCTGTTCTCCCACCCGAAGGACTTCACCCCGGTCTGCACCACGGAGCTCGGCTACATGGCGAGCATCGAGCCGGAGTTCGCGAAGCGTGGCGTCAAGATCATCGGCCTCTCCGTCGACCCGCTCGACAAACACGAGGACTGGGTCGACGACATCGAGGAGACGCAGGGGGCGCGGCCCGAGTACCCAATCATCAGCGACGCCGACTTCGAGATCGCGAAGGCCTACGGGATGCTGGCGGCCGACGTCTCCGGCGACCCCGGCGACCGCACCCCGGCCGACAACCAGACGGTCCGAAACGTCTTCGTCATCGGCCCCGACAAGAAAATCAAACTCATCCTTGTCTACCCGATGACCACCGGGCGCAACTTCGACGAGGTGCTGCGGGTGATCGACTCGCTGCAGCTGACCGCGAATCACAAAGTGGCGACGCCGGCGCAGTGGGAGCAGGGCGACGACGTGATCATCGCCGGCTCGGTCTCCAACGATGAGGCGAAGGAGACCTACCCCGACGGGTGGGAGGAGCCGAAGCCGTACATCCGGATAGTTCCCCAGCCGGAGAAGACCTCCTAGTCGAGGCGATCCAGTAAGTCGCTCAAGATCCGCGCGGTTGCTCCCCAGATCAGATGTCCTTCGACCTCGTAGGTCGGGGTGTGGATGGGGACGCCGCGCCGGATCAAGCGGCGCATCTCGTAGCCCTCGCGCAGTAGCTCGAGGGAGAAAGTGAGGACGGTCTCGACCTCGCCCGGGTTCGGGCGCAGGTCGAGCTCCCGTGGGTGCGGGACGTAGCCGACGAAGGGGTGGACGACGAAGTTGGTGACGAAGGTCCGCGTCGCCGGCAGCGCCTCGCCGATCCGCACCTGGCCGGGGTCGAGGCCGATCTCCTCTTCGGCCTCCCGCAGCGCGGTCGCCTGCAGGTCGGCGTCGGTCTCGTCGCGGCGGCCGCCGGGAAAGGAGATCTCGCCAGCGTGGCGCCGCAGGTCGGCGCGGCGCTCGGTGAAGACGAGGCCAGGCTCCTGTGGCCACCCGTAGAGGGGCAGCAGCACGGCTGCCTCCACGGTGTCGCCGATCAGATGATCACCTGGACGGTGCCCCCGTCCACGGACCAGGCGGCGCCGGCGACGTAGGAGGCGCGCTCGCTGCAGAGGAAGACGATCGTCGCGGCGATCTCCTCGGGCTGGGCGAGGCGGCCGATCGGGCGCTTCGCGCCGGCTTCGGCGAGGGCGTCCTCCCGGCTCTCGGCGCCGGAGACTTGCATCGACTGGTCGAGCAGGCCGCCCGGCTCCATCCACATCTCCGCCTCGACCGGGCCCGGCGCGACCGCGTTGACGAGGACGCCGGTCTTCGCGTAGCGGTCGGCGAACAGGCGGGAGAGCGAAAGCTCGGCCGCCTTGGCGACCGAGTACTCGGCCATCGCCGCCGAAGGGCGCTTGCCGGCGGTCGAACAGACGTTTACCACCCGGCCCCAGCCGCGCTCGGCCATCAGCGGGATCGCCGCCCGCATCGCCCGCAGCGGCGCCATCACGTTGAGCTCGTACTGGGCGCGCCAGTCCTCCTCCGGGACCTCTTCGAGGTCGCGCCATTTGGCGGCGCCGGCGTTGTTGACGAGGACGTCGAGCTGGCCGAAGTGCTCCTCGGTGGCGGCCAGCATCCGCTTGCCCGCGTTCTCGTCGGTTATGTCGAGTGCCAAGGACGCCGCCGCGCCCTTCGCCGGCTCCGCCGCCCGCGCCGCCTCCTCGGTCACCGTCGCCAGGCGCTCCTCGCCGCGTGCCACCAGGAGCACCCGCGCGCCCTCGGCGCAGAGCTGCAGCGCGGTCTCGCGGCCGATGCCGCTGCTGGCGCCGGTGACGACGCAAGCGCGTCCCTTCAGGCCCATGTCCATCAGGCAGCCTCCAGGCGCTCGACGACTTTGACGTGCGCTTCGCCGGCCAGCACCTTGTGTACGGGGCACTTGGTCGCGATCGTCAGCAGGCGCCGCCGCTGCCCGTCGTCGAGCCCGGCGGGCAGCTTCAGCCCGACCTCGAAGTCGGTCGGGACCTGCCCCTCGTAGCCCATCTCGACGTCGACCTCGACCGGGCCGACGTCCCAACCTTTGCGCTCCGCGTACATCTCGACCGTGATCGCGATGCAACTTGCGAGGCTGGCGCCGAGCAGCCGCGTCGGGCTGGGGCCGGTGTCGGCGCCGCCCGCCGTGCCGGGCTCGTCTGCCCGCAGCCGGTGGCCGCCCTCGATCTCGACGTCGTGCGCGTAGCCCTCGACTCGGCGGGCGACGATCCGCACGCTCAGCCCTTGCCGCGGCCCTCGAACAGGGCGGGGTCGTCGACGTCGGCGAAGCGGGCCATCGCGTAGACCGCGTCGGAGGCGCGGTTGACGAAGTGGATCACGGTCTCGTCGGCGATCTCGCCTGCTTCGTTCAGTTCCGAGATGCGGCGCTCGGCGCGGCGGACCGTGGTCCGGGCGACGTCGAGCTGAGCCGAGAGCTGGTTGCCGCCGGGGATGACGAACTTCGGCGGCAGCTCGACCCGGGCCATGTAGCGGTCGATCAGAACCTCGAGCTCGGTGACCATCGCCTCGGTCGTGCGGCTGATGCCGTCCTCGAGTCGCTCCGCCGCTTCCGGCGCGGTCGCCAGCTCGGCCCCGGCGACGAAGATGTCGTCCTGCAGGCGGAGGATGTCGGCGGCGAGCTCGGCCTGCTCGGGGCCGCAGAGGGCGCGGGCGACGCCGAGTTGCGAGCAGGCCTCGTCGAGGGTCCCGTAGGCGTCGGTGCGGCCATGGTGCTTGGGAACGCGGCCGCCGTACCAGAGGGAGGTGGTCCCGTCGTCGCCCTTCTTGGTGTAGATCTTGACCACGTCAGCGCACCGGGTTGAAGGCGAAGCCGGTCATCACCTTGGGGAAGAAGAAGGTCGACTTCGGCGGCATCACCGAGTCGGTGTTGGCGATGTCCTTGACCTGCTCGACGGGGACCGGCCGCTGGATGAAGGCGACGTCGTAGTCGCCCTCCTCGACCATCGCCAGGGCGGCGTCGACGCTCTTCGCGTATTCGAGGCCGTCGCGCTCGTCGATGTCGTGGTCGCTCATCCCTGCCAGGCCCTTGAGGACCAGCGTCTCGAGGATCGCCGAGTCGAGCCGGCGGTAAGCCTCGGGCTTGCCCTCGAGGCGACGGTCGACCTCGCCGACGTCTTTCAGCCGGAGGCGGAAGGCGCGCTTGTGGAAGGAGTCGTAGAGGCCGAAGACCCCGACCCCGTCCTCGGCTGCCGGGTCGATCTCCTCGCGGGCGACCTCGGTCACCTCGAACAGCTCACGCAGGCCGTTGCCGAGGCGTTGCTGCCGGTCGGGATCGTCGGCGAAGCCTGAGAGGACGCGGTGGGTGGGGAAGACGGTGAGGCCGGGGTCGTCGAGCCCGGTCAGCGACATCAGCGTGTAGTTGTGCGCCCCTTCGCCGCCGACCTCGTCGCGGAAAGCGCGCGCGGTCTCGTAGCGGTGGTGGCCGTCGGCGATCAACAGCTGGGCGCCGGCAAGACACTCGGTGACCGCGGCGTGGACAGCCGGGTCCTCGACCTTCCAGAGCCGGTTCACCGTGCCGCTTTCGTCCCGCGCCTCGCCCCACGGCTCGTCCGGCAGGCCCGGCTCGACCAGCGGCCAGGCGTCCTCGGTCGAGAGCGAGAAGATCGGCGAGAGGTTGTAGCCGCTGGCGCGGGTCAGCTCGAGGCGATCGAGCAGCGGCCCGGGATGGGTGCGCTCGTGGGGGCGGACGGTGCCGCTCTCGTAATCCTCGACCCGCACGCGGGCGAAGATCCCGTTGCGGCTGTAGCTGTTGCCGTCGGGGGCGACGTAATCCTGGGTCATCGCCCAGAGCGAGGGCTCCTCGTCCTGGACCAGCGCCCCGTCGGCCTTCCAGCTCTCGATCCGCGCCGCTGCCTCGGCGTAAGGATCACCGCTGGGGTTGCTGTCGGGATCGGCCGGGTCGAACGGTTTCGGCAGGTCGATCGCCACCGCGTTGTAGGGCGAGCGCTCCAGCAGTGCCTGGCGCTGCGCCGCGTCGATCACGTCGTAAGGGGGTGCCGCGACAGCATCCAGCGAGCCGACCGTCCCGAGGTCGTAGTGCAGCGCCTTGAAAGGAAGCACCTCCGCCATCGCCCCAAGAACCTACACTTGCCCAAGACGGGGTGTGGCGCAGCCTGGTAGCGCGCCGCCTTTGGGTGGCGGAGGTCCCCGGTTCGAATCCGGGCACCCCGATGAATGAAGGCCGTGACCACCTAAGCGAGCAATACCCGTCACTTCAATGCTCATTCGTCGGCCCCCATTCTCGACCGGTCAGCGTCGGCGGGACGTGGTCGTCGTCATCGGCACCGTTGTCCTCGTCCTTCTCTTCGTCGTCCTCGTGATCAAGGTGCTTCCCGAGCGGCTCGCGAGCACGGCTGGCTTGGACGCGAAGGCGAAGGCGGAAGAGGTGGGTCGCACGCGGACCGCCACGCTTGCCTTGCTCGCAGGTGGAATCGCCTTGATCGGCGCGGTCTACACGGCCCGGACGTTCAGCCTGAATCGGCGCGGGCAGATCACCGATCGCTTTATCCGGGGGATCGAGCAACTGGGGAATGAATCGCTCGATATGCGAGTTGGCGCAATCTACGTCCTGGACAGCGTCGCGCACGAATCGAGGCGCGAGCACGGACCGGTGATGGAGACCCTCGCCGCCTTCATACGTCAGCGCTCCTTGCCTCGAGGTCAAGCGAACGATCCAGGGCGGTTTCCGCCTGACATACGGGCAGCGATGACTGTGATCGAGCGCCGCGATCGTGAATCCGGCGACGACGAAAGCGAACTCGATCTTCGCTACGCAAATCTCTCGTATCTCAGGCTTGAAAGCGGTGCCGATCTGCGGGGACTGAACTTCGAGGGCGCGACGCTCGATCACGCTCATCTGTCTGGGGCAGATCTCAGGGGCGCCAATCTAAAAGGGGCGACTCTTACTTGGGCACGACTCGATGGCGCTCTCCTCCGCGACAGTCAGCTCTACGCTGTCAATCTGAGGGGAGCATGGTTGGCGGGAGCGGACCTTCAACGAGCGAGGCTTTCTGGATCGACGCTGTACAAGGCGGGGCTCTACGGCGCGGATCTCCGCGGTGCGTTCATGCGCTCGTATTTCGGGCCGGATCGCAGCGGAGAGCCGGTCTCCTACCTCCCTGCCTTGCTGGGCGCCGACGACAGCGAGGAGGCAGCCAGCCTTGCTGACGCGATTTGCGACAACGAGACCCAGTGGCCGAACATGCCGCCGGACTTTCTGTTCGATCCCGAGGCTCGGGGAGTCCGATACCTTGGCTCGGAGCCTTTGTCGCCGGATCAGCCGTCGTAACGACTCGGAGCCGTTCGAGGACAGGGTGGGATGATCGTCGGGCGGGTAGGAGACGGGCAGATATCACCGGGTGAAGGAGGTTGCAGATGGAGAGTTGGGATTTGACGACGGTCGAGGTGGAGCCGCGACAGCCGCGGATTCTCGCTTCGGCGGACGATGCGCGGACGATCGTCTTGCAGTTGCCGGCGGGGGAGGAGATGCAGGAGCATGAGGTGCACGAGCGGGCGCGGGTGATCGTGGTCGAGGGCGAGGTCGACGTCACCACCGAGGACGGGGCCGACTTCGCCAATGCCCGCGCCGGCCACCTGTTCGAGTTCGACCCCGGCGAGCGGCGGACGATCGTCGCCCGCTCCGACGCGCGGCTGCTGATGGTGCTCTCGCCCTGGCCCGGCGACGGCCATCCCGGCGCGATGACGCTCGAGGAGAAGGCCGAAGCGCGCGATAAAGCTGCTCAGCACCTGGAGCGCTAGCGCGGATTTTCTCGCCCAGCGCCCGAGGGGGTCAAGTAATGCCGCTGCGCGGTCGAAGACCTCAGTGATGGACGAGCTATTCGGAAGCCATGTCGAGGATCCGACCGAAACCCGCGAGCGGCGCCGGGTCGAGCGGGCCGTGTTCGAAACCGACCGCCAGCTGATCGAGGGCGACCTGACGCTGCCGCCGGCCGGCTACCAGAGCCGCTTCTCGGATTCGCTCAACCGCGGCGAGTTCGAATTCGTGCCGCTGACCAATGTCCAAGTCACCTCGCTGGCAGATGGCAAGGTCAGGCAGGTGCCGTTCCTCGTCCTCTCCAAGCGCCAGATCCGGATCGCCTACCCGACTGAGCAGTAGGCGCCGCCGTCAGTCTCGCCGCGCCCGGCCCCGGCTCGCGTAGGAGCCGAGGTCGATGACGAAGGCGAGGATGACGATGAACCACTCGAAGCCGGTGACCTCGTTGGTGCTGGCCGACCACATCACCGCGTAGGCGAGCGTCGTCCAGGGCAGCAGGAAGAACCCGAGCAGGGGGACGAACCAGCTGTCGAAGGCCCGGCTGAGCAGGTCCGAGAAGAGGAAGATCGCGAACAGCGCCAGCCGCGGCGAGATGAACGCGAGCAAAACCACCAAGCAGGGCATGCGCAGACGCTACCTTCTTCAGAGGAGGCCAACACAAGGAACAGGTCCAAAGGAACAGGTTCAGATGAACAGACTCGGAAAGCTGATGACGATGATGCACCCGGAGAAGACGACGATGGTCTCTGCGGAAGAGGCACTGCCGGGGCGCAGCGAGCGGGCTTACGACGTGCCCGCGACTCACGCCGTCCTTGGGACGCCGTTGGAGCCGCCGTTCCCGGAGGGGATCGAGGTCGCCTACTTCGCGCTTGGCTGCTTCTGGGGCGCGGAGCAGCTGTTCTGGAACCTCGACGGCGTCTACTCGACGGCGGTCGGCTACCAGAGCGGGACGACCCCGAACCCGACCTACGAGGAGGTCTGCACGGCGAAGACGGGCCACGCTGAGGCGGTGATGGTCGCCTTCGACCCGAAGAAGGTCTCCTACGCCGACCTGCTCAAAGTCTTCTTCGAGGAGCACGACCCCACTCAGGGAATGCGCCAGGGCAACGACGTCGGCACCCAGTACCGCTCCGGGATCTACTTCGTCAACGACGCGCAGAAGGCGACCGCGGAGATGGTGCGCGAGGCCTATGACAAGTCCCTGCGCGCCGCCGGCAAGGAGTCGGTGACGACCGAGATCGAGCCCGCCGGGCCGTTCTATTACGCCGAGGACTACCACCAGCAGTACCTGCACAAGGTCCCCAACGGCTACTGCGGCCTGAAAGGGACCGGGGTCGCCTGCAGCATCCCTACCGCGGCGGTGCCCGGGGGGCGCGCCGAATAGCATCTCGGCCTTCGTGGCACCCTCCTTCGGCTCCTACATCGCCGGCTGCCTCGCCCTGATCGGGATCGTCGCGGCTCTCGGCCTCGGCGGCTACTGGCTGCGACGCTGGATCGTGCCGGAATTCAGCGGCGCTCTGGCGCGGCTCGCCGACGCGACGCTGGCGGTTGCGCTGCTTGTCGTCTGCCTGCAGATCCTCGGCTCGCTCAGCCTTCTCTACTTCGGCTGGATCGCCGTCTTCTGCATTGCCGCCGGGCTCGGCGCCGCCTGGCTCGGCCGCTCGAAAGCGGGCAGCCAGGGGCGCGAGGTGGCAGCCCCGCGGGTCCAGGACATCGCCCTGCTGATCGCCCTCGGCGTCGCTTCCTGGACCGTCGCCGAGTGGACCTTCCCGGCTCAGTCGAGCCTCGACTTCGGCATGTTCGGCGGCGACACCACCTGGTACCACATGCCGTTCTCGGCGTTCATCGCCCAGGAACACTCGACGGTCCACCTGCACTACACCGACCCGCTGCGGCTGGCCGCCTGGTTCTACCCCGCCAGCACCGAGTTGATCAACGCCGCGACGATCGTCCTCTTCAAGAGCGACTGGCTGGCGCCGCTGCAGAATCTGATCTGGCTGCCGATCGGGCTGCTGGCAGCCTGGTGCATGGGCCGCCCCTACAAGGTCGGACCGGCGACCCTGGTTGCGGCGGCGATCGTCCTCGACGCGGGGGTGATGATCGAAACGCAGCCCGGCGAGGCGCGCAACGACATCATGGGGCTCGCCTTCCTGCTCGCCTTCGCAGCCTTCCTGATCAACGGGCACCAGCGAAGAGCCCCGGCGGCCGGGGCCGTCCAGGACGCGCCTGAGCGCGACGCGCCCCTGCTCGACAAGGGGCCGCTGGTGATGGCCGGGATCGCGGCCGGTCTCGCCGCCTCGGTGAAGACCACCTTCTTGGTGCCGGTCGTGGCGATCGCGCTTGGCGTCGTCATCTTCAGCGGCAGGGGCCGGCGCTGGACCTCAGCCTGGGTGATGGGGCTGCCGATGCTCGTCGTCGGCGGTTACTGGTACCTGCGGGCGGCGATCAAGACCGGCGGCAACCCGATCCCGATCACCAAATTCGGGCCGCTGAACCTGCCCAAGCCCGACCAGATGCCGCTCGACCCGCGGCCCCGCTTCGCCGTCATCGACTACATCACCAATCCGACCATCTACCGGCGCTGGTTCTTCCCCGAGCTCGACAACGCCTT
Organism: Solirubrobacterales bacterium; assembly: GCA_033856415.1. Taxonomy (GTDB): domain Bacteria; phylum Actinomycetota; class Thermoleophilia; order Solirubrobacterales; family 70-9; genus VAYN01. The sequence goes on along the minus strand of JAWVFA010000037.1, from coordinate 10,400 downwards.
CGGGCCGCTCTGGCCACTGATCCTGATCGTGGCCGTCAGCGCCGCCGTCTACATCGCCTGGAAATCGCGTAACAAGATCCTGCGGGTGATCGCCGTGGCTTCGCTGTTGACCGCGATTGTCTACGTCTTCACGCCGCTGACGGCCGCCGGGCAGGAGGGCTCGCCGACGGGCTTCTTCACCAACACGCGCTACCTGGTGCCGGGGCTCGTCTTGGCGATGGCAATGCTGCCGTTGGCGCGCCCGCTGCGGGCGCCGGACCGGCGCGCCTGGCAGACGCTGCTTTTCCTCACCGTGGTCTTCGCGATCACGGTGCTGACGACGCCGCGCTGGTTCACCTCTTACATCGTCGGCACGGTCTTCCTCACCCTGTGCCTTGTCTGGGCGCCGGCGCTGCTCTCGATGGCGCGAACGCGGGGGAGCGCCAGCCGCCCGGCGATCGCCGCCGGCGCCGCGATTCTGGTCTTGCTCGCGGTGGTCCTCGGGCGCGCGCAGCAGGTCCAATACGCCGATCAGCACTACGTCAACCCGGATCCGTTCCTCGGCGAAGGCGGGCCGAAGGAAGCCTACGTCTACACCCAGAAGCTGCAGGACCAGAAGATCGGGATCATCGGCTCGAGCCAGATCATCTTCGGCCAGTACGGGTTCTACGGCAACGACGCCACGAACCACGTCGAATACATCGGCGTCCACGGTCCGCACGGCGCCAACCGGCTGCCGACCAGCTGCGCGCAGCTTCGCGGCTTGATCAACGCGGGCGACTACGACTATCTGGTGATGAGCCAGTACACGCAGGACACCGGTCCCTACAACACCGGCGTCGCGAACCCGTACCAGTTCCCCGTCTACGGCTGGGTGAAGGGGGATCCGGCGGTGAAGCTGGTGGTCAAGGACAACCTCGCCTCGCCGCAGCCGGATTACGTCTTCAAGGTCGAGGGCAAGCTCGACCCCTCGGCCTGCAAGCCGGAAAACCGCCCCGAGGTGCCCGGCGAAGAACCGATCGAGTAGGGATGAGGATCGAAGTTGCGATTCGCCACCCCACAGGTGGTCAATCGCAACTTCGATTCAAGCGCTGCTGGCCGCGAGCGCGTGCTCGCGGATCAACTCGGCGGAGCGCTGCGGCTGCTCCCACCAGAACATGTGACCGATGCCCTCGAGGACCTCGAAGCGGGCGGCCGGCATCAGCGAGGCGATCAGCTCGCCGTTGGGGAAGGGGAGGACGCCGTCCTCGGTGCCGTGGATGACCAAGGTCGGGGCCGAGATCTCGCCGAGGCGGCCGCTGGTGTCGTGGCCGAAGATCGCCTGCGCCTGCAGTTCGATCGTCGCTTTCGCCGCCGGCACCGTGGTCGCCATCTCGTGGAAGGCCGCGTAGTGGTTCTCGTCGGCGCGGAAGGCGGGGGAGAGGTTGACTTCGTAGCCGGCCCGGATCGCCTTGTCGCGGTCGCCGGAGGCCATCCCCGCGACGAGCTTCTGCAGGTTCGCCTCGGGCATAAGCCGCGAGCCGGGCCCGCCGCAGTAGGTGCAGCCGAGCGTCAGCGACCGCAGCCGACCGGGGTGGGCGAGCGCCAGCTCCTGAGCGATCATCCCGCCCATCGAGATGCCGACCACGTGGGCGCTCTCTAGCCCCAGCTCGTCGAGCAACCCGGCGGTGTCCGCGGCCATCTCGGCGATCGTGAACGGCCCATCGACCGGCGCCGAAAGACCGATCCCCCGGTTGTCGAAGGCGACGACGTCGAAGCCCTCCTCCAGCGCGCCTTTGAACGGCTCACCCCAAGAGACGTGCGTCCCGCTCATCCCCTGGATCAGCAACAGCGGCTCGCCCGAACCGGCGCGCTCGTAGTGGAACTCCCTGCCCGCGACCTGGACTTTCGCCATCGCCGGATCCTAAGCGAGCCGTCCGGTCAGCGCCTAACCTTGACCGACCCGCCCCCGTAGCTCAGCTGGATAGAGCATCGGACTTCTAATCCGACGGTCGCAGGTTCGAATCCTGCCGGGGGCGCTAAGGACTGTGCCTGCCTTCGGATTGAGTAACGAAGGAGCGCATCTCTGGAGGATCTGGGGCGATCAACAGGTTGAAGGGGAAGATCGGACGAGAACCATCCCTAACGAGAAGGGGCTGTCGCTGTCCTCGGATGCCAGACGGATCGAGCAGGAGCGTGGGACGAATGCTGGCCGAGCGTTGAATGGCAGCGAAGATCGGCTGGCCGAGAGGGTGTCCTTCAAGGACAGGACGGGAGGTTCGATCTCTCTTTCGTCCAGCTCCTTGCGGGGCAGGATGATGTCGTAATAGTGGATCTCGGCTGAGGGCACTGCGACCGTAGCGCCGACCAGCATGATCCCTAGGACGTGTTTCGGAAGGTCGATTTCGGTGAAGGCTTGCCGAACCGCTATGGCCGGCGCACCGTTGGACCACCAAAGCGCCACCCAGCAGTCGTCTCTGTCGCTCAGTTGCCGGAGCGCCGTTTCGATGCGGTCTTGGACGCGCTTAAGGTAGTGAGGCTCGGTGTCGTGGGCCACCACAACCGCCCCGTGAAGGTCTCCGATGTGCGGGGGCATTTTCTTCTGTCGCCTCCGATCCTGGCTCCTGCTCGCTCGCCGCTGGGCTCGGCTGGGGATATGGGGACGGCGTGGATTATCGAAGGCAATGTGGCTCGTAAGGACCCCGCTCTCAGGGCACATGTCGGGGAGCAGTGGGGCCATTCGTTCGAAGAATTCGACCTCTGCATGAGAGAGCCCGATTGCTTTGAACTCGACGCTGATGCCTGAATCCGAATCGTGCGCTTTGAGACGGAAATCGGCGTTCGGGCCAGATGTCGAGGTTCCGCTATCGAGTTCGAGCACGAGGTCTGCGTCGAAGACCCTCAGGACCGATCGTCCGGCCATCAGCTCAGCTACGGTCGGCCAGACTTCACGGTCGCCCCGGAACTTCGCCACCAACTTGCTCTCTTCTATTCCGCACTCGGACAGTGCATCTACGGCGCTATCGACCATGCAGCAGGCAGCCGCGGCATCGATATCCGGCCTTCTAGTGAGCTCGTTTGAGAGGTGTTCGATCCCGAAAGCGTCGATCCGCTCGCGAGCGCGCGCGATGCGGTCTGCCGGAAGTCCGGTCAGCTTGGTCGTCCACTGATCGATGATCTCGATGCTCGTCATCGTCTCGAGCCCCCAGAGCGCGCTAGCGAGGATTGTCCGGAGGGCGTACGCCGAGTTGTCGGCAGATCGCTTGAACCAGACTCGGGCCGATCTCCTTATGTCGAGGTACTGCCGAAACCTGATTTTGTGGGCCGCGCCACTTTGCGTGCTTCGAACCGCCGATCTCGCGGCAGCCATGTGCCTGCAGGTGTCGTTCGAGGTCGCGGCGCTTCACGCCACAGTGGTGAACCGCAGGTGCTCTCGATCCGAGTCGGCCGTTTCGCCGGCTAGCTCCTCGTCGGGAGTGAGGACAGTGCGGAGCGCGTCGAGCACGTTCTCACGAGCCTCCTCGCGGGTGCGGCCCTGGCTCAGCGCGCCCGGAACCTCAAGAACGCGGGCGACGATCCATCCGGCCTCGTCCGGGCTGTCAAATGCGATCGTGAAGTCGACTGATGCCTCCATCGCTTTAAACGGTAGCGCGGGACGGGGCGGGGGTTGTACCTGGCTCAAAGACTTGGTCCCGAAATTGGTCCCCAACTCAGCCGAACTCCTTGGACGTGATCGACGCTATCAGGCCAGATTCAACCTCTAGACACCTTCCGGCTGAACTTCTAATCCGACGACCGCAGGTTCGAATCCTGCCGGGGGCGCTGGCCTGGTCAGGTTGAGGCGGCGGCGATCCGCCTGGATGCTTCCAGGGCCCGGGCCGTGTTCTTCGGCCGGGTTGCCGGGTTGATCGTGTATTGCGCGACGTGGCCCAGGATCACCAGGGCGCTGGTGATCAGCAGCAGCTCGTCTCCCTTGTCTATTGCGGAGATCATCAGGTAGGTGCTGGCGAGCACGATGAACGCCGGTCCCCATCGGATGAATGCCGTGGCACCTCGGCTTTGACGTTGGTATTTCTCCGCCAGCTCGACTGCCGCGGTTGCCAGCCGGGGGTCGGCGGGAGCTTCGCCGCGGATCAGGCACCTGCCGACGCGCAGCTTCTGGCCGTAAGTCAAGGCCTGGTAGGCCTGCATCTCGCTGTCTGGGGGTTGCATGAGATTGTCCACCGAAGCGCAAAGCCTAAATGGGCGAGGCGCTGTCGAGAATTCGTCCAGATTGGGGCGTTTGACGCTCGATGTATCCGTCTTGGCTGGAAGAGTGCCGCGGGTGAGACACCCCGGGTGCCAGAGAAACCTTGTAATTCTTGTCACTCTTTCTCTGCTGGCGCTTGTCGGCTGTGGGTCGAGCGGCGGCGGCTCTGACTCGGGGACGCTGAAAGCGACGTTTGGATCGTTCCCCGACTACCTCGACCCGGCGCTTTCGCATTCGGAGGAAGGGTGGACGGCGATCTACGACACGTACATCCCGCTGCTTACCTACAAGCACGCGTCGGGCAAAGAAGGGAGCGAGGTGATTCCCGGGCTGGCGCGGTCGCTGCCGAAGATCGACGCCGATGGCAAGACGTATGAGCTGCGGCTGAGGAATGGGCTGCGGTATGCCGACGGCTCGCCGGTCAAGGCCTCGGACTTCACCCGGGCGGTGGAACGGGTCTTCCTCCTCAACTCGAGCGGGTCGCCCTTCTACACCGACATCGTCGGCGCCCCGGAATTCGCCAAGAGCAAGAAGGGCGGCATCTCCGGCATCGTCACCGACGACAAGACCGGTGAGATCGCGATTCATCTGTCGCGGCCGCGCGGCACCTTCCTGCAGGAGCTGGCGCTGCCGTTTGTGGCCCCGCTCCCCGCCGGGACTCCGAACCAGGACCTGACGAGCGATCCGCCTCCTGCCACCGGCCCCTACGAGATCGTCTCTTCCAAGCCGGGCCGGGGCTGGTCTTACGAGCGCAACCCGTTCTGGGAGAAGGCCAACGCCGAGCGGATGCCGGAGATCCCCAGCGGCCACGTCGACAAGATCGAGGTGACGGTGCTGCGCAACCCGGCCATCCAGGTGAACGACATCGAAGCCGGCACCTACGACTGGATGGAGAACCCGCCGCCGCCGGACCAGTACGCCGCGGTGAAGGAAAAGTACGAGGGCGCCCAGTTCCGCGAGGAGGAGACCGAGAGCACCTACTTCTTCTGGATGAACGTGACCGAGCCGCCGTTCGACGACGTCAAGGTGCGCCAGGCCGTCAACTACGCCGTCGACCCGCGGGCGCTGGAACGGATCTACGCCGGTCAGCTGGTCGGCACCCAACAGATCCTGCCGCCGGGAATGCCCGGGTACGAGCGCTACGAGCTCTACCCATACGACCTGGAAAAAGCCAAGCGGATGATCGACGAAGCCGACCCGGCCGATCGCCAGATCACGGTCTGGACCGACAACGAAACCACCCAGGAAGAAGCCGGCACCTACTACGCGGCGGTGCTTGAAGACATCGGCTTCGACGTCAAGCTGCAGGTGATGAACGCCGACAACTACTTCTCGATCATCGGCAACGCCTCGACCCCCAACCTCGACACCGGTTGGGCAAGCTGGTTCCAGGACTACCCGCACCCCAACGACTTCTTCCAGCCGCTGCTCGCTGAAGAAAGCATTTTTCCGACGAACACCTCGAACCTCTCGCGGATCGCCGACCCGGACCTCAGCGCGAAGATCGCAAGCCTCGCCGAACAGCCTCTCGACGCCAAAGTCGAATCCGAATACGCCGATCTCGACCGCGAATTCATGGAACAGGCGCCCTGGGCCCCCTACGGCACCGGCACGGTCCCGACCTTCGTCTCCTCGGCGATCGACCTCGACGAGGTCATCTACAACCCGACCTTCAACCAGGACCTGACCAGCTTCCGCTTCAAGTAGGGGCGGGGCAGGGTCAGATCTCCAGCCTTGCCTCCTCGAGATCGAGCTCGCGGAGGATGCGGATCATCGACTCGTTCGAGAGCTCGCCTGCGCTCCGCATCTTCAGCAGCGCTTCGCGCTGGGCTTCCAGCACTATCTGCACGACCTGCTGGTAGGCGAGGGAGCGATCCTCGTAGCCGTCGTCCTCGATCTTGCCGGCCCGTGCCGCGAAGCGGCGCATGCGGTACTCGTAGAGCCGGCGCATCCGGTCAAGCGTCTCGTCGCGGGTCCACTCCTCGGCGCCCAGGGCGTCGATTTGCGCCAGCGCAGCCTTGCTGGCGACGATCCGCCCCCGCACCTCCTCTTCGGCTGACTCGCCGCCGTCGGTGATCTTCAGGCGCCGCAGCAGCAGCGGCAGCGTCAGTCCTTGCACGACCAGGGTGAAGAAGATCACCGCGAAGGTGAGGAAGATGATCAGATCCCGCTGCGGGAAGGCGTCGCCGGCGTCGGTGGTAAAAGGCAGCGCCAGCGCGATCGCCAGGGAGAGGGCGCCGCGCATCCCGCTCCAGACCAGGATCAGCCGGGAGCCGGAGGTGAGCCGCCGCGGCACCTGCGAAGGGCGCCGGTCTATCGCCCGGATCAGGTAGGGCATGGTGAAGAACCAGACGAGGCGGACGCCGACGACCATGCCGCTGATCGCGAGGCCGTAGCCGATCAGGGTCGAGGCCGAGTAGCCGTCGAGGCCGTCGACGATCGTCCGCAACTGCAGCCCGACGAGGACGAAGAGGATCGTGTTGACGATGAAGTCGAGGATTTCCCAGACGAAGTAGCCCTGCAGTCGCGGCCGAGTCGGCAGGATCGCCGGCGCGCGGATGCCCATGTAGATGCCTGCGGTGACGGTGGCGAGGATCCCCGAGGCGCCGATCGCATCGGCGGGAATGTAGGCGGCGTAGCCGCTCAGCAGGGAGAGCGTGACGTTGACGTCGGTGTCGGCGACGCGGCGGCGGATTTCGGCGAGGATCGCCCCCGCGGCGAGCCCGATCGCGACGCCCGCGGCGGCGCCGAGGACGAATTCAAGGCCCGCGTCGGCGAGCGAGAAGCTGCCGGCGACGACAGCGGTGACCGCCACCTTGTAGGCGACCAGCGCGGTGGCGTCGTTGAACAGTCCCTCGCCCTCGATGCCGCTGACCAGCCGCCGCGGCGCGTCGAGCCGCCGCATCACCGTCGCCGCCGCCAGCGGATCGGTGGGGGAGACGATCGCGCCGAGCACGAAGGCCGCCTCCCACGACATGCCGTCGACCAGTTCGTGCGCGGCCCAGGCGACCCCGCACATCGTCACCAGCACCAGCCCGACCGTGCTGAGCGTGAGGCCGCGCAGGTTCGTTTTCAGGTCGTTGAAGTTGGCGAAGATCGCCGAGCCGTAGAGCAGTGGCGGCAGGAAGATGACGAGCACCACTTCGGGATCGAGCTTGACCTCGGGCAGGCCCGGGAAAAAGCCGACGATGGCACCGGCGACGACGAGGACGATCGGGTACGGAACCCGGAGCAGGCGGGCGAGCGCGCTGAGGCCGCCCACGGCCACCAGCAGCCCGAGAATCAGCAGCTCCGCTTGGCCCATCCCGGGTAGTGGAGCAGATTTCCGCGACTATTTGCTGACCGTCGCGGTGGCGCTGGTGTAGCCGGTCGAGGCGGCGGTGATCGTGTGGGTGAAGCTGCCGGTGGCCGGCGCGGTGTAGGTGAATTCGGTCGCCGAGACCGCTGGGCCGGTCGCGGCCGTGGTCAGCGGCGAGCCGGTGACGGTGCTGCCCGCCGTGGCGGTGACGGTGACGGTTTTGGCGGCGAGGTTGGAGACGATGTTGCCGACGCTGTCGGCGATCGCGGCCTTGGCTTTGACGGTCCCCGAGTTGCCGAGCGAGGTGATCGGGCAGGTGAAGAGGCAGGGGGAGCCGATCGTCCCGGCGCTGACTTTGACTTCGAGCAGGGCGACCCGGGCGGCGGCGCCGGTAGAGACGGTGAGGGGGAGCGCGGTCGCGGTCGAGATCGTGCCGTCGCTGGCGGTGACGTTGGCCGTCTCCACGTTGTTCAGTTTCGTGAACCCGTTTTTCGAGGAGGCGGGGGTGGCGACGCCGTTGGTGAAGGTGAGCGTCGCCGCGGTGCCGAAGTTGACCACGGTGCCGGCGGCGTTGACGACCGTCGGCAGGGCGCCGCTGGGGCTGGCCATGGCGCCCGAGAAGGTGATGTTCTTCGAGCCCGTGTAGAGGGTCGCCATGTTCCCGTAGGTGTCCTGCGCGGTGGTCGTCAGGTTGAACCCAGTCGCCGCCACGGGCGTCGCGGTCGAAGACGAGAGGACGAGCTTGGTCGCCGTGCTCCCGACGACGGTGACCGTCACCGCGGTTGGGGTGGTGAGCGCTCCCTCGGTTGCTTTGACGCTGGTCGAGCCGCTCTTGTAGAGCTTCATCCCGCCGCCGTCGGCTTCACTCGCTTTGGCGACGCCGGCGGCGAAGTCGAGCGTGGTCGCGCCGCCGAAGACGACGTCGGCGCCGGTCGAGTCGCTCACCGTCGGGTTGGTGCCGCTGGGGCTGGCGACGGCGCCGGAGAAGACGAGGCTGTGGAGTCCGGTGTAGGAGGTGGCGGTGTTGCCGTAGGTGTCCTGGGCGGTCGTCGTCAGCTCGTCGAGGGCGCCGGCGGTCGGCGTCGCCGAGGCCGCCGCGAGGGAGAATTTCGAGGCGGTGGTGGCGGTGACCGTGATTGCCGCCGGGCTCGGGGTCGTGACCGATCCCTCGGTCGCGACGATGTTGGCGGTCTCCGCCTGGTAGAGCCTGACAACCCCGTTTTTCGACGAGGAGACGGTGGCGACGCCGTTGGTGAAGGTGATCGCGGTCGCGGTGCCGAAGTTGGTCGCAGTCCCGGAGCTGTTAGCGACGGTCGGTTTGGTCCCGCTGGCCGCGGCGTTGGCACCGGAGAAGACGAGGGAGTGGGAGCCGGTGTAGGTGGTGACCGTGTTGCCTTTTTCGTCCTTGGCGGTGATCGTCAGGTTGCTCACGCCGCCGGCGGCGATGCTGGTCGCGCTCGCCGAGATGATGAAGGTGGTCACTGCGCCGACCGTGATTTTCGCCGTTTTGCCGGAGCTCTTCGCTTCCCACGAGCGCCACAGGGCGGTCACTTCGTAGGTGTGTTCGCCGATCGGCACCGCTCCGTCGACGCAGGTCGTGACCGCGGCCGGAGCCGTCTGGCCAGGGCAGGTGCCACCCGGTTTGCCGCCGTCGCGGGTCACGTAGTAGGTCACGGTTCCTTCGCCTGGAGGCGTCACCGCGCTCCAGGTGAGAGTCACTGCGCCGCCGGCGGCGGGAGTCGCGGTGGTGATCGTCGGCGCCGTCAGTTTCGAGATGGCCGCGGCGGCGTTGCCGGTGCCGTTGCCGGAGAAGTAGGCGATCGCGCTGCCAGCCAGGGCGATCGCAAAGGCGCCGAGGAGGACGCCGGCGACGCCACTGAGGCGGACGCGCTTCGTCGCCAGCCGCTTCATCCGCGGGCCACACCGCTGAAGACGAGGTGCACGGTCGCGCCCTGGCAGGCGTTCTGGTCGCTCGACAGTTCGCGCAGCGCCAGCGTCGGCGCGCTCGCCGTCGCATTCGGCAGGCTGACGGTCCCGCCGGCGGGGACAACGAGCGGGGCCGCGACGCTCACGCTGGCGGGCATGACGGCGAAGTTGGGATCGGCGGGGCAGCCCGCTGGGTCCGGCGTGACCGAGACCGAAAGCGCGGTGACTTCGATCGGCGCCGGGTTCGGGTTGTCGATCCGCAGGGGCAGTTGCTGGGCGGGGTCGCCGGGCAGCAGCTCCGCAAGCGAATCGGTGACGGGATCGATCGTGAACGCCTTTGGCTCGAGCTGCGCCCAGCTGTAGTGGGCCGCTGGCCCCGGCAGACCGCGGCGGTTCAGGGCGCGGACGGCGAAAGCGTGATCGCCAGGCTCGAGCCCGGCGAAGCGCCTTGGAGACGAGCAGCCCTCCCAGTCGCCGCTCTCGAACCGGCACTGAAAGCGGCGCCAGCCGGTCGCCGGTGCGGGCGCCGGCCCCGGTCCGCTGTCGGCGGGCTGTTGCGCTGGCGGCGCGACGTGGAAGCGGATCTGGACGTCGGTTAGGACCCCGGCGCTGGCGGGGACTTCGATGAAGCGGGGCCGGGGCGGTCGCTCCCCTCGCGGACGGCCGGGGCGGCTGTCGCCCGCCTTTCGATCCGCGACGTCGGGTCGCGTTGCGGCGTAGGCGACGCTTCCCAGACAAGCGACCGCGACGACCAGGGCGATGATCGCCCTGGTCGCGCAGATGGGCCCGACAGGCCGACGCCCATGCATCGCTCGACCTGGCCCAGTGTGTCGCTAGCTAGTTGTAGTTCCCAAGCAGGTTGTTCCCCTGCAGTTCGTTGAGGCGAGCCGCAGGCGGGCGATGGCCGAGGGAGCCGTGCTTTCTGCGGTAGTTGTAGCGATCGAGCCAGCCGGCGAGCTGGCCGGCTCG
>JAWVFA010000036.1:0-68606 GCA_033856415.1 Solirubrobacterales bacterium | reverse complement strand
CTCTGGAGGACACCCCCCCGACCCCTTTCAACCAATCCCGGATAGCCGTACGGCGAAGTTGCGTCGTGTGCGTCCGTGCCCGGGATCGCGCGCACGATTAGAGGGGCGGCCAGGATCCGGTCCTCGCTCTCGATTTGGAGGGTGTGGGTGGCGCCCTCGGCTGCGAGGAACTGGCGCGAGCGGAAAAACTGGTCGTCGGTCGCGGCCTCGCCGGCGTCCTCGATCAACGTCGCTCTGGCGAGAGGGGCGTTCACTTCAGGAGGTCCGCGGCGGCGGCGCGGAACTCGTCCGGCAGCACTCCCCACACCTCGCAGTCGTCGGGCGGAGCGCCGCGGCGGGCGAGATGCGCTCGCATCGTCCCCTCGTGCTTCCAGCCGAGGCCGGCAACCGTCTTCTTCGCCACCTCGTTGCGGGCGGGGATACGGCCGTACACGCGGTGGGCGCCGTACTCGTCGAAGGCTTTGGCGAGGGTCAGCGCCTCGGCGCGGCGGCCGACGCCCTTGCCGCGGACGTCGTCGCCGATCAGGGCCCCGAGCTCGGGTGCGGTCTGGCGGAAGAGGCCGTAGAGGGCGGTGAAGCCGACTGGCTCCTCGTAGCCCTCGACCACGATTGCGAACTTGCGGTCCTCGCCGGAGTCGTCCATCGCTCGGCGAGCCCAGGCTTCGGCCTGCGCGAGCGTGAACTCGTCGCGCTGCTCCATCAACGACTGGATCGCCTCAGGATTGTTGAACCAGCGGTGGACGGCCGGCGCGTCGCCTGGCTCGAACCTGCGCAGGCTGACTTCAGGGCGGTCCGTCGTCACAGCGAAACCCTATCGGGCGGTCGATGGGCCGAAAACGTTCCTATATGGAGCGAAATCGGCCCGTCGGCGCTCAGTCGGGGGCTAGGCCTTGGGCGGTGAGGACTAACCACAGGGTTTTGGCGAGGATGCGGATGTCCAGGGGAAGACTGCGGTGGTCGACGTACCAGACGTCGAGCTCGATCCGCTCCTCCCAGGGGATGCCGGCGCGGCCCTGGACCTGCGCCCAGCCGGTGATTCCCGGCAGCACCTCGTGGCGGCGTCTCTGGTGCGGGGTGTAGTCGTCGACCTGGGCCTTGATCGTCGGACGGGGGCCGACGATCGCCATCTCACCGCGCAGCACGTTGACGAGGTTGGGGATCTCGTCGAGCGAGGTGCGGCGCAGGAGCCGGCCGGGCCCGGTGACGCGCGGGTCGTCGCGGTAGACGACCTTGCCGACACCGACCGGGTCGGAGCCCTGGACCATCGTCCGCAGCTTCCACATCTCGAACTCTTGCCCGCCGAGCCCGACGCGGCGCTGGCGGTAGATCACCGGCCCGCGGCTGGTGAGCTTGATCACTATCGCAGTGACGAGCAGGACCGGCGAGAGGATCGCCAGGGCGAGGGCGGCGAGGAGGAGGTCGAAGGCGCGGGGCATCAGCGGGTTCCCTCCGCCTTCTCCCAGCGACCACTTGCCCCGTGGCGCCAGCGATCCCAGAGGCCGGCGGCGATCGAGGTGGTGGTCATCGCGTAGTAGCGGGCGATGCGGAACGGAGCGATCGGGAGGATGCGGCCCAGAAGCGCGGCGACGATCAGGCCGAGCTGGAGGACGAAGGTGAGGGCGTAAAACCAGCCATCGCCGAGCAGGAGGGCGTTGGCGAGGAGCGCGACGACGTGCAGCAGCGGGCTGAGGTAGCGGAGCAAGCGGTGGGAGGCGATCTCGAAGGCGAACAGTGGCGGGTAGCCGCGGGGCGAGAGCATCCCCTCGCCGACGACGATGTCCCAGAGGCCGACCATCATCCGCCGTTTGCGGGCGAACTCCCCCTCCATAGTCGGGACCATCTTCTCCTCGGCGCGGGCGGCGGGAGCATAAAGCGAGCGGAGACCACGCTTGGCGAAGGCGAAGGGGAAGCTGAGGTCGTGGCTGCCAGAGGGGTCGAGGGGAATGTAGGCCTCCCGGCGCACGGCGTAGATCGCACCGTTGCCGGCGGTGACACCGCCGAGGGCCGACTCCATCTCGCGCACCCGCATCTCGTAGCGCCAGTAGGCGCCCTCGAGGTTGTCGCCGCCAGCAGCTCGGAAGCGGACCTGGCCGCAGACGTAGCCGACCTGCGGATCGGCGAAGGGGACGACGAGCCGGCGCAGCGCGTCGGGCGCCCAGCTGCTGTTGGCGTCGGAGAAGGCAAGGATCTCTCCCGTTGCCCGCTCGGCGCCGGCGTTGAGCGCGGCGATCTTGCCGCCCGGCGGCAGCTCGAGGACGAGGTCGGCACCGGCGGCGCGGGCGCGCTCTGCCGTCGCGTCGGACGACCCGTCGGAGGCGACGACGATCTGCAGGCGCTCGCGTGGGTAGTCGAGCCCCAGCGCGTCGGCGACCTTGGCGGCAATCACCTCCTCCTCGTCGTAGGCGGGAACTATCAGGGACACAGTTGGAAGATCGTCTGCTTGCCATGCAGAAGGTCGAGGGTTCGAATCCCTTTTGCCGCTGGGGATTCGATTTCGCGTCAGCGCCCACAGCACCAGGGGGTAGCCGAGGTGGGTGTATACGAGCAGGCCGGCGCTGAGCCAGAAGAAGATCGCGGCGATGGTGGTCACGAGCGCGCCTCGATCAACTCGCGGTAGAGGTTGATGGTGCGGCGGGCGGCCTCGTCCCAGGAGTAGGGGCCGGCGGCAGCGGCGATCGCGGCAGCCCCCAGTTTGGCTCGAGCGGTTTCGTCACCGACCAGCTCCGCGAGCGTCGCGGCGAGGGCGCCGGTCTCGCCCGGCGGCACAAGCTGCGCTGCGCCAGTCTCGGCCACCTCGGGGAAGCCGCCGACGGCGCTGAGGACCAGGGGCTTGCCGAAGGCGAGGCCGGTGTAGAGGACGCCGGAGTGCTCGGCGTCGAGGTAGGGGAGGACGACGAGGTCGGCGCGGCGGAAGATCGCCGGGATCTCAGCATCGTCGACGAAGCGGGTGACGAAGCGAACGCGCCCGCCGGCCTCGCTCGCCTCGCGGCGCAGCGGCTCGACGTCCATCCGCGGGTTGCCGACGATCCAGAGCTCGGCGTCGGCGTTGCTCGCGGCGAGCGGGCCGAACGCCTCGAGCAGGTTCTCGAGCCCCTTGTAGGGACGGAGCAGGCCGAAGGAGAGGATCACGGGACCGTTGGCGCCCTCCAGCTCCGGCGGCAGCGGCTTCTCCTCCGGCAGTCGCGTCAGGTAGTCGAAGGCGCCGTGGGGGACGACGCGAACCTTGGCCGGGTCGAGCCCGACCTCGTCCCGCAGCCGGGCGGCGCTGTGCTCAGAGTGGGCGACGACAGCGTCCATCGCGCCGAAGACGCGGCGGGCGGAACGGACCTGGCGGCTGCTCGCCCGCGGCGGCAGGATGTAGTGGGCGGTCATCACCCGCGGCCGGCGCGGCGGCAGCAGGTGAACGTCGAGCGAAGGAATCGTCAGCCACTGGTAGTGGACGACGTCGGCGTTAAGCCCGCGGCGCAGGCGCAGCATGTCGGGGAGGTGCTCGGCGGCCTTGAAGGGGAGGCGGGCGGGGGCGTCGAGGCCCCGCCGGGCCGAGCGCCGGTAGAAGCGCTCATCGACTCGGTAGCCCTCGGCCGCCGGGACCGCTCCGTGGAGGAAGCGGCTGGTCAGCAGCTCGACCTCGGCGCCGGCGCGCGCCAGCGCCGCCGCGAGCGCGCGGTCATAGGGCGGCGTAAATGCCGAGGGATCGACGAGTTGGATCTTCATATGGGGCGCTCGTTGGGACGGTGCAGTGCCGCAACCCGGTGATTCGTGTTGCTGCAACATGAAACAGGTGCCGATTATCGTGACCCCGGTGCCGCCCACGCTCTCCTACTGCGTCGTGAACACCAACGGCCGCGAGTACCTGCTCGCCTGCCTGGCGGCGATCGTGCGCACCCACCCGGCTGGGGTGGAGCGCGAGATCCTCGTCCTCGACAACGCCTCCGACGACGGCTCGGCTGCGGCGGTGCGGAAGCTTGGCGGCGAGGTTCGCCTGATCGCCCTGGAGAAGCGGACGGGAAAGGCCGAGAACGACTCGACCCTGATGCGCGAGGCGAAGGGAAAGTACTGCCTGCTGCTGAACGAGGACTCCGAGCTGCGGTCGGGCGCAACGGCGGCGCTGCTCGCGGCGCTCGACGCAGACCCGAAGGCTGCCGCGGCGACGCCGGAGCTGCTCGACTCCGCCGGCAATCCCGTCCCCTCCGCCTGGCGCTTCCCGGGGGTGGGGACGGCGGCGATCGGCGCCCTCTTCCTCCACCGCTGGCTGACCGTGCAGAGCAAGGGCGCGGGGAGGCGACGGGTCGACTGGGCGCAGTCGAGCGCGCTGGTGGTCCGTCGCGAAGCAGCCGCTGCGGTCGGCTACATGGACCCCGCCTTCTTCGTCTACTACGACGAGTGCGACTTCGCCAAGCGGCTGGCGGAGGCGGGCTGGCATTCGCTCTACGTTCCGGACGCCGAGGCGGTCCATCACGACCAGCTCTCGACCGATCTTGCCAAGGGACTGCCGCGGATCGTCGAATTCCACCGCAACCGCGACCTCTTCATGCGAAAGCACCATGGGCAGGTGGCGGCACTGGCGGTGCGCGCCCTCACCGCCTGGTCATACGCGCTGCGGGCCCTCGCCGCGACGGTTCACCCGGGCCGGTCCCCGCGGATCATGTGGGCCCACGCCCGCCAGGCGCTGTTCCCGAATCGCGGCGAATCGCTGCGCGACCGTGCTCAGGGCCTCAAATCCTCGTCGAATCTCTCCACCTCGTAGACCTCGGGGATGCGGCCGTCGACCGCTGGCTCGGCCCGGAGCGAGGCGAACAGAGCGCGTGGTTGGCGCAAGTAGGAGAGCCAGCGGCGCTCTTCGGCGGTGAAGAAGCCGGTCGCCCAGAGCGCGAGCGGGTAGGCGGCGAGGAGAGCGACGCGGAGCAGGAAGCCGCCGGTCCCCTCGGTCGGCACCAGCAGTTCGGCCAGGCCGACGATCGCCGCCACCGTCAGCACCACCCGCAGCAGCCGGCCCCACTCGTAGGGGACCGGGAAGATGCGCTGGGTGAAGACGTACATCAGGCCGAGCACCACCAGGTAGGAGGCGACCAGGGCGAGGGCGGCGCCGACGATCCCCAGCGGCGGCACGAGGACGAGGTTAAGGACGACGTTGACGACGAGGGCGCCGAGCGCGGCTGGGAGGTTGAACTCGGTGCGGCCGGTGCGGCCGAGGATCACGACCAGCACCAGGTAGAGGGCGTAGAGGGTGACCGCGGCCGTGATCAGGCCGATCACTTCGTAGGAGTCGAAGAATTCCGGCGCTGCCAGGGCGCGGACGATCCAGCGCGAGAACAGCCACATGCCGGCGACGACGAAGGAGCAGCCGGCGACGAAGAGGGTGACGACGGTGGCGTAGACGCGACGCGCCTCGCCGTCGTCGCGGATCGAGTAGGCGAGGGGCGGCCAGGCGAGCTGGAAGCCGCGGACGAGGACGTTGACCGCCTGCGCGAACTTCACCCCCAGCGAGTAGAGCCCCGCCTCGGCGAGGCCGAGCGAGCGGACGATGATCAGCCGGTCGACGAAGTTGAGCGCGTAGAGCGAGACCTCGGCCGGCATCGTCGGCAGGCCGAAGCGGAAGAGCCGGCGCAGCAGTGCCGGGTCGAAGCGGAGGGAGAGGCGGCGCCACTGCAGGGCAATCAGCGCGATCGCGAAGACGCCGCCGCTCGCGTAGCTGCCGATTAGCAATCCGCGTGCGCCCTCTTCAAAGCCGACGACGAGGACGACGGTCAGCCCGATCGCCGCGACGACGTTGAGGATCGTCGTCATGAAGAAGGCCCGGGCGCGCTCCTCGAGCCGGAACAGGGTCAGCATGAACTCCCACATCGTCAGCACCCAGAGCCCGCCGATCGCGATCCGGACGAGTTCCGGCGCGGACCCGCCAAGCTTCTCTGGGTTTGGGAGCAGCAGTTCGGAGAGTGGCCCCGCAAACGGCAGGGCGATAAGAGCTCCAAGCGTCGAGAGCCAGAACAGCCCGGCGAAGGTCCCGGACACGACCCGTGCCGGATCCTCGTCGTCTAGGTAGTAGAAGCGCAGGATCGCCTCGATCAACCCGAGCCGGACGATGATGCTGGCGGCGACCACGGCCGCGAACAGGATCTCCGCAGCCCCGTAGTCCTCCTTGGTCAGGTACCGCGTGTAGAGCGGCAGCAGCGCGACCGCGATGACCTTGCTGAGGATGCTGGCCGCCGTGTAGGCCGCACCAGTCGTAGCCAGGCGTCGCAGGTATCCCGACATGCGCTGACCCTACGCGGGCTTGCGGATTACCGGGTCATCGCCGGCGGCTGCATGCGCCAAGGACGCCCCGACCGCCAGCAGCACCCAGGTGAACGGGTCCTCGAAGAAGCCGGCGTAGGCCAGCGTGTGCACCAGCAGCGCCACGAACGCGGCTAGGACTGCCGCCCGTGCGACCACCGGAGCGGAGAAGAGGCCACGGCTTAAGGTTCCAAGTGCAACCACGATCAGGGCGAGGTAGAGGAGGAGGCCAGCGAGGCCTTGCTCCGCCGCAACCGTCACCGGCTCGGTGTGGCTGAGGGTAACCGGGGCGTCCTTGTTCTCGCGGTGGTCTCGGTAGGCGGCTTGGAAGGAGCCCGAGCCGTAGCCCCACACGGGGCGTTCGGCGAAGAGGTCGGCGCCGCCGGAGACGAGACTGCCCCGGCCGCTGAGGTCGACGTTCAATCGATCGCTGGTGATCTTGCCCGAGCCGCCGACCAGGAGGACGACGAGGACCGCGCCGACCAGGCCGACGGCAACGGCCGCAAGGGTCCAGCGCCAGCTCCAGCGGATCGCGGCCAGAACCGCCAGGCCGGCCAGCAGCGCGAGGAAGCTCGATTGCGAGTAGGTCGGAACCAGGCCGATCCAGAGGACGGCGATCAGGCCGGTGAGGAGCCAGAAGGCGTTGCGCGTTCGCGCCCAGAGCATCGCCGCGGTGGCGATCGTCGTCACCAATGCCAGGTAGCGGCCGTAGACGTTGGGGTCCCAGAAGACCGAGTTGACGCGGAAGTAGGTGTGGAATTCGTTCGAGCGGATGATCTGGTCGTTCCAGAAGAGGCTGCGGGTGCCGAGCTCGACGGCTCCGACGAGGACGAAGGCGCTTGCCTCGAGGCCGACCACGATCAGGACCCAGCGCAACAGGCGCCGGTCCCACTCGACCTCCCGCAGCAACCGGTAGGCGACCGTGAAGGGGACGAAGAAGAAGCAGACGTTCTGCAGTCCCTTGGAGAAGTCCTCCGAGTAGAGCGCCTGCAGCGCGTAGAGGACGACCGCGGCGGCGAGCAGCCAGGCCAGCGCCCGCGGCGGATGACCGGGCGGCGGCTCGCGCCAGTCGCGCAGCAGCGTCGCCACCACCGCGGCGGCGATCACCAGGTACAGCGGCACCAGCAGGTTCGCGGTGTCGCCGCCAGCCTCGAGCGGCACCCGGAAGGGGATCGCGAAGACGATCGCCAGCGGCATCACGATCGGCCAGCGGCGGAAGACGTAGGCGAGGGAGCCGATCGCCGCGGCCGCCAGCGCCAGCAGGGCGACGATCCGACCCTCGTCGTGGCGCAGGTCGACGATCTGCGCGGTGTGCCACTGGTCGCCGGCGATCAGAACCGGGAAGAGGATCATCGCCGCGACCATCAGCACCGCCCGCAGCCGCCCCGGCGGCAGCAGGATCGCGGCGCCGCTCGCCAGGGCGGCGAGGACGAGACCGGTGCCGGCGAGGACGTCGCTCACGACTGCCCCTTCGGAGCCACCCCGCCGCTGCCGCCCGGACTGGCGCAATGCGACTTGCCCTCCGCTGGCGCCGGGTGCAGGCTGATCACGCCGGGCGTCACCAGGACCCGGTCGCTGCCGAGCCTCACCCGCAACTTGTAGCGGCCGGGCTTGGCGGTGCCACCGCCGCGCTGGCGGCCATCCCAGTAGTAGGTGTGGAAGGTGTAGCGCTTGAGGAACCGGTCGCGGCCGAGAGTGATGACCACGCGCCCACCGGGCTTGATCACCTGCACGGTGCCGTCGTCGCTGACGGTCGTGCGGAAGCGAATCCGGATCTTGTCGTTGCGGCAGTCCCCGTTGGGAGTGAAGCTGTGGACCGCTTTCGTCCCCTTCGCGCGCGGAGCCCCGACGAAGGTGACCCGGTCGAGGACCAGCGGGTCGCGCTTGACCCGCTGGGAGTAAGCGAAGGCGGCTACCGTGGCGAAGACGAGGAGGGCGAAGACGATCGCGCTTGGGGAGAGGAACCCCGGGCGATCATTCCACCGCTTCGGCATTGTCCTCGCCGACGATCACTGCGACGTCGGATCCGGCCGAGACGGATTCGATTTCCCCACTCATTAGCTGCAGCTTGGAGATGCCCAGCTGCTTCGCCACCTTGCGCGCTTCCATCTTGTGGCCGCGTTTGAACATGACCACGCTTTCGGCGAAGCTCGCGCTGCTGTTAGTCACGGCGCCGAGGTCGAAGCCCTTGCCCTCGACTTTGTCGCCGTAGGTTGCGGCGAGGCCGGGAACCGAGGTGCCGTTCAGCACGCTGACTTCGATTTCGGCCGGCTTGGTCTTCGCTGCCGCCTGCTTGGCGTTGTTGCCGCCGCCCGAGCCCTCATGGCCGCCGCTGACCAGGAGGTAGGCAACGCCGCCGGCGATGGCGAGAACGACGACGAAGAGCGCGATCAACGAGCTCGGCCGCGAGGCCGTCTCCCCCAGGCCCGAGAAGCGCTCGCGCAGCCGCTCCCCGCGGCTCCCCACCGGCAGCCCTTCCTCACGCCGGCGCCGGCGCTCCTCGCGGCTGGAGACTGCGTCCTGTTCCGCCGTCCGGGACTCCTCCAGCGCCCGCAGCTCCTCGGCCCGCTGGGCGGCGATCGTCGAAGTCTGCTCCTTGCGCTCGGAATCGCGCTCAGGGGCCGACCCGGCCCACTCGCGCAGGCGGCGAATGTCCCGACCGTGGGTGAAGGAGAGGAGCGCCAGCACGGCGAGGCCGAGGAACGCGGCCAAGCCGGCGAAGGCGCCGATTTGTTCGATCGCGTGGACCAAAGTGGCTGCGAGAGGCTATTCGTTGGAGACGACCGTCGCGGCGTCGCCACCCGGTGAGGCGATCAACTCCACGACCCGCTCGGCCAAATTAGCCTCGTCGCCGGCCAGAACGAGGTGTTCCAGCGAGTTCAGGGTCGACTCCACCCACTCCTGGTCGATCGCCTTCTTTCGAACCGCGCGGTTGATCCGCCGCGCCGCCGTCGGCTGCCCCTCCTCGCCCGCGGAAAAGAGCACCTCGTGCAACTTCTCGCCGGGGCGCGGCTGGGTGAACTCGACCGCGATGTCGGTCTCCGGCTCGTATCCCGCCAGCCGGATCATGTTGTGGGCGAGGTCGACGATTTTCACCGGCTCGCCCATGTCGAGAACGAAGACCTCGCCCTTGCCGGCGCCGATGTCCCCGGCGCGGATCACCAGCTGGACCGCCTCCGGGATCGTCATGAAGTAGCGGGTCATCTCCGGATGGGTGACGGTCACCGGTCCGCCCCGCTCGATCTGGCTGCGGAAGATCGGCACGACGCTGCCGGAGGAGGCGAGGACGTTGCCGAAGCGGACCGAGGCGAAGCGCGTCTCCGGATATTTCTCCCCTGCGGACTGGACGATCCACTCGGCCATCGCCTTCGAAGCGCCCATCACGGTCTGGGGATTGACCGCCTTGTCGGTCGAGATCAGGACGAAGCGCTCGACTTTGGAGGCGGCGGCGGTCTCGGCGGTGACCCGAGTCGCGATCGAGTTGTTGCGGACGGCCTCCAGCGGGTTGGCCTCCATCAGCGGCACGTGCTTGTAGGCGGCGGCGTGGAAGACGACATCGGGTTTGAAGCGCTGCATCACCTCGAGCATCCGATGCGGCTCCTTGCAGTCGGCCAGCACCGACTCGCAGCTGGCGAAGTGGCGCTCCTCGACCATCTCGCGGTCGATCTGGAAGAGGTTGTCCTCGGCGTGGTCGAGCATCACCAGCAGGCGCGGTTTGACCTGGGCGATCTGGCGGCAGAGCTCGGAGCCGATCGAGCCGCCGGCGCCGGTGATGAGGACGATGCGGTCGGCCAGGTAGGCGCCGACCCGGTCGATCTCGCGGACGATCGGCTCACGGCCGAGCACGTCCTCGACCCGCACCTCGCGCAGCTGTTTGTTCAGCTGGACGCCGCCGCGGAGGAGCTCGAAGACGGTCGGCAGAGTTCGCACCGCGATCTCGCGCTCGCGGCAGGCGGCGACGATCCGGCCGCGCAGCGTCCCCGGCGCCGAGGGGATCGCGATCACCACCTCGTCGGGTTTGGTCTCGTCGAGGATCTTGTCGATCTGCTTGGTCGAGCCGAGCACCTTGAGGCCAAGCATCCGCATCCCCCGCTTGCGCGCGTCGTCGTCGACGAACCCGATCGCGGTGGCACCGAGCTTGGGGTTGAGCTGCAGCTCGCGGACGACCATCTGCCCCCCGGAGCCGGCACCGACGACGAGGACCTCGTGCTTGGGCAGCCGGGAACCGCGGCTCGGGCGTTCGACGATCAGCCGCACCGCGAGGCGGGCGCCGGCGATCAGGATCAGGGTGAGGATGAAGTCGATCACCTCGACCGAGCGCGGCAGCGTGTGTGCAAACGGCTTGGCGACGGCGAAGACGACGACCAACAGGGCGCTGGCGACGGCGACGGCGCGGAGGATCAGCATGAAATCCCGGCCGCTCACGTAGCGCCACCACTTCTGGTAGAGCCCGAAGGCGGCGAAGACGATCAGCTTGCCGGCGACGACGAACCCGACCGACTGCGCGAAGAGCACCTCGTAGCGGTGCGGCCAGCCATGCGGCTGGTCGAGGAAGCGCAGCTGGAAGGCGAGGAAATAGGCCAGCGCGACGAGCACGGCGTCGGCCGCTACCTGTAGGACCCGGTTGCGATAGACGGGGTGGTTCAACCGGCGCATGAGCACCCGAGTTTAGTTGCTCCTTAGCGCTCTCCCTACAATCCCCGCTTCACCGATGCCGCCCCTGCTCTTTGCCAGCGTCACCGATTTCTTCCTCGACCCGATCGTCAACTGGGGAACCGACTTCATCAGCAGCACCGGCTTGCCGGCCGTTTTCCTGCTGATGACGCTCGAGTCCGCCTGTCTTCCGGTCCCGAGCGAGGCGATCATGCTCTTCGCCGGCTCCAGCGTCGCCGCTGGCGACCTGACCCTTTTCGGGGTGGTCGCCGCGGGGGTGCTCGGCAACCTGGTCGGCTCCTGGATCGCCTACGCCGTCGGCTATTACGGCCGCATCGACCTGCTGGAAAGAAACAAGCTGATCCACATCAGCCCCAAGCACCTGAAATGGGCCGATGACTGGTTCGCCCGCCACGGCGACGCGACCGTCTTCTTCTCGCGCATGCTGCCAATCGTCCGCACCTTCATCTCGCTGCCCGCCGGGGTGGCGAAAATGCCGTTCTGGCGCTTCACCGCCTACACGCTGGCCGGCTGCATTCCCTGGGTACTGGCGTTGGCGCTGGTCGGCAAGAGCGTCGGCGAGAACTGGGAAGAGTGGCGCGACCACCTCCACTATCTCGACTACCTGGTCGTCGTCGCGGTGATCGCCCTGGCGATCTACCTGCTGATCAGGCGACGGCGCCGTGGCGGCCCGGACGAGGCCGAGCCCGCCGCCACTTCCGAGCCCGCCGGCGCCACCGAAGCTTGAGCAACCTTCCGGCCGTGCGCGCCGTCGCGCTCGGCCTGGTCCAGGGCCCGGCGGAGCTGCTGCCGGTCTCCAGCTCCGCCCACATCGTCCTCGTCCCCTGGCTGGCGGGGTGGGACTGGGAGGAGATCGACCCCGAGCTGCGCAAGAGCTTCGAGGTGGCACTCCACACCGGCGCCGCAGCGGCGCTGCTGATCGGCCAGCGGCAGCTTCTCGCCGAAGAGTTGCGCCAGTTCGACGGCCGACGAGCGCTGCTCCTCGGCCTCTCTTTCCTGCCGGCGGCGATCGTCGGCTACACCCTGGAGCGGCCGATCGAGAAGCACCTCGGCGGCCCGCGGGCAACCGCCTACGGGCTCCTCGCCGGTGCCGCGGCGATGCTCGTCGCCGACCGCCGACCGCAGCGACGGGGGCGCGGCGACGCCACCGCGGTCGACGGCGTCGCCCTGGGTGTCGCCCAGGCGGCGGCGCTTGCCCCCGGGGTATCGCGCAACGGCGTCACCCTCGCCGCGGCCCGCTGGCGGCGCTTCTCCCGCGACCAGGCGAACCTGCTCTCGCGCACGGTCGCGCTGCCGATCATCGTCGGCGCCACGGCTCTGAAGGGCACCCGCCTGGCCCGCCGCGGTGTCACCCCGGAGCTGCGCCGCTCGCTTGCTGTCGGCGTCGCCGCCTCCTTCGCCTCGACCCTCGCTTCGCAGCGCCTGATCAAGCTGGTCGAGCGCGACCGCGCCCTCTGGCCCTACGCCGCCTACCGGATTGGATTGGCAGCCCTAGTGCTGCGCAAGCTGCACGGCTGAACTCCAAATCTTGGAAAAACTTGGAGTTAATTTGGATTATCTGCTACAACTCCAAATCTTGGAAAAACTTGGAGTTAATTTGGAGTTGAGATGTACCTGGAGCAGGCACCAACGGTTCAGGAGCTATTCGAAAAACTGGAGCCCGGCGAATTCCTCACCGCTGTGCGGGCGCCCAGGGATGTCCAACCAAGCGACAGGTACCTGCATTGGGACAAGCTGCGCCGCCTCGAGCCGCCCGCCGGTCTGAGTTCGGAGCAGTGGTGGCTGAAAATCAAGGCAAGCCGGGAAGGGGATTTGCGACCGCTCCCCCTCACCGACCCTGGCGGTAAGCCGTTTACCTATGGGCTACTCGATCCGATGCTGCGGCGTCTCCATTACATCGATCAGCGATGCAGCGGTGAGGTCGCAATGGACGAGGTCGTTACTTCTGAGCGACGGGCAGGCCAGCGGTTCCTCGTCAACTCACTGATGGAGGAGGCCATCCGTTCGAGCCAGCTCGAGGGAGCGACCACCTCCCGACGTCAGGCGAAGGAGCTGCTTCGAACGGGTCGCCAGCCCAGAGACCGGAGCGAGCGGATGATCGCCAACAATTACAGGGCGCTCGAGTTCATGCGCGAGGAGTTGAGTGAGAGCCTGACGCCCTCCGCGATCCTCGAACTGCACCGAATCGTCACCGAGGGAACCCTCGACGATTCATCTGCCGCCGGTCGCTTCCAGCGACCTGACGAGCAAAGGGTTGCCGTCTTCGATCGAGATGACGGAGAGCCGATCCATAAGCCCCCTCCCGCCGAGCAGCTTCCCGAACGGATGCAACTGCTCTGCGACTTCGCCAACGAAAGCGACGACGGAGAGCGGTTCATCCATCCCGTCATCCGAGCGATTCTCTTGCATTTCTGGCTCGCTTACGACCATCCGTTCGAGGATGGCAACGGGCGGACCGCTCGAATCCTCTTCTTCTGGCTGATGCGAACCCGGGGCTATTGGCTCGCCGAGTACCTGCCGATCTCGAGGTTCATTCGCAACGCTCCAGCCCAGTACGCCCGCGCCTTCATGGAAACCGAGACCGACGAGGGAGACACCACCTATTTTCTAATCCATCAACTCGACGTGATCGAGAAGGCGATCGACGAGCTTCACCTCTACTTACAGCGAAAGACCGCTGAGGTGAAAGACGTAGAGCAGTTATTGCAGGGGACGGCGTATCTCAACGGACGCCAGTTGGCCCTGCTCACCGATGCTGTCCGGAATCCGGAGGCGGTCTATTCGTTCGACAGCCACGCAAAAAGTCATCGGGTCAGCCATGAGACCGCTCGGTCCGACCTTCGCCAGCTCGCGGGTGCCGGCTTGCTGATCAAGAGGCGCCGGGGAAGACGACATATTTTTGAGCCGGCTTCCGATATCGCCGACAGGCTGAAAGAATCGCCGGCGTGAGCGACGCCTACGCGAAGGCCGGAGTCGACCAGGGGGCGGCGGACTCGGCCGTGGCCGGTTTGGTGCGGGCGCTGGGGGCGATCCAGCTCGGCCGGCCCTCGGCGCAGGTGCCGCTGCCCGGGCACTACGCGAGCGTGATCAAGCTCGACGAACGGACCGGGATCGCGCTCTCGACCGACGGCGTCGGCACCAAGCTGGTGCTGGCGGAGCAGCTCGGGCGCTACGACACGGTCGGGATCGACTGCGTGGCTATGAACGTCAACGACGTGATCTGCGTCGGCGCCGAGCCGCTGGCGATGCTCGACTACATCGCGATCGAGAAGGCCGACCCGGCCGTCTGTGAAGAAATCGGCGTCGGCCTGGCGCGGGGCGCCGAGCGGGCCGGGATCGAGATCCCCGGCGGCGAGCTCGCCCAGCTCGGGCAGCTGGTCCGCGGCGTCGACGTCTCCGGCGCCTGCTTCGGGACGGTCGCCCTCGACGCGATCGTCGACGGCTCGGCGGTTGAACCCGGCGACGTCGTCATCGGCCTCCCCTCGACCGGCCTGCATTCCAACGGCTACACCCTGGCGCGCTCGGCGCTGGCCGAGATCCCGCTCGACGACGAGCGCCTCGGCCGCCCGCTCGGCGACGTCCTGCTCGAGCCGACCGAGATCTACGTCAAGCCGATCGTCGAGCTGCTGCGCTCCGCGGTCGACGTCCGCGGTCTCGCCCACATCACCTCCGGCGGCACCAAGAACCTGCTCCGCCTTGCCGCCGAGGTCGGCTACGAGATCGACGACCCGCTGCCGGTGCCGCCCGTCTTCGACCTGATCCAGAAGCACGGCGGGGTCTCCAACGAGGAGATGCGCGAGGTCTTCAACATGGGCTGCGGCTTCTGCGTGGTCGTGCCGGAGAGCGACGCCGAGCCGGCGCTCGAGATGCTGCGGCACCACTATCCGGCTGCGAAACGGATCGGCCGCGCAACCGATGGACCACGCAGGATCCTCTAAGCCACCTCAGCGGGCGATGCGTCGTAACGTTGGCGCGTAAGTGAGCAATCGCCCTCCCACTAGCTCCCAGATGATCGGCACCGTGCTCTCCGGCCGCTACAAGCTGGAGGCGAAGCTCGGGAGCGGCGGAATGTCGACCGTTTACCTGGCGCGCGACACCACGCTCGACCGACAGGTGGCGGTCAAGGTGCTGCACCGGGAGATGTCCGAGCAGGAGGACCAGTTGCAGCGCTTCCGCCAGGAGGCGCGGGCGGTGGCGAAGCTCTCCCACCCCAACGTCGTCGCAGTGATCGACGCCGGCGAGGACGGCGGCCATCCCTACATCGTCTTCGAGTACGTCGAAGGGGAGACGCTGAAGCAGCGGATCAACCGGGTCGGGGCACTCGACCCGCAGGAGGCGCTCGCCTACGCGATCGAGATCGCCCGCGGCCTCACCGTCGCCCACAACCGCAACATGGTCCACCGCGACATCAAGCCGCAGAACGTCTTGATCGACGCCGAGGGCCGGGCCAAGCTGACCGACTTCGGGATCTCGCGGCAGCTCGAACAGGACGGGATGACCGCCACCGGCCGCGTTCTCGGCACCACCGACTACGTCGCCCCCGAGCAGGCGATGGGTCACCCGGTCGACCAGCGCTCCGACATCTACTCGCTCGGCGTTGTCCTCTACGAGATGCTGATCGGCCAGGTCCCCTTCCACGCCGACAGCCAGGTCGGGGTGGCGATGAAACACGTCAACGAGGAGCTGCCCGACGTCCAGCAGCGCCGGCCGGAGCTCTCCGCGGCGGCGGCGATGGTGGTCGAGCGGGCGACCGCGAAGGACCCGGACCAGCGCTACCAGCAGGTCGGTGAGCTGATCGACGACCTTTCGACCGCGCTCGAGGTCGAGGCGGCGCGGGCTGGCGGCACGACTGGCGAGGCGACGAGCGTGCTCGACGCGGTGGCGCCGGACGAGCGCAAGCTCTCGGGCGGCCACGGTCGCCGCTCATGGCTGGCGATCGGCCTGATCGTCATCGTCGGCGCCGCGATCTTGCTCGCCGTGCAGTTGATCGGCAGCGGCAACGGGCCCGGCGGGGGCGGGGCGCTGAAGGGCAAGGGCTCGAGCGTGGCGCTCGCCGAAGCGTCCGACTACGACCCGCAGGGAGACGACTCGGAGGACCCCGAAGCCGTCAGCCTCGCGGTCGACGGCAACCCGACCACCACCGCCTGGAGCAGCGAGCACTACGACACCGAAGACTTCGCGGGAACGAAGACCGGTCCCAACCCCGGGGTCGGCCTCTACGTGGTCAGCAAATCGACCACCACCCCCAGCGAGATGCTCGTCCGCTCCCCCTCCCCCGGTTGGGACGCGGAAATCTACGCCTCTCCATCGGGGCCGCCGGAAGAACTCTCCGAATGGGGCGAACCGGTGGGCGAGGTCTCCGACGCCGAAAAGAACGAGGAAGTCGAGCTCCACCTCGGCTCGCCGGCGAAGTACTTCCTGCTCTGGTTCACCAAGGCAGCCCCCTCCCAGGAACAGGAAGGCAGGTACCAGGTCGAGATCAGCGATGTGAAGCTGATCGACTGAAGGTCCGCCGGCGTGGGTATAGGAGTGACCGTCCTCACGGAACCGTTACATCAATCCGTGTAACATTTGACAATGGCAGAGCGAGGCGCCGTACCCAACGTTCCCAAGGCGCGCCAGCGCGCCCTCCATGCCGTCCGCTCGCTGTTCACGCCGCTGCTGCCGGACGACTACCTCGAACTGATCAACCCGCTCTGGTCGACGCAGGAGTTGCGCGGCCGGATCGAGCGGATCGAGCGAGAGACGCCCGACGCGGTCACGGTCTTGATTCGCCCCGGCTACGAATGGGGAGGCCACCGGCCCGGCCAGTACCTGCGGATCGGGGTGGTCGTCAACGGCGTCCACCACTGGCGCGCCTACTCGCTGACCACCGACCCGGGGCGGCCCGACGGGCTGATCGGGATCACGCCCAAGCTCGTCGACTCGGGCAAGGTCTCGCCCTTCCTCGTGCACAAGGCCCGGCCCGGCGACATCGTCCGACTCGGCGGCGTCGAAGGCACCTTCGTCCTGCCCGACCCCCCGCCGGGGCGCCTCCTCTTCATCAGCGCCGGCAGCGGGATCACGCCGATCATGAGCATGCTGCGCAGCCTCGACCGAGACGAAGAGCTGCACGACGTCGTCCATATCCACTCTTCGCGCACCGCGGACGGCGTCATCTTCGGCGAGCAGCTGCACGAGCTCGACGAGCGCCGCCCCGGCTACCGGCCGCATATCCGGATCACGGGCGAAGCAGGGCGGGTGACACCCACCGATCTCGACCGGCTCTGTCCCGACTGGCGCGAGCGCGACGCCTTCGTCTCCGGCCCGGGCGAGATGCTCGACGCCCTCGTCGGGCACTGGCGGACGGAGGGCGATCTCGAGCGCATGGCGATGGAGCGCTTCCAGCCGGTGATCGGCGACGACGCGGTCGCCGGGGAAGGCGGGGCGATCCGCTTCACCAAGAGCGAGGTGGAGACCAGCTCCGACGGCCGCACGCCGATCCTCGTCGCCGGCGAGGAAGCCGGGGCGGAGCTCCCCTTCGGCTGCCGGATGGGGATCTGCCACACCTGTATCGGCCGCCTCTGCTCCGGCGAAGTCCGCGACCTGCGGACCGGAGAGGTTTACGGCCAAGAGGACGAAATGGTGCGCACTTGCGTCAACGCGCCTGAAGGTGACGTCGAAATCGCACTATGAGAGACAAGGACTAGACAGATGAGCACTACCGCAACCCCCCCGATCGACACCCAGATAGAGAGCCCGCTCGCGCACCTCTCCGAGGAGCAGCTCAACGAGCTAGGGCGCGAGTTCGACGCGATCCGCGACCGGGTCATGGCCGAGCTCGGCGACCGCGACCGCCGCTACATCGAGAGCATGATCGAGATGCAGCGCCGCCTCGCCGTCCTCGGCCGCATCCTGCTGCTCGCCTCGCGCAACCGGTCCGGCTGGTGGGCCGGGACCTCGGCCCTCTCGGCGGCGAAGATCCTCGAGAACATGGAGATCGGCCACAACGTCATGCACGGCCAGTGGGACTGGATGAACGACCCCCGCATCCACTCCTCCACCTGGGACTGGGACACCGCCTCGACCGCCGAAGCCTGGAAGCACTCCCACAACTTCGTCCACCACACCTACACCAACATCCGCGGCAAAGATAAGGACCTCGGCTACGAGATCATGCGGATCGACCCCGAGCAGAAGTGGCACCCGGTCTACCTCGCGCAGCCGATCTACAACCTGATCCTGGCAGCGCTGTTCGAGTGGGGCGTGGCGCTGCATGACCTCGACTTCGAGGCGATCCGCAAGGGCAAGAAGCCGATGCCGCAGGTGAAGCGGGAGCTGAAGGGGATCGCCGGCAAGGCCAAAAGCCAGATCGTCAAGGACTACATCGCCTGGCCTCTGGTCAGCGCCCTGGCCGCGACGGCAGTCGACGTGGTGGTGGAGACGCGGCGGCAGCGCAAGCAGCCCCGCGGGATCCTCGGACGAGTGAAGCGCAGGCGGCAGAGCCGCTGGGCGCCGGTTGTGGAAGCCGCGCTGAACAGCGGCAGCAAGACCTTCCGCGCGACCGCCAAGGCCGACGCAACCGCGAACATCGTCCGCAACGTCTGGGCCTACGCGATCATCTTCTGCGGTCACTTTCCGGACCAGACCTACACCTTCTCCCCGCAGGAGGTCGAAAACGAGAGCCGCGGCGGCTGGTACATCCGGCAGCTCACCGGCTCCGCCAACATCGAGGGCGGCCCGCTCTTCCACGTCGCCAGCGGCAACCTCAGCTACCAGGTCGAGCACCACCTCTTCCCGGACATGCCGAGCAGCCGCTATGCCGAGATCGCCCCGCAGGTGAAGGACGTCTGCGAGCGCTACGGCCTCCCCTACAACAGCGGCCCCTTCAGCCAACAGCTGGGAATGGTGCAGCGGACGATCCTGCGCCTTGCCTTCCCCGGCGGCAGGGCCCGGCCGAAGCCGGGGCCCTATCGCGGGGAGAGCAACGGGAACGGTTCAAGCGTCTAGTCCGCTCAGCCCCCGGCCGTGGGGGCGATCGGCGTGCAGAGGAAACCCCGCGGGTGGATGGGATCGAGCGCAGTGAGCACGTCGGCGGCGGCGATGTGATCGTAGGGCATCGAGAGGTGGTCGCCGAGGTCGAGGATGCACTGTTTCTGCAGCAGGACGTTGCGCACGTTCGAGCCTGAGAGGAAGGCCGAGGTGTACGGCGTCACGACCTGGTCGTAGAGGGTCTGGATCACGGTGTAGTCGACCCCGGCCACGGTCTCGCCGCCGGCGTTGAGGGCGGTGATGAAGGCTGAGCCGGCGCGCTGCTGCTCACAGGCCGGGCAGAGGGCGCCGGTGAACTGGTTCGCGCCGGGGAAGAAGTTGGAGAGGATGAAAAGTCCGTCGAGGGTGGTGCCGTGGTTGGACGGCGAGAGCCCGACGAGGGTGTGGACCTCCGCCGCCCCGCCCAGGTTCTTCAGGTAGTAGCGCGGCATCATCCCGCCCTGCGAGTGGCCAACCAGGTCGACCTCCGCGGCGCCGGTCGCGGTCAGGACTTTGTCGACGAAGGCGTTCAGTTCTCCCGCCGAAGTCGCGATGTCGTCGACGCCGTAGACGCCAATCGCGCCGCTGCCGTTGTAGTCGCCGTAGTTGAGCGCGAAGACGCAGTAGCCGTTGTTCTTCAGCAGCGGCGAGATCGCCTGCCAGCTGTTCGACATGTCGGCGAAGGTGCCGTGGACGAGGACGACCGGGCGCGGATGGGCGGCGGTCGGTTTGCAGCTCCAGTCGTTGGCGCCGGGCGGGCTGGCCGTGGGGCTGGTGTGGGCGTATCCATAGACGCCGTTGTAGATCACCGGCAGATCCGCCTGGGCGCTGCCCGCTCCCACGCCGAGAATCGCCATCGCAATCGTCACCAAAACCGTCGTCCGCCGCATCGTCGCTCCTCCTCTACCCGTTGCTCTACTTAAAACTTACTGTAAAGATACTTGAGCTTTCGTAGTTCTTCGTTTTCGAACCGGGAGGAGAAAAGATGGAAACCACGACCGTTCACCAACGGCTGCGGCTTGGGCTGCTCGCCCTCGTCGTCGCGGTGGGCCTGCTGGCGGGCTTCGCCGGCGGCGCCACGGCGGCCAACTACGCCGCGCTCGGCGATTCCTACGCCGCCGGCCCGCTGATCCCGAACCCGCTGCTGCCGCTCGGCTGCCTCAAGTCGAGCAACAACTACGCCCACCTGGCGGCGCCGGGGATCGGGCTCACGCTGCGCGACGCGACTTGCAGCGGCGCCAAGACCAACCACATGACCGAACCCCAGAACGTCGAACCCGATGGGCCGAACCCGCCGCAACTGGGCTCAGTCGACTCGACCACGACGGTCGTCTCGCTGACGATCGGCGGCAACGACATCGGCTTCTCCGAAGTCGCCGAAAGCTGCGTCACCGTCAACCCCTTCAGCCACCCCTGCCTCGACAAATACAACTCGGGCGGGGTCGACCAGCTGAAAGCGCGGATCGAAGCGACGGCGCCGAAAGTGGCCGCGGTCCTGCAGGGGATCCAAACCCGCGCGCCCGCGGCGAAAATCTACGTCCTCAACTACCCGGCGATCTTCCCCGAGACGGGGTTCGGCTGCTGGCCGCAGATGCCGATCGGGTTCCAGGACGTTCCCTACCTGCGCGCAACCGAGCAGCGCCTCAACAACATGCTCGCGACCCAGTCCGCGGCGAACGGAGCCACGCTGGTCAACTGGTACGGCGCCAGCATCGGCCACGACGCCTGCAAGGGCAGCTCGACCCGCTGGGTGGAGCCGCTCGTGCCGACCAACGCGGCCGCGCCGATCCATCCCAACAAAGCGGGGATGGTCGGCGGCGCCAACGCCCTCCTCGCGGCGGTGAAATAGTCGCCGCATGAAGATCGCCAGCCTCGTCCCCTCCGCGACCGAGATGCTCTTCGCGCTCGGTCTCGGCGGGGACGTGGTCGGCGTCACCCATGAGTGCGACTTCCCGCCGGCGGCGGCAGCTCTGCCGCACCTGACGCGGACGGTCCTCCCGCCCGGCCTCGGCGCCGGCGAGATCGACGCCGCGGTCAAGAAGGTCGTCGGCGAAGGCCGCGCCCTCTACACGCTCGACGAGGAGAAGCTGGTCGAGCTGGAGCCGGACCTGATCGTCACCCAGGCAGTCTGCGAGGTCTGCGCCGTCTCCTACGAGGACGTGGTCGCGGTGGCGGCGCGACTGCCGGGCAGTCCACGGGTGTTGCAGCAAGACCCGAGCACCCTCGGCGAGGTCCTGGAGGACGTGACCCGGCTGGGAGCGGCGGCGGGCATCGAGGCGCAAGCCGCCGCCGTCCGGCGCGAGCTGGAAGCCCGCCTGGAGGTGGTCCGCGCCGCGGTCGCCGGCGCGGCGCGTCCGCGGACTCTGGCCCTCGAGTGGCTGGACCCGCCCTTCCTCGGCGGCCACTGGGTCCCGGAGATGATCGAGCTCGCCGGCGGCGAGGACGTGATCGGCCGGCCTGGCCAGAAGTCGCCGCAGGTCGAGTGGGAGGACCTGGGCGGCCTCGATCCCGAGGTCGTCGTCGCGATGCCCTGCGGCTGGTACCTGGACGACTCGCGCGCCCAGGCGCTGGAACACGGCAAGCGTCTCGAGGCGCTCGGCGCCGAGCGGATCTTCGCCGTCGACGCCGCCTCGACCTTTTCCCGCCCCGGGCCGCGCCTGGTCGACGGAGTCGAGCTGCTCGCCCACCTCTTCCACCCCGAGCGCGTCCAGCCGCCGGCCGGCATCGAGTTCGCCGAGCTGACGGCTCAGATCTCGATAGAGGCTGGCGGAGGGCGGCTTTAGAAGGGGCCCGGGGTCCAGAGGGTCTCGTAGAGGGAGTCGAGGCACTCGGAGACCAAACTCTCCTCGCCGCCGCCCAGGACCGCTGAGCTATCGCCGTCGAGGAGAACCGAGATCCACGCCTCGACCGTGCCGCGGACCCAGCCGTCTGAGTCGGCCGGGGGATTGGCGCAGCTATGCACGCCGCCACCTGGCTCGACGTTTGCCCAGACCTCCTCGCCCTCCGCTCCGGCCTCATCCTCGCTGCGGATGCTGAACTGCAGGCACTTACCCACCTGGCCGGGCAGGGTCGCCAGCGGCAGCGCGGTCCTCAGCACGGTCGCCATTTCGGTCGCGGTCATCCCTTCTTCGTCCTCGGCAACGACGTGGCGGTTCCGCCACCTGGCGACCCCGGCGAGCAGGCCCATCTTGCGCCTCGTTTTCTCGGTCAGCTCGTAGCAGCGTCGATTGCCTTCGCCGGGCAACAAGCTCAGCAGGCCACCGGTTTTGAACATGCCGGCCCGCCGCTGGACCTGGTGGTAGCTGAGACCGTGCCCGCCTTGGGCGAGCTGGGTTGCCGAGCGACCCTCGCAGGCGAGATGCTCGACCATCCCCGTCTCCCAGAGGTCCGCCAGCAGCCCGAGCGACGCCCAGGCGGTGGCGTCGATCCTGCCGTCGGGCAGCCGCGTCAGCGACGCATCGGCGAAGCGGTTGACGAGCTGGTAGAGCTCGGCGCCGCACTCGTCGGTGAGGGCGTGCACGACCTTGGAAGGCACCCCCGGCTCCTCCTCGCGTGAGACGACCTCGAGCTCCGCCAGCCTGCCGGCGTAGCGATAGATCGTCCGTGGCGAGTAGCCGGGGACGCGCTCGGTCAGCTCCATCGTCCGCAGCGGCCCTTCGCCGAGCGCCATCAGGATCGCGCCGGTGGCGCCGGCGCTGAGCAGGCGCAGCACGTCGGCGGTCGACGCACCCGCTACGCAGGCGTCCTCGCGCTCGGCGGGTTCTACCTCGGTGTCTGGGAGGCCGGTCGACATGACGGTCCCCCCCGGGTACCCCCAGGTCTGAGCGGCGAATCAGAACTCGAAGGAGCGGGCC
The DNA here is from genome assembly GCA_033856415.1 of Solirubrobacterales bacterium. GTDB lineage: Bacteria > Actinomycetota > Thermoleophilia > Solirubrobacterales > 70-9 > VAYN01. The sequence continues at coordinate 45,795 of JAWVFA010000036.1, read as the reverse complement.
TGGCGGTGGCGCTCGACTGCCAGCTCGACGAGGCGGCCGCAGAGCTCGGCGTAGGCGATCCCGGTCGCCTCGAAGAGCTTGGCGTAGACGCTGGTGTCGGTGAACCCGGGCATCGTGTTGATCTCGTTGACGAGAACCGAGCCGTCGGCCTCGACGAAGAAGTCGCAGCGGGCCAAGCCCGAGCAGCCGGCGAGGGTGAAAACGGCGACGGCGAGCTCGCGGACGCGCTCGAGAGCCTCACCTCCGATCGGGGCGGGGACGCGCAGCTCCATCCCGCCCTCCGTGTACTTGGCCTCGAAGTCGTACCAGGTGGCGTGGGCGACGATCTCGCCCGGCAGCGAGGCCCGCGGATCGGCGTTGCCGAGGACCGAGCACTCGACCTCGCGGCCGGCGGCCGAGGCCTCGACGATCACCCGCGGGTCGTGGCGCAGCGCCAACTCGACCGCGGCGTCCAGCTCGTCCAGCTTCTCGACCCGGGTGATGCCGACGCTGGAGCCCATCCGCGAGGGCTTCACCCAAAGCGGCAGACCCAGCTCTTCGCAGCGGCCCCACCAGGCGTTGCCTTCGACCGCCGCGAACTCGACCTGCGGGATGCCGTGCTCGGCGAAGAGCCGCTTCAGCGTCAGCTTGTCCATGCAGATCGCCGAAGCGAGGACGTCGGAGCCGACGTAGGGGACGTCGAGCCACTCGAGCAGCCCCTGGACGCTGCCGTCCTCGCCGAAGGCGCCGTGCAGGGCGGGGAAGACCGCGTCGGCGCCGAGCAGCCCGGCGCCGGGGACTAGCTCGACCGTGCCGTCGGCGGCGCTCCAGCCCCCCTCGCGGCCGATCGTCACCTCGATCGTCTCGTGCCCCGCCTCGCGCAGCCCCCGCGCCACCGCCGCGCCGGAGCGCAGCGAGACATCGTGCTCGGAGGAGCGGCCACCGGCGAGGACCGCGACCTTCACCCTGCTTCGCCTTCTTCTTCGCTTTCCACCGCGCGTTTGCCGACCGTGATCGTCACCGTCGAGCCCGGTTCCTGCTCTGAGCCCGGGGTCGGGAACTGGTCGACCACGCGGCCGACCTGGCTCGGGACTTCGGTTTCTTCTTCTTCGACGCTGGGGGTGAGGCCGGCCGCCCGGATCGCTTCCACCGCTTCGCGGCGTTCTTTGCCGATCACGTTCGGCACCTTCGCCGTTTCTTCTTCTTCGCCGCTGGAGACGACGATCGCCACGGTCGCGCCCGGTTCGACCTTGCTGCCCGCGTCCGGGGCTTGGCGGATCACCCGGCCTTTCGGTTCGGAGCTTTCCTCTTCGGAGACACTGGGCTCGAGGCCGCGGCTGCGGATCCGCTGCACCGCCGTTTCGCGCTGGCTGCCGACCACCACCGGCACCTTGATCAGCTTCGGGCCGCGCGAGACGAAGAGGGTCACGGTCGAGCCCTTGGTCGCGGTCTTGCCGCCGCCCGGCTGGGAGCTGACCACGATGCCCGGTTCGACCGAGTCGGAATTGACCCGCTCGACCGCGACTTCGAAGCCGGCGGCTTCCAGCTTCCGCGTCGCGTCTTCCTCGCCTTCGCCCGCGACCGAGGGGACCTTGGCGCTGCCCGGGCCGCCGCTGACGGTCAGCGTCACGTCCGGCTTCGAGCAGAAGAAGGTGATGAAGGCGCAGTCTTCGGAGGCCTGGTCCGCCGGCGGCGAGGCGGCCGGGTCCTGCTCGAGCACTTCGTTGGCCGGCGCGTCGCGCTCGACCCGGATCACTTCGCCGACGCTGAAGCCGTCCTGCTCGAGCAGGGTGATCGCGACGTTCAGCTGGTTGCCGGTGACGCCGGGAACCCTGGTCGTGGTGTCGCGGGTCAGCGCCAGGCCGACGAGGATCCCGATCAGGATCGCGGCGACAAGCAGGCCCCACAGCCACCAGTTGCGTCTGCGCTCCTCCTCGACCTCCTCCGGCGCGCCGACGATCGGCGGTGCCGCGGCGAAGGCCGCCGTCTCCCGCCCGACCCCCGGGTCTTTGAGGGCCGCGTCGAGGGCGGCGATGAAGGCGTCAGCGCTCTGGAACCGCTGCCCTGGCTCCTTCTCCAGCGCCCGCATCACCACCGCGTCGAGCGCGGGTGAGACCTGCGGGTTGATCGAGCTCGGCCGCTGCGGCGTCTCGGCGACTTGTTTCATCGCGATCGCGACGGCGCTTTCGCCCTCGAAGGGGACGCGCCGGGTCAGCGCCTCGTAGAGGATCACGCCGATCGAGTAGAGGTCGGAGACCGGGGTCACTTCGAAGCCCTGCGCCTGCTCGGGCGAGAGGTACTGCGGGGTGCCCATCACCGAGCCGGTCTGGGTGATCTCCGAGACGCCGGCGCGGGCGATCCCGAAGTCGGTGACGACCGCCTTGCCCTCCTGGTCGACGATCACGTTCTGCGGCTTCAGGTCGCGGTGGACGATCCCGTTGCGATGGGCGAAACGGGCGCCCTCGAGGACCTGCCGGACCAGCGCCACCGCCTGGTCGGGCGAGAGGCCGCGGTCGATCAGCTCCTTCAGCGTCGGCCCCTCGACGTAGCGCATCGCGATGTAGTTGACGTCGCCGTCGGAGCCGCGATCGTAGACGGCGACGATGTTCGGGTGCGTCAGCCCGGCCGCATGCTCGGCCTCGCGCTGGAAGCGGCCGACGAACTCCTGGTCCTGCAGGAAGCGCCGGTGCAGGACCTTCAGCGCAACCTGCCGCTGCAGGTGGGTGTCCTCGGCCAGCCAGACGTCGGCCATGCCGCCGCTGCCGATCCGGCGCACTACCCGGTAGCGGTTGTCGACGACGCTTCCCTCGCTGACCTCAGCCACCGTTCCTCCTCATTCTTCGTTCAGGATCGTTTCCGCCACGTCGGCGAAGATCGGCGCCGCGACGTCGTTGCCAAACTGTTCGGTGCACTCGACCGAGGCCGCGATCGCGATCTGTGGGTCGTCCGCGGGGGCGAAGCCGATGAACCAGGCCTGGTTCTCGTCTTCCCCCCCGCCGCAGGCGAGGTTCCCGGGCGTTTCCGCGGTTCCCGTCTTGCCGGCCACCAGGACGCCGGAAATCGCTGCGTTGGTCCCCGTCCCTTCGCTCACCACGCCTTCCATCGCCGTCGTCAGCTCCGCCGCCGTCTCCTCGCTGATCGCCTCGCTGTAGACGGAGGGGTCCATGGTGTCGGTCGTGCGGCCGTCGGGGTCGACCACCCGCTTCCAGATCTGCGGCTTCATCAGCTTGCCGCCGTTGGCTACCGCCGCCGCGACCTGAGCCATCTGCAGCGGCGTCGCCAGCAGCCGCTCCTGGCCGATCGCGAGGCGGGCAAGATCGACCGGGTCGCTGACGTCCAGTAGTTCGTTGCTTTCCAGGTCCCACACGCCGCTCTTCACGACCTCGTCTTCGGGCAGGTCGATCGCGGGGGTGGCGTTGAACCCGAACCGTTCCATGTATTCGAACAGCGTGTCGTTGCCGAGCTGCTGGCCGAGCTGGCCGAACCAGGTGTTGACCGAGCTGGTCAGGGCGGTGTCCAGGGTCGCCCCGAAGAAGTCCTCGCCGAAATCGTTTTCCAGCGGCGTCCCTTCGACTTCGAGCGAGCCGGGCGCATCGATCGGCGTTTCCGGGGTGATCGCGCCGCTGTCGAGCCCGGCGGCGGCGGTTACCACCTTGAAGGTCGAGCCCGGCGGGTAGAGCCCCTGAGTCGCCCGGTTGACCAGCGGTCTCTCGATTTCATCGTTGTTCAGCTTCGAGTATTCGTAGGGCACGCGGTTGGGGTCGAAAGGAGCGTTGGAGGCCATCACCTTCACCGCCCCCGTGCTCGGCTCGATCGCGACCACCGCTCCCAAGCCGGCGCTTTCGAGATCCGAGAGCGCCACCCGCTGCGCTTCGCTGTCGATGTTGGTGACGATGTCGTTCCCTTCCTGGCGCTCGCCCAGCAGCTCGTCGACGATCGAGCTGAACTCGGAGCCTTCGCCGACCAGATCCTCGTTGTGGAACTGCTCGAACTCGGAATCGCCGTAGCGCACGAAGCTGTAGCCGATCGGGTGGCCGAAGAGGGCACCTTCCGGATAGCGGCGGACGTAGCGCTTGCCCGACCCCCTCCCCTTCGGCACCGACTTGGCGATCAGGGTGCCGTCGGCGGTGAGGATCCGGCCGCGCGGGATCTGCTGCTGCTCGAGCAGCGGCCGCTTGTTCGCGTCTTTTTCCTTCAGCGCGTCGGCGTCGAACACCGACCAGTAGGAAGTGAACCCGACGAGGATCCCGAAGAGGACGACGACGAAGGCGAACAATTTGACGATCTGGCGGTTCACGCCGTTGCCCCCAGCGTCGCCATTCGTCCAGCGGGTGCCTCCGCCTCGCGCCTAGCTCGATCGGAGACCAGCAGCAGCAATGCCAGCAGCACGAAGTTGGCGACGATCGAGCTGCCGCCGTAGCTGATGAAGGGCAGGGTGACCCCGGTCAGCGGGATCACCCGGGTGACGCCGCCGATGATCACGAAGGCCTGGATCGCGAAGACCGAGGTGAGGCCGACCGCCAGCAGCTTCGAGAACCCGTCGCCGGCGAGCAGCGCGATCTTGAACCCGCGGGCGGTGATCAGCAGGTAGACGAGCACGACCCCGCAGGCGCCGAACAGCCCCACCTCGTTGACGATCAGCGAGTAGATCGTGTCGGTCTGCGCCGCCGGCAGCAGCGCGTTGTCGGTCCCCGGCACCGTGATCAGCGCCTGTCCGAAGCCTTTGCCGAAGAGGCCGCCGTCGGCCTGGGCGAAGATCGACTGGAGGATCTGGTACCCGGCGTTTTCCGGTTCCTCGTAGGGGTGGAGCCAGATATCGACCCGCTCGTGGACGTGGGGCACGGTGGCGGCGAAGAACCAGGCGCCGAGCAGGAACATCAGCATCCCGATCACGACGAAGGAGAAGCGGCCGGTCGCCACGTAGAGCAGGGCGAGGAAGGCGGCGAAGAACATCAGCGAACTGCCGAGGTCGCGGATGAAGACGAGCATGAACATCGAGGCGCCCCAGACGACCAGCAGCGGCCCGAAGTGCTTCAGCGGCGGCAGCGTCACCCCGAGGATGCGGCGGGCGCCGACGATCAGCACCTCGCGGTGCTCGCGCAGATAGCTGGCGAGGAAGACGATGATCGCGAGCTTGGTGAACTCGGCCGGCTGGAAGGCGATCGGGCCCACCTTCACCCCGAGGTAGGCGCCGTTGACCTGCTGGCCGATCCCCGGCAGCCGCGGCGCCAGCAGCACCGCCAGCCCGGCGATCGCGATCGTGTACCGGTAGCGCTCCAGCACCTCGTAGTCCCGCAGGAGCTGGATCGTCAGCGCGAAGAGGATCAGCCCGAGGACGAACCAGTTGGCCTGGTCGCGGGCCAGGGTCTCGTCGATCCGGTAGATCATCACCAGCCCGAAGGTGGTCAGGGTCGCGACCAGCGGGAAGAGATAGGGGTCGGCGTTGGGGAGGCGGATCCGCAGGTAGATGTGGGTCGCCAGGCAGATCGCCAGGAAGTAGGCGCCGTAGATCAAGCTGAGGTTGTCGAGCTGGTCGTTCTCCTGGGAGAAGACCGCGGCGAACCCGGCGGTGAGCAGGAGGGCGACGGGAACCAGGGCGAGCAGCTCCCGGTTCCTGGCCGACGTCAAGGAAGCCCCTCGGTCTTTTCGATGTCTTCGACCAGGGAGACGGCGTCGCTTCGCGAGCGCAGCTTGTGGCCGGTGACGGCGTCCTGGCGCTTCGGCGGCAGCGTCTCGGTCTGGATCGGGCTCGCGTAGCGCTCCGAGTAGAGCTCGACCCCGAACGGCAACTCGTAGGGAGCGCCGCGGTAGAGCGCGACCCGGCCCGATTCGTCGGTACCGAGGAACCAGATCTGGCGGTTGCCGTACCAGGCGCCGAAGGCGACGGCGGCGATCGCGAGCAGGACGGCGAGGACCTTCGCGGCGGTACGCAGGCGGTGACGGCCCGGTCGTGCCTCCTGCTCCTCGCGCCGTTTGCGGGCCGCCTCGGCGGCGGCGCGGCGGCGGACCTCGGTCGCGCTCAGACCGGCCTCCTCGGCCGTCGAGCCGATCAGCGTCGCGCCCTCGTCGGAGTCGGCCCGCGGGTTGCCGGCGGCGGGTGCGGCGGTGTCCTCGACCCGGAAGGCGACGACGGTGATGTTGTCGCGCCCCCCGGCCCGGTTGGCTTCGTCGACCAATGCCCGCACCGCTGCGTCCAGCGAGGTTGCCCGAGCGAGGATGCGGGCGATCTGCTCGTTGTCGAGCATCGTCGTCAGCCCGTCGGAGCAGATCAGGAAGACGTCGCCGTCCTGGGTCGGAACCGTCTGCACGTCGACCTGGACCTCGGGTTCGGGGCCGAGCGCGCGGGTGATGATCGAGCGCTGCGGATGGTCCTCGGCCTGGGCGTCGGTGATCTGGCCTTTGCGCCGCATCTCCTCGACCAGCGAGTGGTCGCGGGTCAGCTGCTCGAAGCGTCCGTCGCGCAACCGGTAGGCGCGGCTGTCGCCGACGTGGCCGATCGCCACCTCTTCGGCCTCGAGGTCGACGATCGCCGCGGTCGTCGTCGTCCCCATCCCGGCCAGGCTCGGGTCCTTGCGGGCGAGCTCGTGGATCGTCCGGTTCGCCGCCTCGATCGTCTCCTCCAGGACCCGCTCCGGCGGCGCCGCCGGCAGCTCGCCGGCAAACGACTCGGCCGCCGCTTTCGAGGCGACCTCGCCGGCCTGAGCGCCCCCCATCCCGTCGGCGACGACGAACAGCGGCGCGCGGGTGAGGAAGGAGTCCTCGTTGGCGTTGCGCTGGCGACCGGTGTCGCTGCGAACGGCCTCCTCGGCGATGCGCAGACTCACCCGATCACCCGACCTCGAGACGGAAGACGGTGTCGCCGATCTGGACCGTGTCGCCGTCGATCGCCTCCGCCTCGCCCTGCAGCGTCGCCCCGTTCAGCAAGGTGCCGTTGGTCGAGTTCATGTCCTCCACGAAGAACCGTCCCTCACGGGAGAAGACTCGGGCGTGGATGCTGGAGGCGTAGCGATCGTCTATCCGCACGTCGGCGTCCTTCGAGCGGCCGATCGAGAGTCCCCCGATCAGGTCGAAGCGGTGGTCACGCTCGAGGCCCCCGCCGCGCTCGGCGATCAGCCAGCCGTCGGGGCCGCGCGGGGCGTCGGCGAAGGCCGGGGAGGCGTGGAACCCGGTGGCGTCGGGAGCCGGCGCGACGGTCCGGCGCAGGTCCTTCAGGGCGCTGCGCGCGATCACGAGCACGAACAGGTAGAGGACGGCGAGGAAGCCGAACTTCAGGGCTACGGATATGGGGTCGTAGTCCACGAACTCCGCACCTTAATGAGAGCGGCAGCCGCCGCTACTGCTCGATGTCGAAGCTGAAGGTCGTGGTGCCGACGGTGATCTGGTCCCCGGGGCTGAGCCGGGTGGAGGGGACGCGGCGGCCGTTGACCTTGATCCCGTTGGTCGAGCCAAGGTCGACGATCTGCCAGTCGCCGTTGTCGCCGCGCCGCAGCTCCGCGTGGCGGCGCGAGACATTGGGGTCGGAGAGCACGCACTCGACCGACTTCGAGCGGCCGATCGTCGCCCGTGGGCCGTCGAGGACGTAGCGCCGGTCGCCGAGCGAAACGACCGCCCGGGTGGAGACCAGCGCCCCGACCGCCTGCTCGGGCCGCTTCGGCCGGTTGCGGTCGCGCTCGCGGACCGCCGAGTAGACCATCGTGTGGCCCTCTTCGCCCTGTTCGGGCGCCTGACCCTCGTTGGCCGGCGGCTTCACCAGCCGCGCCTGGATCCCGAACTCGCCCAGCCGCAGCCGCTCGTCGGTCTGGAAGTCGACCGCGGGCCGGGTCAGCAGGTCGTAGCCGCGCCGCCGCGCGTGCTCCAGCAGGTAGCCGGAGAGCTCCTGCTCGAGCGAGCGCTCGTAGCCTTCGAGCTTGCTGCGGTCCTGGCGCGAGAGGAAGACCGTGTACTCGTTGGGGACGTAGACCCGCTGGACCGAGGCGGTCTTGTGGGCGTCCATTTCCTTCGCCAGTTTGCGCGCCAGTTCGACCGGCTGCACCTCGGAGGAGAAGGCACGGCTGAAGACCCCCTCGACGAGGCCTTCGAACATCGACTCCAGACGACTTAGAGCGCCGATGCGGAAATCCTAGAGATCGCTCGCCGCGGCGACGCTCATGGCAGGGCCGCGCCGTGTAGGGCGAGGAAGCCGCCGACCGTGACAGCGGCGGCGAGGGCGCCGACGCGGGTCGCCAGGCCGTGGCGGGCGGCGGCCCCCACGTGGTCGCTGAGATCGTCGAGCCCATCCTCGATTGCCGTCCCCAGCTCCTCCAGCGAAGAGCGGTGACGAGGTCGCGGCGAGAGACAGGCGTCGATCGTCTCGGTCAGCTCTCGCGGCAGGTCGGGGCGCAGGCGGTGCAGCGGCCGGACCCGGGCCCCGATCGCCCGCGCGGTGGCCGCGGGGGAGGCGCGGCGGTGCGGGTTCTCGCCGCTCCAGCACTCGTACAGGGTCAGCGCCAGCGAGTAGACGTCGGCCTCGGGACCAGCCGTTTTGCCCTCCGCTTGCTCGGGGGCCATGTAGGCGAGGGTGCCGACCACGTCGCCGACCGCGGTCAGGGGAGCGTCGTCGGCGAGGTGGGCGACGCCGAAGTCCATCAGCTTCGCCCGCGGTTCGGAGTCCTCGATGACCTGCACGTTCTGCGGCTTGATGTCGCGGTGCACGACCCCCCGCGAGTGGGCGTGGTCGAGCGCCTCGCAGAGGTCGGCGCCGATCTCGCCGATCTCGCGGTCGGAGAGCTCGCCGGCGTTGGCGAGGCGGGCGAGGGTCGAGCCCTCGACCAGCTCGGTGACCAGCAGCGCGTTGCCGTCCTCCTCGCCGAGCTCGTAAAGGGTGACGATCCCGGGATGGTTGAGCCGCGCCGCCGCCTGCGCCTCGCGCAGGACCCGTCGTCCAGCCTCCCCCCGCTGCTCGATCGCCTTCACCGCCACCGGACGCTCGAGGCGGCCGTCCCAGGCCTCGTAGACGACGCCGAACCCGCCGCTGCCGATGCGGCGCTCGATCAGAAACCGGTTAAGCACGAGCGAGCCGACCATCGCCCCTCCCACTTCGCCAGTAAAGGATGGCTTCCTGCACCGCTTCGGATTGGGAAAAACGCACCGTTTGCGGGATCTCCTGGCGGTTCGGCCACCGCAGCGTTCATACTTCCGCCCCCGTGGAGGACTTTGCCTCACGACGCGCGCCCCGGCGCGAGCGGCCCAAACGTCGACCGGAGCGCCAGCAGATCATGCTGCGGCGAGGGCTCGCCCTGGGTGGCGGCCTCGTTCTGCTGATCCTGATCGTCCTTGGCGTCAAGGGCTGCCTCGACGCGCGCGCCAACCGCGAGCTGAGCGACTACGCCCGCAACGTCGCCGCGATCGTCGAAGAGACGCAGCAGACGAGCAAAGCGTTCTTCGAACGGCTCGAAGGCCCGGGCAGCACCTCGGTCACCGACTACGTCGACCAAGTCAATGCCGACCGCAGCGCGGTGGACACCCAGGCTGCCCGGATCGACGACCTCAGTACCCCTGGCGACATGTCGCACGCGCAGGCGAACCTCGAGCTCACCTACCAGCTGCGAGCCAACGCGATGGACGAAATCGCCGACAAGATGAGCACCGCACTTGGCGATGCCGGCGCCGATAAGGCGATGGCGGGGATCGCCAAACAGATGCAGAAGCTGCTCGCCTCCGACGTCGTCTACGAACAGGTGGTGCGGCCCGAAGTCGACGACATCCTCGCCTCCAACGGGATCTCCGACTCGGACCTGCCGGAGAGCACCTTCCTGCCCGACGAAATGTGGCTCGAAGAAAGCACTGTTTCCGACGCCCTTAGCGCTGTCAGCGGCGGGAGTGAAGGCAGCGTCTCCGGGGTCCACGGCACCGAAATCGCCGGCGTCGCGGTCAACGGCACCGAACTGATCGAAGGGGCGCCGACGACGATCGCCGGCGAAGAAGGCGTCGCTGTTGAAGTCTCGGTGCGAAACCCGCTCGAATCGACCGAGAACGGGGTCAACGTCGCGGTGACCTACGAAGGCAACACGGTCAAGGGCGAAATCGACGAACTCCCGGCCGGCGAAACCGGTACCGCGGAAATTCCCCTGACGCCGACGCCGAGCGGCGAAGTGACGATCGAAATCGAAGTGGAAGCCGTGCCGGGCGAGGAAGTCCTCGAAAACAACGAAGCGACCTACACGCTTTTGGTCGAATAGTTCAAGGTGTGGGCATGAGGATCGCCTACCTTGGCCCCGCCGGCACCTTCACCGAGGACGCTCTCGGCGAGGCGATCCCGGACGGCGGCTTCGAGCCGCTGCGGACCGCGACGATCCACGACGCGATCGTCGCGGTCGAGCGTGGCGAGGCCGAGCGGGCGCTGGTCCCGATCGAGAACTCGATCGAGGGCTCGGTCCGGCCCACCCTCGACACCCTCGCTTTCGAGGCCGGCGCGGTGACGATCGTCGGCGAGCACGACTACCGCGTGCGGGTCCACCTGATCGCCCGCGACGGGACCGGGGCCGAGGACGTGGAGGCGGTCCTCTCCCACCCCCAGCCCCTTGCCCAGTGCGCGGGATTCCTGCGCGAGCGCTTCGCCGGCATCGAACTGCGCAGCGTCAGCAGCACCGCCGCCGCGGTGCGGATGGTGAGCGAGTCGGCGCGACCCTGGGCGGCGCTGGGGGCCCGCGCAGCCGCCGTCCTTTACGACTGCGAGCTGCTGATCGAAGGGGTCGAGGACTCCGACGACAACGTCACCCGCTTCGTCTGGATCGCGCCGCAGGGGACCGCGCCGCAGGGCGAGGGGCCCTGGAAGACCTCGCTCGTCTTCTCCGAGGTGGGGGCCGACCATCCCGGCGCCCTGGTCGAGTGCCTGAGCGAGTTTTCCGAGCGCGGAATCAACCTCACCCGGATCGAGTCGCGGCCCCTGCGGCAGGGCCTTGGCCGCTACATGTTCTTCTGCGACCTCGAGGGGCGGGAGATCGATCCGGCCGTCTCCGAGGCGATCGCGGCGCTGCGAACCAAGGCCGCTTCGGTCCGAATTCTCGGCTCCTATCCCGTTGGGTGAGGCCGTATGCCTACAATTTCCCGCAGTTATGGCCAGGGTTCTGGTACTCAACGCGACGTATGAGCCGATCAACGTCTGTACGTTGAGACGAGCCGCTGTCCTCTTGCTGAAGGAAAAGGCCGAACTTCTCGAGCAGCGCAGGGGCGCCGCCCTGCACTCCGAGCGGATGACGATGGAGCGCCCCGACGTGATCCGCCTCGTCAACTACGTCCGCATCCCGCGCGAGGCGCACCGCCGCAAGATCACCCGCCGCGCCGTCCTCGCCCGCGACGCCTGGACCTGCCAGTACTGCGGCTCGACCAAAGCCGGCCTCACCGTCGACCACGTCATCCCCCGCTCGCGAGGTGGCAAATCGGTCTGGGAGAACATCGTCGCCGCCTGTCCTCCCTGCAACCGCCGCAAGGGCAACCGTCTGCCCCGAGAGATCGAGATGCACCCGGCGACGACCCCGAAGGCGCCCCCGGCGACGGTCTTCATCCAGGTCGCCAGCCCGAAGATCCCGGCCGCCTGGGAGCAGTACCTGCCGCAAGCCGCATAACGCGCCGACCAAAAAGAGGCTTCTGAGCGCACGGCTAGAAACTCGCTTTGATGAATGCGAGGGCTGGCGGGACTAAGCGCGGGGTCGCGGCGGTCGCCCTTGCGGCGATTCTCGTTTTCGTCGCGGTTCCCGCCTCCACGGCAAGCGCGGCGCATAGCGGCCGCTGGATCGAGCCCACCACGGCCCGCGAGGCGAGCGAGTTCTGGACGATCGCCCGGATGCGGGCGGCGCGGCCGCTCGAGGTGAGCCGCTCCGGGCCGCGGGTGCAGTCAGGCGGACGGCGCGGCCATCGCGGTAAGCCGCACAGGGTCATGGCGCGGCTTGGGACCTTCGGCTCGGACTTCGAACAGGTCGGCGATCCGACTGCTGCAGAGTTCCGCATCCACGGCGCGATCTTTCTCTCCTTCGGCATCTTCGGCTATGGGCGCTGCTCGGGCACCGCCGTACGCTCGCGCAACGAGAGCGTCGTTGTCACCGCCGGCCACTGCATCAACAGCGGCGGCCGGCGCGGGCGCTGGTTCGACGGCAAGACGGTGTTCGTCCCTGCCTACCGGTACGGCCAGCGGCCGTTCGGCGTCTTCCCCGTCCGCTGGATCGACACGACGGAGCAGTGGCGCGCCAACGGCAGCGAGAACTTCGACGTCGGCGCGATGGTGGTGGGGCACAACGAGGCCGGCGAAACGCTCGTCGATGCCGTTGGCGGGGCGGGGATTGCCTGGAACCTGAAGGCGAACCAGACCTTCGACGTCCACGGCTATCCGGCGGAACAACCCTTCGACGGCGAAACCCAGCGGATCTGCCGGGGCACCCGCTTCCTCGGCCACGACGCCAACTCCTTCGCCTTTCCCGGCCCGCTCAACCTGGCGGTCGCCTGCGGGCTGACCGGCGGCGCCTCGGGCGGCGGCTGGACGATCGAAGGCGACACGCTCAACAGCGTCACCGACTACGGCTACTTCGACGAAGGCTCGCCCGCCTTCGGTCCCTACTTCGGGAAGGAAGTCGCGCGCCTCTACGACCGCGCGGCAAAGGTGCGGTCCCGATGAGGCGGTCGGTCGCCCTCTGCGCCCTGCTCGCCCTGGCGGTCGTCGGGTCGGCTCTGGTCCCGGCCCTCGCCGGCGCCGCGAAGCCGCGCATCCACCAGCGGACGGCTGCCCCGCCAGTCAAGCTGCTCCTGCCGCCGCTGCCGCCGAGCCAGCTCCTCACCCAGCACGGCAAGCCGGTGGCACCGACGCCGTTCTTCCGCTCCGGCTTCGTGCTCCGGGACGACGGCTACAAGATCGGGGTCAGCACCTTCGGCAGCGCTGTCTTCCTCTCGGTCTGGCGGGGCGGCAACGGCCGGCGCATCCAGACCGCGTACCTGGCCCGCGGCGTGGCGGCGCCGGAAAGGCTGCGGGCCACCTTCGGCAAGTTCGGCAAAGTGAAGATGCGCTTCCGCGAGTCCCGCCATCGCACCTGGGTCGGCAGGCCGCGTACCTGCCGCGGCGCCAACCGGTTCATCAAGCGCCGCGGCGTCTTCCGCGGCAACCTCCGCTTCAAGGGGGAAGGCGGATACGTCTCGGTCCGCATCCACCGGGCTAGGGGAGCCGTCGTCACCGAAGCTCCCAAGTGCCGCCGCCACCGCGGCGGGGGTGGCTTCCAGATCCCCTTCGGCGGCTCTTTCTCCCAACCGATCTCGGCGCTGCTTGCGATCGCCCGCGAGGAGGTCGACGCCACCGCCTTCTTCGCCGTCGAAGACAGGCGAAGCACGCTCTTCTTCGCCACCAGGGAAGAATCTCGCGGCAAGCTCGCGATCGTGCGGATGGCGGTACGCCGCAAGCACAGCCGGATTCGCACGAACGAAGCCCTGACCGCCGCCAGCCTCTCGCCGCCGTCCCCCTTCCACGGCACCGGCCGCTACCGCGCCGCTGCCGACGGCGCCAGCGTTTGGTCGGGCGGCCTCAGCGTCAACTTCCCCGGCATGCCCCGCTACCCGCTCACCGGGCCGGACTTCGAAACGTTCCTCGAAGTCCCGTTCTAGGGCTTACTCGCCGGCGCCGTCGGCTGCGGCACCCTCCGGCGAGGCGCCGTCGGTCCGAGCCCCGTCGGTCGGAGCCTCGGCCAGCTCCTCCTGGCCGTCGGGCTCGGCCTCGTCGGTGCTGGCGCCGTCTTCGGACTCGACCACCAGGGCGACGGCACTGACGCGGTCGTCGTCCTTGATGTTCATCACCTTGACCCCCTGGGTCGAGCGGCCCATCTGCGAGATGCCGCCGACCGAGGTCCGCTGGACCATCCCGTTCTGAGAGATGAAGAGCAGGTCCTGGTGCTCGCCGACGATCAGGGCGCCGGTGAGGCCGCCCTTCTTCTCGGTCAGCTTCACGGTGAGGACGCCTTTCGTGCCGCGGCCCTTGACCGGGTACTCGGAGACCGGCGTGCGCTTGCCGTAGCCGTTCTCGGTGACGACGAAGAGTTCGGTGTCGTTGCGGGCGACGTCCATCGCCAGCACCCGGTTGTCCTTGCCGGCGACGTTCATTCCTTTGACCCCGCTGGTGTCGCGGCCCATGTCCCGCACTTTCGCCTCGGAGAAGCGGCAGGCGTGGCCGGAGTGGGAGACCATCAGAATGTCGTCTTCGCCCGAGGTCAGCCGCACCTGGACCAGCTCGTCCCCGTCGCGGACCTTGATCGCGATGATCCCGTCGGCGCGGATCGGCGTGTTGTAGGCGAGGAACTCGGTTTTCTTCACCATGCCCTTGGCGGTGGCGAAGGCGAGGTACTTGTTCTCCTTGAAGTCCCGGGTGGGGATCACCGCCATCACCTTCTCCCCTTCGCGCAACGGCAGCAGGTTGTTCAGCGAGCTGCCTTTCGCAGTGCGCGAGCCCTCCGGCAGCTCGTAGACCTTGAGCCGGTAGACCTTGCCGCGGTTGGTGAAGAAGAGCAGGTAGTCGTGGGTCGAGCAGATGTGGAGATGGGCGATGTAGTCGTCGTCTTTGAGGTTCATTCCCATCACGCCGACGCCGCCACGGTGCTGCTGGCGGTAGGTGGCCAGCGGCAGTCGCTTGACGTAGCCGGAGGCGGTCAGCGAAATCACCATCTGCTGGTCGGCGATCATGTCCTCGATCCCGACGTCGCCCTCAAAGTGGGCCAGCTCGGTGCGGCGTTCGTCGCCGTAGGCCTCGACGATTTCGGCCAGCTCGTCCTTGACCAGGCCCATCACCCTGGCTTCGTCGCCGAGAATGGCCCGCAGCTCGCCGATCCGCTCCATCAAGTCGGCGTGCTCGGCCCGCACTTTGTCGGCCTCGAGCGCGGTCAGACGCTGCAGGCGCATGTCGAGGATCGCCTGCGCCTGCTCGCGCGAAAGCTCGAACTGCTCCATCAGCCCGTCGCGAGCGGCGTCCGGATCGCTCGAGGCGCGGATCAGTTTGATCACCGCGTCGAGGTTGTCCAGCGCAACCAGCAATCCCTCGAGGATGTGGGCGCGGGCCTCGGCCCGGCGCAGTTCGAACTGGGTGCGCCGGGTAACGACCTCGCGCTGGTGGTCGACGTAGTGCTCGATCAGCTCCAGCAGGCTCAGCGTCCGCGGCACGCCATCGACCAGCGCCACCATGTTGGCGCCGAAGGTCGACTGCATCGCCGTTTTTTTGTAGAGGTTGTTGAGGACGACCTTGGCCGGCGGCCCGCCGCGTTTGAGCTCGATCACGAGGCGCATCCCGGAGCGTTCGTCGCTCTCGTCGCGGAGGTCGGAGATGCCCTCGAGTTTCTTGTCGCGGGCGAGGTCGGCGATCTTGGTGATCAGGCCGCCTTCGCCACCCTTCTTGACCATGAACGGAAGCTCGGTGACGATGATCGCCTCCTTGCCCCCCTTCAGCGGCTCGACGTGGGCGCGAGCGCGGACCTTGATGCTGCCGCGGCCGGAGGCGTAGGCGTCGCGGATCCCCTCGCGGCTCATCAGCCCACCGCCGGGGAAGTCCGGGCCCTTGATGTGCTCCATCAACCCCGCAAGGTCGATCGCGGGGTTGTCGATGTAGGCGGCGGCGGCGGCGGCGACCTCGCGCAGGTTGTGCGGCGGAATGTTGGTCGCCATCCCGACGGCGATCCCCGAGGTGCCGTTGACCAGCAGGTTCGGGAACCGCGCCGGCAGGACCTGAGGCTCCTGGGTCGATTCGTCGTAGTTGGGGCCGAAGTCGACGGTGTCGGCGTCGATGTCACGGAGCAGCTCGGTGGCGAGGCGGCCGAGGCGGGCCTCGGTGTACCGCATCGCCGCGGCGGGATCGTCGTCGATCGAGCCGAAGTTGCCCTGACCGTCGACCAGCAGGTAGCGCAGCGAGAAGTCCTGCGCCATCCGCACCAAGGTGTCGTAGATCGCCGAATCGCCGTGCGGGTGGTACTTGCCCATCACCTCGCCGACGATGAAGGCGCACTTGCGGTACGGCCGGGTGGGCTGCAGGCCGATGTCGTGCATCGCGTAGAGCACGCGCCTGTGCACCGGCTTGAGGCCGTCGCGCACGTCCGGCAGGGCCCGGCCGACGATCACGCTCATCGCGTAATCGAGATACGAGGAGCGCATCTCCTGCTCGAGACCGCGGTCCTCGATGTTGCCCGTCAGTGCATCAAGAGCCATGTGAAGTTCCTCCGATCAACGATACGGGCGCGAAAACCAAGCAGGTCGTGGGCCGCAGGGAGCGAGGTGAGGGGAGCGCACTAACAGTGCGTGACCCGATCCGAGACGACTGAGGCACGCGAGATGCGCCGGTTTGCAGCGTCCGCCCCCAAGTGCTGTCAAACATCAAGGAACTTCACCTCTTTGGCGTGTGCCTCGATGAACTCTCTTCGCGGTGCGACCTGATCTCCCATCAGCATCGAGAAGATCGTGTCGGCGGCGGTCGCGTCTTCGAGCGTTACCCGGGCCAGCGTCCGCGAAGCCGGGTCCATCGTCGTCTCCCGCAACTGCTTGGCGTTCATCTCTCCCAGTCCCTTGAACCGGGTCAGCTGGACACCCTGGCGAGCCAGCTCCAGCACCGCCCCGCGCAGCGCCTCGAACGAGAGCGCGACGTTTCTTTTCTCGCCGCGTTTGACTTCGAACGGCGGGCGGCCAACCTGTTTCAGCAGGGTCGCGTGAACCTCGGCGAACTTGCGGTAGTCGTGGTGTGCGAAGAGGGTGGCCGGCAGTCGATGGGTCCGCGCCAGGCCGCTCTTGCGCTCGATTGCTTTGACCGTGACGAGATCCTCGCCGCTGTCTAGAACCTCGGTGTCGAACGGCTCGTTCTCACCGCCGCCGCGCCGCAGCAGGTCGCGTGCAGCGGCCACGCTCGCCACCTGTTCGTCGAGCAGGCTCGACTCCTCGAGGAAGCGCACCACTTCGTGGCCGAAGTCCGCCTGAAGGGAAGAGCCCCAGCCCTCGTACTCTTTCGAGCGTCGGATATAGGACTGCCACCGGCTCGGGGTCAGCTTGCGACTCTCGCCACTCGCGTCAGTCAGCTCGAACTGTTCCAGCTTGTCGCGCAGGAGCAGCTCTTCGAGTTCGGACTCACGCTCCAGGTAGGTCTCCTGGTTGCCCTGTTTGACGCGGTACAGAGGCGGCTTGGCGATGTAGACGTAGCCTTCGTTGATCAGCTCCGGCATCTGCCGGTAGAGAAAGGTGAGGACCAGGGTGCGAATGTGGGCGCCGTCGACGTCGGCGTCGGTCGCCATCACGATCTTGTGGTACCTGGCGTCCTCGATTTTGAACTCGTCGTGGACGCCGGTGCCGATCGCGGTGATCAGCGCCTGGATCTCGTTGTTGGCGAGGACCTTGTCGATGCGGCTCTTCTCGACGTTGATGATCTTGCCGCGCAGTGGCAGGACGGCCTGCGTGTTGCGGTCGCGGGCCTGCTTGGCGGAGCCGCCGGCGGAATCGCCCTCGACCACGAAGATCTCGGCCAGGCTCGGATCCTTGACCGAGCAGTCGGCGAGCTTGCCGGGCAGGGTCGAATTCTCCAGCGCCGACTTGCGGGTCAGATCGCGTGCCTTGCGCGCCGCCGAGCGGGCACGGGCGGCGTCGATCGCCTTCATGATCACGCGTTTGGCGTCCGCTGGATTCTCCTCGAGGTACTCGCCCAACTTGCGGTTGACGATCTCCTCGACCAGGCCGCGGATCGGCGGGTTGCCGAGTTTGGTCTTGGTCTGGCCCTCGAACTGCGGGTCGTGGAGCTTGACCGAGATCACCGCGGTCAAACCCTCGCGCACGTCCTCGCCGGCGAGGTTGTCGTCTTTTTTCTCTTTCAGCAAGCCTTTGTTGCGCGCGTAGGAGTTGAGGGTCCGGGTCAGGGCTGAGCGGAAACCGGAAAGGTGCGAGCCACCCTCGTGGGTGTTGATGTTGTTGGCGAAGCTGAAGATCGACTCCTGGTAGGAGCTGTTCCACTGCATCGCGATCTCGACCTGACCCTCCTCTTTGCCGCCGTCGAAGTAGATGACCTTTTTGTGGACCGGGTCCTTGTTGCCATTGAGGTGGCGGACGAAGTCCTCGATGCCGCCGTCGTACTTGAAGGTCACGCTGTTGGTCTCGCCGCGCTCGTCGACCAGCTCGATCTTCAGACCGCGGGTGAGGAAGGCGGTCTCGCGCAGACGCTCGACCAGGACGTCGAAGTCGAACCCGATCTCTTCGAAGATCTCGAGGTCGGGAAGGAAGGTGATCTTGGTCCCGTGAGCGTCGGTTTTCTCGCCCTTGGTGAGATCGCCTTGCGGCTTACCGCGCTCGTAGTCCTGGCTCCAGACATTGCCGTCGCGGCTGATCTCCAGATGCAGGCGCTCAGAGAGCGCGTTGACGACGGAGACGCCGACGCCGTGCAGGCCACCGGAGACCTTGTAGCCGCCGCCGTCCCCGAACTTGCCGCCCGCGTGAAGAACGGTGAGGACGACCTCTGCCGCCGGACGGCCCTCTTTTGCCATCGTCTCGACCGGGATGCCGCGGCCGTTGTCCTCGACGGTGCAGCTGTTGTCCGGATGGAGGATGACTCGAACGCTGTCGCAGTGACCGGCGAGGGCCTCGTCGACCGAGTTGTCGACCACCTCGTAGACCAGGTGGTGCAGCCCGCGGGGGCCGGTCGAGCCGATGTACATGCCGGGGCGTTTGCGAACCGCTTCCAGCCCCTCGAGGACAGTGATGTCCTTAGCGCCATAGGAGTCGCCGCTGGCTTTTTTGTCAGGCAATGAGTCCCTTCCGGTTGACACAGAAAACCCCGACTTCCTGGAGCTCGGTCCACAGCGGTCGGGGCGCAATGCAAGTTGCCATAAGAATACCAGTTGAGGGTCGCGGACAAGCCGGTCGTCTGAAGCAATTTCCCTGCAAATCGTAAAGAAAGAGTGCTCAGAAACGCTCTGAGTTGACACGGAAGCGGAGGGCTTCGGGTGCCTGCTCCCCCACTTCGCTGCGCAGCTTGTCCAAAAGCGCCCCCTGCATCAGGTCGAGCTCCTGCGCCCAGACCGCATCGGCGCACTCGATCGTCAGCGTTCCGTCGCGTTCGGAGACCGGGGTCGCGACCGCCGCCAACTGTTCGCCGACCGCGCTCGACCAGGCCGACTGGATCGCCGCCAGCGGCGTTTTCGGCGCCACTCGCTTCAGCGCCTCTCTGAACGCGCCGGCAGCGGGGCGGGGTGCCCGGCGGCGGCTCACGCGGCGGCACTTTCTGTCTGCGGAGGCGGCATTCGCACCACCGTCGCCAGCGCCGGCGCGGGGACCGACTCTTCATCGGCGGCGGTGATCAGGACCTGGCCGCCGTCACCCAAGCGGGCCACCAGTCGCTCGCGCCGGCCAGGGTCGAGCTCGCTCATCACGTCGTCGAGCAACAGCAGTGGCGTCACCCGGCGCGCCGCCAGCAGCGCCTCGCGCTCGGCGAAGAGCAATGCGAGGAGGGCAGCCCGCTGCTGTCCCTGCGAGCCGAATCGCCGCAGCGAGCGCTCGCCGCTCGTCAGCTTCAGCTCGTCGAGGTGAGGGCCCCAGGAGCTGCGGCCGAGGCGAATGTCCTGCTCGCGTCGCTCCTCGAGACCGGCTTGGATCTCCTCGACCGTCCCGGTGGCTCGCGGCGCGTACTCCAGCGCCCCCGCCTCCAGCCCGAGCTCGGCGGCGGTCTTGGCAAAGGGCTCGGACAGCTCGGCAACCGCCTCCGCCCGGGCCTCGACCAAGGGCGCCGCGGCCTGCGCCAGTCCCGCGTCCCAGATCCGCAGATCCGCCGGCGAGCCGTAGCCGGCAGCCAGCCGCGAGAGCAGCGCGTTACGTTGCGCCACCGCCTGGCCGAAACGTTTGCGCAGCTCGGCGCGGGAGGACCAGCGGGCGGCGACGAAGCCGTCGAGGTGCGCGCGGCGCTCTGCCGGGGGGCCCTTGACCAACGTCAGCCGGTCAGGTGCGAAGACCGCGACCGGCGGGCGGCTGCGGGCGATCGTCGCCGGGTCGGCCGGGTTGCCGTCGAGCAGGTGCCGCCGTCCTTCGCTGCGGCTGACCGAGGCGAGAAGCGTGCGCTCGAGGCCGTCCTCGTCACGGATCGTCGCCTCGGCACGGGCGAGCGAGCCGCCGAACGGGATCAGGTCACGACGGTCGGAGGTGCGGAACGAGCGCCCGGTGAGGGCGAAGTAGAGGGCCTCGATCAGGTTGGTCTTGCCGGTTCCGTTGGGACCGATGACGCTGACGATGCCGGGGCTGAGCTCGACCCTAACCCGGTCGAGGCTGCGCAGCGGCGTCGCCTCGATCGCGGTGACGAGCACGGCGAGCTCACCCGGGGGGCGCGAACACGATCAGACGTTGAGCCTGATCGGCATCACCAGGTAGCGGAAGTCTTCGCCCTCGACCGGTTCCAGCAACCCCGGCCGCAGCGGCGAGATCAAACGCATCAGAATCTCGTCGCCGGAGACGCTTTCGATCCCCTCCTTGAGGAACTCGGGGTTGAACCCAATCTCCAAGGACTCCCCTTCGAACGCCGCGGGCATCGTCTCCTGCGCATCGCCGACGTCGGGCGTCTCCGCCGCCACGGTCAGCTCCCCCGAGCTGAACGAGAGCCGCAGCGGCGCGTTGCGCTGCGCCAGCTGGCTGACGCGGCGGGTGACGTCGAGCAGGTCCGAACGCGGCAACCGCACGTCGTGCTCGTAGGACTCCGGCAGGAGTTGTCGAAAGTTGGGGAATTGGCCGTCGATCAGCCTCGTCGAGAGGAGGATCGCCCCTGCCTGGAAAACGGCCTGGTTGGTGAGCAGGGAAATCGTCGCCTCGCCGGCTCCCTCGGAGGCGAGAACGCGGCCCAGCTCGCGCAGCGCGCGGGCTGGAATGTTCGCCTCGAGCTCGCCACCGAGCTCCGCCTCCAACTCGGTCCGCTTCACGGCCAGCCGGTAGGAGTCGGTGGCGACCATCGTCATCTCCTTGCCGCTGGCAGAGACGAAGACGCCGGTGAGGACCGGGCGCATGTCGTCGCGTGAGGCGGCGCGGGCGACCAGCTCGATGCTCTCTTCGAGCGCCGCGGCCGGGATTTTCAGGCCGGGCTCCTCTTGCGGCTGCGGCAGGTTCGGAAAGTCCTCGGCCGGCAGCACCCGCAGGTGGAAGCTGGAGCCGCCGCTGCGGATCTCGACGTCGCGCTCTGCCTCGCGCGATTCGATCTCGACGGTCGGGTCAGCCAGCGAGCGGGCGATCTCGGCGAAGAGGCGGCCGGGGAGGAGGACCGAGCCCTCGTTCTCGACGTCGGCCTCGAGCGTCGTCTCCAACCCGAGATCGAGGTCGGTGGCGGCGAGGGCGACGCGTCCGCCCTGGGCGCTGAGCAGAATGCCGGAGAGCGCCTGGGTCGCGGCGCGGGTGGACACAGCCCTGGAAACGATCGAGAGCTTGGAGACGAGGTCTTCCCGTTTGGTCGTGAGCTTCAAGTCGATGGCTGCCTTCTTGAGTTGGGTTAGGTCCTGTGGAAAAAGGTCTGGTGAGGTCGGATTTGGCGTTGGCCTGCGGTTTTCCGGGTGTGGAAGACGCTGTGGGGGGTTGGGGATTCTTACAGCGCCGGCGGCTGTTAGCGCTCTTCGCCGACCGGGTTGTGGATAGCTCCGCGCAACTCCCGGACCTTCTCGGCCAACTCCGTGTCCTCGTCGAGCCTCGCTTCTACCCGGCGCAGCGAGTTGAGGACGGTGGTGTGGTCGCGCCCGCCGTAGAGGCGGCCGATCTGGGGCAGCGAGAGGTCGGTGAGGTCGCGGGTGAGGAAGATCGCCACCTGCCGGGCGCGGAGCGGGGTGGCGGCGCGGCTGGAACCGATCAGCTCGGCGCGGGAGATGCCGAAGCGCTCGGCGACCCGCTGCTGGATCTCCTCGACGGAGGCCGGCTGCGAGGCCCGGTGACGGGGAATGACTTCGGCGATCAGCTCCGTGCTCAGCGGCCGAGCCATCAGCGAAGCGTGGGCGAGGACCCGGGTCAACGCGCCGTGCAGCTGCCGGACGTTGGCGTCGATCCGGTTCGCCAGCTCGGTCAGGGCGTCGGTGTCGACGATCTCGACCCCGGCCTCCTCGACTAGCCGCCGCAGCACCGTCAGCCTCGTTGCCAGGTTGGGCGGCTCGACGGCGACGGTTAACCCCCACTCGAAGCGGTCGCGCAGGCGTGAGGCGAGCGTCGAGAGCTCGCTTGGGATCCGGTCGGCCGAGAGCACGAGCTGGCTGCCGGACTCGTAAAGGGCGTTGAAGGTGTGGAAGAACTCCTCCTCGGTGGCGGGCTTGCCTTGGAGGAACTGGACGTCGTCGATGAGCAGGACGTCGATGTCGCGGTAGCGGGTCTTGAAGGCATCGCTGCCCTTGGCCTTCAGCGCGGCGACGAACTCGTTCGTGAAGGACTCGGCGGTCGTGTAGCGGACGCTGAGGCCGGGGGCGTTGTCGCGCAGGTAGTTGGCGATCGCCGCCAGCAGATGGGTCTTGCCCAGCCCCGGGGGGCCGTGGAGGAAGAGCGGGTTGTAGGCCTCCGACGGGGCCTCGGCGACCGCCAGGGCGGCGCCGTGAGCGAGGCGGTTGCCGGGTCCGATCACGAAGCGCTCGAAGGTGTAGTTGGGGTTCAGCTCGGGGTCGTTCGCCGATCCGCCCCCGAGCTGGGCTGGCTCCGCGAAACTCACCTGCTCGAGCGATCCGCCGGTGTCCCGCAGAGCTTCGGCGATCAACGACGAGTAGCGCCGCTCGCTCCAGGCACGGATCCCCTCCGGCGCGGTGAGGAAGATCGTGTCCCCTTCGGCCCCGGCGGCTTCCAGCGGCTCGAGCCAAAGGCGGTAGGTCGACTCCGGCACCGAGCCCCGCAGCCGCTCTTGGATTTGTCGCCAGAGAGCGTCGAGCTCATGTCTAGGAGAGTCGTCGGGCACCGGTCGGCGACCATAGCGCCGTGCCTGATGGGCCATCCCAGGCGCCTCGCAAATGCCGCAGAAAAGATTTTCAGCCGCCGTCCGTATACTTCCGCCGGCATGAAGCGCACCTACCAGCCAAAGAAGCGGAAGCGGGCAAAGACCCACGGTTTCCGTGCTCGGATGAGCACCCGCGGCGGTCGCGCCGTCCTCAAGCGTCGCCGGCGCAAAGGGCGCAAGCGCCTCACTCCTTAACTCCATGGCGTCGCCGAAGCGCCGACGCCTTTCGCGTAGCGGCGAGTTCGACCGCGTCTATCGCGACGGCTCATCGACCGCGACCCGGTACCTCGTGCTCTACACCTTTCCGCGCAAGGACGAAGAGCGCGAGGAGGTCCGGCTTGGGGTTTCGGTCAACCGCAAGGTCGGCGGCGCCGTCGAGCGCAACAAGGTGAAGCGGGCGCTGCGTGAGGCTTTCTGGGGCCTCGCCGATCGGTTGCCCCCCCGGCACGATTTCGTCATCGTCGCCCGGGCTGAGATCAAGGACCTGATCGCGCGGGACGGGATGGCCGGTGTCGCGGCCAACCTGGAAGAGGCTCTCGCCGGGGGCCGTTCCACGTGAAACGCTTCGTCCTCGCCCCGATTCGGGGCTACCAGCGCTGGATCTCCCCGGCCTTTCCCCGTCGCTGCCGCTACGAGCCCACCTGCTCCGCATACGCGGTCGAGGCGGTCGAGCACTACGGCGTTCTGCGCGGATTTCTCCTCGCTGCATGGCGGATTCTGCGCTGCAACCCCTTTAGTCACGGCGGCTTCGACCCCGTGCCCGATAGATTCACGCTCCGCACCGGTCCGGTCCACCCGGCCGACTGGCACAAAGCCCACCGATGACGCCCCTTACGGCAAACATTCTCCAGCCCCTGATCGACGTCGCCAACGGCGTCCTGCAGTTCTTCCACGACAGCGCCGGCCTCAGCTGGGGAATGTCGATCATCGCTCTCACCGTCGTCACCCGGGCGCTCCTGATCCCGCTCACCTACAAACAGCTGAAAGGGATGCGGGCGATGCAGGCGCTGCAGCCGCAGATCAAGGAGCTGCAGGAGAAATACAAAAACGACAAACAGCGCATGCAGCAGGAAATGATGCGCTTCTACAAAGAGAACAAAGTCAACCCGCTGGCCTCCTGCCTGCCGCTTCTCGCCCAGCTGCCGGTCTTCATCACCCTCTTCTACGTCCTCCGCCACGAGCTCCCGCCGGACATGGGTTGCCCGCAGGCGGGCCACTGTGCCGCTTATGGAGCCGAATTCTTCTTCATAGACGACCTGACGGGGAAGGCGACCGGCGCCGAACTGATCACCCTGCTGATTCTCTACGTCGGCACTCAGCTCGCCTCCGGCGCGGTGATGGCGGTCACCGCCGACAAAAGCCAGCGGATGATGATGTTCGCGCTGCCGCTGATCTTTGTTCCCTTCATCCTCAGCTTCCCGGCCGGACTGATCCTCTACTGGATCACGACGAACTTCTGGACGATCGGGCAGCAGCTGGTGATCAAACGGATCATCCCACCGCCGGTCGTCGCTACGCCCGAGGGGGCGGCTGCGATCCAGGCGGCGAAGCCACCGCCACCGCCGCCGCGGAAGAAAAAGAAGCGCCGGTAGCGGCGCCCGCCCCCCTCAGCCCTTCGGTCGCTTCTTCGCGATCCCGGGGTTGCGTGGCAGGTTGGCCGGGGTGGGCCCGGTCTTGCGGATTACGTGTAGGTGGCGATGCTCGCTGCCGGCTCGGTCGCCGACATCGATGATCTGCTCGGGGCTCATTGCCAGGGCCTCTGAGGCGCTCTGTAGCTGTCGCTCCTCGTCCTCGTCGCGCTTGCCCTTCCAGGCCACCAGGACCCCATTTGGCTTCAGGAGCGGGGATGCGAGCTCGGCCAACGTAGATAGGCGCCCAACGGCGCGGGCAGTGACGGCGTCATAGGCTTCTCTCCCGTCCGCGGCCGCAAGGTCCTCGGAGCGGGTATTGAGAACGTCGGCGTTGGTGATTCCAGCTGCCACGATCGCCCCCCGCATGAATTCGCACTTTCGGCCCACCGACTCGACCAGGTCGATCTGCGCCGCCGGCAGGGCGACAGCGAGGACGAGGCCGGGAAAGCCAGCCCCCGCCCCGACGTCGGCGATTCGCCGGGCACCTCGTAGCTCGGGGACCTCGAGGCCGGTGAGGCTGTCGACGACGTGCACCTGCCAGGCGCGCTGGTCGACCACCGAGCTGACCGAGGCCCGCTCCTCGGCGAGCATGGCGAGGACGGTCTCCAGCTTCGCCCGCGCCGCGCCGTCGAGCGCCGCCGCTGGCTCGCCGCTCACTCGGGGAGGAGCGGGGCGACGATCACGCAGCGGTTGGGCTCGTCGCCCTCGCTGTAGGTCTCGATGCCGGCGCGCTCTTTCAGCCGTTCGTGGACCACCCGTCGTTCCTGGGCGCTCATCGGGTCCATCTCGACCACGCGGTTGTTGGTCTCAGCCTGGTCCGCGGCTCGGTCGGCCCGCCCCTCGAGCGTCTCGCGACGGCGGGCGCGGTAGCCGGCGGCGTCGACGATCACGCGTTTGCGCTCGCGCAACCCGCGGAAGGCCGCCTGGTAGCAGAGAAGCTGCAGCGCATCGATCGTCTGGCCCCGCTTGCCGATCAAGAGGCCGTAGTCGTCCTCCCCCTCGACCGTGAGCAGGATCCGCTCGTCGTTCTCGTCGACGACCACGTCGCCGTCGAGGTCGAGCTCGTCCAGCACTCCCTCGACGAGCTCCTGCGCTCGCTCGGCGGGCTTATCGGGCCACTCGTAGCTCTCGGACACGGGCAGCAGGCTATCCGACCGCCTGAGGAATGTGCAGGCGGCGCGTTGACTAGGCTGACCTGCGATGGGAAAGGTCTACGCCGTGGCGAACCAGAAGGGCGGGGTCGGGAAGACGACGACCGCCGTCAATCTGGCCTCCTGCGCCGCCAAGGAGGGCAGCCAGACCCTGCTCGTCGATCTCGACCCGCAGTGCAACGCAACCGTCGCGCTGGGCGGCGGTCGCGAGCTCCATCCCTCCTCCTACGACTGCCTGACGGGTGAGACCTCGGTTGCCGCGGCGGCGCGTCCCGCCGGGCCGGACAACCTCTGGCTCGTCCCGGCCAACAAAGACCTCGCCGGCGCCGCGGTCGAGCTGCCCCGCATGGAGGGCTCGGAGACGCGGCTGCGCGAACGCCTGGGCCCACTGCGCGAGCGCTTCGCCGTCACCCTCCTCGACTGCCCGCCTTCCCTTGGCCCCGTCAGTGTCAACGCGCTTACCGCCGCCGACCGGGTGATCGTCCCCGTCCAGGCCGAGTACTTGGCGCTCGAGGGTCTGGTCCAGTTTCTGGAAACTTTGGGCTTGATCAGGCGCGAGCTGAACCCTCAACTTGAGGTTTCGGGTCTTTTGATCACCATGCACGACGAGCGGACGCGGCTGGCGCAAGACGTCGAGACCGAGCTGCGCGACCACTTCGACCGGATGGTCTTCGAGACCGTGATCCCGCGCAGCGTTCGTGTCGCCGAGTCCCCTAGTTATGGTCTTCCCGTGACCGAGCACGCCCCGTCCTCCCACGGCGCCGTCGCCTACCGCGCGCTGGCGAAGGAGCTCGCGAGCCGTGGCTAGCGCTCGCCGCGGGATCGGCCGTGGGCTGTCGGCGATCCTCCCCGAGTCGGAGGCAACGGCTGCAGGCGAGCTGCGCGAGCTGCCGGTCTCGCTGATCAAGCCGAATCCCTCGCAGCCGCGGACCAAGTTCGACGAGGCGGCCCTGGCGGCCCTGGCCAGCTCGATCGAGGCCAGCGGCGTCGTCCAGCCGCTGCTGGTTCGCCCCCTCCCCGACGGCAGTTACGAGCTGGTCGCCGGCGAGCGCCGCTGGCGCGCCGCCCAGCAGGCGGGAATCGACAAGGTGCCGGCGGTCATCCGCGACCAGGCGGAGGCCGAGCGGCTGCAGGCGGCGCTGATCGAGAACATGGTCCGCGAGGACCTGAACCCGGTCGAGGAGGCCCGCGCCTGCGACGCGCTGGTCCAGGAGCTGGGCCTGACCAAAGAGGAGCTCGCGAGGCGCGTCGGCCGCAGCCGCCCTGCCGTCTCCAACCTGATCCGCCTGCTCGAGCTCCCCGACGAGGCCCTCGAGCTGCTCGAGTCCGGCGACCTCAGCGAGGGTCATGGCAAGGCCCTTCTCGGGATCCCCGGCAACGACGTTCGCCGTCGCCTCGCCCGCGACGCCGCCCGCGGCGGTTGGTCGGTCCGCGAAACCGAGGAGAGGGTTCGGCTGGCTGGCCAGCCAAAGGCAAGGCCGAGGCGAGCGCCCGCCGACCCCGACGCCCAAGCCGCTCTCCGCGACGTCGCCGATGCCCTCGAGGAGGCGCTCGGCCATGAGGTCGTCGCTCGCGCCAAAGGCGACGCCATCGTCGCCGAGCTCCGCTTCGACGACGTCCGCGAGGGCCACTCCCTGGCTCGCCGTCTCCGCAAGCGCAGCGGCTCCTGAGCGCTCGCCCTCTCGTCGCTATCATCGCCGTCCCCGGGCGATTAGCTCAGTTGGTTAGAGCGCGTCTCTGATAAGGACGAGGTCCCTGGTTCGAATCCAGGATCGCCCATGAAAGCCCGACCTATACTTCGGCTTTCCAACCACGGTCGGGAGTCCCCCCTTGCAGCAAATGCAGATCTATGGCGTCAGTTTTGACATGGTCGGCAAGCAGCCGATCGTGCTGCTGAAGACCGTGGACGGAAACCGCTTTTTGCCGATCTGGATCGGCCACCCGGAGGCGGCGGCGATCCTGATGAAGCTGCAGGGCGCTTCGACGCCGCGGCCGATGACCCACGACCTGCTCTCCGACGTGCTCGAGAACCTCGATGCGAAATGCGAGCGGGTCGCCGTCACCGAGCTGCGCGACAACACCTTCTACGCCTCGATCACGGTCTCGATCAACGGCTCCGAGGTCGAGATCGACTCGCGTCCCTCCGACGCGCTGGCCCTCGCGGTCCGCGTCTCGGCCCCGATCTTCGCGGCTGAGGAGGTGATCGAGGAGTCGGCGATCGAGTTCGAGCACGAGGTCGAGGACACCGAGGAGGTCGTCGACAAATTCAAAGAGTTCCTCGACGAGGTAACGCCCGACGACTTCGCCCAGGGCGATTCCTAGGGCTGCAAAGCGGCGCATCGGCGTCGTCGCTAGGTCACGTGCGGAGCACGCTCCCTCACTCCTCCTTGAGCTGCTTGCTTTGCGCTCCTAGGAAACGCCCTGGGGGCTAAGCGCCAGATCCAGGATTCGCTCGACCAGCTGCTCGAACGAAAGGCCCGCCGCCTCGGCGGCCTGGGGGAGGAGGCTGGTGTCGGTGAGGCCGGGGATCGCGTTCGCCTCCAGCAGCCACGGTCCCTCGTCGCCGAGGATCAGGTCGATGCGGGCGAAGCCGGTACAGCCGAGGGCCCGGTATGTGCCGACCGCCGCCGCGGTCACCGCGCGCTCCTCCTCGGCGCTCAGCTCGGCCGGGCAGACGAAGCGGGTGCGGCCGATCTCGTAGCGCGCCTCGAAGTCGTAGCGGTCGCCCTCGAGCAGAATCGCCTCGACCACCGGCAGCGGCTCGTCGCCGAGGATGCTGACCGCCAGCTCGCGGCCGTCGACGAAGCGCTCGAGCAGGACCCGGTCGTCGTAGCTGAAGGCCGAGACCAGCGCCTGCGGGACCTCGCCGGGCGAGCGGGCGAACTTGACGCCGAGCGAGGAGCCGCCACGGCTCGGCTTCACCACCAGCGGGAAGCCGAGCGTCTCCTCCAGCCGGTCGAGCGCGTCGGCCGCGCCGAACTCGCGGAAGGCGGCTTGGTTGAAAGCGAACCACGGGGGCGTTTTTAGGCCGCCAGGCGTTTTTAGGCCGTCAGGCGCTTCCCGGCCGGCGAGCTCGATCGCGTCCTTGGCCTGGACCTTGTCCATGCAGCGCGCGCAGGCCGCGGCCCCCGGGCCGGTGAAGGGGATGCCGAGGATCTCCAGCAGCTCCTGCACGGTCCCGTCCTCGCCGCCGACGCCGTGCATCGCGACGAAGGCGACCTCGGGCCGCTCGGCGACCAGTCGCTTGACCAGGTCCGGGCCGACGTCGATCGGCAGCACCTCGTGGCCGAGCCGTTCAAGCGCGTCCTCGACTCGCGCCCCCGAGCGCAGTGAGACGCCGCGCTCCAGCGAGCGGCCGCCTTTCAGCACCGCGACCTTCATCCCGCCTCGCCCGCTTTGCGGAAGGGGAGGACGTTCGGGGTCGACTCCTCCTCGGGCTCTGGCAGCCGCTGTTCGCCGGTCAGCGCCCCGTAGAGGTCGACCTGCTCGGCGATCACCTTGCCGATTCGCCGCACGCCCTCGCGGATCTCGTCCTCGTTCACCCCGGAGAAGTTGAGCCGCATCGAGTGGCTGCCGCGGCCGTCGACGTAGGCGGCCTGGCCGGGCACGAAGGCGACGTCGGCGCGCAGCGCCTTCGCCAGCAGGTCGCTGGTGTCGATGTAGTCGGGCAGCGTCGCCCAGATGAAGAGGCCGCCGTCCGGCTCGGTCCAGGTCGCCTCCGCCGGGAAGTTGTCGCGCAGCGCCTCGATCATCGTGTCGCGGCGAGCGCGGTAGATCTCGACCAGGTCGTCGACGTAGTGCTGCCAGCGCCGTTCGGCGAAGTACTCGCGGACGAAGTACTGGGTCAGGGTCGAGGTGCAGAGGTCTGCCGCCTGCTTGCCGAGGACGATCTTCTCCATCACCGGCGGCGGCGCCACCGCCCAGCCGAGGCGGATCCCGGGGGAGAGGATCTTCGAGAAGGTGCCGAGGTAGATGACGAAGTCGCCGCCGTCGAGCTGGTAGAGCGGCGGCATCGGCTCGCCGCCGTAGCGCAGCAGCCCGTAGGGGTTGTCCTCGACGACCAGCAGTTCCTGCGCCCGCGCCAGCTCGACCAGACGCCGCCGCCGCTCCAGGGACATCGTCACCCCGGCCGGGTTCTGGAAGCTCGGCACCGAGTAGATGAACTTCGGCCGCCGCCCTTCGGCGCGCAGATCGGCGAGCAGACCCTCGAGGACCTCGACCTGCATCCCGTCCTCGTCGCATTCGACTTGGACGACGTCGGCCTGGTAGCTGCAGAGGGTTGGGATCGCGCCGGGGTAGGTCGGCGCCTCGCAGATGACGACGTCGCCGGGGTCGATCAGCGTCTTGCAGACGAGGTCGATCGCCTGCTGGCCGCCGGTGGTGACGATGATGTCGTCGGGGTCGGGCAGCATTCCCTCGGCCCCCATCACCTCAAGGATGCAGTCCTTGGTCTCCTCGAACCCCTCGGTCGGCCCGTACTGCAGCGCCTTCGCCGCCGACTTCTGGGCGATCCGGGTCATCTGCGCGGCGAAGCTCTGAGGCGGGAAGGTCGAGGTGTCCGGCAGGCCGCCGGCGAGCGAGATCACTTCCGGCCGGGCGGTGATCGCCATCAGGTCGCGCATCGCCGAGGAGCGCATCACGCCGGTCCGCTCGGCGAACAGGCCGGCGTAGCGCTCGAGGTCGCGGTTGCCGGCGTGCGATCGCCTGCGGTGGGTCGGCTCAGGCACTTCTGCCATCGCTGAAGTGTGGCGGATCGACGCGCGGCCGCCGCCCTCGGTTAGGTTTTCGCACGTGGACGTTCTCACCGAGCTAGGAATCGGACTCGCCATCGGCATGCTTGCCGGGACTACCGGCACCCACGGGTCGGCACGCGGCCGGATGACGATCCTCGCCGCGGTGATCGGCTTCGTCGCCGGTTTCCTGCTCGAAGGGATCGTCGGGGCGCTGCTCGGTTTGGCCGGCGCCGTCCTCGCCTGCATCGTGATCAGCGACCTCGTCTACGGCGCCAGTCGCCGCGAGGGCAGCGGCGGCGGAGCGCTCGCCTTCATCGTCAGCCTGGTGGCGTTGATCGCGATCGCAATCGCCCTGCTGGTCCCGATCCTCGTCATCGCCCTCGTCCTGGCGCTGATCTGGCTGGGGATCTCCCGCCACCGCAGGGCGCAGCGCAAACACGCCGGCCTGCGCGTCCTGCGATAACCGCCCCGGTTCGCGGGCATCCGTCGCCGGGCATCATTGGCACGATGCCGGCTCCCAAGAAGCTCGTCCTCACCTACGTCGATTCGCTGCGCACCGACATGCTGCAGCGGGCGATCGCCGAGGGCCGCGCCCCGACCTTCGCCACCCTCGTCGAGCGTGGGGTGCTGGTCGAGGACTGCGTCTCCAGCTTTCCCTCGGTGACCCCCGTGGCCAGCGCCGAGATGGTCACCGGCGTCGGCGCCGACCGGCACTGGATCAGCGGCATGAACTGGTACCACCGGCTCGAGCGGCGCTACGTCGAGTACGGCTCCTCGCTGGAGGCGACCCGCGCCTTCGGCGTCTTCCTCGCCCTCTACGACCTCGTCTACAACATGAACCTCGCCCACCTCAGCCCCGAGGTGGAGACGGTCTTCGAGAGCCTCGAAGACGCCGGCGCCCGCACCGCCTGCACGCCGTTCCTCATCTACCGCGGCCGGCAGCGGCACGAGGTTTCGCTCGAGGGACTGTTGCGCCGCGCGGTCGATGTGACGAAATTGAAGTTCCACCACCACACCTGGGGGCCGACCGACCTCTTCTACGGCGATCTCTACGCGAGCCGCGAGGTTCCCTGCAAATCGACCTCGATCCCCGGCAATCGGGACGGCTACGCCGCCTGTTGCGCCGCCGAGCTGATGAAGGAGGACCTCTACGACTTCCTCCTCCTCTCGCTCCCCGACAACGATCACTACTCGCACCGCTATGGCCCAGAGGCGAGCGTCGAGTCGATCGCCAAGGCCGATGCCGCGTTCGCGACCTTCGCCGAGGAAGCGGGGAGCCTGGACGAGTTCCTCGACTCCCACGCCGTGATCCTGCTCGCCGATCACGCCCAGACCGACGTCCATCGCGGCTTGCCGCTGGCAGAGTTGCTCGCCGCCGAGTGGTCGGTGCTGCAGCCCTCCGAGGAGCGCCCAGAGCGGGCCCAGCTGGCGGTCAGCCCGACCGGCCGCGCCGCCCACGTCTACCTGCTGGAGGGCGAGGGGGAGCGGGCCGAGCCGCTCGCGGTGGCGGCGCGGCTGAGCGTGATCGAGGGGGTCGATTTGGTCTGCTGGTTGGAGGGCGCCGATGGGCTGCCCCTGCGGCGCGAGGGTCCCGGCATGCCGGCGGCGGGCGGCGAGTGGGCGGTGGTCGAGCGGGGCGGCGCCACGCTCCGCTTCCGCCCCGGCGACGAAGTTGCCGACCTGCGCGGTGGGCGCTGGCAGGTCGAGGGGGAGCTGGAGGCGCTCGCGGCAACGATCGAGGACGATCGGCTCACCAGCGAGACCTACCCCGATCCGCTCGCCCGGGTCTGGTCGGCGCTGACCGCGCCGCACGCCGGCGACTTCGTCCTCTCGTTGGAGCCCGGCTTCGAGGCGGTCGACTGGGGCGGGGTAAGCCACGCCGGCGGCGGCAGCCACGGCGCGCTGCACGCGGGGGACTCGCTCGGGCCGCTGCTCTTTGTCGGCTGCGGGCCGAGCTCGGCGGAGGAGCGCGAACAGTGGGCGCTGCGCGACGTGGCCCCGGTGATCCGCGAGCACTTCGGGGCGGCGCGGGACGGGTGAGGGACGGAGACGCAATGGCCGTGGCGTTCCTCATCGTCACGCTCCTGGCTTCAGTTGCTTTGCCAGCCTCTGCGACGGCGAGTGGAAAGATCACCCGTGCGGAAGCGATCGCCGCTGCCGACCGGGACTCGAAGGTGCGCGCCGAGGAGCGCGAGCACGGCGAGCTCGGCCCGACCGCCTCCCTCGAGGACGGCCACTGGGAGGTCGCCTACTTCTCCGGCGGCGACGAGGTGGCGTTGGTCCTCGTCGACGCCGACAGCGGTGAGGTGACCGAGTCGTGGACCGGCTACCAGGTCGCCTGGAAGATGGCCCGCGGCTACTCCGGCGCCTTCGGCCACAAGCTCAACGCCCCCTACGTCTTCCTGCCCCTCTGTCTGATCTTTCTCCTCGGCCTCGTCGATTGGCGGCGGCTCTGGCGGGTCGCCAACCTCGACCTGTTGGTCCTGCTCGGCTTCGGCGTCTCGCACTACTTCTTCAACCGGGCGGACATCGGCGTCTCGGTCCCGCTCGTCTACCCGGTGCTGCTCTACCTCCTCGGTCGTTCTCTGTGGATCGGGCTGCGCGGCGTGGGGGAGGGGCTGCGGCCGGTCTGGCCGGTCGCCTGGATGGTCGTCGCGGCGCTCTTCCTGATGGGGTTCCGCGTCGGCCTCAACCTCGCCGACTCCGGCGCGATCGACGTCGGCTACGCCGGGGTGGTCGGCGCCGACCGGATCGCCCACGGCGAGGCGATCTACGACAACTTCCCCGATGACATCTCCTCCGGCGACACCTACGGCCCGCTCAACTACCTCGCTTACGTCCCCTTCGAGGCGATCTGGCCCTGGACCGGCGAATGGGATGACCTGCCGGCCGCCCACGGCGCCGCGGTCCTCTTCGACATCGCCGTCTTCTCCTTCCTGATCCTGCTCGGCATCCGCATCCGCCCGGGCCCGGAGGGGCAGCGCCTGGCCGCGACCCTGGCCTTTGGCTGGGCCGCCTACCCCTACACCGCCTACGTCCTCGAGTCGAACTCCAACGACTCGCTGGTTGCCGCGCTGCTCCTCGCGACCCTCTTATTCGCCGCGAAACCACTTGCCCGTGGAGCACTGTTTGCCGCTGCGGTCTGGGCCAAGTTCGTAGCCGCTCCTCTCGCGCCCATGTTGCTGACCTTTGAGCGGCGGCGGCTTTCGATGCTTCTCTACCTCGGGGGCTTCGCCGCGGTCACGATCGCCGTCTTGCTCTGGCCGGCGATTGATCCTGGCCTGAAGACGTTCTACGACCGCACCATCGGCATCCAAGCCGGCCGCGATTCCCCCTTCAGCATCTGGGGACAGACCTCGCTCGAACCGCTGCGCATCGCGATCCTCGCCCTCACTGGCCTCGCGTCCCTGGCCTTCGCCTTCGTCCCCCGGCGTAAGTCGCTGGTCCAACTAGCTGCGCTCTCAGCCGCGCTCCTGATCGCCCTCCAGCTGACCCTGCACCACTGGTTCTACCTCTACATCGTCTGGTTCTACCCGCTGCTCCTCATCGCACTGGCTGCATTACCTGCTCGAAGGAGTCCGCCAGCCCCTGTTCGTTCACCTCAACCAGGGCACCCATCACCCAAACGTCCTCCTCCGCAGTTTCGAACCGAGTCGGCATCTGCGTGATCAGCGAGCGCAGCGCCTGCTCGGGCTTGACCCCGAGGACGCTGGTCCGCGAGCCGGTCATGCCGACGTCAGAGATGTGGGCGGTGCCGCCGGGGAGGACGCGGCCGTCAGCGGTGGGGACATGGGTGTGGGTGCCGAGTACGGCGGCTACGCGACCGTCGAGGTGCCAGCCCATCGCCACCTTCTCGCTCGACACTTCGGCGTGGAAGTCGACGATCGCCGCGTCCTGCTCGTGGTGGCTGAGGATCGAGTCGACGGTGTCGAACGGGGAGCGGGCGACGCGCAGGCCGACGCCGCCGCTGAGGTTGATCACCCGCACCCGCATCCCGCCGGCCTCGACCACGGTGTGGCCGCGCCCCGGGTTCGCCTGCGGGTAGTTGGCCGGCCGCACCACCCGCTCGTCGCTGTCGAGAAAGTCGTAGGCCTCGCGGTGGCGGTAGACGTGGTTGCCGGAGGTGATCACGTCGGCGCCGGTGTCGAAGAGGTCGTTGGCGGTGCGCTGGGTGATGCCGACGCCGCCGGCGGAGTTCTCGCCGTTGACGATCACCAGGTCCGGGGCGTAGCGCTCGCGCAAGGCGGGCATCGCTTCGCGCAGCCCCTGCCGCCCGGGGCTGCCAACCACGTCGCCGATGAATAGGACCTTCATCTGCGCTGACCCTATCTGCGAGATTGAGCGCGATGGCCGATTCGGGCGAAGCGGCAGCGATCTTGAGGCGGGCGCTCGAGTACCCCTACGCGACGCCGGACCGCTCCTTTCTCTATCGCGGCGGCGAGGCGCACGAGCTGCCGCAGGGCGGTCCCGACCTCACTGGCCGCACCCCGCTTCTCTCCTATGGCGCCAACGCCGCCCCGGAGGCGCTCGCTCGCAAGCTGGCCTCGCTGCCGGACGAGCACCTGCCGGTGATGCGCGCCGAGCTGGAGGGCTTCGACGTCGTCTACTCGGCGCACGTCTCGCCCTACGGCGCCGTACCGGCGACCCTGCTCGAGAACCCAGGGACCACCGCACCGGTCTTCGTCCTCCACCCGACCCCCGAGCAGCGCGCCCTCCTCACTGCCAGCGAGCCCAACTACGACCTGGTCGAGGTGGATGGGATCGCGGCTTACCGCAGCAAGCACGGTCCTCTCTCGCTCGCCGGCTCGCCGGTGGCGCTCGCCGCCGTCCGCTCGGTGGGGAGGACGCTGCCGGAGCTCGAGGAGCCGGCAGTGCTCGAGCGCGTCCGCGCCCACCTCGAGCCGCGCCTCAACCTCGAAGAGTTCGTCGCCGTCTGCGTCGCTCATGGCGGGATCAAACCGCTGCGAATCGACGCAGCGCCAGGCGGGCGATAGCGGCGTAGGCTGCGAAGAGGACCGTCAGGTGCACCAGCGGGCCGCCGATCCCCGGACCGGCCTCGTCCAGCGCGGCGGTGATCGCTTCCAGCGCCGGCTTGAAGGGGAAGAGCGCGGTGAAGAAGCGGATCGCGTCGAAGACCTCGGGCCCGACCGCGCCGGAGGGCACCAGCGAGAGGAAGGCAACCGGCAGGGTGACCATGAAGGCGAGCAGCGAGACGGCGCGCACCTCGCGCGCCGCCGCCCCGAGCGCCGCCCCGGCCGCCCCCAGCGCCCCGGCCGAAAACAGAATCGCCACCAGCCAGAGCGGGACGCGCCCCAGGTCCAGCGGCGAGAAGACCTGCATCCCGAACAGCATCAGCAGCGTCACCACCAAGCCGACGACGACGCCGAGCAGGACCTTCTCCGCCAGCAGCCCGCCGCTCGAGACGAGCCCGCGGGTCAGCCGCGAGAAAGCGTTCTCCTCCCGCTCGAGCGCCAGCGACCCCGCCACCAGCAGGACGACGACGAAGGCGAGGGTCAGCGTCGCGGCGACGGCGATCGCGAAGATTTCCAGCGGCGGGCTGTCGCCCCCCACCACCACCTTGTCGACCTCGATCGGTTGGGCGAGCCGGTCGATCAGCGGTTTGGCGACGTCGAGGTTGTCGCGCGCCTGGGTGGCGAATTCGGTCACTTCCTCCAGCGCCGGGCGCAGGGCGGGAGGCAGCGCCGGGGTCACCGTCTCGAGGATCCGCGCCGTCGTCCGCAGGCCGAGGATCTGGACCGTTTCACCGAGCACGCTGAACTGCCCGCCGTTGACCAGCAGCCCCAGGTAGCGGCCACCTTCGGCGCCGATCCGCCGCGCGATCTGCAGGTTCGCCTGGGCCAGCAGCGAGGTGATCCGGTCATCGACCAGTTCGGCCTTGACCGCGTTTTCCTCGTTGACGAGCACTTCGATTTCGGGCACGCCCGGCGTCAGCGTCGAGAGCGAGTTGATCCTGTTGACCAGGTTGGCGGGCAGGACCAGCGCCGCCAGCACGTCCCCCGATTCGACCTTCTCTTCGGCTTCGTCGCGAGCGTCGACGAAGACGCACTCGACCCGCTGGCAGATCCGCTCTTTGACGTTCGCCTTCGGCAGCTCTTGGCCACCGACGTCGATCCGCGTGTTTGGCGGCACTTCGTTGAGGAAGGCGACCCGCGGGTCGCTCGGCTCGCGTGAGATCGCGAACCCGATCAGGACCGCGATCAGGATCGGGTAGACGACGAGCAGCGCCGCCTGCAGCGGCGAGCGTCGCAGGATCTGCAGGTCCTTCAGCAGCAGCCAGCGCACGCCGCGCATCAGTGCCCCCGGTGGTGGAGGTAGGCGACGAAGGCGGTCTCGAAGTCGCGGTCGGCGGCCTCGGGCGCCTCGCTCCGCACCGCCTCGCGCAGCTCCTCGGCGGAGCCGTCGAAGAGCGACTCGCCGTCGGCGAGGACGAGGACGCGGCCGCCGTAGCGCTCGGCCTCCTGGATGTCATGGGTGGAGAAGATCACCGTCGTGCCGCGCCCGGCGAGGGCGGAGACGAACTCCCACAGACGCGCCCGCTGGCGCGGGTCGAGGCCGACGCTCGGCTCGTCGAGCAGCAGCACCGCCGGCCGCGCGAGCAGCCCGATCGCGATGTTGATCCGCTGCTGGTTGCCGCCGGAGAGGCGGGCGACGATCTCGCCGCGCCGCTCGCCCAGCCCGGTCAGCTCGAGCATCTCCTCGGCCGAGGCGCGCGGGTCCGCGTGTCCCTCCAGCCGCGCGAACAGGAGCAGGTTCTCCTCGACCGTCAGCCGCCGGTAGAGCGCCGCCTGCTGCGGCACCCAGCCGACGGCCCCGTCGGCAGAAGCCACCTCTCCCTCGTCCGGCCTCGCGATCCCGGCCAGTATCGACAGCAACGTCGTCTTCCCAGCCCCGTTAGGCCCAATGATCGCGACCAGCTCCCCAGGACCTGCCGAAAGCGAGACGCCCCGCAGTGCTTCTCTCTCTCCAAACCGCTTGACGACGCCGCTAGCCCGCACGCCGGACAAGCTACTGCGCTCCCTAAACTCGCGAGTCGATGCCTTTCCCAAGCACGCGTATGCGCCGAATGCGGCGCACCGACACCCTGCGCAGCCTCGTCCGCGAGACCGAGCTCTCCCCGGCGCACCTGATCCAGCCCGCCTTCGTCGTCGCCGGCGAGGGGGTGCGCGAGGAGGTTCCCTCGATGCCGGGGATCGAGCGCTTCTCGATCAACAACCTGGTCGAGGAGGCCGGTGAGATCGCCGCCGCCGGGATCGGCGCGCTGATGCTGTTCGGCATCCCGGCCGCCAAGGACGAGGCCGGTTCGGGCGCCTACGACCCCGAGGGGATCGTGCAGATGGCGGTGCGGGCGCTGAAGGAGGCCCACCCCGACCTGATCGTGATCACCGACGTCTGCCTCTGCGAGTACACCTCACACGGCCACTGCGGGGTGATCCGCGACGGCAGCACCGAAGTCGACAACGACGTCACCGTCGAGCTACTGGCGAAAGTCGCGATCTCCCACGCCGAGGCCGGCGCCGACGCGGTCGCGCCCAGCGACATGATGGACGGCCGGGTCGGCACGATCCGCTTCCAGATGGACGAGGAGGGGCATCGCGGCGTCCCGATCGTCGCCTACTCGGCGAAGTACGCCTCGGCCTTCTACGGACCGTTCCGCGACGCCGCCGAGTCGACTCCGGAGTTCGGCGACCGTCGCGGGTACCAGATGGACCCGGCCAACGCCGCCGAAGCGGTGCGCGAGGCCGAACTCGACCTCGAGGAGGGCGCCGACATGCTGATGGTGAAGCCAGCGCTTCCCTACCTGGACGTCGTGCGGCGGGTCAAAGAGGCGACCGGGGCGCCCGTCGCCGCTTACCACGTCTCCGGCGAGTACTCGATGCTGAAGGCCGCCGCCGCCAACGGCTGGATCGACGAGCGCGCCGCCGTGGTCGAGGCGCTGACCTCGATCCGCCGCGCCGGCGCCGACGCGATCGTCACCTACTACGCGAAGGAGGCCGCGGCTTGGCTTCGGTGAAAGTCCCCCAATCGAAGGCGCGCAGCCGCAAGGACGGCTCCGCGATCCCGCTCGACGAGACCGACAAGCGGTTGATGAACCTCCTGCAGTCGAGCTTCCCGCTCGACCCCGAGCCGTTCGCCCTCGTCGCCAGCGAGGCGGACCTCGAGCTCGACGACGTCCTCGCCCGCACCCAGCGCCTCCTCGACGGCCGGATCATCCGTGAGATCACGCCGATCTTCGACACCCGCGCGCTCGGCTACGAGTCGATGCTGGTGGCGGCGAAAGTCGACAGCGAGCACCCGCAGCGGGCCGCGCAGATCGTCAACGCCCACCCCGGCGTCTCCCACAACTACCTGCGCACCCACGAGTTCAACCTCTGGTTCACGATCGCCACCCCACCCGATTCCGAGCTGGGACTGAAAGGGACGCTGGAAGCGCTGATGGAGGAGACCGGGGCGGAGTCGATGCGCGAACTGCCGACGCTCACCCTCTTCAAGATCAACATGAACCTGGAGATGGAGAAGGGGACCGAGGCGCTCGCCGCCGCGGTCGAGGCGGCACCGCCGCGCGAGCTGGAACCGCAGCCCTACGACGCCGACGACATCGCCCTGATCAAGGCCCTGCAGGGGCCGATGCAGGCGGTGGCCCGTCCCTACGACGCCGCCGCCTCAGAGCTGGGGATCGAGACCGAGGAGCTGCTCGACCGCCTGCGCGGAATGGTCGACCGCAAGATCCTCCGCCGCGTCGCCGCGATCCTCTACCACCGCCGCGCCGGCTTCTCGGCCAACGGGATGGGCGTCTGGAAGGTCCCCGAGGACCAGATCATGGAGGTCGGCGGTCGCATGGCCTCCTATCGCGGCATCTCCCACTGCTACCAGCGCCCGACCTACGAGGACTGGCCCTACAGCGTCTTCACCATGGCCCACGGCCGCTCCAAAGAGGAGTGCGACGCCGTCCTCGACGCGATCGCCAAAGAGTGCGGGATGGGGCCGGACGACCGCGCCACCCTCTACTCCTCGACCGAGTACAAGAAGATCCGCCTCCACTATTTCACCGAGGACTACGCGCGCTGGGAGGCCGAGCATTCCTAAAAGCGCGCCGCCTGGCGGCGGCGCAGGCGCGCCTGGGGCCGGGCTGTTCCATCGAGCCCAAGAGGTCCTCCCCGGCGGCGTCAACTCCCCCGTCCGGGCGATGCGCCAGATCGGCCGCGACCCGATCTTCGTCGAACGCGGCGAAGGCTGCTGGCTCTTCGACGTCGAGGGCAACCGCTACGTCGACTGGGTCGGCTCCTGGGGGCCGATGATCCTCGGCCACGCCGAGCCCGCCGTGGTCGCCGCGGTGATCGAAGCGGCCAAGCGGGGGACGAGCTTCGGCGCGGCGACGCTCGCGGAGGTCCAGCTCGCCGAGAAGGTCGCGGCGCGGATGCCCTCGGTGGAGATGTTGCGGATGACCAGCTCCGGGACCGAGGCGGCGATGAGCGCCGTGCGCCTGGCGCGGGCGGTGACCGGCCGCGAGGTCGTGATCAAGTTCGCCGGCGCCTACCACGGCCACTCCGACGGCCTGCTCGCCGATGCCGGCTCGGGGCTGGCGACGCTCGGCGTGCCGGGCAGCCCGGGCGTGCTTCCGGCGCAGGCGGCGGCGACCGTGGTGGTGCCGTGGAACGATCGCGATGCCGTTTCCCGGGCGCTGGCCGAGCACGAGGTCGCAGCGCTCCTGGCCGAGCCGATCGCCGCCAACATGGGCGTAGTCCCGCCCGCCGAGGGCTTCCTCGAGTTTCTCCGCGAGGCGACTCGCGCGGCGGGCGCGCTGCTCGTCTTCGACGAGGTGATCACCGGCTTTCGCGTTGCCCGCGGCGGCGCCCAGGAGCTCTACGGGGTCGAACCGGACCTGACGGTGATGGGCAAGGTGCTCGGCGGCGGCTTGCCGGCGGCGGCCTACGGCGGTCCGCGCGAGCACATGGAACGGATCGCCCCCGCCGGCGACGTCTACCAGGCGGGCACCCTCTCCGGGAATCCCCTCGCAGTCGCCGCCGGCCTGGCGACGCTGGAGCAGCTCGACGCCCCCGCCTACGAGCGGCTGGGGTCGCTGACCGACCGCCTCGCCGCCGGCTTCGCCAAGCTCGCCGCCGACCGGCCGCTGCAGGTCGCCTCGGCACCCGGCCTCGTCACCCTCTTCTTCAGCCAGGTCCCGGTCACCGACTTCGCCACCGCGACCGCCTGCGACACCGAAGCCCACGCCGCCTTCTGCCGGGCCCTGCTGGAGCGCGGCGTCTACCCACCCCCGGCTCAGTACGAGGCCTGGTTCGTCTCCCTCGCCCACGACGAGGCGACGAT
This sequence comes from Solirubrobacterales bacterium, assembly GCA_033856415.1. GTDB lineage: Bacteria > Actinomycetota > Thermoleophilia > Solirubrobacterales > 70-9 > VAYN01. The sequence continues at coordinate 5,006 of JAWVFA010000036.1, read as the reverse complement.
CGACCGGACGCTCGAGGCCGCCGCCGAGGCCTTGGACGAGGCGCTCTGATGACGAACCTGCGATTTACCACCTGTGAGGTGGCAAATTGACGGCTCGATCCCCCGGGGACGCGCTGCGTGTCCTCGCCGACCAGTTGCGCGTCGAGGACACCCCGATCTCGCCGCACGTCGTCGACCCGGCCGAGCCGCCGCAGCTCGGCGAGCTCGCCGCCTCCGGCCCCGCCACCGCCTCCGCGCCGGCCGAGTACGCCCTCGTCGTCGAGGCCGTCCGCGAGGGCTATCTCCTCCATTACGGAGAGCCGCGCCTCCTCGCCGGCCACGACTCCGACCTGGCCCTCCTCGCCGGCGACTACCTCTACGCCCTCGGCCTCGACCGCCTCGCCGCCCTCGGCGACACCCGTGCCGTCGCCATCCTCGCCGGCCTGATCAGCCAGTGCGCCCGCCTCCACGCCGAGGGGGCCACGGAGGGGATCCCGGATCTCTGGCGAAGTGCCGCCGAGGAGATCGCCGCCGATTCCGATCTGTGACGCAGGTCACACATATCGATTCTCTGTAGAAGCTCGATATCGCCCAACTTCGCATCGACCGGGATAGCCCCGCTGCCCGCAAACGGGTCGGCAACCGAGAACCCCTGGCAGGGCGGTCCACCGATCACGCACTCGACCGGGCTACACTCAGCTGGAGCACCCTTCATGGGGGGTTTGGGGGGGACCATCTTTCCGTCCGCGCGAAAGGGCAGTCTTCTGACTGCGAAATACACTTTGTATTCGCAGCAACCCCAGAGGAAATCAACGAGGCCGTTGGCGTTGTGCCAGTCGACGAAGAAGCACCACATGAAGAAGGCGCCAAGAACTTTCGACAAAAAGGACGAGGCCGCTGTGAGCCCGCTTGCTAGGCGTGTCCATGAATCACAGCGACCCCGCCGTACGGCCGAGTGGCCTGCCGATCATGCCCGCCCCTCCGGCGGAAACCGGAGGGGCGGGATCGGTCTACTGGGTGGCAGACCCCGTAGGGGCAACCGTCATTTCGGATGCCTTGACGTAGGCAACCGGATAGACCTCACCGATGCCGAGGATCGGCAACCGCTGGCCTTCTTCGCACCAGACTTCGACGTTCAGCGATTCGCCGAACCTGTCGATTGCCTGATACCGGGCACTTGCCGGGGCTATCTCCCCCGGCTGGAGTTGGGTGAGTTCCACTCACCGCTCCTTTCTGTTGTTGGTCGATAGCACCTGGGTCGAACTGGGTTGCAGCCCTTCGGCTCAGGGAGCTATCACCCCTTTTTGGGGGTAACTCCGCAGGATCGCCGTTAGTCAGGACGGAAAAGTTCTTCAAACCTTTTGATGTCAAGTGGACTTGACAAATGTTCTGGCTGTCAAGTACTGTTGACACATGCCACCGGGCAACCGCCATCAGCCGATCAATGCGAAGTCTTCGACCTCGGACTACTCGATTCACGAGTTCCTGGCCGACTTCCCCGACGATGCCGCTTGCCTTGAGCACCTGTGGAGGACCCGGCACGCGCCGGACGGCGAACATGCCGAGTGCCCGAAGTGCCAGCAGGTCACCGTCTTCAAGCGCTACGCGACCAAGCAGCAGCGCCAGTCTTGGACCTGCACGGCCTGCGGGCACCGCTTGCACCCAACGGCCGGAACCATCTTTCATCGCTCCTCGACCTCGCTGCGGCTGTGGTTCTACGCAATCCACCTGATCACTAGCACTCGCTGCGGGATTTCCGCCAAACAGCTCGAGAGGGAGCTAGGCGTCCACTACCAGACCGCTTGGCGCATGTTCAACAAGATCAGGAACGAGCTGATGTGCGACCCCGAGCCGGCTCCAATGCTCAAGGGCGAAGTCGAGATTGACGAGACGGCATGGGGCGGGAAGCCGCGCCGCAAGCTGCCGACCCGCAAAGAGCAAGCCGCCTTCCGCGAAGCCAAACCGACGATCCTGGGGATGGTCGAGCGCGGCGGGCGGGTGCGCCTGCGCGTAATCGCCTCCCGCCGTGGCGAGCCGCTGAGTCGAGAGGTGCGGGCGCATCTGGACCCGGCCGCGCTCATGCTCACCGACGATTGGGTGGCCTACAAACCGCTACGGCGCGAGTTCGCCCACGCCGTGATCAACCACTCGGCGGGCGAGTACGTGATCGGCAACGTCCACACGAACACCATCGAGGGCTTTTTCGGCAACCTCAAGACGGGGATGCGGGGCGCCTACAAGAAGGTCTCGCCCAAGTACCTTCAGTCCTACCTAGACGAGTACGCGTGGCGCCACAACAACCGCTACCACGGGCAGCGCTCCATGTTCCACGCTCTCGTCAGGGAAGCGGCGCGGCAATGAGCGAGGCGACCGCGATCCGGCGGATTCAGGCTGCGGTCCGCAAGCGGGCCAAAGCCGATGAGGCCAAACGGGAGGCGACCGAGCAACTGCGCCGCTCCTGCCGCGAAGCTCAGGCGGCGGGCGTCTCGATCACTCGGATTGCTTCTGAGGCCGGTCTTTCTCGTCAGGGCGTCTACGACCTACTGGCGGAGCGACCTTCCGCATAGCCGCGTCGAACTCGCCTTTGGTCGGGATCGGGATCTCGAGCCCTTTGGGCGTCCTCTCCTTGCGGCGTTTCGCCATAGAACAAGGCTACTTCGTGGCGGCCTCTCCTCCAGATACACGACGGGTCCGCCGAAAGCGGACCCGTCGCGAACGAATGTCTTGGTGGGAACTCCCTCCTGTCAAGACAGAAAGTCAGCCCAGCACCGGGACATCCATGTCGCAGTGCTCTAAAGACTACCCGACCCCGCTTGCGCTTTGTCAAGCACGGGTAGTCAATTGCAAGGCCCCCGCCGGGGTTCGAACCCGGGACCTTCCACTGCGACATGGATGCTCTGTCCTTGCTGAGCTACGGGGGCCTGCACTTCGCCTAGACGAAGCGTCTCTGATTCTATCGGTGTCTCCTGCGCATACCCTCCTTTAGAAAGCGGTCGATTCAGCTAAACCGCCTGCAATTTCCGAAGTTCTTAAGGCTTGGGAACTCATGAATAAGTCGTGAATTGACAGCCTTCTACCTGATCCCGTAGAGCAGGTCGCGGACCTGCACGTCGATCACTCGGGCCAGAAGCACCATGTGGTCGAGACGCGGGACGCGATGGCCTCGCTCCAGTCGCGAGAGCATGTTCCGCCCCATGTAGACCTCTGCCGCGAGCCGGTCCTGCGTGAATCCAGCCTCCCGTCGCAGCACGGTGAGGTTGCGGCCGAACCGCTCTGCCGCCTCCATCTACGCCGCCCCCAAGAGCAACTCGTAGGCCCGCAGCGCGGCTCGGCTCGGCAGCACCGCGCCCGAGCAGCGGAACAGCAATCCGCCCGCTACGAGTTCCCGAACCGCCCGTTCGATCCCGTCGCGCTTCTCGAAGTCCTCGGATGCGCCCAGTTCGCGGAGCAGGTCCGAGAGCCGGAGAGTCTGAGGGAACGTCTCTACGAGATGAACAAAGACCGCCCGCTCGTCTCGTAGGTCTTCAGCAGCGTTCGACGCTGCCATACGCTGGTCTTGCATCGGAAGGTTCCGCCTTTCGGTGCCAGGCCGGGGGCTGTTTACGCAGCGCCCCGGCCGCTTGTTATTGAGGCGGGAAAGCTAGGAGGGCCGCTCGATGGATTTCGCTTCTACATTCATTCGATATGTGTGACGCAGGTCACACCGCTTAAGCAATAGAATTCATCGCCCTACGCTGATCGACCTGTGGCAGACGACGCGAACAAGGTAAACGGGGCTGACGAGGCCCCCATCAAGGAGCGGGTGAAGCCCGACCCCCCCGGCTATTTCGAGGGGGAGTCGATGACGCGCCGCCACGTCTTCACGGTCGCGTCCCAGGCGCTTGGAGGCCTCGCCGCCGCCGGGATCGTGCTGCCTGCCGTCGGCTTCGCAGTGGCCCCGATCTTCCACCGTGGCAAGGAGCGCTGGGAGGGTGTCGGCCCGGTCTCCGACTTCGTCGAGGACACCTACCGCCAGGTCGTCTTCACCGAGACCGAGGGGATCGGCGACGCCGGTAAGACCACCGCCTACGTTCGCCGCAGCTCCGAGGACCTGGGCGAAGAAGGCGGCAAGTTCGTCGCCGTCTCCAACCGCTGTGCGCACCTTGGCTGCCCGGTTCGCTTCGTCGAGGCCGCCGGCAACTTCATCTGCCCGTGCCACGGCGGCGTTTACGACTTCCAGGGCAAGCGGATCGGCGGTCCGCCGGTCCGCCCGCTCGACCAGTTCCAGACCCGCGTCCGCCGGGGCCAGGTCGAGCTCGGACCGCGCTACAGCGTCACCTCGCAGATGGAGCCGGTCCGCGCTCGCGATCCCGGGGAGTTCACCGGCGGGATCTGGGAATACCTCTACCCGCCGCGCCCGTCTACCTTCCCGGCGCCCTGATGCCGAGCTTCCCGAAACCCAAGATCCCGGACGCGATCGTCCCTCCGCCCCTGCGCAAACCGGCCAAGCCCGGCAGCGGCGGCACGCCCAAGGGCCAGGCGCCGAGCGACCTGAAGACCGCGCCGGATCGCAAGACGGCCGGCGACAAGCTGCTCGACGTCGGCAAAGAGGCGCCGATCGACGCCCTCGGCTGGGTCGACCAGCGCCTCGCCGCCAGCGGCTTCCTCACCGGGATGCTGTTCCGCAAGGTGCCGAAGGGGACCAACTGGTTCTACACGCTCGGCTCCGCGACCCTCTTCGCCTTCATCGTCCAGGCCACCACGGGCGTCTTCCTGGCGATGTTCTACACCCCCTCGGCGACCCAGGCCTACGCTTCGATCGCCCACATCAACAACGAGGTCCCGCTCGGCCAGTTCGTGCACGGGATGCACAAGTGGGGCTCGAGCGTGATGGTGATCCTGATCTTCCTCCACATGGGGAGGACCTTCTTCTTCGGCGCCTACAAGTACCCGCGGGAGCTCAACTGGGTGATCGGCGTCGTGCTGCTGATCCTGACGATGACGATGGCCTTCACCGGCTACCTGCTGCCGTTCGACCAGCGCTCCTT
>JAWVFA010000035.1:0-135147 GCA_033856415.1 Solirubrobacterales bacterium | reverse complement strand
TCAACTGGGTGATCGGCGTCGTGCTGCTGATCCTGACGATGACGATGGCCTTCACCGGCTACCTGCTGCCGTTCGACCAGCGCTCCTTCTGGGCCTCGATCGTCGGCATCAACATCAACGGCACCGGCCCTGTCGTCGGCCCCTACCTGAGCGATTTCCTCCGCGCCGGGCCTGAGCTCGGGGCGACGACCCTCTCCCGCTTCTACGCGATCCACATGCTGCTGGTGCCCGGGGCGATCATCGCCCTGATCGGCGCCCACATGTACCTGGTCGTCAAGCTCGGCACCACGGCGCCGCCGTGGGTCAAAGCCGAACGGCCGAAAGTCGCTGCCCCGGTCGCCCCGCTCGATGCCGGCGCCAACGGCCACGGCCATGTGAACGGAAGCGGCGAATGAGTCGCCTGACCAAGCAGATCAAGGACGCAGTGAGCGTGGCGTGCTCTGCACGCGAGCGACCGAGGACGCAGATATGCGCCGGTCAGGGGGCTCATTCATGAAGCCGCAGGACAAGCAGGCTTACCTCGAGGAGTACGAGCTCCTGAAGAAGAAGGGGAAGCCGTTCTTCCCCTACGCGGTGATGAAGGACTCGGTGATGGCGCTGATCGTCGTCGCCGTGATCATCGCGATGTCGATCATCCTCGGCGCCGAGCAGGGCCCGAAGGCGGACCCGACCTCGACCACCTACGTGCCGCGCCCCGAGTGGTACTTCTTCTTCCTCTTCGAGCTTCTGCGCGTGATCAAGCCGCCGGAGCTGGTCCCGATCGCGACGATCGGCATCCCGACGATCTGCATGGTCCTGCTTCTCCTGCTGCCGTTCTACGACCGCCGCCCGGAGCGCCGCCCGGAGCGCCGCCCGATCGCGACCACCGCGGGAATCGTCACGATCATCGCGATGGGCTACCTCACCTACCTCGGCGCCACCGGCGGCTCGCCGACCGAGATCGACATGAAGGTCTCGGCCAAGTACGAGCCCGGCAAGGAGGTCGTCGCCGGAGCCGGCTGCCTCGCCTGCCACAAGCTGGGCGAGAACGGCAACAACGGGCCGGGCCCGGAACTGACCCACATCGCCTCCCGCATCCCCCGGGCTGCGATCATTCGCTCGGTCGAAATCGGCCCGGGCATCATGCCCTCCTTCCGCGACCTGCCGCCGCAGAAAATCGAACAGCTCGCCGATTTCCTGTCCTCGCTGGACTAGCCGTCAGGACGCTGCAAACCTGCGCATCTCGGCGTCCTCGGCCTCGCGTCTTGCTCACGTAGCTCCGCTACGCTCGCGTCACCGCTTCGGCCTGCGTCCACCGACCTGCTTGGTTTTCGCGCCCTGACCGATATGGACACCATCAACGACAACCGCCAATCGCCGGACTTCGCCGGCCAGGTCAACCGCATGTTCGACCGCGTCGCCGGCCGCTACGACGCGCTCAACTCGGTGATGACCGCCGGCCTGCACCACCGCTGGCGCGAGCGCGCCGCTGCGAAGGCGCAGCTGGGGCCGGGCGATGCCGCCCTCGACATCTGCTGCGGGACCGGCGACCTGGCGCTGGAGCTGGCCAAGCACGTCGCTCCCGGTGGCCACGTCGTCGGCTGCGACTTTTCCGAGCCGATGCTCGACCTCGCCCGCGAGAAGGCGGCCGAGCGCAGCACCGACGGCGTCCGCTTCGAGTGGGCCGACGCGCTCGAGCTCCCCTACGACGGCGAGCGCTTCGACGCGGTCACCGTTGGCTTCGGGGTCCGCAATCTCGCCGATCTCGATCGCGGCCTGCGCGAGATGGCGCGGGTGCTGAAACCCGGCGGCCGGGCGGTGATCCTCGAGATCACCCAGCCGACGCGACCGCCGCTCTCGCTCTTCTACTCCCTCTGGTTCGACCGGATCGTGCCGCTGCTCGGCGCTCTCTCCAGCAACCCGGAGGCCTACTCCTACCTGCCGGAGTCGGTGCGCAGCTTCCCCAGCCCCCGTGGGCTGGCGGAGAAGATGGACGACGCCGGCTTCAAAGCGGTCCGGTACACGGTGCTCGCTGGTGGGATCATCGCGATCCACAGCGGCGTCCGCGGGTGAGGCACTGTCGCTTTAGTGGCCATATAGGGCACGAACGCGACACTGAGCCCCGATGACCCGCCCGTCCTCCGTTCCGCCCCCGGTCACGGCGGTGCTCGACGCCTCCAGCCGCTGGCTGCCGGCGCGCCTCGGCGAGGTCGAGGAACTGCTGCGGGGGGCAATCGGCGGCCACGGCGAGACCCTCGGTGCGGATGCGGGTGCAACCCTCGAGGCCGGCGGCAAGCGCCTGCGTCCCATGCTCGTCCTCCTCTGCGCCGGGCCCGACCGGGGCGGCGAGGCGGTCCGCGCCGCCGCCGCGATCGAGCTCGTGCACATGGCGACCCTGGTCCACGACGACGTGCTCGACGACGCGCCGTTGCGCCGCGGGCAGCCCACCGTCGCCGCCACCTCGGGCCGCGAGCGCGCCGTCGCCACCGGCGACCTGCTCTTCTCCCGCGCCTTCGCCCTCCTCGCCGACGCCGGTGACTCCCGCTCCGTGGCCCTCCTCGCCGACGCCTCGGTGGCCCTCGCCCGCGGCGAGCTCGCCCAGCGCCACGACGCCTTCGACCTCGACCTCGACGAAGAGCGCTACCTCTCGCGCTGCCGGCTGAAGACCGCGCGCCTGTTCGAGTGCGCTTGCCTGCTCGGCCGCGACGACGAGGCGCTGCACCGCTTCGGCGCCGACATCGGCCTCGCCTTCCAGCTGCTCGACGACGTCCTCGACGTCAGCGGGCCACCTGAGCGGACCGGCAAGGCGCGTGGCACCGACCTCCTCGACGGCACGGTCACCCTGCCGCTGATCGAGGCCGCGAAGAGCGACCCCAGCATCCGCGCCGTCGATCTGCACGGCCTCGACGCCGAGAGTGCCGAGGCGCTCTGCGACCGCATCGCCGCGACCGGCGCCCTGGAGCGGGTTCGCGCCCGGGCGATCGAGATGGTCGCCGAGGCAAAGCGCGCCCTGGAGCGCGCCGAGTTCGCCCCCGAGCAGCGCCAGCTTCTGACCCTGGTCGCCGACGGCGTAGTCCAGCGCTACAGCTAGGCGCTTTTCCCAACCAGTGGTTTGGAAAGGCGCCTTAGCTACTGCTCTTGCTGCGTCGGCCGCACGAGGATCTCGTTGACGGCGACGTGGCGCGGCCGCGTCACCACGTAGGCGATCGCGTCGGCGATGTCCTCGGACTGGAGGATGTCCATCTCGACGAAGCGTTTTTCGATCTGGTCGCGGACCTCGGGCCGGTTGTGGCTCTGCAGCTCAGTCGCGACCGCGCCCGGCTCGACTAGCGAGACGCGCAGGTGGCGTCCCGTCACCTCCTGGCGCAGCGACTCGCTGAAGGCGCCGACGCCGTGCTTGGTCGCGTTGTAGACGCCGCTGCCTTTGCGCGCCATCCGGCCGGCGACCGAGGAGATATTGACCAGGTCGGCGACCCGGCGGGGCTCGCTCTTGGCGGCTTTCAGCAGGTGGGGGAGGGCGGCGTGCGCCGTGTAGAGCAGGCCCAGCACGTTCACCTGGACCATCTGCTCCCACTCCTCGACTGGCGCGTCGACGACCGGCCCCAGCAGCATCACGCCCGCGTTGTTGACCAGGACATCGAGTCGTCCCAGCTCCTCGACGGCATGGGCGACCGCCGCCGTCGCCTGCTTGCGATCGGTGACGTCGGCCTCGATCGGCAGCGCGGTGCCGCCGTTGTCGGCGATCTCGCCACCAAGCTCCTCGAGTCGGTCGGCGCGACGGGCGACGAGCGCCACCGCAGCGCCGCGCTGGGCCAGCGACCGCGTCGCCGCTTGGCCGATGCCGCTCGAAGCTCCGGTCACCAGGGCGACGGTTTGGTCGAGGTCACGCGCGGGGTCGGTCACCCGGGGCCTATACCCGGTCCCCGACTCGGAAACTCACCTGGCGAAGTCGTCGGCGCCGATCAGGTCGCCGGCGAGGGCGGTGATGAAGGTCGCGGCCATCTCGCTCATGTTCGCGTGCTCCATCGAGCGCAGCTCGTCGACGAGCTGCTGCGAGCCGAGTTCGAGCTGCTCGTCGAAGGCGTCGATCTCCTGCACGTTGTGGACGCTGTCGCCCAGCCACCCGCACTCAGGGCAGCGGCGCCCGACGCGCCAACCGTCACGGTCGCCCGTCTGCTCCCAGGAGATCGGCTGGACCAGGTTCGACCCGCAGCAGGGGCAAAGGTGAAGCGTGCGGTCGACGGTCCTGTGGGAGCTGCGATCTGCCATGGCGGCAATATCGCCGCTCAGCGCGTTGCGGTGATCCGTAATTGGCCCCATCGCAATGCCGTAAACCCCACAGACCGGAACCTAAAACCCGGCTCAAACTGATCCGGGGGGCGATCCACCCCGTTACCATGGGACAAGATGCCAGGAAACATCGGACTTCCAGAGATCGCAATCGTCCTCGTCATCGCCCTGCTCGTCTTCGGGCCCAAACGGCTCCCGGAGCTCGGCCGCAGTCTCGGCCGCGGCATCCGCGAGTTCAAAGGCTCGATCGGCGGCGACCACGATCACGACGACGAGGACGACGAGACGCCGAGCCTCCCGCAGTCGGAGTCGGCCAAGGTCCACGGCGACCCCGCCGACGCGGAGATCTTCCGCAACAAAACCAGCTGAGGCCGGGTCAGGATGGCCCGTCGCGTCAGGGCGGTCTCCCACGAAGATCGCCTCACCCTCGTCGAGCACCTCGACGAGCTGCGGTCCCGGCTGATCGTCTGCATCGTCGTCCTCGGCGTCGCCCTGGCGCTCTGCTTCTGGCAGAACCATCTCCTCCTCGAAGTCGCCCAGCACCCGCTGCCCGACGACCACGACCAGCTGATCACCTTTGGCGTCACCGAGCCGTTCACGACCACCCTGACCGTCGCGGCCTACGGCGCCATCGTGCTCTCGCTGCCGGTGGTCCTCTGGCAGCTCTACGCCTACGTGCTGCCGGCCTTCAGCCAATCCGAGCGGCGGACGATTCTGCCGCTCCTGCTGCTCTTCCCGGTCCTCTTCGTCGCCGGCCTCGCCTTCGCCTACTTCGTCGTCATGCCGGCCGCCGTCAACTTCCTCCTCAACTTCAACGACGGCCAGTTCAACATTCAGCTCCGGGCGCGCGACTACTACAGCTTTTTCTCGATGACGATGATTGCCTGCGGCCTGATCTTCCAGCTGCCGCTGGCGATTATCGCCGTCACCCGGCTTGGAATCGTCAAGGTCGAACAGCTCACCGAAAACCGCCGTTATGCCTACTTGGCGATCGCGATCCTGGCCGCCGCGCTGCCCGGCGTCGACCCGGTGACGATGCTCATTGAGATGGTTCCGCTGCTTGTTCTGTTTGAGCTGAGTATCCTGCTCGCTCGAGTCCTGGGACGTCCGGGAACGAGCGGAGGCGTGGCGCAACCCTCTCCGCAGGAGTAAGGGAGAGAGAAGTGGCTGGAGGCGACAAGGAGCACAAGATGCTGTTCGACCTGCGAGGCGGGCGGCGCGGCAGCGTGGTCAAGGTCGTCTACGCTGTCCTCGCGGTCCTGATGGGGGGTAGCCTCTTCCTCACCGTCGGCCCGTTCAGCATCTCCGAAATCTTCAACAGCGGCGGGGGCAGCACCGATCTCGCCAAGCCCTACGAAGAAGAAGCCGAACGGATCGAAGCCAGGCTGGAAAAGGATCCGGAAAACCCCCAGTTTCTGCTCTCGCTGACCCGCTCCCAGATCAACGCCGGCAACGCCGAGGCCACCCGCGAAGCCAACGGCGAAGTGATCCTCACCACCGACTCGGTCCAGTCCTATCAGGAGGCCGACCAGTCCTGGTCTGAATACCTGAAGGCCACCGACGAACCGAACCCCTCCCTTGCCGCGCTGGTGGGGCCGATGATGCTGCAGCTGGCGGAACTCTCTCAGAGTTACCCGCAGGCCGACCAGCGCGTGAGCGCGGCGACCGAAGCGCAGACGATCGTCGCCAAAGCCCGGCCGTCGGTCAACTCGCTCGTCACCCTCTCCTTCTACACCTACTTCACCGGCAACTTCGCGGCCGCCGAAAAAGCCCGTGCAGAAGCGAAAAAGATGGCCAAAACCAAAGCCGAACGCGACGAAATCGACAAAACGCTGGACGAATACAAAAAAAACGCGACGAACTACGTCAACGCCAAAAAGCAAGCCGAAAAAGCCGAAAAAGCGGCTGGGGGCAAAGCTCCCGAAAACCTCGAAAACCCGCTCAGCCCAGGCCTGGGCAGCGGCGGCCTGGGCGAATAGCCCTCAGGGAAGCCGCTCGGCCCCGCGATTGATCCGTTGCAATAGCCGGTAGAGGCTCTCGGCGTCGAGGCCCTCGATCAGGTGGATTTCTCTGTTCGCCACGTCGGCGAACACCTGCACCGGCTGCGATTTTTCATCGATGCCCAGAGCCCGTCGCAGCTTTACGGGTATCCCCGCTTGCCCGTTGGGACTGATCTTGGCGCTGCCGAAGTGTTCGATGGCCACGGTTCTGTCTGCTGGTCGATCTACCCTTCTGTGGAACTACAGATGTCTGTAGATCCACAGAACAGAGGAGCTTAGAACCCGATGCCCTCCCCGGTCAAATCCCCTGCAATTGACATTTGGAGAATCGGCGGGACTGAGCGCGAACCCAGACCAGCCCCCCAGGCGAGCGTCGTCGCCTCACGACCTCTGGCACAATCCCACTCCGCTCAGGCAAATTCGCTAGCTCCCGGAAGCAGCGGGATCTAGAGGAGAGAGACGACCATGTATGTCCCACGACTAAGAGATCGGATCCCCACGCACGTGCGCAGGCGTGCGTCCAAGGCCGGATTTCGGGATCCGGATTGGTATGCGGGCCCTTTGGTCGACGATGTCATGGAAGCTGTACCGGAGGAAGCCGCCGCCGGTGAAGCCGATGGAATCCACGAGCAGGAAAAAGACGACCTCCACCTTGAGGAGCAGGACCTAGACCTTGAGGAGGAGTTGGGCGATGAGATCGCCAGCGCAGGCGCGGTCAGCGAAATGACGGCCCGACCGTCGCTGGTTAAGCGTCTTTGGCCTTGGAGTCATCCTGCGCGTCAACTAGACGCTGGTTGAGCTGATCGCCCCGGCGTTTTGCGGCACGACGTCGCCAAGCGACGAACAAGGCGATAACCCACGCGGGCAGCCACTTGCTCTTCGCGACGAAGCTCTGGACGACGCGGGTTCCAGCTGCACCTGGTTGAAGTCGGAAGTCGTGGGCCCATCTGATCGGGCCTGAGGTCCGGAAGAGCGCGTGCCGGTTTGGACTTGACTTAACCCGCGTGGCCTTCCCACGCTGCCTCGGACTCAGCAACGCCGGCTCCAAAGATCCGCTGCAATAGCCAATCGCCGCCGCCGCCGTCAGCGGCAGGTCGTAGGTCAGCTCGAATCGATCGCCGGCCCGAGCACCCCACGCTCTCCGGAGCCGGTTGGCAATGGTGTGGCTTTGAGAGCGGCTGGCTAGGAAACCGATGGAAAGGACAACGAATGCAGCCATGGCAATTCCGAACGCTGGCCAGAGCCAGCAACTGATCGCGGCAGCCCTGTCATCAATTTCCGTGGGCGTTTCCGGGGTCGAACCCGCCAGTGCCAGTCGGGCCGCGGCATAGTAGGCGGCTCCTCCAGCACCCAGGACCAGCGCCCAGCGAGGGATTGAGAGGAGGTGAGTGGTTAGCGGGTGCTGTCCCGGTCGTCCCACGTAGGAAGCGATCACCGCCGGCAGAAGGAGCAACAGCGCTGGCGCTCCGGTCGGATTTTCGGCAATCTCCCGATTCCAGTGGAGGCATGCCGTAATCGCCAAAACGACGAGTAGGGCCGATAGGCCGGCTCCGCCAAGAAAACCCTGGCCGCTGACGCGCAACCAGATTTCCGTCAGTGCCCCCCCGGACCTGCGAGCGTCGTCGACGTAAAGATGGGCGCGCCTGGTTAGGTCGAGGTCGACTTGTGGATCATCGTGCTCATCGTCGATCAGCGCGGCGCGAGTCAGGCGCATTCCGCGTGGCGCTTGGATCTCGAGGTGGTACCGCTCTCCCTCGATGAACGGGGAGACAATCCAGGTCTTAAAGGGCGCCCACCCAAAGCGAGCCCAGAGTTTTGGCTGATTTCCGATCGGCTCGTCGTAGCCGAGCTTCAGCACCCGGCGCTGAGCAGCAGCTTTCTCGTAGGCAACCAGGACGACAGACGACTCGGCCATCGTCATCAGCCACCACTGCAAATCGTCGTCGGCCCAGAGGGCCGCCATCGCTTTGCGGTCCTCTTCTGAATCGGAGGGCAGAGGAAACTCGAAGCGCCTGAGCCATCGCTCGGCTTCGGTCCGGCTTCCCCGCGCCAGGGCACGGAGCATTTTGGCAACGGTCGAGGAGAGACTCAGGCCTTTTCTCACCAGACATCGTCGGGCGAGCTCCCTCAGCGCCGCCGCCGACAGGGCCCCGTTGTCGCCGCTCGTCATCAACGGGAGCGTGCGGCCGCTCTCGTCCCGAAGGTCGAACCCCATCAACCATGCGGGCCGCTTCTCGAGGAAAAAGAGTGGGGCGGCGGCGATCTTCTGCCCGAAGATCGTGTTGGTGAGCGCTTGCCACTCCACGTATCGCGGGCAGTCGCTGAGGGTGAAATCGACACTGAGCTGCCGTTTCAGCGCCCCCTCGTCGTGGATCGAAACGACCTCCTTCCGTCGATGAATCCAGAGATCCGTCGTTTCGAGCAGGTCTGCGCAGAGCACACCAAGGCGCTCAAGGTCCCCCGGCTTCACCTGCGCTGACGTCAAGAGTCGGCAATGCTAAAGATTCGTGCCGCCAAGCGATGGGCCGTGTTGGGCTCGAACCAACGACCTTGAGATTAAGAGTCTCCTGCTCTACCAACTGAGCTAACGGCCCGTGGACGGGCAAGTATAGGAAGGTCGGCTGCTCGGGTGATGGCTCGCGGGGCCTACTTGGAGTGACAGTATTTTTCGACCAGGCCGTCGACGATCGTGCCGTCTTCGAAGCTGAAGCGCCCGTGGGTCTGGAGGATGTTGTCGCTGCAGCGCGCCGCGACGTAGCTGCGCTGCTTGCCGCCCGCCCGGTAGCGGCGGCCGATCTTGACGTCGATGTGGGTCAGCGCGCCAAAGCCCGCGGCGAGCGGCGGCAGGTCGATCCGCGCCCGGTAGCGGAAGCCGCCGGGGATCTGTTCGATCGGGACGACGATCGCGTAGGTCTGGGTGCCCGGCACGGTGGTGCGGGCGTGGAAGACCGCGGTCGGCAGACCGCCGATCCGCGGCCCGTTGAAGATCGTCAGATCCGAGCGGGCCGGCACGTCGCCGCTGTCGAGCGAGACGAGGGCTTCGACGTGGCCGGTGCCGACGATCGCCTTCTCGCAGATCCGCCGTGCTTCCTCGGTGGTCGCTTCGTCGATCGCTTCCGGCGAGCAGGTCGGCAGGCCGGCGACGCTGAGCCGGCCGTCGCGGTCGAAGTCGATCAGCGCCTGTTTCAGCGGCGAGGGCTTGCCGCCGCCTTTGGCGCTGAGGTCGATGTGGCCCTGGAAGTCGATCGGGGCGAACCGGTGGCGCGGCAGCGTCTGCGGCTTGAAGCCGCCGTCGGCACGCAGCACGAGGTTTTCGACTTCGACGAGCGCCCCGCTGGCGCTGCCGCCGAGGAGCGCGAGCGCCGCGACGATCGCGAGCGCGACAAGGCGCTTTTGCAAACCATGAGGACGCAAAAGCGCCTTGGCGAGGCGGCGGCGTCTCAGCGCGGGGTGTGACATGGCGAGGTGAGGGTCGTCGGGAAGCGGTCCCCGTTGGTGAACGTCAGGGTCCCCTCGACCTGCAGCCGCCCGCCGGAGCAGTGGGCGCTGATGAAGCCGACCTTCTTCCCCTTGCGCGTGCGGGTCGTGCCGACGCTCGCTTCGGCCAGGGTCGGCGCCCCGTAGCCGCCGGCGACTTCGGGCATCTCAACCCTGACGTGGAAGCCGTAGCGCCCCTTGCCGACCCGTTCGATCACGATCGGCACCAGCAGCGCTTTGGGCTCCGGCACCGTCTCGTAGGCGTGGGCGATCAGCGTCGGCTTGCCGCCGGTCGACGCGTTGAAGAACGAGACCGCGGAGCTGATCTTGAACGGCGCTTTGCCCGGCATCGTCACCAGCGCCTTGCCGGTCCCCTTGCCGACCAGCGCCCCCGCGCAGCGCTGGCGCGCCTGCGCCGTCGTCGTCCCCTCGAGCTTGCTGGGCGGGCAGATGGGGAACGCCTTGCTGTTGACCGTCCCGTGCTTGTCGATCAGGAAATCGATCGCGTCAAGCGTCGGCGGCGTCGAGTCGTCCTTGATCTTGATCCGGGTGGTGCTGCTGAGGACGATCGGCGCGTTGCCCTTCGCCGGCAGCTCGCGCGGTTGCATATCGACCGTCGAGCTGACGCAGAGCGGCCCGATGCAGGCGTCGATCCCGGACGCCGTCGCGCCGAAGGCCAGCGTCAGCGCAACGGCGAGTACAGCGATTCTGCGAATTCGTCTCTTCAATTAGCGCCCCGTACAGGGTTTGAACACAGAACCCTGGAGGAAGGTGCCGTCTTTGAAACGAGTCTGGACTTTCACCTGCAATCGCCCGTCGGGGCAGCCGGCGTTGGCGAAGCTCAGCTTCTTGCCTTTGTAGGTCCATTTGCGATTGACGCTGATCCGTCCGTAGAGCGGAATCCCGGCGCCGCCGGCGATCTTCGGGATTTTCGCCACGGTCTTGAATCCGTAGCGACCAGCGTGCACTTTCTGGATCTCAATGGGGACGACGAAGGTGGTCGGCCCCGGCACCGTCAGGTGCGCGTGGGCGAGGATCACCGGGTTGCCGTTTTTCGGCGCCGCGTTGAACAGGGTGATCGGCGAGGACGCCGGGATCGGTCCCTGTTCGGGGAAGATCACGACTGCCTTGCCGAAGCCTTTGCCGATGATCGCGCCCGGGCAGAGCTTGCGGGCCTGGGAGGTCGTCGTCGCCGCCAGTTTCGCGGGCGTGCACTTGGGCAGCCCTTCGGTCTCGACTTCGCCGTGCTTGTCGAACCACAGCGTCAGCGTTTCCAGCACCGGCGGCGGTGAGCCGTCTTCGGTTTCGATCTTGCCGTAACCGTGAGCCTCGATCGGCGCATAGCCCTTCTTCGGCAGCGTCGTCGGCGAGAACCCGCCGTCCGTGGTGATCACCAGGTTCGCCGCTCGCAGCTTGATCGCCACCGCCGATCCGGCGAGCAGCAACACCAGCACCAGTCCAAGTACATGCGCTCTTAACAGAGTCTTCCGCACCAAAATCCTCCTCCCATAGGCTCCTACCGGCAAACTACCAGCCGTGGGAAGGAGGATCGGCAGGGCACGGAAAGGGTCGCGGCGAGATCGGCCGGGCCGTGAGCAACCCTTTCTGCTCCGCCATCCCCGTTCGGTGCTCGCCGTCGCGGCGATTCTGCTCGCCGCGCTGGCGGTGATCGGGACCGGGACCCAGGACCGCCTCGACCCGACCACCCTCGACATCCCCGGCACCGAAGCCTCGCGGAGCAACGAGATCCTGCGCGAACACTTCGGCGACTCGGCGCCGTTCGCGATCCTCCTCCGCGGCCCCGCCAAGGCGATCGACGAACAGGGCCCCGAGCTGATCGAAAAGCTGCGCGAAGACCCGCGGGTGACGACGCTCTCGCCCTGGGACATCGGCTCGGTCCAGCGCCTGCGGCCGGAGCCGGACAAGGCGCTGATCCTCGCCGACTTCCACGTCGACGGCCGGACCTCCGTCAACGAGACGGTGCCGCACCTCAACGAGGTGCTGGAAGAAAAGATCACGCCCCCCGTGCGAGCGACCCAGACGGGTTACGCGAGCCTCTCCGAGGCGATCCAGGAAGAAAACCTCGACGCCAGCAGACGGGGCGAGATGATCGCCCTGCCGTTCCTGCTGATCATCCTCCTGCTCGTCTTCCGCTCGCCGATCGCCGCCGCGATCCCACTCGCATTGGGCGCAATCACCGTCGTCGCCTCGCGCGGCATCCTCTACTTCTTCACCGGCTGGTTCGACATCAACTCATTCGCGCTTGTCGTCTGCTCGATGATGGGCCTGGCGCTGGGGGTCGACTACGCGCTGTTGATGGTCTCCCGCTTCCGCGAGGAGCTCGCCGAGGGCGCCGAGCCGGTCGAGGCTGCCCGGCTCACCCGCCGCCACGCCGGGCGCACGGTCTGCTTCGCCGGCAGCACCCTGCTGATCTCGATGATCGTCTCGCTGTTCATCCTCCCCGGCTCGCTGCTCGCCTCGCTCGCGGGGACGGTTTGCATGGTGGTGATCCTCAGCGTCGTCGAGGCGATCCTCGTCGGCCCGGCAATTCTCACCTTGCTGGGACCGAACGTCGACCGCTGGCGGTTCGGGGCCACCGCTCCGGCCGGCGGCCGCTCGCGGCTGATGACGATGGTCGGGGCGGCGCTGAAGCGCCCGACCGTCGCCGCGGCGGTGATCGGCGCCGTGCTGCTGGTGCTCGCCGCCCCGACCCTCGGGCTGAAGACCGGCCCGCCGGACACCGAACAGCTCGACAAGGACGCCCCCGCCCGCAAGGACGCCGAACTGGTGACCAGCGCGATCGGGCAGGGCTACGACGCGCCCTTCCAGGTCGTCGCGGTCTCCAGGGAAGGCCCGATCACCGACCCGAAGAGCATCGGCGCGCTGCAGAACTTCCAGCGCAAGGTGGCGGAGCGGCCCGGCGTGCGCGCGGTGATCGGCCCGGGCCCGGTGGTCAAACGGGTGGAACCACTGCAGCGGCTGGGCAACTCGTTCCTCTCCAGCGAAGGTGACACCGGCCAGGTCAAACAGCTTGCTCGTCTCGGTCGCGAACTCGAGGTCGCCGCCGGCGGGGTCGGGCAGCTGCGCGAAGGGATCTCCGAAGCCAGCGACGGCGCCGGCCTGCTGGCGCTCGGCTCCGGCCGGGCGGCCGAGGGGGCGCAGCTGATCGCCAACGGCCTCGGCCGGGCAACCGACGGCAGCCAGGAAGCGATCGATGCGCTCGATCGCTTCGCCAAAGGCGCGCGTCAGCTCGAGAACGGCATCGATCTCGCCGGCGTTGGCGCCTTCAGGCTCAAGATCGGGATCCGGGACACGATCCTCCCCAACCTTCGCTTCAACGCACTGCGGCTGTCGCGCGCTCTGCAGAAGTCGCTGAACGGGGACGCCAACACCAAGCTGCCGGAACTGATCGCGCCGGCGCGGACCACCGAAGACGAACTGAAGAAGGGCCTGGCGCAGCTGGAATCGATGACGGTCGGCAAATCCGACCCCAACTATGCGGCGGCGCTGGAAGCGGTGCGGAAGGCGACCGCAGCGGTGAGCGGCAAGGACCCGGTGACCGGCGCCCCCTACGACCCCGTCCCCGAGACCCCCGAGGTCGAGCCCTACACCGGCCTGCCGGCCGAACTCGTTGCCCTGAACGAACGCCTGCTCGAAAACCACAAGCAGGCGAAGGAAACGTCGCTCTGGATCGTGACGACGCAGAACGCGATGAAGGCGACCCTCAAAGGGACCGAAAAACTCGAAGAAGGGCTGCGCGAACTGCACGCGGGCAGCAACCGCTTGGCCGCTGGCTCCGCCCGGCTCGCCCGCGAAGCCAAGCGGCTCGGCGACGGGATCTCCCAGCTCGGCGGCGGCGCGCTGCAGTTGGTCGATGGCCTCGACGAACTGGGCGACGGGGCCGAAGCGCTGCGGGCGGGTCTCGCCACCGGCGTCGACGAAAGCGAGCCGCTTGAAAGCGGGCTCGAAGAAGCGAGCGTGCAGGTGCTGAACGGCCGCGACCGGATCACCGACCAGGTGGGCCGCGTCTCCAAATCGAGCCCAGGCCTCTTCAACTCCGGCTACTTCGTGCTCTCGGCCCTCGACGGCACCCCACCGACGACGCGGACGCAGATCAACGAAACGATCGATCTCGATCGCGGCGGGCAGGCGGCGACGATGCTGATCATCCCCGACTACACCTTCAACAGCCCCGGCTCGATCCGCCTCAACAAGGAACTGAACAGGGAGGCGGGCGATTTGGCTGCGGACTCGGGACTTGAAACCGGCGTGGCCGGTGGCGCCGCCGAACTCAACGAATACAGCCGGGTCACCCGCGAGCGGATGCCCTGGGTGATCATCGCGATCACGATCGTCACCTTCCTCGTCCTGATGGTCGTCCTGCGGGCTCTGCTGCTGGCGGCGATCGCGGTCGCCCTCAACCTGGTCACGGTCGCGGTTGCCTTCGGGGTGCTCGTCGTCCTCTTCCATATCCCCGACAGCTGGCCCCTCGGCGGTCACAACTACGTCGATGCGGTCGGGGCGACGCTGATCTTCGGCCTCGTCTTCGGCCTCTCGATCGACTACGCCGTCTTCCTCCTCAGCCGCATGCGCGAGCACTACGACACCCACGGCGACAACGCCGCCGCGGTCGACTTCGGCCTCTCCCGCACCGCCGGCGTCATCACCGGCGCGGCGCTGATCATGATGGTCGTCTTCATCGCCTTCGCCGGCGCCCCGATCGCCACCGTCAGCCAGCTCGGCGTCGGCCTCACCGTGGCGGTCATCCTCGACGCCACCGTCGTCCGCATCGTCCTCCTGCCGGCCCTGATGCTCCTCCTCGGCGACCGCGTCTGGTGGCTGCCGAAGCCACTAGAGCGCGTGATCCCGAAGCTCAGCGTCTAAGCGAGGGCGGGGGACCGCGTCTCCCCGGAAGCCTTCCTTTGACCTAAATCCCAATCATATGACCTATTCTTAGGTCATGGATCTGTCTCGCCCATTTGCATCCGTTTCCCCCGGGGTTGAGGCTGACGCACTGGTTGCGCTCGCGGGTTCGACGATTCAGAGGACTGGGCGCGAGCTCGCGCGGCTCAGCGGTCGATCGGTCACCGGTGTCCAGCACGCGCTCGACCACTTGGTGGATGAAGGCCTGGTTCACCGAGCGCAGGCCGGCCGGTCGTTTCTCTACTCGCTCAACCGCGAGCACCTGCTGGCGCCGGCAGTCGAGGTGATGGCGGGAGCGCGCTGGGGGCTGGTGGAGCGTTTGAGGGATTTGATCGGGGCCTGGAAAGTCCCCACTTTCCACGCCTCCCTCTTCGGAAGCGCGGCAAGGGGGGAGGGAAATCCCCGGAGCGACATTGACCTTCTAGTGGTGCGGCCAAAGGGGATCGATTCCGAAGGTGGGGGCTGGCGCCGTCAACTCGATGAGCTTGCCGACCAGGTCTGGCTGTGGACCGGCAACCACGCGGGCGTGGTCGAGGTCTCGGAGGCCGATCTCCCGCGGCTGCTCGAGGTGCGTCCTCCCGCCCTCGAGGAGGTTGAGCAGGATGGGATCCATCTCGCGGGGACGCCCCTGCGCAAGTGGATGAAGATCGGGGAATGACCCGCTTGCGCACCCAGCAATGCGGTGAGCCGCAGGCCGGTCAACGTCTCGCACGCGCTCCTTGGCAGCAGACAAAACATTGGGTTGACGAGGGTTTGGACGGGCTCCGGGAGGAGATCGACGGGCACTTCGCCCGTCAAACCGAGGAGCTCGGAGGGCTCCGAACGGAAATCGAGCATCTGACCCGTCGGAGGCCCTCGGTTCTGGTCAGGTGGGGGCTGGCCTCCCTCAGCAGCTGGGAAACGAGCACCTCGTCGAGCCGCCCATCAATGCCACCGTCCGGCCTTAGCTGGACCGACGGCCGCGTCGCCGACCTGCAAAGCCACGTCCACAACGCATCCACTGGTGCTTCCGAAGTCGTTGCCGAGATTAAAGCTCGGATCGCGGAGTTCGACCGCGAGACTTCAAACCGCCGCTCAAACTGCCGGTGGCTTCTGTTCTATTTCGCTCTCGTAGCGATAAGCCTGTGCCCTGTGATTGTTACGGGGGCGGACAAGCTGTTGGCCTAACCTAACTCCCCCAGGACCCGCCGGCAGGTCTCGAGCAGCCGCTGCGTTCGCTCTTCCCGCGCCCGGCTCTCGGCGCGCTCGGCTTCCTCCATCTCCCGCTGCGCTTCCACCCGCTCTGACACCCCGCACTCACCGTAGACAAAACATTCCGCTAGGATCGGCTGGGTCGATAAGCACAACCCAGGGAGGTTTCGGTATGGACGGCGAAATTCGAGACAGCATCACTCGGGTTGAGGGCAGGCTGGCTCGCATCGAGGACGATATGAACGAAAACTGCCGACGCGGCGAGGAAAGCATCCGTGAGCTTCGAAAAGGGATCGATGTCTGTCTCGATGGCTGGGTGAAGACCGTTCTTATGGGGGCGACCGTCGTGACCAGTCTTGCTGTGATCCGCAGGTAGGCGACTGCTCGACGAAGCCGGCCTCAGCGTTTAGCCCTGCCGGAGGGAGCCTCCGACCCTCGGCAACCCGTCTAATAGATCTCGAGCAGTTCGTCCAGGTGCCCGCGGACGATGGTGCGCAGTCGGGGGCTGCGGATCCTCTCGCTCCAGCGTGCGAGCTCTCCGCGATCGAAGCTCTGCGGCAGGTAGAGCTCGGGAAGATGCGCACGGCTGCCGGCAGCCGCCCGGACGTAGACGAGATCGAATAGCGCCTTCTCCGGCGTGGCCACAAAGCCACCGCGCTCGGTTCCTTCGAAGCCGCCGAACAACTCGGGCATGAGCTGATGGACCACGTATACGCCGAGCGTGGTGAGAATGCGCCGCGGCCGCGCCAGGGACGCAAGTGAAATTTGACGCGGGATCTGCTCGACCATCCCGTGCTCGGCCAACGCCGAGAAGAGCGAGATATAGGAGGGCAGCGGCGCAGTCAAGTAGGGGCCGACGACACGGGGGTCGATCTCGGGGTCGAGCGTCCAAAGGCCGCGCTGGATGCGGCGCGCCAGCCCCGCCTTCTCGAGCCCACCGAGCCTGCGGCTACTACTCGTCTGCTCGCTGCGCCAGAGCGCGCCCGCCTCGCGAGTGGTGAAGACGGGGCGCCCCATCCGCCGCAGCTGAGCGTAGGCATCTGCCGTTTTCACTGGGCTGCCTCCAGCTTTCCGGCGACGAACGTCTGAATCTGCTCCCATGAAGCCGGTGACGCAATCAGTTCAGCCGCGCCCGGCTCGAGGAACGGCAGCACCTGATCGCGAAAGGCTGGGTAGCCCTGCTCCAGGGCTCGCTCGACCGCCGCTGCCAGGACCGCGGGCTCGACCGAGGCCGGGATCGTCGTGCCACGGCGCAGCAGTAGCTCCAAGTCGAACACGTCTCGCGCCTGCACCAGGGTGCGGCCGGCAAGCGCCTCCACCTTTTGGGCGACGGCACTTTCCGCGTCATAGTGCTGGACCGCCGGCGGGCGCAGGGCATAGGGCTCCACCACGCTCTCGGGCAGGTCGGCAAGCGAGTGGCTTCCGCCCCCGCCGCGGGCGCTGAACTCGATTTTGCTTCTTATCGGCTGGGACGCTCCGGGCGCCTCGATCACGGAACCGGTTCGGTCAGGTCGAGATCGATGTCCTCGGAGTATCGCTGGCTGCCGAAAAAGTAGCGCAGGTTGGCTCCGCCCTTGAGGACGTACCGAGCTGAATCGAGACGAGTGCCAAGCACCGCCAAAAAGGCGATGTGGAAGAACTCAATGGTCTGTACCGGGCTCAGCTGCACCCTTTTAGACTACGAGAACATGGCGTTTTTTGCAATGAGTCGCAATTCTCGACTCCTCTCGTCATTTGCTTGCTGGGCGGCTTCGCCCATCTGGGCGAGGATGCGCCTACGCAGACAAAACATTGCGTTAGCATGCTGCTCATGAAGACCACTAGAGAAGACCGAATTGACAGACACCTCAACAACCTGAGCGAGAGGATCGACAACCGCGTCTCTCGCATCGAAGACAAGATCGATCGCGAGTTCAAGTACCTCAAACAGGAGATCGACAGCCGCAACACCTATTTCGAAAAACGTTGTGAGATCGGAACCGACCGACTCCTGAGCGAAATACAGCGAGTTCAGAAGTAATGAACCCCTTCCTCGAAGGCCGCTTCAGCCGAGCTCCCCCAGGACCCGCCGGCAGGTCTCGAGCAGCCGCTGCGTTCGCTCTTCCCGCGCTCGGCTCTCGGCGCGCTCGGCTTCCTCCATCTCCCGCTGCGCCTCAGCCCGGCCCTGCATCTGCGTGCAGACGCGGCGCAGCACGTCGGGGGGAGTCGCCAGCTCGAGCGGCTCGCCGCCGCCCTCGCCCCAGCCGAGGTCGTCGAGGATCAGCCGCAGGTAGTCGGAGAACTCCCGCGCCACCTGGTCGGCCCACGCGTAGTCCCCAGTCTCGGCAGCCATCCACACCTCGTCGATCCCGCTCAGCCGGACGAAGATCTGCTCGTAGAGCGCGTCGCGCTCGGCCGCCTCGAGCCGCATGCTCACTCGCAGTGCAGCGAGGGGCTCGCGGGTTCCTTCGCCGCCAGCGTGTAGAAGCTCTGCATCGCGCCTCGGACCGCCTGCTGCCGAACCCTTTCCACCACACCCACCTCCGCAAGCGTGCGCGTGTGGTAGGAGACCAGCGACACCCCGAACTCCTCGTCAAAGATCCGATCGAGCTCCTTAGGCGACAACGGCACCTCGATCCACTGCAGCGCTTCGATGATCGCCACCTTCATGGGGTGAACCGAGAGCAGGATTAGGGCGTCCCAGTTGAATGACGGATTGCTATGTGACGTCAACCTGATCTCCTGCGGGGTAGTGGGAGTGTGTTCGACCGCCCCTCTACGCTCCGCAGCGATCTAGGTCAGTCGAGTAATGAGACACTCCTTCACGCTCTCCCGCGGGTCAATCGCAAAGTGAATCCCGATCACGGATTCATGAGGCTGGTAGCTCGCGAGCCTTTCTCGCACGCTCGAAAACGGCCAGATTCAGAAGCATGGACGTACTTTCCTCCCCTGACTTGGCACGGCGATTGGTCGCCTCGGCCTCGATTTCCCGGACCCGCTCCAGGTAACGAGCGTTCTCGGCCTCAAGGTCTTCCCGTCCCTTTTCGTCGAGGTGGTACCAGTCCCAGTAAAGAACGCTCCTCGGGTCCCTGAGCTTTCCGGCGTATAGGCCGGCCAATATCTCAGCGGTGCCCGATTGCACGATCGCCCCAACGGTCATCTGCTGCTGAAGGGGCGTCATCGCTTCAGCAGCCTCCTGGGTGTAACACGGAATTTCCACAGCCTTGTACCAATAGAGAACAACATTGTTTTTGCGCTCTTCTTTGGCGATTTCGATCGAGCCATCGTCGAGCATCTTCCGAAGGTGATTCGAGACGTTGTTCAGCGGCTCGTTGATGAACTGCGAGAGCTGGGCCGCGGTGAAGATCCCTTCGTTGAGGACGATCAGGATCTGGACCCGGGTTCTATGACCCAATGCGTACTGGACGACTTCCTCGATTCGCTTTGGTCGGCTCGGCCGTTTTGCCGTCTTAGCTTCCACGTCGTCCTCCAGTTCCAGGTTGCTAGCGGTCTCTCGCTTACTCAATAGACGCCGAGCATAAGCGCTGCGCTGCCGGACATGAAATGCACGTCGATTAGCAAATAGAAGATGCGCTGAATAATCCTTAGCATCGGCCTTCCCCTGGCGGCACCCGCCGGGCTGACCCACGAGAGGGGGTGAGGGCTGATGAAGATCGCCAAAGTGGCGCCTGTTCAGGCATCGCAGATGATCTGGAAGGGCGCATAGTCCTTTTGGATGGGGCTGGCTCCTGAGGCGCTCTCGCGTGAGGCGAGGTCGGGGGCCGGCCTCCCACCGATGTACTTGTGAAGTTCACTATAGAGACCCTTCGGGAACCCCCTGGGTGTGGCAGACTGCACAGGAAGCCTTGATCAATTGGAGGTGGAGTAGATGCAGATGAATGCCCACAACTCGGTCTTGCCAGTCACTCAGATCAGCAAGCACGCGGTCGGATGACCTTGTCCAAGGTGCCCCGTGTCTATGAAAGCGTCCTGATCCATAAGAACGGCTAGGAGACCCCATGGAAATCAACCATTGTCGGAGGCTTTTCCTCAGCTACCTAGTGGCGAAGCACGCCTAGCAGCCTGCCTCCGAATTAATGGGGGGGTCGATGAAGGCGACGAGAGTTGACTCTTTCTTCGCGCTGATCAAGAAGGGCGCCTGAGGCGGCCAAATTTCTGCTCTTGTGACCTTCCCTATGGCGGTGGCGAGCTCGAGGCTTAACGATCCTCCGCGTGGGCAAGCTGGGGCCAAACTTGCGGGAGGCCCGTCTCAATTTGGAGCTCAGTCAGGAGCAGGTGGCCGAGCGGAGTGGGGTGCATGCGACCGAGGTCAGCCGGATTGAGGCTGGCAAACGGGACCCGCGGGTCTCGACGGTCGAACGGCTCGCTAAAGCCGTGAAGCTGCGCCCCGGTCAGCTACTGGAATAGGGCGCGGAATATTCCCGGGCGTCTCGATTCCGCCTGCCGCAGTTCCTCCCGGTGTCGTTCCTCCAATCGCTGTGCCGTGCGCTGCACTTCATCGAGTGACTTGATGACTTCATCAGCCGTTTCGAGGGCTTCTCGATTTAGTTCCCTAAGTTTTTGAATTTGTTTCTCGTTCATTTGGATCCTTTGGTTCACCGGGTACTCGTTCAACGCCTCGTCAACCCCAGCAATCTGTTGTCTGAGTCTATCCAATCCATCGCTGGTGTCGACAACCTCCTCCTTTATCCGCCGATCATCTGTCTTCGTCTCCGAAACCTGCACGGGCCCGACTCGGGTCAGCCAACGTCCCTGGCTAATCAGTGCGACCACGGAGACGATGACGAAGACCCCCGCGAAAATGATCGCGAGCCTGATGGCGGCGACTACGGCCTGTCTCGCAAGTACGGCATCGACGAATCCCGGGTGCTCGGGGGTCGGGGTCGGAGCTAGGACGGCGTCGCCGATTGCGTAGATCCCCGCGGTGGCGAGGAGAAGGATGGCGGCGAACTTCATCCACTCTCAAGCATCGAGCGGGAGGTACTTCTCCCCCCTGGATCCGCGACCGGATCCCGAGGGGAGCGGGCTATTTCGACTGCTTGCAGCTCTGTTTCGAGTAGGCGGTCAGGGCTTCGCCGTCGCGGTAGGTGAAGGTGCCGCGGGCCTTGAGCTTCTTCGAGTTGACGCATTTGGCGGAGATGAAGCTGCGTTTTTCGCCTTTGAAGCGCCATTTTTTGTCGATCTTGACGTTAAATTCCTTCAGCGCGCCGGTTCCGCCGGCGATCAGCGGGACGTTCAGGTCGAGACGCGGCCCGTAGCCTTCCTTGCCGTAGTTGCTGACCGTCCCTTCGAGCACGAGGCTGACCTGCAGCGGCGTCGTCCCGTAGGTGTGGAGGATGATCGTCGGCTTGCCGCCTTTGGGAACGCCGTTGAAGGCGGTCACGGTCTGGGGCACTTCGTAGACTTTGCCCGCTTTCAGGTAGGCGATCGCGTGGCCGGTCCCGATTTTCGAGCTGGCGCAGACGCGTTCGGCGACTTCGGTCGACTGGCTCTGCAGCTTCCCTGAATCGCAGGTCGGCAGCCCCTTCGTGTAGAGCCTGGCGTTGCGGTCGAAGTCGAGCACCGCATGAACGGCCGGGACAGGGACCCCGTTCGGGTCGGTCGTCGACGTCGTCAGGGTCGTCACTTCCAGCGTCCCGGGCGTGAATTTCGTTTTTGAAAGCTTTTTCGGTCGAATCTGCGAGTCGATCGACTGGGTGTTGCCGTCAGGCGCGGTAACCGTGGGTCCCGCCCAGGCTGCCGTTGCTGCAATCGCGGTCGCCAGAACGGCGCTCACCGCGGTCAGAAATGGACGTCTGCGCATTACTTGCTCCTCGAGTTGGATTACGCGGCGCCTCTCCCATTTCTTCTAACCGCCCCCACGGGTCAGAGTAGCGCGTTGATTTCCAGTTAAGTCCCTGCTCGGACGCGGCTTGGCAGGGACCCCCTTGGATACGATCCTGCGGCTGTTCTACCGGGTCGGAGGGGCCGGGGAACTTGAAAGCAAGCGACGATCCGTGGCTGCCAAACCTTTAGGCGAGGAACGAGGCCCGGCGGCTAGCCGGGGAACTACCCCAGCCCGGATTGCGGTGATCGCCGCCCTTGCCGTCGCGGTGATCGTCCTCGCGGTGGTCTTCTTCGGCGGCGGCAGCGGCCACAAGTACACGCTGGTCTTCCAGAACGCCGGCCAGCTCGTGCCCGACAACCAGGTCCTGATCGGCGGCTCGCCGGCCGGCACGGTGGAAAGCATCGGCCTCACCGACGACAACCTCGCCGAGGTCCACGTCTCGGTCGACCAGGAGCTGCACGAAGGCACCACCGCGACGATCCGCGCCACCTCCCTCTCCGGTGTCGCCAACCACTACGTCTCGGTCAGCCCCGGGCCGAACAGCGAACCGGCGCTCGACGACGGCGCCGAACTCGGCCTTGCCTCGACCACGACGCCGATCGACATCGACCAGTTCTTCAACACCTTCCCGCCGCGGGTGCGCCAGGGGCTGCAGGACTTCATCCGCGGCAACGCCGCGATCTACTCCGGCCAGGGAGAAAACGCCAACGACTCCTACAAGTACTTCGGCAGCGCGCTCAACCGCGCCGGCGCCTTCGCCCAGGAACTGAACGCCGACCAGCGGCTCCTATCCCGCTTCATCGTCAGCTCCTCGCGTCTGACCACCGCGGTCGCCGGGCGCGGCGAACAGCTCTCGAGCGCGATCTCCAACGCCAGCACCGCCTTCAACGCGATCGCCCAGGAAACCGCCGCCTTCGACGCCACCCTGAGGCGCCTGCCGCCGGTCTTCCGCCAGTCGAACACGACCTTCGTCAACCTCCGCGCCGCGCTCGACGACATCGAACCGCTGATCGACGCGGCCAAGCCGGCGACCAAGGACCTGGCTCCCTTCCTCGCCGAACTGCGGCCGGTCTTCCAGAAACTCATCCCGTTCACGCGCAACCTGCGACTGACCGTGAACAAGCCCGGCCCGGCAAACGACACCGCCGACCTGCTGGCGACGCTGCCGAAGGTCCAGAACCTGACCTCGAGCGCCTTCCCGCACTCCGAACAGGCGATTTCCGACTTCCAGCCGAACCTCAACTTCATCCGCGCCTACACGCCGGACCTGTTCAACGCCTTCAGCAAGCTGGGGCAGGTTGCCGGCTACTACGACGGCAACGGGCACTACGTGCGGGCGGCGACCTCGGCCCAGAACCTCTTCCGCTACAACGCCGGCAGCTCCGAACTCGAACCGATCACCAAATCGCAGCAGTACGAAGCGTTTGGTTCGACGGAGACGAAGACCCGCTGCCCCGGCGGCGCCACCCAGCCCGCCGCCGACGGCTCCAACCCGTTTGTCGGCGGCGGCAGCGTCGACTCCTCCGAATGCGACCCCTCCGACGTGCCACCGGGACCATGAGCAAACGCGTCCTACTCGCACTTGGGCTGGTCGCGGCGGTTGTCGTGGTCGCCCTCTTGGCCTCCGGCGGGGACGACTCCTCCGACGGCTACCGCGTCCGGGCGGTCTTCGACAACGGCGGCTTCATGGTCAAAGGCGAGGAGGTCCGGGTCGCCGGCGCCAACGTCGGCGAGATCGAATCGGTCGGCGTCTCGATGCCCGGCGACCCGGTCGCCTACGAAAACGGAGAAGCGGTCGAAAAGCCCGGCAAGGCGATCATCGTCATGAACATCACCGACCCCGGCTTCCAGGACTTCCGCCAGGACGCCACCTGCCACATCCGGCCGCAGTCGCTAATCGGCGAGAAGTTTGTCGATTGCCGCACGACCCTGCCGCGGGCGCCGGGAAGCGAGCCCGCGCCGCCGCTGAAGCAGATCGAAGACGGCGAGGCCGGCGAAGGCCAGTACCTGCTGCCGCTCGGCAACAACGGCACCAGCGTCGACCCGGACCTGATCAACGACATCCAGTCGCTGCCCTACGCGCAGCGCTTCCGCCTCATCTTCAACGAACTCGGTGGCGCCCTCGCCGGCCGCGGCGAAGACCTCGAGGTGCTGGTCAAGCGCGCCAACCCCGTACTCCGCGACGTCGACCGCCTCTTCGGGATCCTCTCCGCCCAGCGCGAGGAACTGGCGCAGCTGGCGAGCGATTCCGACGCGATCCTCGAGCCGCTCTCGCGCGAGCGCCGCGCCGTCGCCGGCTTCCTCACCAACGCCGGCGCCGCTGGGGAAGCGAGCGCCGAAAAGGGCCCGGAACTGGAAGAGGCGCTGCAGAAATTCCCCACCTTCCTCGCCGAGTTCCGCCAGACGATGAAGAGCCTCGAAACCTTCTCCGACGCCGGGACCCCGCTGCTCGAAGACTTCGGCACCGCCGCCCCCTCGCTGACCGACGCGACGAAGACGCTGACCCCGTTCTCCGAAGCCCTGACCGTCTCGCTGAAGAGCCTCGGCGACGCGGGCGAAGCCTCGGGCCCGATCTTCGCCGAAGCCGATCCGGTCGTGAAGAAGGCGCGAGATCTGGCGAAGTCTGGGGTGAAGCCGACTGGTGAACTCGCAAAGCTTCTGGTGAACCTGAAGCAAACTGGTGGCTGGGACGGGCTGACCGAACTGATTTACGGGACCGCGGCGTCCCTCAATGGGTTCGACAAATATGGCCACTTCGGGCGGACGAGGGTGACCCTTTCCAATTGCTTCGAATACATCGCTCGTCCCGGGGGGCAGGATGGGGGAGGCTGTACCGCTCGCTTCAATGGTCCTAACTCTTCGGAAACTGCCAATACCAGCGCCGCCGACCTATACCAACTTCTCCTTCAGCGCTCAGCTGAACAAAGTGGCGGCACTCTCGCCGAACCCGGGTCGGCAATCGGTGTGGGCCAGGGAGATAGCACCGAAAGCGACTCAGACGCCGAGGACCAAGCCGGCGTAGCCCAGTCTTCGAAAACCGAAGGAACTGAACCCCTTCTCGACTACCTCCTAGGGCCGTGAGGAACCGCAGCGGACTTAGCGGCGTCGCGAGCAGCCCGATCTTGGTCGGCGCGGTGACGGTCCTCGTCGTCATTGTCGCCGTCTTCCTCGCCTACAACGCCAACAACGGGCTCCCCTTCGTCTCCACCTACAACCTCAAGGCGCGAGTTCCGAACGCCGACGCGCTCGTCAAAGGCAACGAGGTGCGGATCGGCGGCGTCCGCGTCGGCGTGGTCAAGAAGGTTGTCCCGGTTCAGCTTGAAAACGGCGAGGTCGCCGCCGAACTCTCGCTCAGTCTCGACAAGAATGCCGAACCGCTCCCGGTCGACTCGACCATCACCGTCCGGCCCAAGTCCGCCCTCGGCCTCAAGTTCCTCCAGGTGACCCCCGGCGACTCCGAAAAGGGCTTCAAGGCCGGCGAAATGATCCCGGTCACCGCCGCCAAGCCCGAACCGGTCGACATCGACCAGTTCTTCGACATGTTCGACGAACCCACCCGCGACGCGATCCGTCAAAACCTGGCCGGCTTCGGTAACGCGCTCGCGGGCCGCGGCCCGCAACTGAATGAAGCGATCGGCGCTCTGCGCCGCCTTGTCGTCAACGGCCAGCCGATCCTCCGCAAGATCGTCGAACCCAGCACCAACTTCGCCGGCTTCTGGCGCTCCCTCGAGGCTCTTTCGGCCACGGTCGCTCCCGTCGCCGAGACCCAGGCGCAGATGTTCGTCGCCCTCGACCGCACCTTCGCTGCCTTCGCCCGCGTTTCCCGCCCCTACATCCAGGAAACGATCGAAAAAAGCCCGCCGACGCTGGACGAGGTCAACGCCGACCTGCCGGCGATCCGGCCTTTCCTCGTGGACTCGGCCCGCTTCTTCACTGCCCTCCAGCCCGGCGCCAAAGCCCTGGCAAAGACCTCCCCCATAATCGCCGAATCGCTCCACGCCGGGATCCCCGTCCTCAATGCTTCCCCGGTCCTCTACAACCAGCTGCAGCCGACGGCTCAGGCCCTTGTTGACTTCCAGGAAGCGCCGGGGGTTTTCAACGGGCTCGAACTGCTCACGGATACCAACAATCTCCTCAAGCCGTCGCTGAACTACCTGACCCCGAGCCAGACGGTTTGCCACTACTGGTCTCTCACGTTCCAGTACCTTGCCAACGCAAACAGTCAGGGCAACAGCAGTGGTAACTGGCTCCAGTTCATCTCCTTCGCACCACCGGAAGGACCTAACAGCGAGAGCACGTTCGCTAGTGGGCCTGCAAATGATCTGTCTCCGGATAGAACTAAAAACCACCTCCACTACAACCCTTACCCGAAGACGGCGGCACCAGGCCAGGGCAAAGTGTGTGAAGCCGGGAATGAGAAATACGTTACTGGGGAGACCGTAATCGGTAATGCATCCGAGTTGTGGGGAACCGATACGCGGGGGGAGGGAGAATAGTGAGCCGCCTCCCCGAGCGAGATCGACGTGCTGCAGCAGTCGGCACCGGCCGCATCAAGTGGCGGCCAAGCAATGCCCTGATCGCGATCATCTTCATCCTCATCTTCACGCTCGGCCCTTACCTGGCCTTCACCAAACACGTGCCGTTCACCAGCCGGGGCTACGAACTCAACGCGACCTTCTCCAATTCCGCCAACATCGCGCTGAATTCGCCGATCCGGATCGCCGGCGTCGACGTCGGCAAAGTCATCTCGACCGAACGCGACGGCGACAACACCAAGGTCGCCTTCACCGTCGACTCCTCCGGCCGGCCGATCCACGACGACGCCTTCGCCGCCATCCGCCCGCGGATCTTTCTCGAGGGCAACTTCTTCGTCGAACTCGACCCCGGCAGCCCCAGCGCGAATGAGATGGACAGCGGCGGGACGATCCCTGTCAGCCGCACCTCGACCGCGGTCCAGATCGACGAAGTTCTCTCCGTCCTGCAGTCGCCCGTGCGCGCCGACCTCAGCCGCCTGCTTGAGGGCTACGGCACCGCCCTCAACGGCAAACCGACTGCAGAGGAAGACGTCACCCAGTTGCCCGAGGTCAAAGGTAAGTCCGGCGCCGAAGCGCTCAACGGCGCCTTCCAGTACGGCGGCGATGCCGGCCGCTATAGCGCCCAGGTCACCAACGCCTTCCTCGGTACCCAGCAGAAGGACCTCTCCCGCCTCGTCTCCAGCGCCGGCCGCGCCTTCGGCGCCTTCGCCAGCCGCCAGCGAGACCTCCAGGGCCTGATCGTCAACTTTGACGTTTTCACCGGTGCCCTCGCCAACCAGTCCAACAACCTCACGACGACGATCCATCTCCTGGCGCCAACTCTTCGCATCACCCACGCCTCCCTCGTCAGCCTCAACCGCTCGCTGCCACCGCTGCGCACCTTTGCGATCGAGTTCAAGCCCGCGGTGGAAGAGCTGCCCGGCTTGATCAGTGCATCGAAACCCTTCCTCGCCCAAGTGCGACCGCTGCTCTCGGGCAAAGAGGGGGGCGGCGTTGCCAAGCTCCTACGCGAATCGACTCCCGCCCTCGCCGGCGTCGCCCAAGCGAGCAAGAAGGTCACCCTGCCCCAGCTCAACCGGCTCAGCCTCTGCACCTCGAAGGTGATGGTCCCAACCGGCAATCAGGTGATCAACGATCAGTTCAGTACGGGCCAACCCAACTACCGGGAGTTTCTCTACAACCTCGTCAACTTTGCCGGTATGGCGCAGAACTTCGACGGAAACGGCCCCTATGCTCGCGCCCAAGCGGGTGGAGGGCCCGTGTTGGTTGGCGAACCGAACCCATTCGGGAACCAAGACACCCTGAGTGACCAGCGCAACTACGCCCACACGATTGAAGATCCGCTTGGGACGCAGCCACAACTGGCAAAACGACCTCCGCTCAAGCCAGAAGTTCGCTGCTACACCAATCCCGTACCTGACGTAAACGGCTCACTCGGCCAGGTCGGACCGGCCTCTCCGTCCGTCGCGGGGGTGAATCCATGACCGAGAGGGAAGCCGGCGTCAGCCGCTCGAAGCACTTCCGCGCTTGGCTCGGGCGGCAGGCGCGCGGTCACCGCAAAGACACGATCGCGATCTTCGTTCTCGCCCTCGCCGGCATCGTGATGATGCTCGGGATCTTCGTCCAGCAGAAAGCCTCGTTGCCCGCCTGGTTGCCGGTGGTCGGCGAAGAATTCGACCACATCACCGCCGAGTTTTCGACCGCGCAGGCGGTCACCCCTGGCCAGGGTCAGGCGGTCGACATCGCCGGCATCCAGATCGGCAAGGTCGCTTCGGTCGACCTCGAAAACGGCCATGCGGTCGTCGGCATGGACATCGAGCCGAAATACATGGAGCTGATCCACCCGAACGCCAGCCTGCTCCTGCGCCCGAAAACGAACCTCAACGACATGATCGTCGAGATCGAACCGGGCACCGGCAAGCGCCATATCGAGGACGGCGCCCACTTCACCCTCACCCAGACCGAACCGAACACCAACCTCGATGCCTTCCTCGCCACCCTCGACGCCGACACCCGCCAGTACATCCAGCTGCTCGTCGCCGGCGGCGCCCAGGGCATCGGCGGCCGCGGCAAGCAGCTCTCCAACGCCCTGCGCCGCTTCCAGCCCTTCGTCCACTACACCGCCAAGCTCAACAAAGCGGTGGCCGCCCGCCATGTCGCGCTTTCCCACGTCATCCACAACTTTGGCCTGGTGACCAATGAACTTGCCCGTCACGACACCGCGGTGAAGCGCTTTGTCACCTCCTCCAAGGACGCCCTGGGCAACTTCGCCAACCAGCAGGCCTCGGTCCAGGACGCTTTCGAAGAATTCCCCTCTGCGCTCCAGGCGGCGCGGTCGGGTCTTGCCAGCTCCAACCGTTTCTCCCAGGTCGCCCGTCCGGCGCTGATCAAGCTGATCCCGCAGGCCCAGGCACTCGGCCCGGCGTTCGACGCGACCGAGAAGTTGTTCAGCCAGACCACTGTGCCGATCCGCGATCAGATCCGGCCGTTCACCCGCGAAATTCGTCCGGTTCTGACGCATGGCACGGAAGCGGCCGAGCCGTTTGAAAAGACCGTGCGCAGCTTCGGTAATTCGCTCGGCGGCTTCAATTCCTTCCTCAACGAGCTCACTTTCAAGCCTAAGGACTCGCGGCAGAGCTACCTCTTCTACCTGCCTTGGCTCAACCACAATTTCAACTCAGCGTTCACCCTTCAGGATGCGGGTGGCCCGATCCTTCGGGGTCTTGTGGTCATTTCTTGTACCGGTGCAGATCTCGGATATCAGCTGGGTGGGTCGGGAACTGCCAAGGGCGAACCTTTCCTTCAAACCCTTTTGGAGCTTCTGCAGATTCCGAGAGCAGAGGAAATCCCGGTCTCTTTCAAAACTGAAGAACCCGGTAATACCTGCGAATACATCGAAAAGGCGAAATGAGTAAGCGCGCCCCTAGCACCACGCAGCTTCTAGTTATCACCGGCTTTGCGCTGTCCTGCTTTGGGATCCTGCTCTTTCTCTGGGTCACCTTCGGCGGACCAACCCCGTTCCGCGCGAAGACCTACGAGGTTAAGGTTCCCTTCAACGAGGCGACCCAGCTCGCCGAACAGTCCGACGTTCGCATCTCCGGCGTCAACGTCGGCAAAGTCCAGAAGATCGAACTCGCACCAAACGGCAAGCAGGCGTGGGCGACCGCGGCGATCGACGCCCGCTACGCGCCGCTACCGGAGTCGACCCGCGCAATCCTTCGCACCAAGACCCTCCTCGGCGAGACCTACATCGAACTCACGCCAGGCTCGCGTGAGGGACCTGAGCTCGAGGACGGCGGCACCCTGCCCGAGGCGAATGTCGCCGAATCGGTCCAGCTCGACGAGATCTTCCGCACCTTCAACGCTCAGACCCGCGCCGCCTTCCAGGAATGGATGCAGGAAGCGGCGGTGGCGATCAATGGCCAGGGCCAGAACCTCTCCTACGCCCTGGGCAGCCTCGACCCGACGGTTACCGAGTTCGACCAGCTCTTCCGCGTCCTCGACAGCCAGCGCCTGGCGGTCGGGCAGCTGTTCCGCAACGGCGCCACCACCTTCCAAGCACTGCGTGGCCGTGAAGGACAGCTGGCGGACTTGATCCAGAGTTCCAACGCTGTCTTCCAGACGACGGCACGACGGGATCGCGACATCGAAGCGCTCTTCCGCGCCTTCCCCACTTTCCTCGACGAGTCGCGCCTCACCTTCGCCCGGCTCAAAGGCTTCTCGCAGAACGCCGACCCGTTGATGCGTCAGCTGGTCCCGGCGGCAGAAGAGCTGTCGCCGACTTTGATTGCCCTTGCGAAGCTAGCCCCGGAATCGAAAGCCTTCTTCGAAGGCCTCGGCCCGGTGATCAAGAGGGCACCGACTGGCTTTGCCGCCCTGAGGACGATCTTCCGCGACGAATTTCCCCCACTCTTACGAGCCGTCGATCCGTTCATCCGCAACCTCAACCCGATCTTGGTGGGCCTCAAGCTCTATCGGGTAGACCTCGCATCGTTCTTCGGAAACGTGGCGGCCAGCCTGAGCGGCGAATTGCCTGCTGGCGTAGGAGAACCAGAAGGCGCGCCGCAACCGCACTACCTCCGCATCATGGGGGGTATGAATCCGGAAACCATTTCGACCTATCCACACCGCTTGGCAATCAACCGCAATAGTGCATATAGCCCTCCGAAATGGGCGGAAGGATTAATCGCAGGTCTGCCCAGCTTTGATACCCGTCAATGCACGTCGGGGATTGTTGCCACGTTGGACCCGACTGATTGGGAAGACCCCGCATTTAAAGAACGAGCTCACGAGTTCCGAAGCTTCGAAGATCCAACGAAAGTTGTAAGAACTCAAGACGAAGAAGCCAAACTTCTCTTTGAGAGAATCCAGCAGTATGCCTTCGCCGGCCAGACCAGCACGGCGGGTATAGCCGCGCCGCCCTGCAAGCAGCAGGAGCCCTTCAAACCGATCTACGGCAGCGGCCCCGCCACGCAGTACCAGCACACGTTCGACCAGTCCGGTCCCTGACGCTTTGCTGAGCAGCATATGCCAGGCGCAGGGTCGATCAATCTTGCCGCAGCCTGACTCCGCCACTGAAAGTGGCGGAGTGTAAAGCCCATCCGGGCAAACTTAGGCTCAATGGTATGAGCCAACCTTCCTAGGTACTGAGAAGATACTCCCCGTGGGCACGGAGCCTGCCCCGGACGGCGGAGACACTTTCACCGCGACCGACTTGGTATCCATCAACCGAAGGAGTAGGAATGAGTTCCACCTCGACTCAGCGGCGAGGACACGCATGGTTTCTCTCAGGCCTAGCTGTCGTAAGCCTTATGACCATTTCCCTGATGATGGCGCCGCGAGCAAGCGCAGAAAACACTGAAAGCGGAATCGCATACAGGGTCTGTGAAGGCTGGTTAGATCCAGCATGGACCGGCACCTACCGCTGCGACGCCCCCGACTATGCCAGCGGCTACGGTTTGGACTGGGCATTTATAAGGACTCTCGACAGAGCTGGCTGTGTTGATTATGCCGACGTGTGGCATAACCTAATCAACAGCTGGCAGTGCTACCCGAAATACACTGAACTCGGTTCGATCCAGGTCAGGCAGGATGGCGGCTGGTATCGAGGTGTAATCCGAAACAATAACCTCACGTACAAAGGACAGTTCACCCTTACCGATTACTTCAAATAGGTGTGTATGGGGCCTATGCGGTCCATTTTCGAGGAGTAATCACTTGTGCGGAAGGGTGCTGAACCCCCAAGGAGGCTGGCATTTCGGTGCCAGCCTCCTCTCGATCATCGTTGTTGCACTTGGGAGTCTGGGGTGTGGGGGCGGAGACTCTGCGCCTGCGACGAGGAAGGATTCGGCGGCCCCTAGTCCGACGCGGGAGCAGGGGGAGGTCAAGGGGTTCTCCCTTCTACGCAGCGAGCCTGAGCAGCTTCCTTCCCAGCTTGTGGATGAATTGAGGGGAATCGGGACGATGGGGAATCTGGCGCAACGACTGCCGATAGTCACTCCGCAATTCTGGGTTGTGCCGGCTCACGGAAGGCTGTGCTTGGTGGAAAGCGCCGACCGGGGCTCGGGAAACTTCGCCTGCAGCCAGTTATTTCGCGTCCTGAGAGAAGGGACGTTCATTGCCTCGGTCCCAAGCGGTGCTCCCGGGGCATCTAGATTCCGGACCGTGGTAGGCCTGGTGCCAGATGGAGTGACTCGGGTTCGGATCCATGCGAGCAAAGCCCGTCCTATAAGCGTCAGGGTTACGGAAAACGTATTTGCCTTACGAGACGAAGGCCGAGCGTTTCCCGAATCGATCGAGCTCGTCCGGGGCAAGTAGCGGCCCACGACGGCTGCTTCCTCTCGAGACGCGCGAAGCCGTCCTCCGGAGAGTCAGCGGCACGATCACGGTCAGGCTCGCCACGGCAAATAGGGTCGCTTGTTAGAGGGCGCGGGTGGCGATGATGCCGATGGCGGAGGCCACTATTCCCAAGGTCAGCCGATCGAACTTCTTGTCGAGGCTGTCGAGTCGGCCATTCAACTCCCCTCGCATCTCCTTCATATCCCCGCGGAGTTGCGTCGTCTCGCTTTTCAGCTCCCCCCGAAGCCCGCTCGTCTCGCTTTTGATCTCCCCCCGAAGCTCGCGGAAGTTCTCGTCGACCTTGTCGAAACGCTTGTCGACCTTGTCGAAACGCTTGTCGACGCTCTCGAACCCACCGTCGACCTTCGTGTTGAGGTCGTCGAGGCGATCGTCAGTCCACTTCTCTCGGGGCATCACGGCCATGATCCTAGCGCAACCTTTCGTCTGCATACAAGCTCTCCTCCGGTCTGGACTACCGGACTCGGCAGGACGCTAGGCGGCGCCGGCGCACGCGTGGTGCGCGGAACGTCAAGACTTAGGGGAGAGAGTCGGGCGGCTCTGGAACGCGGCCCAGTTCCTCCAGGCTCAGCGCGGCGACCAGGGCATCCGCGCACTCGCCGGCGGGTCTACCGGTGGGACGATGTCCGTTTCAGCACGACTACGTCATGTTCGGTGAGCGGACCGTCCTTACTTTGGCCACTCCCACCTCAATGGCGAAGGGACATCGCCCGTGAAGGTGGAGGCACTGAGGGATATGCGGTAATGAGCTCGAGATCCACTTCATCGACCTCGAGCAGATCGAGCATCACGCCTTGGTCGTCAGAAACCTCGACGAGCTTCGAGGCTCCGTGGTCGCTGACGGCGGTCCCCCTGGTTCCCGCCGGCCACCTCTCGACGGGCCGCAGCAGCTCCACGTAGTCGTTCTCGGTAATAAGAGTCTTGGTGCTCCCCATGGTGCCCTCCAGTCTAGGGTCTCAAAAAGGCCGACACAAGCCGAGGACGAGAGGCGGGCTCTCTTAGCTCCCACACAGTCCGAATGCACACAGTGCGAGAGCTGTAACGATCGACTCTGCGTATAGGAAACTCAACGATGCAGTTGAGCGCACCGGTTCGGTTTGCCCTTACCGACCCGATTGGAACGAAGAGGATAGCTCGCACGATTTCCCTCTCCAGATGGTCGATGGCATCGATCGTGATTCCGAGGATGCGGGCAAACCCTTGCGCCTTGGGTCCGCCATCCGCATGCGCTGGATTCAAGGAGTAAGTGGCGAGCTTGTAGCGCATCCCGATTGCTTCGTCGGTATACGGCAGAAGGTCCCCGACTTGCGGTGGCCATCCCATCGCCGCGACGCTAGGCGGCGCCGGCGCACGCGTGGTGCGCGGAACGTCAATTCTTAGGGGAGAGAGTGAGGAGGGCGACGCCCAACGCCATTGCCGGCCCGGTGCTGACCACCGTCCCACTGGACGCCGATAGAACGGTGCCCGGACTAGAAAGCGCCGCTGCGGATCAAGGCGGCGATGATCGCGACGGAGGCAGCCAATAGGTAATAGGTCAGCCGATCGATCTTCTTGTCGAGGTGGTCGAACCGACCATCAACAGCCTCCAAGCGGCCATTCATTTCCCCCCGAAGCTGCCCCACCTCGCTCTTCATCTCGGCTCGAGCCAAGTCGAATCGTTCGTCGACCTTCTCAAAGCCCTCGTCGACCTTCTCAAAGCCCTTATCGACCTTCCTATTGAGCTCGTCGAGGCGATCGTCGGGCCAGTTCTCCCGCGGCAGTTTCACAGCCATGATTCTAGCGCAACCTTTCGTCTGCAGTAGAACTAACCAAAGATGTTGATGCAGGCGACCCTAGGCGGCGCCGACGCGCGCGTGGCGCGCAGAATGTCAAGGCTTAGGAAAGGCAGTTAGGGGGATCTGAAAACTCCCCTCCGGCCGGCAGGGGACCGGGCTAGAGGGCGCTGATGCCGATCAAGGCGGCGATGATGCCGCCGGCGCCCAGGTAGATCGCCGTCCGAAGACTCCCGATCTCCCCCCGAAGTTCTTTCCCCAGGCTTTGCATCTCCCCCCGAAGTCCGCTCACCTCGCTCTTAAGCTCGGCTCGAGCCTTGTCGAACCGTTCGTCAACCTTGACGAACCGCGCGTCGACCTTGTCGAACCGCGCAGTGACTTCTCCTCGAAAGTCGCCAAGACTTTTGTCAGCGCGGGCGAACCCGTCGTCGACCTTCTTGTCGAGATCGTCGAGGCGATGGTCGGTCCATTTCTCCTCTGGCGTCATCATGCGCATGATTCTAGCGAAACCTTTCGTCTGCAGCGTCTGTGGCGGGCAAGTTCCTGCCCCTGACGCTAGGTCGCGCCGGCGCACGCGTGGTGCGCTGAATGCCATGCTTTAGGGAAGAGAGTCGGGCGGATCTGAGATGCGGCCCAGTTCCTCCAGGCTCAGCGCGGCGACCAGGGCATCTGCGCACTCGCCCAGCGGTTGCCCGATGCACTGCTCCGCCGTCCTCAGCCGGTTGGCGACCGTCTGCCGGCTGACCCCCAACGCTGCGGCCGCCGAGCTGCTGTTCCTGTCGGCCTGGAAGTAGGAGCGGAGGGTGGCTCGTAGAACCTGGCCGCCGTCGCGTTCGCCGGCGAGCGGCAGCAGGTACTTCTCCTGCAGCGAGGCGGTGAGGATCGCGTCGCGTCCGATCGAGGCGAGGAGGGCGGCCTCCGTGTACTCGATGACCGGGACCGACTTCGCCTTGGCGACCCAGAGCGCGGCCCGTGCTTGTTCGTGCGTCAGGCGCCAGCCGTCGCGGCCACTCTTGGGCTCGCCCATTCCGATGGGTTGCTCGGGGTCTCCTGCGGCGGCGAGCCAGTCGCGGACCGCTGTCGGGTCGACCGGCTCGCGGCCGCTGCCGAGCCACGCCCACAGCTCTTCCCCCGACGGGGTGAGGATGAGGCTGCGGCATCCGACCTCGCCGGCGAGGCGGCGGATCAGGGGCCGGGCGTCGGCCGAGCAGGCGACGAGGCCGAGGTGGTGGCCGCACAGCTCGTACTCCAGGATCGACGGGTCGACGAGCTCACCGGCGAGGAGCCGGCGGGTTCGCTCGACGAGGCGGGCTTCGTGGGAGGCGGGACGGGCCCGCACCTCCCGCCCGTACTCCTCGGTGGCGATCGCGACCAGGCGCTCGAAGGCGGCTCCCTGGGCGGCCATCGCGGCGCGGAGCAGGCAGGGGTCGATTCCGGCGGCCTCTTCGAGGACGAAATCGGTGAGCAGCTTCTCCGCCGCCAGGTAGCGGCGCAGGGCGGTCTCGAGCGGGATCCGGTGGCGCGCCGCGAGGCGGGCCTGCACGATCGCCGCGAGGGGAACGTCCGCGGCGCGCTCCTCGCCCACGGCAAGCACTTCGACCCCGTACCGGACTCCCTTGTGGACGGCGTCGGAGAGGGATTCCAGGTATTCGACGTCGCGGACGGGCTCGTCCCGTTCCATCCCGTGCAGGCGATCGAGGATCGCGCGGGCTATCTCAGGAACGCGCGCCTCGAGGCGTTCGGCCAAGAGGGCGCGACCGTCAGCAACCCCCCGCGGCCGACCAGATGATGAGGTCGAGCTGCCGATGCCGGCATCTTAGGAGAATCCCTAAGTTGCATCAAATGATCCCGTCTTATTGATGAAGATCGACTTATCGGTGGGGGCTATCGTTTGGCTCACCGTACGGGGCCTGCGCGGACCAGGTCGGATCCTGGCCGGCGGGCCCTGAGGGCATGGTCGTTGCATCGAACCACCGGTCCCTTAGGCCGGGCCGGCTTCGGGCGATACGATCTGTCTGTGGAGCCAAGGAGAAACGGAAATTGGACTCCGGATGGGAAGGCGGAGCGCGCAGCGCTCCAACGTGACTTTCGGGAGCTGACTCCGGCGCAGCGAGCGGAACAGGTGATTGAGCTCTCGCGCCTCTTGTCACAGGTGGCCTGGGCGGGACATCGGCGCCGCCTTGCCTGAGCTCGACATTCAGAAGCTCCTCCAAGAACTCGTCGAAGGCGACGTTGAGTTCCTCGTGATCGGTGGACTCGCGGTCGGCTACCACGGCCACATTCGGGCGACGAAGGACGTAGATGTTGTCCCAGCCCCGGATCCGGACAACCTCAAGCGCCTGGCGCGGGTCCTCCAAGAGCTAGATGCAGAGGTTGAGGGGGCGGCGGAGTTCGAAGAGGGTGAGTTGCCGAATCCCCTTGATCCCACCGCCCTCGAACTGGGCGGGAACTGGGTACTCGCCACTCGGCTGGGCAGACTGGATGTCATGCAGTGGATCGGCGACTCCGCGTTGTGGGCAGAGCTTTCCCCGGGCGCCATTGAGGACGAGGTCGCTGGGCTTCCAATCAAGATCGTCAGCTTCGACGACTTGGTGAGGCTAAAGAAGATGGCCGGACGGCCGGAAGACCTATTGGACCTCCAGCGGTTGCGTGAAGCGCGCGAAGCCTGAAGTCAGGCCGGGCCGGCTTCCCAGCCTGAGAAGTTCGAGGTGTCCGGATCGATCGCCTCGCGGACCCTTGCCAGCGCCTCTCCCTCGGAGGGCGCCTCGAGCTGGACGGTGTAGATCGGGCGGCCGGTACCGACGGTGCCGGTCTCCTCGGTGCCCGCCGTCATCGAGGACCTGCTGCTGGCGAGCTCGATGTCCGCCGCGGCTAGGCGCTCGCGCTCGTCCCTGGTCAGCATCCCCTTGAAGCGGACGGCGAAGGCGGGCATCCATGCAGGGTAGCGCCGGTCAGGATTTCTTTGCCTTTTGATTTAAACGCTATGGCTGCGGCTCGTAGCGCAGGATCGAGACGCCGTCGCCGACCGTCTTCGCCTCGGTCAGCTTTAGCGGCTTTTTCGCCTCGCCCTCGCCGAAGAGGCGCTTGCCCGCGCCGAGCAGGACGGGGAAGACCATCAGCCGCAGTTCGTCGACGAGGTCGTTCTCGAGCAGCGCCTGGACTAGGGTGGCGCTGCCGGCGACGAGGATGACGCCGTCGACTTCGTCGCGCAGGGCGGCGACGGCGCTGGCCAGGTCGCCCGTCAGCACGGTCGTGTTCTGCCACTCGGGCCGCTCGATGGAGGAGGAGACGACGTACTTCGGCATCTCGTTCATCTGCTTGGCGAAGCCCGCCTCGTCGTCGCGCTCGGGCCAGGCGGCGGCAAAGCCTTCGTAGGTGACCCGGCCGAGCAGCTGCGCCTCGGCCTCGAACAGCTCGTCGAGCTTGAACTTGTCCCCCTCCTGGCCGCGGTCGAAGTCAAACGCCCAGCCGCCGCGGCTGTAGTTCTCCGACCCGCCCGGGTCCTCGACCACCCCGTCCAGCGAGATGAACTCGGTGACGACGATCTTTCCCACGGTGCTCTCCTTTGTCTCGCAAACGGCTGGTTTCCCCCCGCGGCACGAGGGTACCTGGCGCCCCGTACTAAAAATCGATGAGAAGACAGGGGATTCAGATGAGGTCGATACCAGTCGCTTGCGCCCTCGCGGCACTGGCGTTGCTCGCTCCGGCCACCGGCCAGGCGGCGACGTTCACCGTCAACACGACTGCCGACGCGAGCGTCGCCGGCGGCTGCACCACCGACCCCGCCTGCTCCTTGCGGGACGCGATAAACGCGGCGGGCTCCTCGACGGACAGCGAAGACCTGGTCGCGGTGCCGGCCGGCAACTACTCGATCTCGGCGGGGGAATTGGAAGTCTTCGGCGAAGGCACGGTCACGGTGCGGGGGGCCGGCGCGCGGACCACGGTGATCGACGCGCACCAGACCTCGCGGGTCTTCAACCTCGCGGCTGAGAAGAGCGTGCTGGAAGGCCTGACCGTTACCGGTGGCGTCAGCAACCCGATGCTCGGCGGCGAGGTGCCCGGCGACGGGGCGGGGGTACTCGCCTACGAAGGAGGCGAAGCGGTGCTGCGCGGGCTCAACATCACCGGCAACGTCGCCAGCCAGAACGGCGCCGGGGTCTCCGCGCCGCCCGAGGGGGTCAACAAAACCATCGTGACCGTCACCGACAGCACGATCGCCGGCAACCACGTCACCGGCGGCCCGCTCGAGGGCCTCGGCGGCGGCGTCTACGTCCTGGGGAAATTCACGCTGGTCAACTCGACCGTCACCGGCAACACGGTCGACTCGCTCGGGGCGGTGGTCCAGGGCGGCGGCGTGCTGCTCGCGATCGACCCGGCGAGCGCCGAAGGCAGCGAAGGGACGATCGTCAACTCGACGATCGCCGGCAACGGCGTCGGCACGGGCGGGGTCGGCGGCGGGCTCAGCGTCTACAACCCCGAACCGATGGTCGGCGGCTCCGCCGCGCTGGCGGTGAAGAACACGATCGTCGCCGGCAACACCGGCCCCGGCGGTCCCAGCGACTGCGCGGTGGTGGCGATGGTCAGCTCCGACCACAACATCTCCGGCGACGCCAGCTGCATGTTCGGCGACGCGGGCAGCAAGCAGAACACCAACCCGCTGTTGGGGGCGCTGCAGAACAACGGCGGCGAAACCGACACGCTGGCGCTGCAGCCGGGGAGCCCGGCGATCGACGCCGGCACCAACGACGGCTGCCCGGCGGCCGACCAGCGCGGCGTGTCCCGGCCACAGGGGAGCGCCTGCGACATCGGCGCCTTCGAGCTGGTCGCGACCCCGCCCGCGGCGGCAAGCGCCGACCTGCGACTGAAGATCAAACCGAGGCCGAAACGGCCGCCGGTGGGGGGCAAGCTCGCCTTCCTGATCACCGTCCGCAACGCCGGGCCGAGCGCGGCGACGGGGACGATCGTCAAGGGCACGGTCCCGGCGACGGCCACCAAGGTCGCGGGACCGAAGCTGAACGGCAAACGCGCCTGCAAGCTGGCGAAGGCGAAGAAGGGGAAGCGGAAGTTCACCTGCCGCCTGGGCGACATCGCCGCTGGAAAGGCGAAGAAGCTGCGGGTCAAGGTGAAGACGGCGAGGGCGACCAAGGTCCGCGTCCGTGCTCGAGTCCGCTCCGGCGTCGCCGACCCGAATCTGAAGAACAACAAGGCGAAGGCGGGAGTAAAGATCCGCGACTGAGAATTTCCAGAAGCGGCACTCCCACGTCTTGTTCGGTCACAGCCTCCTCGGGAGGTTGTGGCCGTGCCTTCTCGCAAAGCCATCAGGGGACGGGTCCTCAAGGTCAACGCGCCCGAATGGGAGCCGCTGCTGAGCCTCGCCCCCGATCACATCGACGAGTTCATGTGGATGGGGACGGTGCAGTTGACCGACGGCACCCGGCTGCAGATGTACAAGCACTACTGGACGAGGGGCTACCTCCATCTGTCGGAGGACGGCAGGGCGTTCATCTTCGTGCCGAAAACGAGATACGAAGAGGTCAACCCGCCCTGGTTGCTGATGCGCGTGCTCAGACAACTAGCTGACCCCGAGCTTCGCTATTCTGTCCGACAGAATGTCTGGCCTGAAGAAGCAGAGATCTCATTTGCACGGTCGGCGACGAAGCATCGGATCTCGAGGCAGCGGTCTCTCCACGTCATCCAGCAGAGCGGCCTCCAGTTGGTTGACCGGTTCTGGAACTCGAGGACGTCCGATGTCGATCGCCGCGTCTACTTCCTCGGTGACGATCTGGAGGAAGTCCCACTTGAGGTCGTTGCGGTCGAACGCGACG
The DNA here is from genome assembly GCA_033856415.1 of Solirubrobacterales bacterium. Lineage (GTDB taxonomy): Bacteria > Actinomycetota > Thermoleophilia > Solirubrobacterales > 70-9 > VAYN01. Next base: position 95,472 of record JAWVFA010000035.1, on the reverse strand, counting down.
AGGGAACTTTCAGAGTGATCCACGCGATGCCATTGCGGAACCGTTTCCGTGGCCTTTATGAGGAGGCACGTTCATGGGAAAAAGAGTGAAAAAGACGGAGGAAAAAGGCAAGGACGAGCAGGTTTGGGTGACCCGGTCCGGCATGGTCCTCACCGAGGAGATTGCCGAAGAAATGGCCGAGGAAATCGAGCGGAACCCGCCCGATCCGTCTGAGCTCGAGCGGCGCTACGTCGGCCGACCCTCGCTTGGCCCGAACGGCCTCTCTCCCCGCGTCGGCTTCCGCGTCCCTCCCGACCTCTACAAAGCGGCGTGGGCGCGTGCCGACAAGGAAGGTCGCTCGCTCAGCGATCTCGCTCGCGAGGCGTTCAACCGATACATGGATTCCTAGCCGGCGGTACGGTTCTCTGCATGGAGCGCGACGCGGCCTTAGAGGCTGTGTTCATGCCGGTGCAGCCGGCGAGTACGTTCGAGGAGACGGTGGAGCGCTTGGGGAGCGCGATCCGGCTCGGGCTGTTGGCGCCGGGGGACAAGTTGCCGCCGGAGCGGGAGCTGGCCGGCAAGCTGCGGATCTCACGCTCGACTTTGCGGCAGGCGCTGACGGCACTGGTGCAGAGCGGGCACCTGGTCTCGCTGCGCGGGAGGACCGGCGGCACCTTCGTCGCCGAGCGCCCGCCGCTGACCGAGCACGCCGAGGAGCCGCTCGACCAGGGCGCATGGGCGGTGCTCGACTACCGCGTGGCGATCGAGTCCGGGTCGGTGCAGCTGGCGGCGGAGCGGGGGACCGCGGCGCAGTTCGACCGGCTCGAGGAGCTGGTCGCGAAGATGGCCGGTGAGCTCGAGAACTTCGAGGAGTACCGGCGCACCGACATTCGCTTCCACATCGACATTGCCGAGGCGGCCCAGTCACCGAGGCTGCTCAGCGCGATGACCGACGTGCAGTCGCAGATGAGCGACTTGATCGCGCTGATCGCCCACCCGCCCGAGGTCCTCGCCCGCTCCAACGAACAGCACGAGCGCTTGGTCAAGGCGCTGCGAAAAGGGGACGGCGCCCGGGCGGTGCGACAGATGCGCGAGCACACCGAGGGCACCGAGCACATCCTCGCCGGCCTGCTGCCGGCGCCGGTCTCCGTCTAGGCAAGGCGCTTTTCCCAACCAGAGGGACGGAAAGGCGCCTTAGTCAACCAGGGGTCTACTTTGGCGCCCCGCTAGGTGCGGACTCGCTCGCCCTTGGGGTCGAAGAGCGGCTCGGTCGCGACCTCGCCCTCGACCCAGCGGCCGAAGATCTCGACCTCGACCGCGGTCCCCGGCTCGTGCTCCGGCGGCAGGTAGGCGTAGGCGATCGAGCGCTCGACGGTGTAGCCGAAGCCGCCGCTCGTCACCCGCCCGACGATCTCGCCGCCGACCCGGACCGGCTCGTTGCCGAGGGCAATCGAGCGGGGATCGCCGAGCGTAAGGCAGCGCAGCCGCGCCCGCGGCCCGGCTTCATTCGCGGTCAGGATCGCGTCTTCGCCGACGAAGCCGACCGGCTTGTCGAGCTTGACGCAGAAGCCGACGCCGCCTTCGTAGGGAGTCTCGTCCGGGGTGATGTCGGTGCCCCAGACGCGGTAGCCCTTCTCGAGCCGCAGGCTGTCGATCGCCCGGTAGCCCCCGGCGACGATGTCGTGCGGCTGCCCCGCCTCCCAGAGCGCCTGCCACAACCCGAGCCCGTACTCGGTCGGGCAGTAGATCTCCCAGCCGAGCTCGCCGACGTAGGTCACCCGCAGCATCCGCACCGGCACGTTGCCGAGCGTCGTCTCCCGCACCGTCATGTACGGGAAGGCCTCGTTGCCGAGGTCCTGCGGGGTCAGCGGCGCCAGCACCTCGCGCGCCCGCGGTCCCCAGATCCCGAAGCAGGCCCACTGCGAGGTGACGTCGTGGACCATCACCTCGTCGCCGTCGGGGAGGTGGCGCCGCATCCACTCGCGGTCGTGGTTGCCGAAGGCGGTGCCGGTGACGATCGAGAAGCGGTCCTCGCCGAGCCGCGCGACGGTGAAATCGCACTCGATCCCGCCGCGGTGGTTGAGCATCTGGGTGTAGGTGATCTGGCCGACCTCGCGGGAGACCCGGTTGTCGCAGAGGACTTCGAGGAAGGTCTCCGCCCCGACGCCCTCGATTTCGAGCTTGGCGAAGGAGGACTCGTCGAAGAGCGCGACCGCCTCGCGGGTGGCGCGGTGCTCGGCGCCGATCGCCGGCGACCAGTGCTGTCCGGCCCAGCCGCGCGGCCGCAACTCCTCGTCCCCGGCGGCGGCGTTGCGCTCGTACCAGTTGACTCGCTCCCAGCCCGATTTCTCGCCGAAGGCGGCGCCGTGCTCGCGGTGCCAGTTGTCGGCCGGCGACAACCGCAGCGGCCGTCCCGCCTGCCGCTCGTGGTTGGGATAGCGAATGTCGTAGTAGGTCTCGTAGGTCTCCTCGATCCGCGCGTGGGTGTAGGCGGGGGAGCGGTACTGGGCGCCGAAGCGGCGGATGTCCATGTGCCAGAGGTCGAGGCTCGGCTCGCCGTCGACGATCCACTCGGCGAGCGCTTTTCCGATCCCACCCGCCCCGGCCAGCCCGTGGGCGCAGAAGCCGGCGCAGACGAAGAAGCCGCCGACTTCGGTCTCGCCGAGGCAGAACTCGTTGTCGGGGGTGAAGGCCTCGGGGCCGTTGATCAGTTTGGTGACGGTGATCTGCTCCATCGCCGGGACGCGGCGCTTCGAGTTCTCGGTGATCTCCTCGAAGCGGTCCCAGTCCTCTTCCAGCAGCCGGCCGTTGAAGTCCTGCGGGATCGCCTCCACCCGCCCCGGCCCGCCGGGCAGGAACGCCGCCTCGCTGCGCCGCTCGTAGCCGCCCATCACCAGCCCGTCCCCGTCCTCGCGGTAGTAGACGAGCAGGTCGGGATCCCTCAGGGTCGGGAGGTGTCCCCTTCCCCCGCCGCCGAGTTCGCCTTTTTGGTCGGCATGCGCAACAAAAGGCGAACTCGGCGGGGACATGGGCAGGGCCGCCCGCGCTTCCCGCACCGCCTCGAGCGGCTGGGTCACCAGGTACTGGTGGGACATCGGGATCAGCGGGACGCGGACGCCGGCCAGGCGGGCGATCTCGGCCGCGTACATGCCGCCGGCGTCGACGACGACCTGGGCTTCGACGTCGCCCTTGTCGGTGCGGACGCCGCGGACGCGGCCGCGCTGGACCTCGATCCCGGTGACCCGGGTGTTGGTGAAGATGCGGCAGCCACCCTGGCGGGCACCGTCGGCGAGGGCGTAGGTCAGCTGGGCCGGATCGATGTAGCCGTCGGTCGGCAGCCAGGCGGCGCCGAGCACCCCCTCGGTCGACATCAGCGGGAACATCTCCTTCGCCTCCTCGGCGGAGATCAACTCCAGCGGCAGCCCGAAGGTCTTCGCCCAGCCGGCCTGGCGGCGCAGCTCCTCCATCCGCTCCTCGCTGGAGGCGAGGCGGATCCCGCCGCACTCGACCCAGCCGGGGTCGAACTCCGACTCGGTGCCCAGCCGCCGGTAGAGGTCGACCGAGTGCATCATCATCTTCGTCAGCGAGACCGAGCCGCGCAGCTGCCCGACCAGCCCGGCGCTGTGGAAGGTCGAGCCGGAGGTCAGCTGCGAGCGCTCGAGCAGGACGACGTCGTCCCAGCCGAGCTGTGCCAGGTGGTAGGCGAGCGAGGTGCCGCCGACCCCGCCGCCGACGATTACGCAGCGGGCGCGGTCGGGCAGCTCAGCTCGTGGCACCGCCCGCCTCCTCGAGCAGCTCCTCGAGCCGCCCCTCGCCGGCGAACTCGCGCATGCGGTCGAAGTGCTTGGCGCAGTACTCGGAGAAGTCGAAGTCGAGGTCGGAGATCGTGCTCTGCACCGCCCCCCACATCGCCTCGCGGAAGTCGGACATGAACCGCATCAGCCGCAGCGAGGCGAGCCGGCGGGCGCTCGCCGGCGACTCGAAGTAGGCCGCGAGCAGCTCCGCCTCCTGTGAGGGGTCGAGCTCGTTGTTGACGGCGAAGTTGCCGAGATCGAAGTAGCGATCGCCGCAGCCGGCGTACTCCCAATCGACAATCCGCAGCCCCTGCGGCGAGCGGATGAAGTTGGCCGAGAGGAGGTCGTTGTGGCAGGGGACCGGCTCGTGCTCGGGGCCGACCAGTGTCGCTTCGATCCGGTGCGCGGCGGCCATCGCCCACTCATACGAGCTGGGGACCTCGGCGCCGCGCTCGGCGATCCGCGCCGCGTAGGTCTCGACGATGCGGAAGCCCGAGAACTCGGTCGGCAGCCGTTCCTCGCACGAGTGCAGCGCCCGCAGCGCCGCCGCCACCTCGGGCAGCGTCGCCGGCTCGCGCAGCTCCTCGGCGCCGATCGGCTCGCCGACGACGAAGCGGGTGACGAGGCAGGGCGGGTCGTCGAGCATCGCCACCACTTCCGGGCCGACGCCGACTGCCGCGGCCAGCTCCCCGGCCGCCTTCTCGGCAGCGCGGTCGATCTCCAGCAGCGCGGTGTCCTTCCCCGGCAGCCGCACGACAAGGTCCTCGCCGGCGAACCGGACCCGGTAGTTGCGGTTGGTGATCCCGCCCTCGAGCGGGACCGGGTCGCCTTCGATCTCGCCCAGGCGCGCTGAGATCGGTCCAAGGGTGTCTGCGAGGGAGGCCATGGGGCGGGGGCGAGGAGAAGATTCTCTCCTGCCATTGACAGCGGTCAAGGGCTGGGTCTAGGCTCGCCCCCGAACCGTTGGTCGGTTCGGCACACCTTTTATCCCCCAAAGCCTGGGTTGCTACTGAAGGGAGAGGTTGATGGAGGGCAATGTCTCGTCCCCGAGCCGCGACGAACAGCGACTCGCGGAGCTCGGCTACAAACAGTCTCTGAACAGGGCTTGGAGCGGGTTCTCCAACTTCGCGATTTCGTTCACGATCATCTCGATCCTCGCCGGTTGCTTCACGACTTATGGGCAGGCGTGGAACAACGGCGGACCGATCGCGATCTCGATCGGCTGGCCGCTGATCTCGATCCCGATCCTGATCATCGGCTTCTGCATGGCGGAGCTGGTCTCGGCCTACCCGACGGCAGGCGGCATCTACTGGTGGTCGGGGCGCCTCGGCGGTCCGGTCTGGGCATGGTTCACCGGCTGGTTCAACCTGATCGGCCTGGTCGCCGTCCTCGCCTCCGTCGACTACGCCTGCGCGACCTTCCTCAACGTCGTCCTCGGCCTCTACGAAGTCAACCTGCTCGGCGTCAACTTCGGCGACGAACTGCACATCCTCAGCGAGGTCTTCCTCCTCTTCGTGCTGATCCTGATGGTTCACACGATCGTCAACGTGAGGCGAACGCACATGCTCTCGCTGGTCAACAGCGTCTCGGTCTGGTGGCACGTGTTCGGCGTCGCGGCAATCGTCATCGTCCTGATCGTCATCCCCGACGGCCACCAGAGCTTCAGCTTCGTCTTCAGCCAGCGGATCAACAACAGCGGCTTCAGCGACGGCATGTACTGGTTCTACGTCCTGCCGCTCGGCTTCCTGCTGACCCAGTACACGATCACCGGCTTCGATGCCTCGGCACACATCTCCGAGGAGACCCATGGCGCCTCCGAATCGGCGGCGAAGGGGGTTTGGCGGTCGATCTTCTACTCGGCTCTGATCGGCTGGGTCGTGCTGCTGGCGATCACCTTCGCGGTCACCAACATCGACAGCGCCAACGAAGCGGAAGGCTTCGCGCCCTCGCTCCTGGTCGAAGCGCTGGGGTCCGGCTGGGGCAAGTTCGTCCTCATCATCTCGGTGGTCGGCCAGCTCTTCTGCGGCGCCGCTTGCCTGACCAGCGCCTCCCGCATGTGTTACGCCTTTTCCCGCGACAAAGGCTTCGGGCACCGCGTCTCCGGCTGGATCTCCCGGGTCAACCAGGATCGGGTGCCGGTCTACGCGGTGATGGTTATGGCTTTCTTCGCCCTCCTGATCACCCTGCCGGCGCTGAAGGAAAAGTCGAACGGCGAAGCGGTTCCATTCGCCTTCTTCGCAGTCGTCTCGATCGCCGTCATCGGCCTCTACATCGCCTACGTGATCCCGATCTTCCTGCGCTGGCGCAAAGGCGACGACTTCGAGGTCGGGCCCTGGAATAATGGGCGCAAGTACCGGTGGATGAACATCTTCGCGACCTTTTGGGTCGGCCTGATCACGATCATCTTCTGCCTGCCCTTCACGCCGCTCGCGGTGCCCTGGAACGACGAATTCAGTTGGGAGTCGTTCAACTACGCGCCGCTGACGGTGGGCGTCGTGATCCTCCTCGCCGCGATCGCCTGGTTCGCGAGCGCCCGCAAGCACTTCACCGGGCAGGTGCGGGAGATCGAGATCGAGGAAGCAATCGGGCCCGAACCCGAGGTCGGCCCGACCCGGCCGTGACCGCGGCGGCGTAACGTTCCGCGGGTGACCGTCGAGGAGCTGAAGAAGGCGGTCGCGGACGGCACGGTCGACACCGTGCTGCTCGCGATCGCCGACATGGAGGGGCGCCTGCAGGGCAAGCGGCTGACCGCGAGCCACTTCCTTGGTGACGTGCTCGAGCACGGGGCGGAGGGGTGCAACTACCTGCTCGCCGTCGACGTCGACATGGAAACGGTCGGCGGTTACGCGATGTCCTCCTGGGACACCGGCTACGGCGACTTCGAGATGGTCCCGGACCTGGAGACGTTGCGGCTGGTGCCGTGGCTGCCGGGGACGGCGATGGTGATGGCCGACGTGCAGTGGTCCGACGGGCGCGAAGTCGCCGCCTCGCCGCGGCAGATCCTGCGCCGGCAGCTGGCACGGCTGGCCGAGCGCGGGATGAGCGCCAAGGCCGCGACCGAGCTCGAGTTCATCGTCTTCCGCAATACCTATGAGGAGGCCTGGAAGAAGGGCTTCCACGACCTCGAGCCGGCCAACCTCTACAACATCGATTACTCGCTGCTGGGCACGGCGCGGGTCGAGCCGCTGATCCGCCGGATCCGCAACGAGATGGCCGCGGCGGGGATGGAGGTCGAGAACTCCAAGGGCGAGTGCAACCTCGGCCAGCACGAGATCAACTTCCGCTACCGCGACGCGCTCGGCTGCGCCGACGACCACGCGATCTACAAGAACGGCGCCAAGGAGATCGCCGCCCAGGAGGAGCACGCGATCACCTTCATGGCGAAGTTCAACGAGCGTGAGGGCAACTCGTGCCACATCCATTGCTCGCTGGCGGGCGAGGACGGGCGCAACGCCTTTGCCGCCGACCAGGCGCTGTTCGAGCACTTCGTCGCCGGCCAGCTGGCGTGCATGGAGGAGCTGACCCTGCTCTACGCGCCGCACGTCAACAGCTACAAGCGCTTCGCCAAGGGCTCCTTTGCGCCAACCGCGATCGCCTGGGGGCGGGACAATCGCACCTGCTCGCTGCGGGTCGTCGGCCACGGCGAGGGGCTGCGGATGGAGAACCGGCTGCCGGGCGCCGACGTCAATCCCTACCTGGCGCTGAGCGCGATGATCGCCGCCGGGTTGCACGGGATCGACAACGAGCTGCCGCTGGAGGAGGTCTTCGAGGGCAACGCGTACGAGTCCGACAAGCCGCGGGTGCCGTCGAACATCTACCTGGCGCGGGATGCGTTCGCGGCGAGCGACGTCGCGCGCGAGGCGTTCGGCGGCGAGGTCGTCGACCACTACTTGAACCGGGCCGGAATCGAGATCGAGGCCTTCGAGGCGGCCGTCACCGACTGGGAGCGCTACCGGGGCTTCGAGCGGCTATGACCGCCGCGGACGGGTCTTCGTCTGTTCCTTCTCGGGAAATAGCAACAGAAAGGAACAGACGAACGGCGATCGGGATCTGCGCCGCGGTCGAGCGAGTCTCGTGGGGGGTCTGGGACGGTTACGAGGTGACGCTGGCGCCGCGCGCGTACGTGCGCTGCGTGCAGCGGGCGGGGGGGATCGCGATCGTCCTGCCGCCCGACGAGGCCGCCGTCGCCGAGCCCGACGTCCTGCTCGACCGGGTCGACGCGCTGATGCTCGCCGGCGGTGCCGACATCGACCCGGCGAGCTACGGCGCCGAGCCGCATCCCGAGACGCGGGGGACCTGGCCCGACCGCGACGCCTTCGAGCTGGCGCTGGCGCGGCGGGCGCTGGAGCGCGACATGCCGGTGCTGGGGATCTGCCGCGGGATGCAGCTGCTGAACGTGGCACTCGGCGGGACGCTGATCCAACACCTGCCGGAGGCGACGGGAAGCGAGGCGCACCGGACGGTCGGGGGCACCTTCAGCGAACACCACGTGCGGCTCGACCCCAACTCACTCGCCTGCACTGCGGCGGGCGTCGAGGCCTTCGTCGTCTGGTCCCACCACCACCAGGGCGTCGACCGCCTGGGGGAGGGGCTGAAGGTGACGGGATGGTCGGCCGAGGACGACCTCCCCGAGGCGATCGAGCTCCCCGGAAAACACTTCGCCCTCGGCGTCGTCTGGCACCCCGAGGAGGACGAGAGCAGCCGCGTAATCGCAGCCCTGACCGAGGCCGCCGCCGCAACTCCCCGCCGACGGGACGAAAACCGGTCTGTGTCACCGGAAATCGGCCCGTCGGCGGATCGGGAGCCGGCGTGAGCGCGATCGAGGTGATCGAGCCGGCGACCGAGCGGGTGATGGCCGAGGTGCCGCGCGCCGGGGTCGATGAGACCGACGCGGCCGTGGCGCGGGCGAAGGCGGCGTTCCCGGCTTGGCGGGCGGTGGCGCCGGCGGACCGGGCGAAGCTGCTGCGCGAGCTCGCCGACGCGATAGAGGCGCGGCTGGAGGACCTGGCGAGGTTGGAGGCGCGGAACGCCGGCAAGCCGATCGGCGACGCGCGTGGCGAGATGGGGATGGTGGTCGAGACCTTTCGCTACTACGCCGGCGCGCCGGAGCGCCTGCTCGGGCAGACGATCCCCGTCGCCGGCGGCGTCGACATGACCTTCCGCGAGCCGCTCGGCGTCGTCGGCCTGATCGTCCCCTGGAACTTCCCGTTGACGATCGCCGCCTGGAAGCTGGCGCCGGCGCTCGCCGCCGGCAACTGCGTCGTCCTCAAGCCGGCGGAGCTGACGCCGCTGACCGCGCTCGAGCTGGAGGCGATCGCCCTCGACGCCGGGCTGCCGGAGGGGGTGGTCAACGTCGTCGCCGGTCCCGGCAGCGTCTGCGGCCAGCGGCTGGTCGAGCATCCCGACGTCGCCAAGATTGCCTTCACCGGCTCGACCGAGGTCGGCCGCGGGATCGCCGCCGGCGCCGCGCAGACGATCAAGCGGGTGACGCTGGAGCTCGGTGGCAAGTCGGCCAACGTCGTCTTCGCCGACGCGGACATCAGGGCGGCGGCCGCAGCCGCGCCCGCCGCAGTTTTCGGCAACGCCGGCCAGGACTGCTGCGCCCGCTCGCGGATCCTTGTCGAGCGCGCCGCCCTCGACGACTTCCTCGCGGCGCTGCAGCGGGCGGTCGAGGGGATCGCGGTCGGCGACCCGCTCGCCGAGACCACCCAGATGGGACCGCTGATCTCCGCCGGTCAGCGCGACGCCGTGGCCTCCTACGTTCCCGACGGCGCCCCGGTCGCGATCCGCGGCAGCGCCCCCGACGGCCCCGGCTACTGGTTCCCGCCGACCGTGCTGGCGCCGGTCGCCAACGACGATCGCGCCGCCGCCGAGGAGATCTTCGGCCCGGTTGCCTGCGTCATCCCCTTCGACTCCGAGGCCGATGCCATCCGGCTCGCCAACGAGACGATCTACGGCCTCTCGGGCTCGATCTGGACCGGCGACGGGGCGCGGGCGCTGCGCGTCGCGCGGGCGATCGACACCGGCGTGGTCTCGATCAACTCCAACACCTCGGTCCGCGTCTCGACCCCCTTCGGCGGCTTCAAGCAGTCCGGCGTCGGCCGCGAGCTCGGGCCCGACGCGCTCGAGCACTACACCGACGTCAAGAACGTCTACTACGCGACCGAAGGGGGCTGACATGGCGGCACGGCTGGAGGGCAAGGTCTGCGTCATCACCGGGACCGCGAGCGGGATCGGCGCCGAGTCGGCGCGCCTCTTCGCCGCCGAGGGCGCCAAGGTCGTCGGCATCGACCTCGACGCCGAGCAGGCGGTCGGGGCGCTGACGATCGCCGCCGACGTCGCCGACGAGGAGCAGGTCCGCGCCGCCCTCGCCGAGGCGCGCGAGCAGTTCGGCCGCATCGACGTCCTGATGAACAACGCCGGGATCAACCCGACCGACGACGGCTCGGTCCTGGAGACCTCGCTCGAGTCCTGGCAGCGGGTCCAGGACGTCAACCTGCGCAGCGTCTTCCTCTGCTGCAAGCACGGGATCCCGCACCTGCTCGATGCCGGCGGCGGCTCGGTAATCAACGTCGCCTCCTTCGTCGCGACGATGGGCGCCGCCGTCAGCCAGATCTCCTACACCGCCTCCAAGGGCGCGGTCCTCTCGCTCTCGCGCGAGCTCGGCGTCGAGTTCGCCGACCGCGGCGTCCGCGTCAACGCCCTCTGCCCGGGCCCGGTCAACACGCCGCTCCTCAAAGAGCTCTTCGCCAAGGACCCCGAGCGCGCCGCCAAGCGCCTCGTCCACATCCCGATGGGCCGCTTCGGCGAGCCCGACGAGATCGCCAAGGCGGCCCTCTTCCTCGCCAGCGACGACTCCAGCTTCGTCACCGCCAGCACCTTCCTGGTAGACGGTGGCCTCTCCGCCGCCTACCTGACCCCTATCCAGCTCGACTGACCTCGAGCCAGCGCCGGCAAAGGTCCCGGCCGAGTTCGTTGAACCCCCCGATCTTCTCCTCGGTCTCCGGCCCGAGCACGGCCGGGTCGATCCCGATGCGGATCGCGTCGGGGTCGCTGCGGTAGTCCTCGACCCAGTGCAGGGCGTCGGCGCGGCTGACCTCGGGATGGAACTGAAGCGCCCAGGCCCGCTCGCCGAGGCGGGCGGCCTGAAGGCAGAGCTCACTGCGGGCGAGCGGGACGGCGCCGGGCGGGAGCGGGAACTCGTAGCTGTGCCACTGGAAGGCCTCGAAGCGCGGCACGAGGGGGCCGAGCAGCGGGTCCTGCTCGCCCTCCGGCGTTACCTCCACCGGGTGCCAGCCGATCTCCGGTCGCGCCGCACGCCGCGGCTCGGCGCCGGCCGCCGCGGCCAGCAGCTGCCCGCCGAGGCAGAGGCCGAGCAGCGGCACCTCGCGCGCCAGCAGCTCGCGCAGCAGCGCCTCCTCCTCGGCGATCCACCCGTGCCGCTCGCCTTCGTCGGCGTTCATCGCCCCGCCGAGGACGAAGACCGCGTCATAACCGAGCGGGTCCGCCGGCGGCTGCGGCCGCTCGGCCAAAGTCCACTCGTCGATGGTCCCTCCGGCCTCGGCGATCGCCTCGGCAAACACACCCGGACCCGCGTCACGCTGGTGGACGATCGCCAGAACTCGCATCGGTCCAGTCTCCCACCCACTGCACAACGAACTCCCGTGTTGTTGACACGGATGGGATCCGACATAAGGTGGCCGCGGGAGGTAGTAATGAAGAGACCTTGGGGTAAGTCATTGGGGGTTGCCGCTGCCCTGATCGCAGCGGTGTTGGTTGTCGCTGGGATCGCAACGGCAGCACCGTGGGAGAAATTCATCGTTGGCGATCTCGAAGTTCAGTACAACGGTGGCTTCACGCCGAAGGTGATCTCGAAGAAGAAACCGACGCCGATCACCTTCAACGTCGCGGCCAAAATCGCCTCACTTAATCCGGATGACAAACACCCTCCCGCGCTGCGGGAATTCGTCATCGAAGGTGACAAGCACGGCAGCATCGACGTCAAGGGTTTCCCCACCTGTACCTCGGGGCAGCTGCAGTCGCGGACCAGCAAAGCCGCGCGCGAAGCTTGCGGCCCGGCGTTGATCGGCAGTGGCAAGACCGACGTCGAGGTCCAGTTCCCCGAACAACCGCCGATCCTGGCCCACAGCGAACTGCTTGCCTTCAACGGCGGGTTCAAGGGCGGCGTCACCACCCTCTTCGTCCACGCCTACCTCACGGCTCCGGTGGTGGCGGCGGTAGTCACCACGGTGAAGGTCAAGAAGATCCACAAAGGGCGCTACGGGCTCGAATCGATCGCCGACGTACCGAAGATCGCCGGCGGCAGCGGCTCGGTCGTCTTCTTCACCCTGACGCTGAAGAAGGGGATCATCTCCGCGACCTGCCCCGACGGCCACCTGAATGCCCGCGGCACCGCGGTCTTCTCCGACAACACGAAGGTGACTGGAACCGTAGTCAGGCCCTGCTCGGGCAAGGGTTGATGCCAGGCCGGATTGCCGGGTCCCTTGCCGTCCTGGCGGCGAGCGCCACCGTTTGGGGTCACTCCCGCGAAGTTGTCGCCAACGAAGCCCGCTCCAGTGCAGATGACGATCCGCGGGAAGTACCGGACTGATGACGAATCTCAGGTGCCAGCCTTGAAAGAGTTTCGCCTCGAAGGGGACAAGCACATCGAACTCGACCTGAAGGGTGTGCCGCCGTGCCGCCCGAGCGGGCGCGGTACTAAGGAAAAGACCACAGCGAGATCTGGCGACCTCGGAGCTCGTGATCCCGGTGAAAGTGCGCCGGGTCCGCAAGGGCCGAATCGGCTGGGAAGCGGTGGCGGCGATCCCGAAGATCGCTGGCGGCGCCGGTTCGATCACCGACTACACGCTGAAGATCGGAAAGCGGTTCTTGTCAGCGACCTGCGTGAGCCACTTCGAGCTCCGCGCCGTCTCCATCTTCGTCGACGGGACCCGGCTCCGCGAACGCTCCGTCCGCCCCTGCGCCGTGCCCAAAGCTGACCTCCGGCAGTAGCCGGTCGAGCCAGCGCGGGAGCCACCAGGCGGCGGGGCCGGTAAGGCGCAGCAGGACCGGGACCAGCAGGAGCCGGACGAGGAAGGCGTCGAGGAGGACGGCGATGCCGAGGATCGCGCCCATTTCCTTCGGCGGCAGCGGGCCGGAGAGGGCGAAGGTGAAGAAGACCGCGACCATCACCGCACCGGCGGCGAGGATCACGCGGCCGGAGTGGGCGAGGCCGCCGACCATCGCCTCGCGGGCGCTGCCGGTTTGCTCCCAGTGCTCGCGGGCGGAGGAGAGCAGGAAGACGGTGTAGTCCATCGCGATCGCGAAGACCATCGCGAAGAAGAAGACCGGCGCCCAGGCGTCGAGGAAGCCCTGCGATTCGAAGCCGAGCAGGCCGGCGAGGTTGCCGTCCTGGAAGACCAGCTTGGCGACGCCGAAGGCGGCGGCGGTCGAGAGCAGGTTGGCGAGGACGCCGAGGGCAGCGATCAGCGGCGCCTGGAAGGCGATCAGCAGGAGCAAGAACCCGAGGCCGAGGCCGACGCCGATCACCAGTGGGGTCTTCGCCGCGAGCGCCGCCTCGAGGTCCTGGTTCTCGGCCGCTGGGCCACCGACTTGTGCTGCCGGGGGCAGCTCGGCCCGCAGCCGCTCGAGGGTCTCGCCGAAGGCGGTCGAGGAGGGTGGCGCGACCGGCATCGCTTCGATCAGCGCGGTCCCACCGCCCCCGAGTTGGGGCGGCAGCGCCATCGCGACGCCTGGGTCCGCCTGCAGCTTTGCGGCGACCTGGCGCGCCTCAGCCCGCGGTGCCGTTACCTGCAGCAGCCCCGGGGCGCCGGGACCGAAGGCCGTGCTCAGCTGTTCGTAGCCGACCCGCGAGTGGTCGCCCGGCGGGACGACCTTGATCGAGGGCATGCCGGTGCGGGCGCCGAGGATCGGCAGCGCCAGAGCGACCAGGACGACCAGTCCCAGGCCGCCGAAGAGCAGCGGCCGCCGCCAGAGCAGCTCTCCCCAGCGGACGAAGCGCGGCGAGCGGTGCTCGGCCGAGTGCGCCCAGGGAAGCGCCACCCTGTCGACCCGCGGGCCGAGCCTGGCCAGCACCGCCGGCAGCAGGGTCAGCGTCGCGGCGAGGACGAAGAGGACCGAGATCATGATCCCGAGCGAGACCGAGCGGAACGCGGGGCTGGGCACGAGCATCACCGCCGCCAGCGAGACGACCACGGTCAGGCCGGAGAAGAGGACCGCCTTGCCGGCGGTGTCCATCGTCGTCGCGACCGCGTCGGCGGGCGCCAGGCCTTGGCCGAAGAGGGCGCTGCGGAACCGCATCACGACGAACAGCGCGTAGTCGATGCCGAGCGCGAGGGCGAACATCAGCGCGAAGTTCATCGCCCAGATCGAGATCGGCGAGAGCAGCGTGCCGAGGTAGAGGACGCCGGCGGAGAGGACGAGGCCGGCGATCGTCAGCATCAGCGGCAGCCCTGCGGCGACCAGCGAGCCGAAGGCGAGGACGAGAATCGCCAGCGTCACCGGCCAGGAGAAGAGCTCGGACTTCAGCATCGCCTCTTTGTTGGCTTCGTTGAAGTCGGACCACATGCCGGCGGCGCCAGTCAGGTTGGCTGCGACGCCCGGGGCGGTGACGCCGGCCAGCTCGCCCTTGAGATCGTCCGCGGCGGCGACCATCCCGTTCGGGTCCTCGGCCGCGGTGGCGCGGACGACGGCGGTATGTCCGTCGCGGGAGATCGAGACGCCAGGTTGGGGCGGGACCACTTTGCCGACCGCCGAGTTGGCGGCGAGCGTGCGCTCGACGCTGCGCAGCGAGCGCTGGAAGGCGGGAGCTTTGGCGATGAGCAGGGGCGAGTGGACGGCGACCTGGAGGCCGTAGGCGCCGGCACCGCCGAAGGCCGCGTCGACCTGCTTGCGCACCGCGACGGACTCCGAGCCGGTCGCTTCCCAGCCGGCGCCGGAGAGAGCGGTCTCGACCCGGGGGGCGAGGAAGCCGAGGCCGATGGCGACCACGGCCCAGATGGCGAGGACAGCGCGGCGGTGGGTGGCGGCGACCCGGCCAAGTCGGCCGATCGGTCCGAGTGGGCGGGTCGCTACGGTGCTGGCAGTCACGACTTCTCCTTCAACCGTTTACAGATTCACAAACGCACAACTGCACAACTTAACAGTTGTGGAAGGTACAATAACAAGGAATGGCGAGCCGGTCCAGCAAGAGCGTTCAGAGCCCCCTCAACCCCGAGGCGGCGGAGCTGATCGCGCGACGCTTCCGCGCGCTGGCGGACCCGACCCGGCTGCGGATCCTCGACCACCTCCGCAACAACGACGAGGCCTCCGTGGGGGAGATCACCGAGGCGCTCGGCGCCTCCCAGCAGAACGTCTCCAAGCACCTCGCCGCGCTCCACGCCGAGGGCTTCGTCACCCGCCGCAAGCGCGGCACCAGCTCGCTTTACCGAATCGCCGACCCCGGCGTCCACGAACTCTGCGACGGCGTCACCGCCGGCATCGCAACCCAACTCGCCGACCTCGAGGCGGTCTTCAGCAGCTAGAAGGGGGAGAGTCGGGCCGCAAAGGCGCCTTTACGTCTTTGTGGTTAGGAAAAGCGCCTCAGCCGATTTGCATATCGCAAGCTTCGCGCGTGTGCAGCATGGGATCGTGACGACGAGGCAACTGGTCGATGCTGGATTGACGTCGGCTGCGATCTCCAAGCGCGTTGGAAGCGGGCGTCTTCACCGCTTGCACCAGGGTGTCTATGCGGTGGGGCACGAGGGTCTCAGCGAAGAGGCGAGGTGGATGGCCGCCGTGCTCGCCTGTGGGCACGGCGCCGTACTGAGCCACGGCGCCGCCGCCGTTCACTGGGGGCTACTGCGGCCGCTGGATGGGCCAATCGACATCTCCGTGCCGAGCCAAAACGGCCGCAAGTCCCGCCGAGGGCTCCGCATCCACCGTTGCGCGACCCTCGACAAGGCGCTTTTCCCAACCAGTGGTTTCGAAAAGCGCCTAGCCTCGCGCGTGACCGTTCGCGATCGCATCCCAGTGACGACGGTGGCGAGGACGATCGTCGATCTTCCTTCGACGCTCGCCCCTTATCTCGTGCGGCGGGCAATCCGGCAGGCCGAGTTCATGCGGCTGTCGACGGGCATCGAGACCGATCGCACCCGCAGCGACCTCGAGCGCGACTTCCTTCGACTCTGCCGGCGCTTCGGGCTGCCGTCGCCCGAGGTCAACGTCCTGATCGACGGGATGACCGTGGACTTCCGGGTGACCGGGTCTCGTAATCGCTCGGGTCCTGAGCCCAACGCGGGCCCAAATTCTCCCCGCGCTACTTCGCCGGCGAGTCGAAGCCCATCAGGCCGAAGGTCGCACGGACCGTCGAGCCGCCTCCGCGGGCCTCGCTTTCACTGCCGATCCGCATCAGGCCCTTTAGGCAGGAGTCGAGCAGCGCCAGCGCTTCCCGCCAGCCCTCGGCGTCGAGGTCGAGGCTGACGTTGCTGAGGTAGGGCTGGCCTGTGCTGCGGTAGAAGTGCTGGGTCGCGCCCCGCACCTGGCGGGTGTTGACCAGTTCGATCATCCCCAGCTCGTGCAGGACGCGGACGTGGTAGGCGACGTAGCCGACCGCCTCCCCCTGTTCGTCGGCGAGTTCGCTTGGGCTGGCGACGCGCTGGTTGAGGGCGGTCAGCGCCCGCGCCCGGACCGGGTGGGAGAGCGCCTTGAGGAGGACCGCGTCGGTTTCATCCCGGTCCTGCGAGGACGGTCGCTCCTGCTTCCCCTTCCGCTGTCTCCCATCCGCCATGGTCTCCCCGACCCGCTCGATTTAGCGCCCGCGACCGTTCAAGCATATTCAGGGCAAGGGGTTTGGCGAAAAAGATTTTCGCCCTTTTGCAGGGAAAAATCTCAATGGTGGAGCAAACTTCTTCAATACCTCACTCGACGGACCTGGCCAGCCCTAGCCCCGCTTGCCGCATCTCTTCCAGAGATCTCGCCCGGGTGATGGAGGAGACCGCGGCAGGGGGCTTGCCGCCGAACTCGTCCCTGCCGACGACGAGGTGCAGGGGCTTGCCGGCGTCGGCGCAGCGGGCGGCGATCTCGCCGACGATCTTCCCCCCGAGGCTCTGGGAGTCGAAGCGGCCCTCGCCGGAGATCACGGCGTCGGCGCGGGCCAGGCGCGCGTCGAAGCCGACCACGTCGAGGACGAAGGCGGCGCCGGGCCTCAGTGTCGCGCCGTGAGCCCAGAGCCCGCCGGAGAGCCCGCCCGCGCAGCCGGTCATCGGCACGCCGCGCGGGTCACGCGGCAGCTTGCCGGCGAGGGCGTCGAGCCGCGCCGCCAGCCGCGCGACCACGGCGGGGTCGGCACCCTTTTGGGGCGCGAAGACCCACGCCGCGTCTTCATAAGGGGCGGTGACATCGCAGAGGACCTCGATCCTCACCGTGCCGAGAAGGTCGCCCCCTTGCAGAGCCTCGATCGCGCCGGCGCCGCCGTCGGTGCTGGCGCTGCCGCCGACCGCGAGGAGGACGGTGCTCGCCCCAGCCGCAACCGCAGCGGCGATCAGCTCGCCGGTGCCGAAGGTGTCGGCCCGCTCGGGGTCGCGCTCGCCCGCCACCAGCGGTAGGCCGGAGGCTTGGGCCGTCTCGACGATTGCCGTTCCCTCACCGCCGAGCAGGCCGAAGCTCGCCTCGATCGGTCGCTGCAGCGGGTCGTGGACCGCCACCGTCCGGCGCTCGCCACCCAGGGCCGCGAGCAGCACCTCCATCGTCCCCTCGCCGCCGTCGGCGACCGGGCAGCGGTCGGCCGCGGCGCCGCTCTCCTCGAGCCCGGCTGCGATCGCGTCCACCACGGCGCCGGCGCCGAAGGTCCCCTTGAAGGAGTCGGGAGCGACGAGGAAGCTAGCCACCGGTGTGCGGCTTCCCCCGCTGGTAGAGCCAGCGCTGGAAGAGCGGATCGAGCCCGCGGCCGCTTACCTCCTCCGCCAGGTCGGTGAACTGGCCGATGGTGGCGTTGCCGTGGCGGTGCGCGCTCGTCCAGCGGTGCAGCAGGCGCAACATCGGCTCGGTGCCGATCTTCTCCCGCAGCGCCTGCAGGGCCATCGCCCCGCGCACGTAGGTGGTGGGGTCGAAGAGGTCCTTGGCGCGGCCGAGGATGGCCGGCGGCGGGTTCCAGAACCGCCCGTCGCTCGCAGGGACCCGGTTGAGGCGCTTGAAGATCGCGTGCGCGGTGCGGCCGCCGTGGCGCTCGGCGTAGTACCACTGGGCCCAGGTCGCGAACCCCTCGTTGAGCCAGATCTGCGGCCAGCGCTCGAGCCCGACCGAGTCGCCGAACCACTGGTGCGCGGTCTCGTGGACGATCGTCGTCACGTCGGGGACATAGGCGTAGATAGGGCGGCTCTGGGACTCCAGTGCGTAGCCGAGCGAGGGGGCGTAGTCGACCAGCGACCCGGCCGAGTCGAACGGGTAGGCGCCGAAGATCCCGGCCTCGAAACGGATCGCCTCCGGCAGCACCGCTAGGTAAGTGCTCATCGGCGCCGCTTCGACCCAGTTCATCTGCACGCGGTTGCTCCTGTTGGCGCTGCGCGTGCGGCGGCCGTTCGCGACCGCCTTCAGCCCGTCGGGAACGGTGATCTGGAACTCGAAGGTCGCCTTGTCGGTGGGGACGTTGTCGCAGGGAATCCAGGCCGCCGTCCCCTGCGGCTCGCCGACCGCGATCACACCGTCGTCGGTGCGAAACCAGCCCTCGAAGGAGAAGCTCTTCAGCGACTTGGTCGCCATCGCATCGACCTCGGTCGCCGCCCTGATCCCGCCGCCCTTGGGCCTATAGGCGAGCCGCACCTCGTAGTGGAGCGCGTTGTAGCCCTCGTTGCCGGCGCGGGAGAAGAAGGGTTCGTCCGCGGGCTTCGTGGCGATCGCCTGCGCCGCACCGAGCAAGGCGAAGACGACGAGGATCGCGAGGCTGAGGCGGGTAGAGCGCAAGAATCGATCCTATGGCGAAGGCGAAAGGAGAACCGGGGGGCGAGAAACTCGGCGAGTACGAGCGCAAGCGGGACTTCGGCAAGACCGCCGAGCCGGCGCCGAAACGCCGCCGCAGGAAGAAAGGCGCCCCGCGATTCGTCGTCCAAGAACACAGCGCCCGCCGCCTGCACTGGGACCTGCGGCTCGAGCACGACGGCGTCGCCGCCTCCTGGGCGATCCCCAACGGCATCCCCGAGGATCCGGCCGAGAACCGCAAGGCGGTCCGCACCGAGGACCACCCGCTCGAATACCTCGAGTGGGAGGGGGAGATCCCGGCGGGCGAGTACGGCGCCGGGACGATGAAGATCTGGGACAGCGGCACCTACGAGCTGGAGAAGTGGGAGCCGGGGAAAGTGATGGTCGAGTTCGCCGGCGAGCGGCTCCAAGGGCGCTACGCGCTGTTTCGCGCCGGCAAGGACGAGAAGGACTGGATGATCCACCGGATCGACCCGCCGGCCCGCGAGCGCGACCCCCTCCCCGAGAACGTGGTGCCGATGCTGGCGAAGCTCTCGACCTTGCCGCCCGACGCCGATGCGTGGGCGGTCGAGGTGAAGTGGGACGGGGTGCGGGCGATCGCCTACTGCCAGCCCGGCCGGGTGCACCTGCAGACCCGCAACCTCAACGACGTCACCGCCCAGTACCCGGAGCTGAAACGGCTCTCCCGCCGGCTCGGCTCCTTCGACGCCGTCCTCGACGGTGAGCTGGTCGTCTTCGACGAGGGCGGGCGGCCGAGCTTCGAGCTCCTGCAGCAGCGGATCCACCAGACCGACGCGAGCGTCGTCCGGCGGCGAATGAAATCCCACCCGGTCGTCTACGTCATCTTCGACCTCCTCTACTTCGACGGCCATGACCTCACCGGCCTTCCTTACGAGCGCCGCCGCGAGGTGCTGGAGCGCCTGGAGCTGGACGGCGAGAGCTGGCGGACGCCCGGCTACTCGGTCGGGCACGCCGAGGAGCTGCTCGCGGCGAGCCGGGAACAGGGCCTGGAGGGGATGGTTCTCAAGCGGCCCGACAGCCCGTACGCCCCCGGCAAACGCAACGGCGCCTGGCTGAAGGTGAAGAACACCATGCGCCAGGAGCTGGTGATCGGCGGCTGGACTCCCGGCGAGGGGCGACGCAAAGAGCACCTCGGCGCGCTCCTCGTCGGCTACTTCGAGGGCGAGGGATCGGAGCGGGCGCTGCGCTTCGGGGGCAAAGTCGGGACCGGGTTCAAGCAGGCAGACCTGAAAGAGCTCGCCGGGCGACTGGCGCCGTTGAGGCGGAAAGCGAGCCCTTTCGAAGCGGGTCCGGCGCCGCCTAAGAACGCCAGCTTCGTCGCACCGCAGCTTGTCGCCGAGTTCGAGTTCCGCGAGCTGACCAAGGAGGGGATCCTCCGGCACGC
The DNA here is from genome assembly GCA_033856415.1 of Solirubrobacterales bacterium. Classification (GTDB taxonomy): domain Bacteria; phylum Actinomycetota; class Thermoleophilia; order Solirubrobacterales; family 70-9; genus VAYN01. The sequence goes on along the minus strand of JAWVFA010000035.1, from coordinate 75,321 downwards.
CGCTTACAAGGGTCTGCGCGAGGACAAGCCGGCGACCGAGGTCGAACTGGAGCGGCCGGTGGGTTAGAGGCGGCGCGCAAACGGGCAGGTAGGCGGTATGGAGAGCAGCGGGGTCCGACGCGACTACAAGCCCGAGGGCGAGGCCCACAAATCGAGCCTTCCCTCGACCCTGAAGCGGACGCTGACCGAGTTCCAGGAGGACAACCTCACCGACTGGGCGGCGGCGCTCACCTACTACGGCCTGCTCTCGCTGGTCCCGGCGCTGATCGCGATGGTCTCGCTGATCGGGATCTTCGGCGACCCGACGACGACGACCGCGAAGCTGACCGAGATCATCACCGAAATCGGCCCGGAATCCGGCGCTGAGACCTTCGAAGGGCCGATCAAATCGATCGTCGAAAACCAGAGCGCGGCGGGCATCGCATTCGTAATCGGCCTCGCCGCGGCGCTGTGGTCGGCCTCGGGCTACGTCGGCGCCTTCACCCGCGCCTCGAACATCATCTACGAGACCCCCGAGGGACGCCCCTTCTGGAAGCTGCGCCCGTTGCAGATCGCGGTGACGCTGGCGATGATCATCATGATGGCGCTGCTCGCCATCGGCCTCGTCCTCACCGGCCCGGTGGTCGAAGCGGTCGCCAACCCGATCGGCCTCAGCAGCACCGCCGTCGACGTCTGGAACATCGCCAAGTGGCCGGTAATGGCGGCGATCTTCATCGTCATGGTCGACGTCCTCTACTACACGACCCCGAACGTGAAGCTGCGCGGCTTCAAGTGGGTGACGCCCGGGGCCCTGGTCGCGATCGTCGTCTGGGCGATCGCCTCGGCGCTGTTCGCCTTCTACGTCTCCAACTTCAGCTCCTACGACAAGACCTACGGCACCCTCGCCGGGCTCGTCGTCCTGCTGCTCTGGTTCTGGATCACCAACCTGGCGATCCTCTTCGGTCACCAGATGAACGCCGAGCGCGAGCGCAGCGCCGAGATCGAGGAAGGCCTGCCGCGGGCCGAGAAAGAGATCCAGCTCGAGCCGCGCGACGAGCCGAAGGACCAGAAGACCACCTAACGATGGAGGCAGCGACGCAATGAAGTTCATCTTCGCCCCGATCGGCATCGTCCTCGGCTTGATCGCCGGAATGATCGGCTCCAAGATCTTCGAACAGATATGGGGCCTGATCGACAAAGAGGAGCCGCCGAAGCCCGAGCACCGCGAATTTTCCTGGCCGAAGCTGGTGGTGGCGCTGTTGATCGAGGGGGCCATTTTCCGCCTCGTCAAAGGCCTGGTCGACCACGGCAGCCGAACCTCATTCGCGAAATTGACCGGTACCTGGCCGGGCGAGGAGGCTCCGGAACCGGAGTGAGATCGTCGTCGCCGGGGTAGCTATTGGAAGGCACCAGTCATCCAATGGAACCCAGCGAACGGAGGAGTAGATGAACACCAGAGCAGACAGGGGTGCCGGCATCGGGGGGATCTCCCTCGGCGGCATCCTCGTAATCATCGGGATCGTGCTGATGATCGTCTGGAGCTTCTGGATCGGGTTGATCGTCGCGCTGATCGGGTTGATCGCATTCGGCGGCTTTGCGCGCGGGAAGTGGTACTGACGCGCCTCTGATCTCCGGGTAGCCAGGGACCGAACGCACTTCTTCCCGCGTACCGGGAACAAGTGCGTTCGGATCGTCGTTCCGGCACGTGGGCGGGGCTGCTGTAAGGTCAGCCCACGTTGTCGGGGGGCCTATCGCGAACCGCGCGCATCGCCTGGATCGTCACCGCGATTGCAGTCGTCTTCGCTGTCTGGATCCTCGCCGGCAGCTCCACCGCCGGGATCGCCTTCTTCTACTCCGCGCCGGTCGGGCTGGCGGCTTGGTGGTTCGGCCTGCGGGCCGCCCTCATCACCACCCTGGTCAGCCTCGCCCTCTACGCGATCGGAAGCCTCGTGCACCCGATCCCCCACTTCGTCACGGCGCTGCTCGTCCGCGCGGTATTCCTCGGCGGGGTGGCGGCCGGCGGGTCGTGGATCGCGGAGCGGCTCCGCACGCTCGAGCACTCGGCCGAGGAACTGGAGGCGATTAGGGCGGCGCTGGCCCCGGCCGACCTGCCGGACCTCGCCGGGATCGACGCCGGTACCGCCTTCGTCCCCTCCGAACTCGGCGTCTCGGGGGACTTCTACCTGCTGACCAACGGGCCGGACGGCTCGGCGGTGGCGATCGTCGGCGACGTCGTCGGCCACGGCCCCGAGGCCGCTCGCCTCGCCACCTTCGTCCGTGCCCGCTTTGCCGCCTTCGCCGCGAACACGAGTGATCCGGCCGAACTGCTGACGATGGCGAACGCGGCGCTCGTCGACCGCCCCGGCCGTCGGCAGGAGCTGGTCAGCGCGGTCTGCGTGCGGATGCGCCCCGGTGAGGAGGCCGTCTGCTGGGCCCGCGCCGGGCACCCGCCGCCGTTGAGGTTGCCCGATCTGGTCGAGCTCGATCCCGAAGGCTCGACCTTCCTGCTCGGCGCCGAGGCGAAGCTGGTGCTGGAGAACACCGAGACCTCGATCGCCGGCAGCGAGGGGCTGGTCGTCTACACCGACGGCGCCACCGACGTCCGCCGCGGTAAGGAGATGCTCGGGCTGGACGGTCTCTCCCGCGTTCTCGCCCCGCTCAGCGGCCTGCGCGCGCGGGTGATCGTCGACGAGGTCGAACGCTCGATCCTCGGCTGGGCCGACCGACCGATCCGCGACGACCTCTGCCTCCTGGTCCTGAAGCAAAACGCGACGTGATTTTTGCCGTCACCAACCGGATCCCGCCATCGGCCCTCGAGCTGCTGCGGGAGGCGGGTCAGGTGCGGATCGACGAGCGGGAGACGGCGATCCCGCGCGCCGAGTTGCTCGAGCTTGTCGCCGGTGCCGAGGCGGTCATAACCCTGCTGGGCGATCGCGTCGACGAGGAGCTCCTCGACGCCACCGGTCCGCAGCTGCGCTGCGTCGCCAACGTCGCCGTCGGCTACGACAACGTCGACGTCGCGGCGGCGACCCAGCGCGGGGTGGTGGTGACCAACACCCCGGGCGTCCTCGACGACGCTACCGCCGACCTGACCATGGCCCTAATCCTCGCCGCGACGCGGCGGATCGCCGAGGGCGATCGGCTGGTCCGCTCCGGCCGCGACTGGAACTGGGGGATGCACTTCATGCTTGGCAGTGGGCTTCAGGGCCGACTTCTGGGGGTCGTCGGACTTGGCGGGATCGGCCGGCGAGTGGCGCAGCGGGCGCGCGCCTTCGGCATGGCGATCGCCTACCACTCGCGCCACCCGGCGCCCGCCGAGGTCGAGGCCGAGCTTGGCGCCGAGTGGATGTCGCTCGAGCAGCTGCTGGCGGAGGCCGACGTCCTCACCCTGCACTGCCCGCTGACCCCAGAGACCCACCACCTCGTCGGCGCCGCCGAGCTGGCGGCGATGAAGCCGAGCGCCGTCCTCGTCAACGCCGCCCGCGGCCCGATCGTCGATGAGGCGGCGCTGGCCGAGGCGCTGGCGGAGGGGCGGATCGCGGCGGCGGGGCTCGACGTCTACGAGCGCGAGCCGCGGGTCGAGCCGCGCCTGGTCGAGCTCGACAACGCCGTCCTGACGCCGCACCTCGGGTCGGCCACGGTCGAGACCCGCACGGCGATGGCCGAGCTGGCCGCCCGCAACGCGATCTCTGTACTCAGCGGCCAAGGGCCGCTGACCCCGGTCACGTCACAATGAGCTGGTGAGTGCCGTTACCGCCAAGCGGACGATCCGCCACCGGATCGGCGGCGAGGAGACGAGCGGCTCCTCGTCCCGCACCGCCCCCGTCTGGGACCCCGCCACCGGTGAGGAACAGGCCGAGGTCGTCCTCGCCGAGGCCGCCGACGTCGACGCCGCGGTCGGCGCTGCCCATGCCGCCTTCGCGGAGTGGTCGCAGGCCTCGCTCAGCCGCCGCGCCAAGGTCATGTTCGCCTTCCGCGAGCTGCTCAACGCCAACGTCGAGAAGCTGGCCCAGGTCGTCTCCTCCGAGCACGGCAAGGTCCTCGAGGACGCCAAGGGCGAGGTCCTGCGCGGCCTCGAGGTGGTCGAGTTCGCCTGCGGGATCCCACAGCTCTTGAAGGGCGAGTACTCCGACCAGGTCTCGACCACGGTCGACGCCTTTTCCTTCCGCCAGCCGCTTGGGGTCTGCGCCGGGATCACGCCGTTCAACTTTCCGGCGATGGTGCCGATGTGGATGCACCCGGTCGCGATTGCCTGCGGCAACGCCTTCGTCCTGAAGCCGTCTGAGCGCGACCCCTCGGCCTCGAACCTGGTCGCCGAGCTCTACGCCGAGGCGGGGTTGCCCGACGGGGTCTTCAACGTCGTCCACGGCGACAAGGTCGCGGTCGACGCGCTGCTCGACCACCCCGACGTGGCGGCGGTTTCCTTCGTCGGCTCGACCCCGATCGCCTCCTACGTCCACGCCCGGGCGACCGAGAAGCGCAAGCGGGTGCAGGCACTCGGCGGGGCGAAGAACCACGCCGTGGTGATGCCCGGCGCCGACCTCGGCTACGCCGCCGATCAGCTCTCGGCAGCCGGCTTCGGCTCGGCTGGCCAGCGCTGCATGGCGATCTCGGTTGCCGTCGCGGTCGGCGAGTCCGGCGACGCGCTGGTCGACGAGGTGGCGCAGCGGGCGCGCGAGATCAAAGTCGGGCCCGGGCTCGACCCCGGCTCGGAAATGGGCCCGGTGGTGACGCCCCAGGCGCGCGACCGGATCGTCGACTACATCGGCCAGGGCGCTGAGGCAGGTGCGCAGCTGACGGTCGACGGGCGCGAGCTGGAGATGGACGGCGGTGGCTTTTGGGTCGGGCCGACGCTGATCGACCAGGTGGGAACCGAGATGTCGGTCTACACCGACGAGATCTTCGGCCCGGTGCTCTCGGTGGTGCGCAGCGACAGTCTCGACGAGGCGATCGCGCTGATCAACGCCAACTCATTCGCCAACGGCGCCGCGATCTTCACCGGCTCGGGCTACGAGGCGCGCCGCTTCCAGCGCGAGGTCGAAGTAGGGATGATCGGCATCAACGTCCCGATTCCGGTGCCGATGGCCTTCTACTCCTTCGGCGGCTGGAAGGAATCGCTCTTCGGCGATCACCACATCCACGGACCCGAGGGCGTCCGCTTCTACACCCGCGGCAAGGCGATCACCAGCCGCTGGCCGAAAAGCGCCGGCTCCGCCGGCCCCGGCGACGCCGGATCGCTGCACTTCCCGACCTCGAGCTGACTCAGGGAGAGGGCGGCTGGCCGACCGCCAGGCAGAGGCGGTCGTAGATCTCATCGGCCTTCTCGACCGACATCGCCGGCCGGCGTCGCGCGAAGTACCAAGCGAGCATCCGCGCAGGCAGAATCGTCACGCCGCCCCGCTTGGCGGGGACCCTGTCGATCACCTCCACCGTGAAGAGGCCTCCCGGACCGACGACGACGTGGTCGATGTTTCCTCTTCCAAAGGAGACGTCGTGGATCACCTGCCAGCCGTCAGCAATCAGGCCCTCGAGGACCTCGCCGACCACTTCCTCGCCTTCAGCCCCCTGGGACCAGGCGCCGTAGTCGCGCTTGAACCTGCCGCCGAGGAACCGCAACCATCCGCGACGGTTCGCCTCAGCCCTGACGTGCTGCCCGGCGACCCGCCGCGGCTCGATCTCGGTACTCACCGGTGCTTTTTCGGTTAATCCGTCGTGTCGGTTGAGCCACGCAAGCGGATGTTCGGTTGGGCTCGACCTCTAACTGAGTTCGCCGCAGAGCTCGGCCAACCCGATTGCCTCGACCCCGGCAGCCACGGGGTAACGGTCGGTGCCGGGGTAGACGACGAAGGCACGGTCGGGTTCGATGTCGGCGAGCGCAGAGCGCATCCCCCGCTCGAGCTTCGGCGCCAGGGTCCGCTTCACCTCGACCGCCCACTCGCGTCCATCGGCCCAGGAGAGAACCAGGTCGATCTCGGCTCCGTCGCTGGTGCGGTAGAAGCTCGGCTCCGCGTCCTCTCCCGCGATGTCGATCAGGCTCTCGATCGCCAGGCCCTCCCAGCTTCCGCCTACGACCGGGTGCCCCAGCAGCGACTCCTTGTCGGCGATGCCGAGCAGGGAGTGGAGCAGCCCGCTGTCGCGCAGGTAGACCTTGGGGGATCGCACCAGTCGCTTGCCGGCGTTCGCCAGCCTGGGGGGCAGGCGGCGGACTAGCAGCAGGTCGACCATCAGGTCGAGATAGCGGCCAACCGTGGCGCCACTGACGCCGAGCCCGCGGGCGAGGTTGGCGGCGTTCAGCAGCCCGGCCTGGTTATGGGCCAGCATCGTCCACAGGCGCCGCAAGGTCTCCGCTGGGACCCGCGGGCCGAGCTGTGGGATGTCGCGCTCGAGATAGGTGCGGATGAAGTCGCGACGCCAACGCAGGCTCGCCTCGTCGCCATCGGCGAGGAAGCTCTCTGGAAAGCCGCCGCGAACCCAAAGCCGGTCGAGCTCTCCGGCGCCGACCTCGGTGAGGTCGAAGGGCGCGAGCTCGGCGAAGGCGATCCGCCCGGCGAGGGTCTCACCGCTCTGGGCCAAGAGCTCCAGCGAGGCCGACCCAAGGAGGAGGAAGCGGCCGGTTGCCTTGCCTTCGCGACGACCGCGATCGATCACTCCGCGCAGGATTTCGAACAGGCCGGGCACGCGCCGAATCTCATCCAGCACCAGCAGCTCGTCGGCATGGTCGGCGAAGTAGAGCTCCGGCTCCGTCAGCCGCGCTCGATCGCTTTCGGACTCCAGGTCGAGGTAGGTCGCCGGACGCCCGGCGGCGATCTCCAGAGCGAGGGTCGTCTTGCCCACTTGACGCGGGCCGGTCAGCACCACCGCCGGTGACTGGTCAAGTAAGGACGCTACTTCGGGAATGATTCGTCGCGCAATCATTCCCGCAAATCTATCAGGGCATGAAAGATTTACACGGTTGTAGACCTAGGATGGCTTTGCGATTAGATATAGAAGCGATGGAATTCCTCAGCCGAGAGTTGCTTCACGAGGGCAAGCACGTCGACTTCGTCGCCAAGCGCTACCGGCGCGCCGACGGGACCGAGGTCGAGCGGGAGGTCGTCGAGCACCCCGGCTCGGTCGCGGTGCTGGCCTACGACGAGGAGTTCGCCTACCTGGTTGCGCAGCCGCGCGAGGCGGTCGAGGAGGACGAGCTGCTGGAGATCCCGGCGGGGACGCTCGACGTCGACGGCGAGAGCGAGCTCGAGTGCGCGCAGCGGGAGCTGGCCGAGGAGGCGGAGCTGCGGGCCGAGAGCTGGAGCTTGCTGCAGGTCATCTATCCGAGCCCGGGCTTTCTGACCGAGGAGGTGACGATCTTCGCGGCGACCGGCCTCTCGCCGGCCAGCGGCGAGCGCGACGACGACGAGGAGATTGAGATCGTCCGCCTGCCGCTGGCGGAGATCGATCGGGCACTGCCGGATATCCGCGACGCGACGACGGTAATCGCCCTCCTGTGGCTGAAGGAGCGGCTTCGGGGGTAGAAGGCCTCCGTGTTCCTCTTCTTTTCGAACAACCTCGGCTGCGCCGGGTCCTTACTCGTCTCGGCCGTGGTGACCCTGATCCTGCTGCTGCTCTTCGGCGTGATCGAACTCGGTTAGCCGGAACACCTCGGCCAGGCTCGTCTCCAGCCCATAGGCGATGTGGCGCAGCGTCCCCCAGTCGGCGTCGACGTCCCCCGCCTCGACCTGGCGCAGCTCGCCGACCGGCATCTGCGCCCGCTCGGCCAGCTCCTCCTCGGACAGGCCAGCTTCTTCCCGAAGCTTTCGGATCGCCCGGCCTAGGGCGACGTTCTGTGGTTCTCGGGGCTCACCCACTCGGTAGGAGACGGTACAGGCGCCGCTGGCGTCGCCACCAGGGCAAGCGCCTCCTTGGCCCCGCTGAGAACCGGGGCACCGTGGGACGGGAGCACAAGCTCGATCGGTAAGTCGAGAGCGGGACGGAGCGCGCCGCGCAGATCTTCGAGGTCGGTTGACTGCGGCAGCCAGGATGCCGGACAGGTGTGGAGGCCGGCGCCCCTTTCGCCGTCGCCGAGCAGGGCATCGCCGGCGATCAGGGCCCGCGAGCGCGGCTCCCAGAGGAGAACTTCGCTGCGGGGCCGCGCCTCGAGGGCGACCAGCCCGGCGGGCAGCTCGTCGCCGACGCGGAAGACATCGGTGACTGACGCGCGCCTGGCCACCGCCGCCCGGTTCCGCGAATGAGCCCAGATATGGGTGTCAGGAAAGCGGTTGGCGACCTCGGCGGCCGATCGCGCGTGCCAGTGGATCGTCAGCAGAACGTGCAGCCGGCGGCCGCCGAGCTCGCCCTCGAGCTGGTCCCAGTGCTCGCCGACCAGCAGCGGGTCGACCAGGACCAGCTCGCCATCGGTGGCCACTGCGAACGCCGCTACCTCCTTCTTCCACTCCTCGTGGTGGGCGGTCCAGCGCCAGAGACCCGGCCGCAGCTCTTCTCCGAGCATCGTCAGTGACGGGGATGCTGCCGGACCTGGCGATCGCGCTCGGCGATTTCCCGCAGGCGGCGCTGGGACTCGGCGGCGTTGGCGATGGTGAAGCTCGCGAGGAATCTCATGATTGCCTCCTTCTGGTAGTTGCGACACTGGCTAAAGCAGTTTGCCAGTGTCTTCAACACTAGCTAAACTAATTAGCAGGTGTCAACCCCGCTTAACAAAGCTGCGATTGCCTCCGAGGCCAACTTCCTCGTCGATTTCGTCAACACCCGCGACGTCGAGGAGGACACCGACTTGATTGCCGATTCCGGGCCGCTGGAAGCCTGGATCGCCGAGAAGACGGGCGACTTCCCGGGTGATCTCGACCGCGAAGACGTCGCCCGGACCCTTGCCGTGCGCGAGTCCCTGCGGGCGCTGATGCTGATCAACAACGGCGAGGAGGTCGGCGGCGGCGACCTGGTCCCCCTGCGCGAAGCCGCCGAGCGCACCCGGATCCGCACCACCTTCGCCGCCGACGGCAGGCTCGAGCTCACCCCCGCGCGCTCGGGCCTCAGCGGCTTCGAAGCCCGCCTCCTGCTCGCGATCGAGCGCCTCCAGTCCTTCGGGGCCTGGCCGCGGCTCAAGGCCTGCACCGTCGACGACTGCCAGTGGGCCTTCTACGACACCACCCGCAACCACTCCCGCACCTGGTGCTCGATGGACGTCTGCGGCAACCGCGAGAAGACGCGCCGCTACCGCGAGCGCAAGGGCACGGGCTCCTGAGCGGAGACGCTCTCGGTTCCGCGCTTGCTTCCCGGCTTCGTCCGCTCGCAGAAATCGGCGAACTTGTCGAGGAGCGCTTCCAGCCGCGTCAGCGAGGGGCCCTGGCGACCGAGCGGCTCCTGGTGGGCGCCGCCGGAGACCTCGCGCATCGCGACGTCGATCTCCTCGGCGAGCTCGGGCGTCCAGCGGATGCCGTGCAGTTTCTGGACGCGGATCGGCAGCGCCTGCCGCTCGATCACCCCGTTCAGGAGGTAGATCTCGATCAGTCGCTCGTACGCCCTGCGTAGGTCGAGCAGCCAGCTCTCCGCCCGCCGCTCGTACCCGGAGTCGCGGCCCTTGTAGAGGGGGCGCAGCTCGCTCTTCAGCTCGTGCCGCAGCGCCCTCAGGCGTTCCATCGGCGAGCGGGCCTGCCACGGGAGGTCGGAGCCAACCACACCGACCTCGCCGTTGGCACGGGTTAGCGCCTGCGAGTGCAGCTCCAAATCGAGCTCTTCGGCCTTCTCCAACAGGTAGGCGACGAAGACGAGGTCGTGGGTGAGGACGACGACCTGGCGCTCGCGAGCTTCTTCGGCGAGCCGCGTGGCCAGGTGCTCGCGGCGCTGTTGGTCGAGCGAGGAGATCGGGTCGTCGAGGACGATCGCGCTGCGCTCGTTGCTGACCCGCAGCTCGGCGAGGAAGAAGGCGGTCGCGAGCGCCGTCTGCTCGCCGGTGCTGAGCACGTTTCCGACCTTCTCCCGCCCTTCGCTGCGGAGCTTGAAGCGGACCGCCGGCTTCCCCTTGCTGGTCAGCGCCGTCAGCTCGACGCGGTCGGCGATCGGGTCCAGCTCCTCGATCTCCTCCGCGACCGCCTCCTTCAGCCGGCCAGTGATCGCCAGCCTGCTCAGCTCGCCGATCCGCTGGGAGATCCGCCGGGTGGAGAGTTGCGCCCGCGCCTCTTCCCAGGCGGTGATTGCCTCCAGCGCCCCCAGGTGCTCGCGCACGTCGGCGAGCAATTCCTCGACCTGCCGGCGAGCGCGCAGCTCATCCAGTCGGCGCTCGATCCGCTCGCGCTCGTCGCGGTTGCGGAGGACGGCGAACCCTTCGGCTTCGGCGACCTGCACCGCGACGAAGTCGCGCAGCGGCGCGAGGTCGAGGGCCCGGCCGGGGTGCGGCTCGGCCTGCCCGGTCGCGATCGCGAGGCGGTCGGCGAGCGCCCCGAGCGCGGCGTCCACTGTCGCCTGCAGGTGGTCGCCCCCGGTGGCGACCGCGACCTCGGCGACGTGGAGGATCTTCTCCAGATCCGGCAGGCCTTCGAGCCGCTCGGTCAGCGCCCGGTCGACCAAGCGGACCTGCTCGCGCAGCTCGCCGGAGACGAAGGCCTCGAAGCGGTGCATCCGCTCGTGGGCCTCGCTACCGAGGCGCTGCTGGCAGACGGGACAGATCGCGTCCTCGCTCTCGTCCGGAAACTCGGAGCCGCCGGTTTCGACAAAGCGCCGCGCCGCCTCCCACATCTCTCGCCAGGCCTCGCCACCGGTCCCCGGCTGCGGCTGGTCGGAGAAGGCTTCGGCGGCGAGCTGATCGACCGCGGCGGAGGCGCGGGCCAGCCGGGCGCGCAGCTCGGCGATCTCGGCCAGCGCCTCGTCGTCGAGGCGGTCCCAGGCGCCCTGCAGCTCTGCTACCGCCTGCTTCACCGTGCCCGCCCGTTTGCGGGCCGCGCGCTCGAGCTCCTCGCTGCGGTCGGCGGCGATCGTCGCCGCGGCGCTCTCCAACTCGGCCAGCTCGGCGAGCTCGGCCGCGTCCAGCGGTTCGAAGGCCCTCGCTTCCTCCTCGGTGATCTCACCCGGCAGCGGCGGTATCGACTCGCGCCGGGCGGCGATCCGCTGCGCCAGCACTTCCGCCAGCTCGTCCTGCGCCTCAGCCATTTCCTTCAGCAAGCGCAGCGGCCGCGGCGTGTGTTCGATGGTGCTCGCCTTGGCGATGCTGACCTCGGCGCAGCCGGCGTCGAAGGCGGTCATCGCCGAGAGGATCCGCGGCGCCTCGCCGTTCAGGTCGACCTCCAGCAGCCGCTCGTCGCCGTCGACCGCGAGGACGAACTCGGCCGTCTGCGGTGCCTCGGCCATGCCGGGATCGAAGACGTCGTGCAGCACCTCGCCGACTTCGGCCGCGCGGCAGACCCGGCGGCAGAGCCGTCCGTAGCCGCTCTTGCCGGTGCCGTTCTCGCCGAAGACGATGTTCAGGCCGGGGCCGAAGCGAAGTTTCTGTCCGCCGGCCAGCCGGTTGACGTTGCGCAGGTTGCGGATCTCCCGCAGCTCGACGACCCCATGCTCGGCCTCGTCAGCGGGCAGGTTCGCCAGCTCCAGCGGCGGCAGGTCCGGCGCGTCTGGATCGCCGCAGAGCACGGCGAGCACCGCCGCCCGCCCCGCCTCGTCGAGGGGGCCGTCGCAGAGCTTCCGCATCAGGCCGCGCTGCCACTCGGGCAGCCCCTGCGACCAGTTGAAGATTCTCCTTTGCAGCAAGGCGTCCTGGTCGGTCACCAGGGAAGCTTCTCAGAACTGCGATCTCTACTCCCGTGGTGCCGACTCGAAGGAGAGAGGTGGACTCGAGTCCTACTCAGCCGCGAGCCACTCGCGCTCCTTGCCACGCATCACCGGGGTGGCAAGGAGGCTGCCGGCGCGGCGCTGGAGGGCGCGCAGGCGGGAGTCGTGCTCGGACGGCAGGAGCTTGGCCAGCTGGCGGTACTCCTTGGAGACCTGGCTGGTGCGGAAGACGGTGGCGATCTCGGTGAGGAGGTCGCCGGGGTCGGGGACGGTGGTGCGGGCGATCTCGGCGCCCTCGACCTTGATCACGAGCTCGGCCGGGTAGTCGCGCGCCGGCGGCGGCTCGAGCGGCGCGGCGAGGGCGCCGGCGATTGCGCCGCGCAGGGCGACGTGGGCCTCGGCGGGCTCGACCGAGCTGGCGCTGGCGCGGCCTTCGCCCTCCTTGGTGGTCACCAGGCGGGCGCTGCCGAGCTCGCCCTCGCGCATCTCCTCCAACAGCCAGCGGTCCCCCGCGGCGACGAGGATCGGGATGCCCTCGGCGCTCAGGGCCTGGGCGTAGGTCTGGGTCTCGCTCAGCGAGTCGCCGCCGAGCAGGACCTCCATCCCCCATATAAAGGTGTGGGAGCAGAAGCCCTTCGGGCTCGGGGTGCGGGCGTGGTGGCCGATCATCGCCACTGCGTCGAGCGGGCCGCCGTGGGCCTTGGCCATCGAGGGTTCGGCCTCCGTCAGGGCGAGGTCGGCGATCGGCCGCACCTCGACCCTCGCCGGCATCCGCTCGCGTTCGATGTTGGTGCCGACCATGTGCCAGTCGCCGACCGAGATCGTCTCGGCCCCGCCGGCGCGCAGGGCTTCGATCGCGACCAGGACCTCGTCGGTCATCTGCCGCCGCCCGCGCGCGTAGGCGGCGGGGTGTGAGGGAAGGCAGTCGCCGTAGTCCTCGATCCCGGCGATCCCCTCCATGTCGGCCGCGATCAGGACGTTCACGGGAGAGAGGGTAGTCGAGGCGCGTTTCCCAACCAGGAGGACGCAAAGGCGCCTGTCTGCCGACGCAAGGTCGCGCCCAGTCGCGCGGGTACGTCCGCCGGGCGCGCCACCATCGGCCTCATGTGGCAAGTGCGCGTCGCCTGTTCAGGCTGTGATGAGGAGTCGGAGGTCGTGGTCGAGGCCCTCGACGACGTCGACCGCGAGGTCTGCCCTTGCGGCTACAGCTACGTGGTGCTCTCGGTCAGCGCCTTCGAGCCCGTCTATGCGGAACCGGGGAAGCTGATCGAGCTGCCGCGCCGCCGCAAGCTGACGCGAGCGGCATAGCCGACCTCACGTTCCCGCCCCGTCAAGCGTTCTACATATATGAGCGAGATTGGGATTCACTGGACCGTTTACGAGAGCCCGATTGGGCCGCTGACCCTGGTCGCCGGCCCGCGGGGACTCACCGACCTCAACTTTCCGGGGCGGTTCCAGGTCCCCGCCAAGGCGCCGAAGCGGCCGATGCCCGCGGTGACCCAGCAGCTCGACGCCTACTTCGCGGGGGAGCAGCGCGAGTTCGACCTTCCCCTCGACCCCCACGGCACTCCGTTGCAGAAGGCCGTCTGGCGAGCGCTGCTGGAGATCCCCTACGGAGAGACCGCGAGCTACGGCGAGCAGGCGGCGAAAATCGACCCGTCGCTCTTCAACACCGACGTGGAGCCGTGGCAGCGCGCCCGCGTCGTCGGCGCCGCCAACGGCCAGAACCCGATCTCGATCGTCCTCCCCTGCCATCGCGTGATCGGCGCCGATGGCTCTCTGACTGGCTACGGCGGCGGCCTGGAGCGCAAGCAGGCCCTGCTTGACCTCGAGCGCAACCGCCAGCTGGCGATCCTCTGACGCGGTCGTGTCGATTTCCGCCCGGCTCGTTCGTCGGGTAGATAGAAGACACCTTTCGACAATGAGGAGGCAGCGATGCGTTTCATGGTTTTGGTCCCCGGCAGCCCCGAGTCCGAGGCGGGCGAGAAGCCCAGCACCGAGCTCCTAGAAGCGATGACCCGCTACAACGAGGAGCTCGTCAAAGCGGGCGTGATGGTCGGCGGCGACGGCCTGCTCCCGGCCTCCCAGGGTGCCCGGATCCGCTTCGACGGCGCGGAGCGGACCGTTACCGACGGCCCCTTCGCCGAGTCCAAGGAGCTCGTCGCCGGCTACTGGCTCTGGGAGTGCGACTCGCGCGAGGACGCGATCGCCTGGCTCGAAAAAGCCCCCTTCGACGGCGGCACCGAAATCGAACTGCGCCAGATCGCCGAGCTCGAGGACTTCGAGGAGCAGATGACTCCGGAGCTGCGGGAGGCCAACGAGCGGCTGGGAGAACAGATAGAAAAGTAGGCGATGCCCGATCGACGGCTGGACTAGGCTCGGCGGATGGCAGGTCCTCGCGTGATGACTCCTACCGCCGGGAACCTGCGCCGGGTCGACCCAAGCCGCCCGCGCGGGCGCCTCTACAACGCCTGGGCCCGGTTCACCGCCACCCGGCTCGGGTTCTGGCTTTCGCGGACGATCGGATGGCGCGTCGATCCGTACCTGCTGCGGGCGACTGGCGGCCGCCTCGGCACCGGCGCCTTCATCCCCACCGCCCTGCTCGAGACGACCGGCGCCCGCTCCGGCGAGCCGCGCCGCAACGGCGTCATCTACTTCCACGATGGCGAGCGGCCGACGATCGTCGCCTCCAAGGCCGGCCTGCCCGAGCACCCCGCCTGGTTCTACAACGCCCGCGCCAACCCCGAGGTGAAGCTCAACGGCCACCCCTATCGGGCCGAAGTCGTCACCGACGAGGCCGAGCGCGCCCGTCTCTGGGCGCTCGCCGACAACGTCTTCCCGCCGTTCGAGTCCTACCGGCGCAGCGCGGCCCAAGCCGGCCGCACGATCCCGATCCTGCGGCTGACGGGGCGCTTCGGTTAACTGAGCGATAGGCGCTTTTGCGAACCATGAGGACGCAAAAGCGCCTTACCGCACCCTGAAGCGGAACAGGGCCGGGGTGCGGTCGCGGTTGCCGGCGGCGTCGATCGCGAAGACGCGGAAGGCGTGGCGGCCGGGCCGGACGAGGTAGGCGCGCGGTGGGCGGCAGGGACGCCAGGGCTGGCGGTCGAGCTTGCAGCGGAATCTCGACCCCAGCTCTGAGGACGCGAAGCCGAAGGCGACGCGCCGGCGCGGGCCCGCAGCGAGGAGCAGCGCCGCCGGATGGCGCCGCAGGCGCGTCGCGGGTGGGGTGCGGTCGCGAGGCGGGGGAGGGGGAGGCGGCGCGGCTTGGGGCTGCGGCACCGATTCGGGTTCCGGCCCGGGCGGCGTGTCGGGCGGGCGGAAGCTGTTAGGGGCGCGTTCTTCGACCGACTCGCAGCCGACCGGCGGGCCGTCGCTGAGGGGGGCGAAGTCGATCAGCGCCGTGTCGAAGCCCTCGCCGCAGTCGACGGTCGGGTCGGAGTCGCCGGAATTGGCCAGCAGGAAGTCGTTGCCGGCGCCGGCGAGGTAGTTGTCCGGCCCGCCGCGGCCCAGAAGCTGGTTGTCGCTGCCGTTGCCGACGAGGTTGTCGCCGGCATCGGTGCCCTCGACGTCCTCGACCGCCTGCAGGGTGGTCAGCAGGCTGGGATTGGTGCAGTGCGGCTCCCCCTGCGCTCCGACCAGACCAGCGGCCTGCTGTGACATGTCGATCGCGACCGCCGAGCCGAAGTTGGCCCAGTTGGCGTTGTCGCGGTCGGGGCCGCCGTCGAGGACGTCGGCGTCGCAGACCGCGTTGGAGATGAACAGGTCCTCGCCCGGCCCGGCGTGAAGCTGATCGGCGCCGCCGTTGTTCGGCAGCGCGTCGTCGCGCCCGGCGGCGCTCACGGAGTCGTTCCCGGCGCCGTCGATCAGTGCGTCTTCGGTCTCGCCACCGGTGAGGCTGTCGCCGCCTTCGTTCCCGAGCTCGACGAGCGCGGTGGTCTCCGGCAGGCCGGGCGCGGTGAGGATGTCGTCGCCGTCGAGCCCGGAGATCAGGATCGAGTCCGGCGTCGCTGGCACCGGGCACGAGACCGACCCCCCGCTCGGCGCGCCGCAGCCGCCCGCGGTGCCCGCTTCGAACTGTCCCTCGCTGCCGGCCGCCAGTGAGAAGGTGACCGCCCCCGCCGCGTAGCTCGCCGTCACCCGGTCGTCTTCGCTGCTGCCCGTCAGGTAGACGGCGGGTCCGCCGGCGGCACCCGGGGCCATGACGCCGACGGCGATCGCGCCAGGGTCGCGGAGGTCGATTTCCTCGCCGGAGAGCTCGCAGTCCTCGGTCGCGACTTCGACGCAGCCGTCATTGTCGGCCCCGCCGTGGGCGACGTCGCCGCCACCATCGCCGTCGATCAGGTCGGCGCCGCCGCCGCCGTAGAAGGTCTCGGCGCCGGCGGTGCCGACCAGGTAGTCGGGGAAGGGGGTGCCAATCACGGTCTCGAAGCTGCCGAAATCGGTTGCCGGCTCGAGTGGCTGGTCGACGCCGCCGCCCGAGGGCGCGAGGCCGTTGTTGGCAAAGCCTTCGCCGAGGTCGACGTAGACGCCGCGGCCCTCGGCGCCCGCCGGGAAGCCGGCGTCGGTGAAGAAGGAGCCGGAGTTGGAGAAGCCCGGCGTCACCCCCGTCGCGAAGCTGAGGGTGTCGCTGCCGCCGCCCGAGTCGCCGAGCGCGTCAACCGTCGCGTCGCCGCGCGCCAGGTCGTTGCCGCCCTCGCCGTCGAGCGAGTCGGCGCCGAAGCCGCCGAAGAGCCGGTCGTCCCCCGGCCCGCCCCGCAGCCGGTCGTCGCCGACGCCCCCGTAGAGCCGGTCCGCACCTTCGCCGCCGAAGAGGCTGTCGTTGCCGCGCTGCCCGTAGAGCACGTCGTCCCCGCCTTCGCCGAACACCGTGGTGACGTTGCGGGGCAGGCGGATCGTGTCGGCGCACGGCGTGCCGACGATCGTCGTCCCGACGGTTTCCGGCCCTTCGCCGCAGCTTGGTGCCGCCGCGGCGGCCGCCGGCGCGACGAGCAGGATCGCGAGCGCGGCGATCAGCGGCAGGGCGAAGCGGGCGCTCCAGGGGTCTCCCATGCTCATGCAGGTACCCCCTGCGCTCTCCGGCTACCCGGGTGGGGTACCTGCCGGCGTCGAGACCGCGATGGCGTGTCCTAGACGGTTCCGGCGTCACCCATCTCCGCTATCGCGTTTGCCACGCTCGCCCGAATTCGCGCATCAGGGCGGGGTAGACGATCAGGTAGCGGAACGGTTTGATCGCGGCCATGTAGGCGCGGCCGAGGAGGCCGCGCGGCTTGACGTAGACGGCCATCTGACCGCGGTAGCGGCCACCGCCCTCCTCGACCCAGGCGAAGTGCGCGACGCCGTGCACGGTCCTGTTCGAGATCTCGGCGGCGGCCTCCCGGTCGGTCCGGTAGAGGGGGCTGAAGGGGAGGGAGCCGAAGTCGGCGCCGGCGGTCGTGTCGCGCAGATCGTCGGGCAGGCGATCGGCCAGGGTGGTGGCGGCGCTCCCGGGAATCGGCAGCTCGCCGACGGCGTCCGGCCCGGCCCCGTCCTCGACGTGGATCCCGCCGAGGCCGAACCGCTTGCCGAGCAGGTCGCGGAGTTGCCACAGCGCCCGGGTCGCCCGCGAGTCCGCTTCGGTGGGGTCGAGCGAGCCGGCCATCTCCAGCAGCGCCGGGAACTCCTCGGCGCCGCCCACCGCAGGCAGCGCCCAGACGTCCTCGAGGGTGAAGTCCGGCACGATCGCGTGGATCCGCCAGGGCTGAGACTCGTGCTCGGAGTTCGGGATGCGACCGCCTTCTCTGGGTCCATACGTCACCGTATGGATGCTAGGGACCGCAGGCCGGCGCTGACCGACTACATCGCCCAGATGCAGGCCCCTGTCGAGCGGGGGCCTTCGTCAGCGGGGGATTCCCGATCATCGCTCGGTGAAAGAGCCATCGTGCGGCGATGAGGCGCGGCGTCGTTTCGCTGGTCCGCTGATCTGCATAGGCGCAGATCGTGGAAGCGCAGCGCTGGCCGGCCATCGCCGTTGAGGCCGCCGCCGCTAAAGGGTCATCCGATCGGCTGCGTTGAGTCTGCGGCGGACGGCGGTCACAGTCGAAGTGGACGTGCCGCAGGCAGAGGCGATGCGACCGTCGCCCTTGCAGCAGCTGGGTTGAGCGGCCGGTTGCCCGTCGAGGGGCGACTTGCCGTTACCCCGCAGCCGTCGCAGGTCCACTTTTGAGCCGTGGTTGGAGGTTGCACGGCTTAGCCGGTCGGAACCGCGATCAGGCTGCTGAAGTTGGCCGTCCCGTTGGCAACCTGAACTTTGCACTCGACGCTCAGCTGGGACGGGGAGCCGGTCGTGGTCACAGCCTGCATCGACACCGGTATCGCGGCAAGCGCGGGAAGCGTCTTCATCGCGATCTGGTCGATGGTGGCGCCCCCTGCTTTCAGCGTGCAATCAATACTGTCGCCAGCTCCCGTGTGGGATAGCTGCGTCTTCGCGAGCACGACATAGTTGCCTGCCGGAACAGCGAGTTCGACCACGGTGGTCGGCGGGCTGGCGGTGGGGAGGGGCGTCAGGCCCTGTTTGGCTGACAGGGGCGCGATGGTGCCATCCGTGCCGTCGGTGCCGTCGACACCATTGGTCCCGTCAACGCCGTTGCCGCCATTAGCGCCGTTGGTGCCGTTGGTGCCGTTGAGGCCGTTGGTGCCGTTGGTCCCGGCGACTCCATTAATTCCATTGACACCGTTCGTCCCGTCAACCCCATTGACGCCGTTGGCACCGTCAGTGCCGTTGGTCCCATCGACGCCGTTCGGACCGTTGGCGCCGTTGGCGCCATTGGGGCCGTTCGTGCCGGGCGCTCCGGCTAAACCAGTCTCGCCCTTCGGTCCCGTGTTGACCCTGCCGACGTGGAGTAACGCCCGCGTCCTGGCGCTCAGGTCACTGGGCTCGACCCCACCGTTCCTTATGGCCCTACTGGTGACTGCGCCTGGAGCGATGTCCCTTGCGTGGATCAGGCTGTTTGCCGCGACCGCCGTTCCGCCGAGTACAGCGAACAGGGCCGCTACGGCGACGACAATCGAAGGCGTCGGCCAGCCTCGCAACCGCTCATGGCCTACGGGGGTGTGGGGGCGATTGATCATGGTTACTCCTGCTCAACCGGCCCTTGCCAAATCAGGCTCAGGCATTTCGTTCACGATGTCGGCGCAATACTCGTAACGACCGAGGGTCTCGCAATTTTTACTTCCGGTGCCCAGCAGCACCGGGACGCCATATCGCAGAAATGGCCGCAGAGTGCGTACCGTCGGACATCTCCAGTGCTCGTCGACCAGGATCCGGGCATTGGATTCGGCCGCCTGGATCACCAGTGAATCGACCATTTCCGCCGGCACGTCTCCCTCACTCAGACCGAGCGAGGGGAGAGCACTGAACAGATGCGCGATCACGACGTGTTCGTGGCGGTGGAGCGCGGCGGTCGTCCCGGCGACCATCCAGCTGAGAATCATCTGAGGGTCAAGTTTCCCTGCTTCGATTCGTTCGCGAGTTGAACGGGGATTCATCGGTCCGTCGGGCGAAGGTGCCTGATGACTGACCGCATACACGGCATCGACCCCCTTCAACTTGCGAGGCAGGTCGAGGCGGCCGTAGCTGTCGAGAATTTTCGCCTCCACTGCACAGTGCAGTACAACCGACGTCTGTTCTCTGCACTTGCTCACCGCCGCGACATAGTCGGGTATCCACCTGGAGTCGAACCGCACGTGGTCGGCGAAAACGAGCTCGGTCAAGCCGATCCGCTCGGCTTCCGCGACGCTCTCCTCGATCGTGTTCTGACCGTCTGAAAAAGTCGAGTACACGTGCATGTCTCGGGCCAGGGCGCGTTCCATCTTCACGTCCCCGATCGAATGAGAAGCGGCGTACCGATCGGCATCAGGCGCCAGAGTCGACGCACCGCCCGATTTCGGACCCGAATGCAGCCGTGGGACGGGCGGCCGGGGATCAACGAGGGTTCGCTGGTGCCGTGAATGCCGATGATCCCGCCGCCGGGCCATTCACTGAGAACGGAGTAGTCGCTGCTGCCGAACGCCACCGGCCCGTAGAGGCTGTCGGGGTCGGGCGTCCTGAACTTCTCGCGGATCCAGAAGCGCCCCACCGGCGTGGGGGTGCCCGGCTTGCCGATCCCGACCGGAGCGCTCCAAATCTGGCGGCCCCGCTTGTAGAGGGTGGCGTGCAGCTTTTGGCGCACCAAGACGAGCACGGTTCGAACCCGGAAGTAGGGGCCGAGGGCCGAGCGACGAACCCACCCCGTCCTGCCGTTCGGGCGCATCGGAATTCGAACCTTGAGCCAGGTGTGCAGCTTGGGGTCCTTCCAGCTGCGCAGGACCGGATAGACCTCCGGGAACCCGTCCTCGGTGAGATAGTGGGTCCGCACGATCCTCCTTGCATGTGGGGTCGGCAGCCAGCGGATCGGGTCCCTCCGCACCGGGTGCGCCCAGCGCGTGAAGGTCCACTCGTTCGAGAGGCGAGTACTGCCGTGGGCGCCGGGGACGCTTGCTGCAGTGGCTGCTGCCGGAAGTAGGAGAGCCACTACCAGGAAAGCTAAAGCCGCCATGCTCAGCCCGTGAAATCTGGGCTCGGAGCAACCCGGTCACAGCGACGGAAGGTCCGGGTCGCGGTATCGCGTCGGTCTCTGCGATCGACGGCCACCACTCGGATCGTGTTACGCCCGGCGCGCAGGCCGACGACGCCGATCCAGACCGAGAACCGTTTGGCGGTGCTCCGCTTGATCAGCTTCCCGTCGAGGTAGACACTGACCTTGCGCATCCGTACCTGGCTGTGGATCCTGATCTTGGCCCTGAATCCACGGTTGGTACAGGGCGCGCCGCCACCCGGGGGGCCGCCATTCCCTTCACCGGAGTTGGGGACTCCGGTGATCTGCACGTTCGGTGGCCCGCCACTGCCGCCACCAGATCCACCGCCTTTTTTTCCGCCACCTTTAGCACCACCCGTTTCGCCACCCCCACCACTGCCGGTTTCGCCTCCGCCTCCTGCGCCGCCTCCGCCACCCCCGGATCCGGAGACCGCGCAGTCGGCGCGCGTAACGGTGTCGTTGATCAGCGTGACCGAGGCGTTGCGGGCGAGCAACCTGCCGAGTACGGTGACGCCGCTACCCAGCTGAATCGATTCCAGGGCCAAGATGTTTCCGGCGAAGGCGGAGTTGGTGCCGAGCGTCGCCGACGAGCCGATCTGCCAGAAGAGGTGGCAGGGCTGAGCACCATTGATCATCAGCACCTGGGAGGCCGATGCGGTGATCAGCGTGGATGCCGTCTTGAAGATGAATACGGCATCGGGATTTCCCTGTCCGTTCAGCGTCAGCGTCCCCGTGATGCCGAAGGTTCCCGATTCGGAGTTGTAGACGCCGGGGGTCAGGGTCTGGCCGCCGAGCTCGGTGGCCAGCGTGATAACTGGTCCCTGGCCGGCCGCGTTGTTGTAGGCGGTGGTCAGATCGGCCTGGGCCTGCCCGGCGAGGGCATCGGCCTGGTGGATCGCCCCGTTGACCGTTCCGTTCGGCGCCCCGCCGAAGCCGGTGACAGCCGGCGTCGGAGAGGTACCGAGATCACCGTTGATCACACTCGGCCCCGTGTTGGTAACCCCGGCTCCGGCCAACACCGCAAAGCTGTCTGCCGTTCCGAGCCCCACCGACGTCGCTGCCTGCGAGGCGCTTGCAAGGGTCAAGGCCGCAATAAGAGCAACGGCAGCAATGCTGATCTTTGGCACCGTACGTCTCATGCCAGCGACTATTGCTGCGCCGTCCGAGTAGTGCAATCCCCCGGATGTATGAGGTGTGGTGGATTTCCCCCGGACGGGTTAGTCAGAAGAAGCCAGCGGAGGACCTTTCGACTAAACCTCCCAGGTGATCTGCCCAGTGACCAGCGCGATCGCGACACCATGGGCACGCGTGTGTGCTCCGAGCTTGGCCAGCGCGTTGTGGACATGGGACTTGACCGTCTCCGGCGAGAGGAACAGACGCAATGCAATCTCACCGCTCTGCAGCCCGGAGGCCACCAAGGTCATGACTTCACGTTCACGCTCACTGAGCTGCAGCCTGCCGCTCCCCTCCACCGCGACGGGCGCCCAGGGGGTCTCATGGGCCAAGGCGCTCCCTGCCTGCGCAGCGGAAGTCTCATCCGGCGGAATGAAGACCGAGAGGTGGCGAGCCGGCAGTACGTTGGCGGTCGCACTGAACTCGACCGGCATCGGGCCGCGGTCTGGAACGTACAGCTGATACCACCCCTCCGCGCCACCGCTGGCCAGGAAGGCCCCCCATTGCTC
Organism: Solirubrobacterales bacterium; assembly: GCA_033856415.1. Lineage (GTDB taxonomy): Bacteria > Actinomycetota > Thermoleophilia > Solirubrobacterales > 70-9 > VAYN01. The sequence goes on along the minus strand of JAWVFA010000035.1, from coordinate 53,291 downwards.
CTCGAGCCGCTTGCGCTCGCTCGGGGCCGTGAAATCGTCCATCGTGCGCCAGGGGATCTCCTCCCAAGCGATTCCCAGGAGCTCACAGGCGGCGGCATTCCCGGTCACCCAGCGTCGCTGGTCGTCGGCGATCAGCATTGGGTGTCGCGAGCGCTCGAGCGCCGTCCGCAGCCTCATCGCTGCCTGCGGACCAGAGTCGCCGTCCATGAAGAGTTGCGAGTTACCTTCCTCAGTGGGCGGATCAGGCGTAGCCACCACCACCTCCTCGGCTCCAACCCATTACGCGGTGATCGGCGTACTCTAATGGGTGCAACCTTCAGGATGCAAGGCATACTGTTGAATACCGGACTGTTTTCCGACGCATCTCATTAAACGGGGGTACTCTGATGTGACTGTGAACTCCTCAACGGAGCGCACCGAGGCTCCGTCACGACGTGAGGTTGATCGGGTGACCCGCCGCCTCTCCCATACCTATCAGGATGCGCTTACTGTTGCCGACGGCGGAGGCGCTGGGCGGGTGGCCAGGCAGGCGCTGGGCGAGGGCATGGGTGTCGCGGGCCTCTACCAAAGGGTGATCGCGCCGGCGATGTGGCGGATCGGCGAGCTCTGGAGTCGGGGGGAGATCTCCGTTGCCGATGAGCATCTCGCGACCGCGCTCACCCATCAGGTCATGGCCGGCGTCTACGGGCCCAGTCTCGGCCATAAGTCCAGGCCGGGGCGGATACTGATGGCCGGAGTAGAGGGTGAGCAGCACGCCCTCGGACTGAGAATGGCTGCCGATGTCGTCGAGTTGGCTGGATACGAGACGATCTACCTCGGGGCCGATGTTCCTACCGACGATCTGCTCCAGGCCGTAGCAGCTCGCGCCCCCGATCTGGTCGGTTTGTCGGCGACGATGCCGGGCTCGATCCCAGCCCTCGATCGGGCTATCGCCAAGATCCAGCATCTCGATCCGAGCCTGGTCGTACTGTTCGGAGGCCAGGGCGCCCGACCGCGTAAGAGGGACGATGGAGCGGTACTGGTCCGGGATCTCGAGCAGCTGTTGGGAATGGTCGAAGCCGCCCTCGACGTCGCGGCCCCGCCCCCCAAGGACTCTTCCGCGCCCCGCGAGCCAGTTCCCAAACGCATCCATGCAGGCGGCGACCCGCGGGGCATCGACCCGGCGGTGTCCGGTGAAACGGCGAGGGATGGTGGCTCGGTCGAGCGGCACCTTTCCGGAATCGCCGCCGAGACGGCCGATCTGGCGCGGGATCTGGCTCGCCAGGCGAACACCTACAGGGACCTCGCCTACACCGACACGCTCAGCGGACTGCCCAACCGCCGCGCGTTCGAGGATCGCGCGGCGCGTCTCAGCGACTTCTCCGACGCCAAGCCGCTTGCTGTCCTGATGATCGATTTGGACGGGTTCAAGCCTGTCAACGACTCTGGGGGCCATGAGGCTGGAGATCGAGTTCTTGCTTTGATCGCCCAGGCGATCGCCGGGGAGCTTCGCGAAGGAGACTTCGTCGCTCGCTTCGGCGGCGATGAGTTCGCCGCCCTTCTGCCCCACACCGATCTGAGCGAGGCGGAGGTTCTGGCTGAGCGCGTGCGTGCGCGAGTGCAGGTCGCCGGCTCCGATGCCTCGGTAACCGCGAGCCTCGGCGTGGCCATGCTGGAGGACGATGTGCGCCGAGCGCTTCTCCGGGCAGACATGGCTCTCTACGAAGCCAAGAACGCAGGCCGCAACATGGTCAGGTGTGGTTAGGCGGAGCTAACAGGTGAAGAGGCAGCCGCGTTCTTTGTGGCCCCCTAGGTCGGGCTGGGGGTCTGACCTAGGGGACCTGGGTGACACCAATGAAAACAAGGGGCTGGGTCTGACTAGTGGCCTGCCGCTTGCCAATCGCCACCCTTACGGCCACAGTCGAGCAGCACAATCCCCCGAAGGTATGAGGTGCGTGGATATCCCCCAAAGGGGCTAATAAGTAAACGGTAGAAATACGAAGTACCGCACGACAAACCCCAATGTGTACCCACAGTGAGGTTGCTTTCGAGTGTCAAAGCCCCTACCGTTTGTCACCTAGCTAAGTCCGGATGCAACCGACTTAGGCAACTTCCACCGGTGGAGTAGGCACCCGTTGAGTCCTGTGGGAAACGCAGCCAGAGCCGGCCCGAACAGCTCGACGCCCGAGCGGTTTGAGGTGGCCCCAAGGCGAGGGTTGGCTCGCATTCTGATTACGGACGACCAGCCGGAGATGCTGAGGTTGGTCGATCGTTCACTGGGAGGGCAATACCGGTGCGAGTTCGCCGGCACCGTCATTCAGGCTCATGAAAAGCTTGCCTCCACCTCCTTCCAGCTCGCGTTGTGCGACCTCCAGATGCTGGGCGGGTCAGGGCTGGCCCTGGCCGAAAAGATCACCGAAGAGCATCCCGAGGCCGCTGTGGTCTTGGTCACCGACAAGGATGATCCGGAGGTCGCCAGGGAAGCGTTTGGCCTCGGCGTGCACGGCGTCCACGGCTACCTGGTGAAGCCGTTCTGGCCGGGGCAGCTGCTGATCACGGTGATGAATGCACTGCGCCGACGCGAGCTCGAAATCCTCGAGAGCGCCCACAGACTGAACCTCGAAGAGCGGCGACAAGCGATCATCGACATGGCGCCGATGCCCGTCTACGTCAAGGACAACGCCTACCGCTACGTCTTCGCGAACGCACACGCCGACGACCTGGCCGGGCAGAAAAGGGGCCAGTTGCTCGGCAGAACCGACGAGGCGATCATGGCCCCAGAGGCGTTGGCACGTACTCGCGCCATCGATAGCGAGATCCTCAAGGAGGGCACGACATATGAGGCAGAGGAAACGCTCGCGATCGGGGGAGTAGATCGGACCTTTCAAACCGTCAAGTTCCCCCTCCTCGACGAGGACGGGCGGCCTACCGCCGTCTGCGGCATCTCCACCGATGTCACTGCCCAAAGAGAGGCATTGCGACTACGCGACGAGCTGGCAGCCACCCAGCAGCAGGCGATCGATGAGCTTCGGCTGTCTCGTCAGGAGACGGTCGAACGACTTACCAAAGCAATCGAGTTCCACGATCTGTCCACCGGGAAGCACGTCGACCGGATGGGCAGGGTCGCCGCCTTGCTTGGAACCCAGCTCGGTCTCGACGCCGACCGGGTTCAACTACTGCGGGTGGCGGCTCCGATGCACGATGTCGGAAAGATCGCCACCCCGAGCGAGATCCTTCGTAACCCCGGCCCTCTGACGGCCGAGGAACGAGAGGAGATGAAGCGCCATACGACGGTCGGGCATGAGATTCTCGCCAACTCCGAGAGCGGTCTGCTCGGCCTCGCGGCGACTATTGCGCTGACCCACCACGAGCGTTACGACGGCGGCGGATATCCACAGGGACTTGTCGGAGAGGAGATTCCCCTTGAGGGGAGGATCACCGCGGTTGCCGACGTCTTCGATGCCTTGCTCAGTAACCGTCCCTATCGGTCAGCGCTCACTCTTGAGGAGACCGTTGAGGTCATCAAGAAGGGCAAGGGCAGCCAATTTGATCCCAAGGTGGTCGACATCCTGATCGGCCACCTCGACGAAGCGCTATCGGCACGGGAGTAAGGAGATGGTCGACAGCGGACCTTGCGTCTCGGTTCAAACGGTTGCCGGAACCCAATCGTGCGATGTGCAGGGCATTCCTCCGATGGAGCTAGGCGGATTCGAACCGCCGACCTCCTGGGTGCGATTTACGATTGTCGGGCTAGCCACTGGTTCAACACGGGGATTCGCGTCCTTCGAAGCAGGGGCGGAATCCTGCCTCGAGCAGTGTTACGCCCTGGCCGCTTCGCCCGTTCGGTAAGGAGCCGAGACGATCGTGGTGAGTTCGCCCTGGAGCCCGGGCAGGGCTTCGGCCTTCCCATCGATCAGGCGCCGAGCGACGATCGAGACAATGCCGTAGGCGCTCAGCTCGTTGAAGTCGAGAATCGACTTCTCGGGAATGCTGGGAAGGATGTCCGTCAAGACCCTCGTGAGGGTCTTGACGAATGCGCTGTCGTAGGGTCCAGTTTGCTCGCGCAGGAGGGCGGTGGAGTGCACGAGGCAGAGCTCGGCAAGGTGCGGCTCCTCGCTCGCCGCGCCGAGCAGGGCGCCGATCGTGCTCTCGAGCTGTCCCTCCCAGGTGCCGGGCTCCTTCGCAGCGGCCTCGACCGGCTCGAGCAGGGCAGCCCGCCCGTTCTCGCAGGCGTACCGGAACGCCGCTTCTCGGCCGTCGAACAATTCGTAGAAGGTGGCCTTGGCTACCTTGACCCGCTTGGTCACCATACTCGCGGTCACCGCATGGGGACCGACCTCGTGGACCAGGTCCGCGATCGCCCTCGCGCAGCGCTCCATCTTGAAGTCGTGGATGAATTTCTGCGGCAGCAGCGGACGACCGTGCGGCCAGTCCTTGGGGTTTGTGGAAACCATATTCTTTCCTAGAGAAGAACACAGTACAGTACAAATAGCTGGCTCCGCCGATCAGCTGGGCTGTGCCAGCAGCTTGCGAGCTTGCCGCGCGAGGCGCAGGGCCTCTGCCTGGCCGAGGAAGGGGACGGTCGCCGAATAGACGAGGTCCGGGAGGATCCGCGGCAGCTCCGACCCGCGGCCAGCGGCGATTTCCCTTCGCACCAGCGCCTCCCCGCCTCCGATCGCGGCCCTCGCCGCTTGGGGCGGGGCCGCCGACTTCCTGGCGTCGGCTCGCAGGCGATCCAGCATCGCGGTGAGAATCGCGAAGCCCGATCGGTAGCGCTCGCTGGCGGCGGCCGGCATCATCTGGCGCGACTCGGTGAAGGCAAGGCTTGCCCGCGCGGGATCGGAGGCGAAGAGCTCCAGCAGCGACCGCAGCGACCGCAGCGCGCTCTCGCGCTCGGACCGGTCGGCGGAGTAGGCCGTCGAGACCGTTGCCATCCCTTCGCTGAGGATCGTCTCGACAGCGGCGAGCGCACATTCCTCCTTGCTCGCGAAGTGCCGGTCGAAGTCCGCCCGAGTCAGCCCGGCGCCCGCGAGCAGACCCTCGATCGTCGTCTCCAGGTAGCCGTGCTCCAGGCAGCTTCTCGCCATCTCGTCGATCAGCGCCGCGCGCGGATCCAGGCCGGCCCCCCCGCGCCCCCGGCTCACCCCCACGGGCCTCCGCCCAGCAACTCCGCCGCTTCCCTCGTCAACCGCAACGCCTCCCTCTGCCCCAGGAACGGCACGGTCGCGATGTAGACGCAGTCGGGGAGGATCCGCGGCAGCTCTGCCGCCCGCCCGGCGACCAGCTCACGCCGCACGATCGCCTGGGCCCCGCCCAGTACCCCCAGCGCCGCGCTCGCCGGCTGGTGCGCGCTGCCGGAGTATTCCCAACCCCGCTCCAGCATCGCTTCCAGCATCCGGTGGCCGCTTTCGTTGATCTCGCGAATCCGACCCGGCGCCATTTGCCGCGAGAAGACGTACCCGAGGTAGGCGAACTCCGGGTTGACCGCCATCAGCTCGAGGATCTCCTTCACCCCGTAGATCACGCTCTCCCACTCGGAGCGATCGGCGGAGTAGGAGCGGGAGACCGCCGCTACAACCTCCAGCAGAATCGCGTTCTCGGCCGCCGCCAGGCACTCCTCCTTGCCGCCGGGAAAGATGGCCCTCAGGTCCTCGGCCGCAAGCCCCGCCCTCCTCGCGATCAGGTCCTCGTCGAGATCCTGGTAGCCCAGCTCGGAGCAGAGCTCCGCCGCGGCGAGCAGAAGCCGATCCCGGTCCGAGCCGGTCAGGAACGAATGCTCGTCTGTCACGAATCAGGTCGCGGCGGCAGCGTTGCGCATCTCGTCGGCGGCGCGGTCGGGCCCCATGAACGGCACCAGCACCGAGAAGAGGATTTCCGGCATCATCTTCGGCAGCGCCTCCGCCCGCCCGGCGTCGACCTCGCCGAAGATGATCGCCTCAGCGGCGCCGACGGCCAGCAGCTCCACCTCGACCGGCAGCTCCTCCTCAACTTCGGAGTAGTCTCGCCCCTCGTGCATCAGCGGCACGAAGCGCCCGAGCAACCCGACGTAGCGCTCGTAGGCCGCCGGTCGGATTCCCGGGAACGAGCGCGTCATCGCCAGCGCCAGCCGCGGCTGCGCGGCCAGCACCAAGAGCAGTGCCTCCAAACCCAAGCGGACTCGCTCGGGCCAGGGGTCGCCACTCTCGCAACCCGCGCTCGCCTTCTCCACGACTCGATCCGTAAACCGGTCGTAGGCCGTGAACAGGCACTCGTCCTTGTCGCCGAGCTCCTCCTCGAACTCCCCGATGGTGACGCCGACGGCCAGGCAGGCTTGCTCGACCGACGCCTCCTCGTATCCCCGATTTGCGAGCTCTTCCAGCATCGCCCGCAGAAGTGCATCCCTTCGTTCCGTTTCCATCATCCCTCCTCGGCGGCCACCCTTGTCGCCAGCTTCGCTTGACGGAGCGCCTCCCTCTGGCCCACGAACGGGACCAGCGCCGCGTATACGAAGTCCCCGAGCAGCTTCGGCAGGTCGCCGCCTCCACCGAGCGCGAGTTCCCGCCGCACCAACGCCTCGGCCCCCCCTAGCGCCGCCCGCGCGGTGACAGTCGGGCTCGCACCCGGCGTTCCCGCTCCGGTGCGTTCCATCATCAGCGCCAGCACCCGCACCGCGGCCTCGTAGGAGCTCCGCATCCGTCGCGTGCCGCCCTGCCGGGCCTCGATGCAGCCGAGGCGAGCGAAGCTGGCGCGTGCAGACAGCAGCTGCAGGATCGCCCGGATCTCGTAAATCCGCCCCTCCACCGCCAAGTTTGCAGCGTCGATCGTCGAGAGCCGCGCCAGCGCCTCCGAGATGATCTTGTTCAGGGCCGCGAGCGCGCAGTCCTCCTTGCCGGCGAAGAGATACTCAAAGCTGTCGCGCCCCACATCCGCCCGTTCCATCACCGCCTCGACGCTCGTCGCTCGGTAGCCCTGCTCCGCACAGCAGTCGGCCATCGCTTGCAGGATCCGATCCCGGTCGGAGACCGAGAGTACGTCTGGCCCTGTAGCTACCGCCCCCAAGGTCACCCATGGTATCGCCTGGCAGCGATCAAAGTTCGTTCAGAAACAGAATTCGTTGATTTCTAGGAAGGGATATGGTTTCCGAAGTTCAGGGTCAGCGAACTTCCACCGAGCGGGGGCATGGACGTGGAACAACTCTTTTTCGTAGCAAGACCGCACGGGATCCTCATTGCGGTAAGCCCCTCCGGGGGTTTATCCTCCCCGCATGGCGGGAGCTTCAGAAGGACGGCGGCGAGTCCAGCCCGGCGCGCTGCCGCTGCGGCCGGAAGTGGTCTTCCAGCACCAGCGGCGGCGGATCATCGCCGCCGCCGCGAAGACCTTCGCCAAGAGGGGCTACAGGCAGGTCTCCGTCGCCGACATCGTCAAGAGCGCGGCGGTGGCGCGTGGGCGCTTCTACGAACACTTCTCCTCGAAGGAGGATTGCTTCTTCGCCCTCTACGACGAGGCGAGCGCCGCCGCACTGAAGGCGGTGGGGGAGGCATGCTCGGACCCCGGTCTCGAGTTCCCGGAGCGGGTGGGGGAGGCGATCGCGGCGTTGCTCGCCTTCATCGAAGAGGATCGCGATCGGGCTCGGTCCTGCATCCTCGAGGGACCCGCCGTCGGCCCGCCGATCAACGAGCGCTTCGAGGGCGTGATCCGCGATTTCGCCGACCTGTTGCGGGCCTGGCGGGGCGACGAGGTCGGCTCCGAGTTGCCGCAGACCGTCGAGGAGACGGTCGTCGGCGGTCTCTACTGGCTGCTCTACTACGCCCTGCTCGAGGAGCGGCCGAAGAAGATCTCCCGGCTGCGCCCGCAGCTGGTCGAGTTCTCGCTGATTCCCTTCATCGGCGCCGAAGCCGCGGGGGCGACCGCGGCGATCTGAAAGCCGCACTGCGGTGCGGAACGCCGCGGTGAAGGCGCTCGACGCCTATCTCCAGGCGGTTGCAGAAGAGGGTTATAGGGATGGGCACGGCCCCCTCTTCGTCGCGGCCTGGGAGCATCTCGAAGCCTCCTACCTGGCGCGGCTCGACGCCGCGATCGGCAGCGACGGCGAATGGCGCGACCGCTTCCGGGCCGGAGCCACCGAGACCGTCGAGCTGGTCGAGGCTTATCCCCGCGAGGCTCGTTTTCTCGCGGTCGAGGCCCTGACCGTCGGGCCGCTCGGGCGCGATCGACAGCGTGCCCTCGGGTCCCGGCTCGCCGGCCTCATCGACAGCGCCCGAGGGGAGCTGGATGCCCCCGATCTGATCCCTCCTGCGACGGGGGGGTGGATCGTCGGCATCTTCTTCGACCGCATCTACAAGCGCTGCACGAGCGGCGTCGGCCCGGATCTCCCCTCGCAGCTGCCGGAGCTGATGTTCCTGGCGAACGCAGTTTTTTTCGGTACGGAGGCCGGCTTCGCCGAGTTCCTGCGGGGTTCCTAGCCGGCGCGGGGGCCTAAGATGCTCCTCCAGTGTCGATCGATACCCCGGCGGATAACCCGCACCCCCCCGACGAGCTCGCCCAGCTTCCGCATGGGCGCCACGGCCTGCCCCCCGAGTTCGTCGACCACAACCAGCGGGAACGCTTGGTCGCCTCCTTCACGGCGCTGGTTGGGGAGGTCGGCTTCAGCGGCGCCACCATCACCGCCATCGCCGACGGCGCCGCGGTCTCCACCCGCACCTTCTACAAGTTCTTCGAGACCGTCGAAGACTGCTGCATCGCCGCCTTCGAGAAAGGGATCGCCGACGTTCGACCGCTGGTCTCAGAGGCCTACCGCTCCGAGCCCGAGTGGCCACTGCGGATCCGCGCCGTGATCGAGGCGATCCTCACCGAGTTCTCCGAACTGCCGGACCTCGGCCGCCTGCTGACCGCCGAGCCCTTCGTCGCCGGCCCGGAGATCGCCAAGCGGCACAAAACTGCGCTCGAGGAACTGGTGCCATACCTCCGCGAGGGTCGCGTTATGGGGCGGGGCGGTGAGCCCCTCCCGGACACGGCTGAGCGCGGGATTCTCGGCGCCGTCAATTCGATGATCGGCCGCCAGGTGGCCGCGGGCCGCGGGGAGGAGCTCGCCTCCCTTCTCCCCGATCTCACCCAGTTCGTCCTCACGCCCTACCTCGGCGCCGCCGAGGCGCGTCGCGTCGCCTCCGCCTGAGGCGAGAACGGGGAATTTTTCGGGCCTTTTCGGACGGGGTCCGATACGGCTGGAATTCGCCGATACGGACGCGACGAAGACGCACCCTTTTCCCGTTCGACCCTCCCTCAGTCGAAGCTGTTGGGAGCGCTGCCGGATCCCACGAGCCTTGAAGTACCGCACCTTTTACATTCGGCTCTGCAACTGGAAATACAGCCGTTTCTGAAACCGTCGTCTTTCCCTTGTCAAACCGCCATTAAGGCGCTACGGTCCCCACCGTCTCCTCGGGTAGGGGACAGGCAGGAGAGCGCCGCCACCCGGCGCTCGAGCCACCGATAAACGGGCCACCAGGGGGCCCACGGGACAAGGAGAGAGTTACGTGAGACGCCACGCGAAGGCACCGTCTTCCCGATCGAGCATGCGCCAGGGCAGCCGCCTGGGCGCCCGGACGATCGTTGCCGCCTTCGCGCTCACCCTCGTGGCCTTCCTTGGGAGCGGTGCGCCCGCGGCTCTGGCCGACACCCTCCCCACCGTCTCCGCCGAGAGCGCCTCCGAAGTCGGCGTCACCACCGCCAAGCTCACCGGCAAGGTCAACCCCAATGGCGAAGCGGGCACCGGCAACACCACCTGGCGCCTCCAGTACAGCCCGGCCGGCGATGAAGCCTGGGTCAACGCCAACGAAGGCACGATCGAAGCGCCCGCCAGCGAAGAAGCGAACGAAGTCGAAGTCGAAGCCATCTTCGGCTTCTCCGGCGAGCTGCAGCCCGGCGCCGAATACGAATTCCGCCTCCAGGCCGAAAACGGCGCCGGCCTCGCCGAGACCGCCGGCCCCTTCCCGACCTTCACGATGAACGCCGCCACCGCCCCCACGGTCGTCACCGTCCCTGCCAGCGCGGTCACCATCTCCAAGGCCCACGTCGCCGCCGAAGTCGACCCCGAAGGCGGCAACGTCAACCCGATCGGCGGGCCCCTCCCGATCGCCTGGACCTTCGAATACACCAAGGCCTCCGAACCCGGCGCCTGGCAGTCCGGCGGCTCCGGCTCGATCGAAGGCTCCGAAGCCGAAGGCACCACCCCGGTCGAAGTCGGCGCCGACCTCACCGGCCTCAGCTCCGGCACCGAATACCTCTACCGCGCCGCCCTCGCCTACGCAGGCGGCGGCTTGCAGGTGACCTCCAGCAACGGGAGCTTCACCACCACCGCCAGTGCCGGCCCCAGCGCCGTAACCGGTCCCGCCACCCACATCGGCGCCACCCACGCCTTCCTGACCGGCACCGTCAACCCCAACGAAGAGCCGACGCTCTACTGGTTCGAATACGGCCCCGCCCCCTGTGACTCCTCCACCTGCACCGCCGTTCCCGCCGCCAAAGACGCCAACGCCGGCGAAGGCACCGAAGCGCTGCTCAGGTCCAAGGCCATCGGCGGCCTCGAGCCCTCCACCACCTACCACTTCCGCCTCGTCGCCGGAAACGCCTCCGGCACCGCCCAGGGCCTCGACCAGACCTTCACCACGGCCGCCGCCGCTGCGGGCACTTGCCCCAATGCCGCTATCCGTGAAGAACTCCACGCCACCGAGCTCGGCAACTGTCGCGCCTGGGAGCTCGCCTCCCCCAACATCTCCATCGATGTCATCGCCGACACCGGCCGCACCGTCGTTGCCGCCACCGATTCCCCTGGTCTCCCCATGGCCGCCAAGTTCTCCTCCCTCGGCGGCTCGGCCGACTCCCTCGGCTCCGGCATCGGCTTCGACTACCTCGCCCAGCGCGACGGTGCCCCCGGCACCAGCGGCTGGAACGTTCATGCCATAACCCCGCCCCAGGATCCACTCAGTTTTTTTGCCAGCGCTGGTCAGGGCGCAGAACCCAATTACCAGCTCGTTACCCCCGACCTCTCCCGCGGCATCTTCCGCTCCTTCTCCTCCCTCCCCGGTACCTCCGCCAACGCCAAGGAAGTCCCCAACCTCTACCTTCGCGACGACCTCCGCACCCCCGGCTTTGGTTCCTACGAGCTCCTCTCCGACTCTGTCAGTCTCCTGCCACCCCTTACGCCTTCTCCTGGCGCCGAAATACTACAAAAGCGGCCCTCGCTCGCCGGCGCCTCCGCCGACTTCCGCCACGTCCTCTTCGAGACCAAACTCAACCTCACCTCCGACGCCAGCGGCGAAAATGTCAAGCTCTACAAGTCCGACGACGGCCAGGTCAGCCTCGTCCGCGCCAGCGGCGCTTGCGCCGGTCTCGGTTCGCCCGCTGGCAAAGCGCCCTGCTCGATGGCGGGCGTCGGGGCCACGGCAACGCCTGGCGGTGGCGCTCGATTCACGCCCCGTGTGGTCTCGAGCGATGGCTCTCGGGTGAACTTGACGAGTCCGTTCGGTATCACCCTCGGCACCATTCCGAGCACGCGACTCGGCGTGGTCAGCAAGCTCTACCAGCTCGACGATCGGGGAACCCCCGCCACCGCCGACGACGCCCTGATCCAGCTCAGCATGTCCGAGAAGGAACCGCCCGAACCCGCACAGGGAGCGATCTATGAGACCGCCAGCACCGACGGTTCCCGCGTCTTCTTCCGCAGCGCCGAGCAGCTTACCCAAGCCTCCGGTTCCGGCCTCTACATGTGGCAGCGCCAGGACGAAGACGAGACCCAGGAACTGAGCGTCGACGCCAGCGGCGGCGCCTTCACCCTCACTGCCCACGCCCAGCCCTCTTACGGAGAAGGCGAACTCAGCGAAGGCTCCAGCACCGTGAACATGGCTGGAATTGGAAGCCCTGGTTCCTTCACCGTTGGCCAAGCCATCTCCGCCCCCGGCATTCCTGCCGGTACCACCGTCACCGAAGTCAAACGATTCAATAACTCAAGCGAAAAGAAGATCGTCCTCTCCAACGCCGCCACCGAAAACGGCACCCAGGAACTCACCGCCAGCTTCCAGGCAACCTCCGGCCCGCTTCCCTGGAACGCCACTGCCGCTCAGCTTCAGGAAGCCATCGAAGACCTGAGCCTCGTCGGCACCGGCAACGTGTTGGTCAACGGCGGCCCCGGTGCCGGCGCCCCATTCAGCATCGAGTTCACCGGCGCCTTCGCCGGGGTGAACGTAATGCAGCTCAGCTCAGACCCCACCGACCTCACCGGCGGCGTCTCCACCGCGACCGTGACTACGACGAACGACGTCCGCAACCTCACCCTGATCGGCCCTGGCGCCACGGGCGTTCTCGGCGCCTCCGAGGACGGCCAGCGCCTCTACTTCGTCATCGGCGACGAAATCTGGTTCTGGCAGGACGCCGACGGCATCCCCGGCGGAAGCCTCCTGCACGTCGCGTCTCTGGCCTTGGGCGACACTACGTTCCAAGTCACGGGTCCTCCGAATATCTTCTGGAACTCCGGACGTCTGCCCCTGTCGCGGGTGACGCCGGACGGGCGCTCGCTGTTGTTCGAGGCCTCCGACGGCGCCGGCCTCCCTCCGGGCTACCCGCACGGGAGCTGCAACGACACCGCGATCGCATCGAACAACGGACTTTGCTCCGAGGCATACGTGTACTTCGCGGCCACCTCGACGCCGAGCGAGCCGGACATCGTCTGCGCGTCCTGCAACCTCGCGGTTCCCGCCGCCCCGGGCGACACCTTCCTCAACGCCCGCAAAGGCGCGGGCGCCGCCCTCACCGCCAACCACCTCAGCCGCGCCCTCACCGACGACGGCAACCGCGTCTTCTTCAACACCGACGAGCCCCTCGTCCCCGAAGACACCAACGGCGCCGTCGACGTCTACGAGTACGACGTCCCGACCGGCGAGGCCCATCTGATCTCGGGCGGCATCGAACCTGCACCCTCCTACCTGATGGACTCGAGCGCCGACGGCTCCGATGTCCTCTTCGCCACCCGCGCCCAGCTCGCCGGCTGGGACGACGACCACGCGTACGACCTCTACGACGCCCGCGTCAACGGTGGCTTCCCCGACCCGCCGGCCCGAACCGCTCCCTGCGAAGGCGAAAGCTGCCGCAGCGGCGGCGCCCCGGTCACCCCTGGGGCGACTGCTCCCGGCTCCGCCTCTCTCGCCGCCCCCGGCAACCCCAAAGGCGGGCGCAAGGCCTGCCCGAAGGGCAAGCGCGCCGTCCGCAAGAACGGCAAGACCCGCTGCGTCAAGAAGCACCACAACCACAAGCGAACCGCCAACACCAACCGGAGGGCTGGCCGATGAGGACCGCTGAGAAGAAGAGCAAGCGATTCGGCCTTCTCGGCGCCTTCGTCGCCTCCGTGGCGCTGTTGCTGGCGGCAGCCGCCCCTGCCTCGGCCGCAGGCCCAGAGTGGAGGCTTGATCCTCTTGCTCCGACCAGCGCCGCTCCTGGCAGCACTCTCACCTACCTCGTGCCGATCGCCAACGTCGGCGACGCGCCCGCCGAAGCGGCCACCGAACCCTTTACCTTCACCGCCGTCCTCCCTTCGGGCCTAACTCCGGTCTCTGCATCTCCCACCACCCCCTTCTATCCCGGCTGGGACTGCTCTAGCTTCTCCACCTCTCTCACCTGCGAAGACTCCTCCGACGTCGCCGACCCCCATTCCCCCGCGTCCCTCGGTCTTCTCGTCGAGCTCGCCGTCGACTCCGGCGCCTCGGGAGTCCTCACCTCCGAATTCCAGATCGCCGGCGGTGGCGCCAAAACCGTCAGCACCGTCGATCCCACCATCATCACCCCCGAACTCCCCGAGTTCGGTATCGACGCCTTCGATCAGCGGTCCGCGGCCGATGCCGCCGGTACCCCGTCCACCCAGGCCGCCGGCCGACCCTACGACGTCACCACCTCGATCGACTTCAACAGCGTCCCTGATCCCAACCCGGCTGAACCTTCTCCCCTCAAGGGCTCTCCCCGTCCCGTCGAGGCCACCCGCGACGTCGTCGCCGGACTTCCCCCCGGCTTCGTTGGCGGTGCAGCCGCCCTCGGCCAGTGCAGTCTCCCCGACCTCGCCAACGGTGCGGCAACCAGTGTCAAATCTCTGTGTCCGGTCACCTCGCAGATCGGCACCACCCTGATCCGCCTCGACCAAAGCACCCAGCTCAGTTCGTTCGTCATTCCCGCTGGTTCAACCATCGGACCACTCCCAGTCTTCAACATGGCCCCGCCCCCCGACGCCCCCGCCCGCCTCGGCTTCAACGTTGCCGGCTCTATCGTCGTCATCGACGTCACCGTCCGCAGCGATGGCGACTACGGGCTCACCGCCACCGCTTCCAGCATCTCCGAGGGCATCGCCGTTCTCGGCACCGACCTGACGATCTGGGGCGTTCCCGCCGACCCCGTCCACACCCCCGAACGCCACTGCCCGGACCAGTTCGAAACTTCAGCCGGGTTCCCCGGCTGCCCCAGCACCGCCCCCCAGACCAGCTTCTGGCGCAACCCCACCACCTGCGAAGCCGAAGACACCGGCCTCGCCGCCACCCTCGCCATCGACTCCTGGGTCCACCCCGGCGACTTCGTCTCCCGGACCATCCACAGCCACCTCCCCAACGGCTACCCCTACCCCGAATCGGAATGGGGCGCCCCCCAGGGGTCCACCGGCTGCCCCAAAGTCCTCTTCGAACCCACCCTGCAGGCAACCCCGACGACCGAGGCGGCCGACTCCCCCAGCGGCCTCGACGTCCACATCAGGGTTCCCCAGTACTGCTGGCAGACCAAGGACGCGCTCTGCCAGTCAGACCTGCGCGACGCGAAGGTCACTCTGCCCCCCGGCATGACCCTGAACCCCGCCTCGGCCTCCGGCCTCGGCGCCTGCAGCGCCGGTCAGATCGGCCTCACCACCCCGGTCGGCTCCTCGTCTCCGATCCACTTCGACGAATCGAAGCCGAGCTGCCCCGATTCCTCGAAGCTCGGGAACGTCACCATCGCCACGCCGCTGCTCGGCCGCCACGACGCCGAGACCGGCGAGCCGATCCTCGACCCCAACGGCGACCCCGTCCTCGAGCCGCTGCACGGCGCCGTCTACCTCGCCAAGCAGTCCGACAACCCCTTCGGCTCGCTGCTGGCGATGTACCTGGTGGCCGAAGGCTCCGGCGTCGTCGTCAAGCAGGCCGGGGAGATCGTCACCGGCCCCGGTGGGCGCCTCACCACCGTCTTCAAAGACGCCCCCCAGGTGCCCTTCAGCGACCTCGAGGTCGACCTCTTCGGCGGACCGAGGGCGCCCCTGCGCACCCCGCCGACCTGCGGCGAGTACGCCACCCGCGCCGAGCTCGCCCCCTGGTCGGGCAACGCGACGGCCAGCGCCTCGAGCGTCTTCGAGATCACCAGCTGCCCCAACTCGGGCTTCGATCCCAAGCTCACCGCCGGCACCCAGAACCCGCTGGCCGGCTCCTACAGCCCCTTCACCCTGCGCCTCACCCGGGAAGACGGCACCCAGGAGATCGCCAAGCTCGACGCGACCCTGCCCAAGGGCCTGATCGGCGCCCCCAAGGGCATCGCCTACTGCCCCGACTCCGTCCTCGCCGCCTTCCCGGCGGAGACGGTGCTCGGCACCGGCGCCGCCGAGGAAGCCAGCCCGAGCTGCCCGGCGGCAAGCCAGGTCGGGACGGTGACCGTCGGCGCGGGCGCCGGCCCCAACCCCTTCTACACGGGCTCGGGCCGGGCCTACCTCGCCGGCCCGTACAGGGGCGCTCCGCTCTCGCTCGCCGTGATCGCGCCGGCGGTCGCCGGACCCTTCGACCTCGGCTCGGTCTTGGTCCGAAACGCGATCCAGGTCGATCCGACCAGCGCCCAGCTCACGGTCGCGAGCGATCCGCTGCCGAGCATCCTGCACGGCATCCCGCTCGACCTGCGCGACGTGCGGGTCGACGTCGACCGCGACCACTTCACCCTCAACCCGACCAGTTGCGATCCGATGCAGATCACCTCGACGATCACCAGCACCGAGGGCGCCAGCGCCAGCCCGAGCCAGCGCTTCCAGGTCGCCGGCTGCGAACGGCTCGCCTTCAAGCCACGGCTCTCGCTGAAGCTGAAGGGCGGAACCAAGCGCTCCCAGAACCCGGCCCTGACCGCGGTGATGCGGCCACGAGTCGGCAACGCCAACGCTCGCCGCATCCAGGTCGCCCTGCCGCACTCGGAGTTCCTGGCGCAGAATCACATCCGCACGATCTGTACCCGCGTGCAGTTCGCCGCGGATGCCTGCCCCAAGGGGTCGATCTACGGTCGGGTCACCGCGACCAGCCCGATCCTCGACTACTCCCTCTACGGCAACGTCTACCTGCGCAGCTCCGACCATCCCCTGCCGGACTTGGTTTTGAAACTGCGCGGTCCGGCGAGCCAGCCGATCGAGATCGACGCGGTCGGCCGGATCGACTCCAAGAACGGCGGTATCCGGACCACCTTCGAAGGGCTGCCGGACGCGCCGCTGACCAAGGTCGTCCTGAGGATGCAGGGCGGTGCGAAGAGCCTGCTGGAAAACAGCACGAATATCTGCCGCGGCACCCACCGCGCCACGGTGCAGATGGACGGTCAGAACGGCAAGGTCAATGACTTCCGCCCCGCCCTCAAGGCCGATTGCGCAGGCGCGACACGCCGCCACGGCTGAGGCGGGCGGGACGAGGACCCTGCCGCGACCGAGCCTCACCGCTCCCGGCGCCAGCCGGGAGCGGCTGCTGGGCGCGATGGTGCACGCGGCCGCCCGGCATGGCCACGCCGGGGCCAGCGTCTCCCGCGTGGTCGAGCTGGCGGGCGCCTCTCGAGCGACCTTCTACGAGCACTTTGCCAACCGCGAGGCCTGCTTCCTCGCTGCACAGCGGGCGGCGGCCGAGCGGGCGCTGGGCTTCATCGGGGCCGAAGCCAGGTCGAACGTTCGGCTTGCCGTCGCGCTCGAGGAGATCCTGGTCCGCGCGGTCGAGAACCCAGCGGCCGCCAAGCTCCTGCTGATCGAGAGCCTGGGGGCCTCCAGGGCGGCCCGGCACGAGCACGAGCGCTTCCTCGCTGCCATCGAGGGGACGATCGTTGCATCGCTGCCGTCGGAATGTGCGCCGCAGCTCACTGACGCCGCGCTGCTGGATGGCGTTGCGGGCGTGATTGCGATGCGGCTGCTGCGCGGAGAGGCGGCAAACCTTCCGAGCTTGGCCGAGGGTCTACTTGCATGGGCGCGTTCGTACCGCCTCGCGCCGGGGGACCGTCGCCTGACCCAGCGGGACTGGGCTGAGCTGGGCCGCCCCATCGCCCCCGCCGAGCCCGCGCCGAGCAACGACGTGGCCCTGCTGCCTCGCGGTCGCAGCGCCCCGAGCCTTGCCGAGACGGCTGCTTCCCGCCGCGATCGCATCGTCGACGCCACCGCCCGGATCGTGGCGCAGAAGGGGTTCGCGGCGCTGACCGTCGCCGACGTGGTCGCCGCCGCCAGGGTTCCGCGCAGCGCCTTCTACGCCCAGTTCGAGGGCAAGCAGAGCGCCTTTCTCGCCACCCAGGAGCGCATCCTGCGCGACGCGATGGGCGCGGCTGCCGCGGAGTTCGTCCTCGGCCAGAGCTGGCCGGAGCGAGTGTGGAAGGGACTCAGGGGGCTGCTCTACTACATCGCCGAGCGACCGGACCAGGCGCGGGTCAGCGTGGTGGAAGCGCACGCGGCCGGGGAAGAGGCGGTCCTCCGTTTCCAATCCAGTTGCATCGCATTCACCCTCTTCCTCGAGGAGGGCTACCGGCAAAAGCCGGCTGCGTCCTCCCTCCCTTCGGTGTGCTCAGAGGCGATCGCCTTCGCGATCCAGGGAATGATGCGGCGCGCCCTTATGCACGGCAGCGCCGATCGGCTGCCGGGGCTGCTTCCCCAATGCGCCCACATTGCCCTGGCGCCCTTCATCGGCCCGCAGCGCTCGCTGGACTTCGTCTCGGTCAAGGCGCGAGAGGTTGACTGAGAAGGGCGAACATCGCCCTCGCGCGCTCACGGACCATGCCGTCGAGGATGAAGCGTGTTGGCGGCCGGCCGAGGCGCTCGCTTCCACTTCCTTCCCTCGACTCGTGGGCGAGACCCAAGGCGACGAGCGCGTCCAGGTGGCGCTTCACCGTGCGCTCGGTGGCGTGACAGCGCCGCGCGACCTCGCCCGCCGATCCGGCTCCGGTCTCGCTGAGCGCGAAAAGCACATCGAGCCTGACCGGATCGGTCAAGACCTCCAGCCAGGTCGAGTGAACGGCGCCGTTCACCATCGACATCGAACACCAATAGCGCCGCGTCTCGCCATGATGTCCAAATCTAAGCGAATCTTTGAGCGAACCGGTGAACAGTTACAGTTCGTTTGCGGGTTTCCACCCTCCAACGTAGCCTCGCAAAGACACCGAGCATCCCAAAAATCACTGCATTCCCTTTTCGGGCATTACCTTCGAAAACTGTTTACCAACTTGAAATGTCCTGAAAGTCTGGTGGCCGCTGTACTAGCCAACAGAAAGGAAAGTGGCAGTGAATATGATGAAACGGCTGATGCTTGTAGCCAGCATGGCGCTGATCGCGGGGGCGCTCATGGCGGCACCCGCATTTGCCTCGGGCGTCAAATGGAGCGCAACCGGAACTGGCGTTATGGGAATGAAAGGGACCCTGACGCTGAAGAAAAATGGCGGCTCCGCGATCACCTGCACCCTGAACGCAACCGGCGAACCGAAAAACGTGGAATCGGGCGGTTCCTGGAGCGCCAAATATCTCTTGGGGCCCGGGAACAACGTCAACAATTTCAACTGGATGACGAAATGCTCGAATGGCGGCACCTTCGAATACAACGCCTGGGGGGAAGGCTTCGAAGGGGGACCGGGCGAATTCCGGATCAATGGCTTCCCGGAATTTTGGTCGCCCGCCAGTTCACCGTGGGGCGGCACCTATATTCCCGATGGGGAACTGGAATATCAGTTCGTCAATGGTTCGGGAAGCAGCTACTCGTACGTCAGCTTCAACGAAACGTTGATCGGTTACACCGATTCGGCAGCGCTGATCACCGCCACTGGAAAACTCGAAATCTACAACAAGAAAACGCTGACGGCGCTTACTCTCGCCAAAGCGTAAGCACACCGCCTCGGAACATCGGCAGCGCCCCTTCCTTCCGTTGGGAGGGGCGCTGCGTCAAGGCATTCATCGCCCCGCTGGTTATTGGTGCGCTCCTATCCTTCGCACCACCTCCAGCCTCGGCCGCCGAATGCGCCGGCGACGAATGCCAGGGTCCGCCACCCGCACCGGCTGAAATCGTCCCCGGCACCGCGATCGTCGAAGGGCCGCAGAACCCGCCGGTTCACTTTCCCAAAGCCCACCCGCCGAAGAAGCACCACGGCAAGCACCGGGGCAGGCGGTGAGGCGCCTCGCCCTCTGTGCGACGTTGCTGGCACTCGGCGTCCTCTGCTTACCCGCTGCCGCCCAGGCGAGCTTTGGCTTCCTCACCGGCAGCGAAGGCTTCGCCGCGGTGGCCACGAAAGCCGACGGCTCGCCCGTCACCCAGGCCGGCGCCCATCCCTACGCCTTCCAGGCGCACCTCGGCTTCGACACCGAAGGCGGCGCCCAGGACCTGCGCGACCTCACCCTTCACCTGCCGCCGGGCTTTCTCGTCAACCCGACCGCTATCCCCGAGTGCCCGAGCGTCTTCGGGGGCTGTCCCAACGCCAGCCAGGTCGGCGTCGTCACTTTCTTGGCGCGGGGCGCCGCCGGCCAGGCCAGGGTCTTCAGCCTGGCGCCGTCCAATGGCACTCCGGCGGCATTCGGCTTCCTGCTCTCCGGCACGCCGGTCATCTTCGCCGCCCACCTCCGCGAAGGCGACGCCGGCCTCGACCTTGCGCTCGAAAAGGTTTCCCAATCGCTCGACCTACAGGAAATGGACCTGACGATCTGGGGCACGCCCTGGGACGAAGCCCACAACCCTGAGCGCGGCTTCGTCTTCGGTACCGTCCCCGCGCCCCCCTCGCAGATCAAGAGCTACCTGACGATGCCGACCACGCCCTGCGGCTCCGCCCTCCCCTACACGGCCGCCGCCGCTTCCTGGCAGGGCCAGAGCGCCGGCGCGGCCACCACCACCCCCGCGCTCAGCGCCTGCAACAAAGCCCTCTCCGTCCTCGAGGTGCAGCTGATGACCGATGTCGGCGCCGCCCGCACCGGCCTCGCCTTCAACCTCGACGTCCCCAGCGGCGGCGGCATCCTCAACCCCGGCGGCATCGCCCGGCCGGCGATCAAGACCGCGGTCGCCTCCCTGCCCGGGGGGCTGACGATCAACCCCTCGCTCGGCGCCGGCCTCGGCGTCTGCAGCGAAGCCGACTTCGCCCGCGAGAGCGCCGGGTCCGAACCGGGCGCCGGCTGCCCCAACAACTCCAAGATCGGCACCGTCACCGTCGACGGCGCCCTCGGCCTGGCCGAACCGATGCACGGCTCCGTCTACCTCGCCAAGCCCTACGAGAACCCCTGGGGGACCCTGCTCGCCGTCTACATGCTCGCCCGCTCGGCCCGCCGCGGCCTGATCGTCAAATCGCAGGGGAAGATCGTCCCCGACCCGGCCACGGGCCGCCTCGTCGCCACCTTCGACAACCTCCCCCGCCTCCTCTACACCCACTTCGACCTCAGCCTGCGCGAAGGCCAGCGCTCGACCCTGGTCTCGCCGAGCGCCTGCGGCGCTTATCCCACCGACCTGCAGATCGCCTCCTGGGCCGAACCGAGCGTCTTCAAACACGAAACGAGCACCTTCTTCATCAAGAGCGGCGAAGGCGGGGGGCCCTGCCCGAGCGGCGGCGCCCTGCCGTTCGCCCCCGGCCTTGTCGCCGGCTCGATCAACCCGATCGCCGCGGCGCGCACGCCCTTCTACCTGCGGATGACGAGGACCGACGGCGAGCAGGAGATCACCTCCTATTCGGCCGCCCTCCCGCCCGGGTTGCTGGCGAAGCTCGCCGGGGTCGCCGAGTGCCCCGAGGCCGCGATCGCCGCCGCCAAGGCTCGCACCGGAACGCACGGCGGCGCCGAGGAGCTCGCCTCGCCCAGCTGCCCCGCCTCCTCGCTGATCGGCCACACGATCGCCGGCTACGGGGTGGGGGGCGTGCTCGCCTACGCCCCCGGCAGCCTCTACCTCGCCGGCCCCTACCACGGCGCCCCGCTCTCCACGGTGGCGGTCGACTCGGCGCTGATCGGCCCCTTCGACCTCGGCGTCGTCGTGGTGCGCTCGGCGATCCGGATCGACCCGCGCACGGCGCAGGCGAGCATCGACGCCGCCGGCTCGGACCCGATCCCCCACATCCTCGCCGGCATCCCGCTGCACCTGCGGGACATCCGCGTCTCCGTCGACCGCCCCGACTTCACCCTCAACCCGACCAGCTGCGACCGCATGGCGGTGCGCTCCACCCTGACCGGCGCCGGCGCCGACCCCTTCGACCTCGCCGACGACACCACCGCCACCGCGACCCAGCGCTTCCAGGTGCTGAGCTGCTCGGTGCTCGGCTTCAAACCGAGGCTCTCGCTGCGCTTCAAGGGCGCCACCCGCCACGGCGGCTACCCATCGCTGCGCGCCACCTACAGGCCGCGTCCCGGGGACGCCAACCTCGGCGCCGTCTCGGTCACCCTGCCGCCCGCCGTCTTCCTTGTCCAGAACCACATCCGCGCCGTCTGCACCCGGGTCCAGTTCGGCAAAGACGCGTGCCCGGCCGGCTCTATATATGGACGCGCCCGGGCGCTGACGCCGCTGATGGACGAGGCGCTCGAAGGGCCCGTCTACCTGCGCTCCTCCCGCACCGCCGTCCCCGACCTCGTCGCCGACCTGCGCGGTCGCGGCATCGAGATCGAAGTCCCCGGCCGGATCGACTCCTCGCGCGGCGGCATCCGCGCCAACTTCGAAGGCCTCCCGGACGCCCCGGTGACCAAGTTCGTGATGACCCTCCTCGGCGGCAAGCGCGGCCTCCTGCAGAATGGCGAAGACCTCTGCCGCCACAAATCGCGCGCCAACGCCCGCTTCATCGCCCAGAACAACGAGACCTTCGTCGCCCACCCGAAGCTGACGGCCAAGTGCAATGGCAAGAAAGGCAGCCGGAGATGAAGAAGAGGTCCGTGCTGCGGGCGCTAGTCGAGGCTGCTCAGCAGCACCCCGGGCAGCTCTGCGAAGCCGCTCGCGTCGGTGCTCAGCACCGCGCGCCCGCGCGCCCGCGCGGTTGCCGCGATGATCAGATCGTGGGCGCTGCGGGGGCGGCCGCTGTGACGGGCGTGGGCGAGCAGGGCGGCGTGAGCGCGGGCCACGTCGAGGTCGTAGCTCTCGACGGCCACGGACTCGAGGATCGCGGCGATAAAGGCCCCGCGCCGCGCGCGCCGCTTGCCGGCGGCCAGCTCGACCCCGACCAACAGCTCGGCGACTCCGATCGCCGCGATCGCCACGTCGTCCTCGTCGCCGACCAGGCGCTCGAGCGCCGCCTTGCCCTTGGGCTCGGCGTCGACCAGGACCGTGGTGTCGAGGATCAGTCGGGCCAGGGGTCCGTACCCGCGCCGACGCCTTCGCGCAGCTCCCGCAGCTCGCCGGCCCAGGCTCCGTCGGGCGGATGCGCGCGCAGCGCCTCCTTCAGCGCCCGGCCGGTCCCGGCCAGCGCCGGGCCGATCGTCGCCACCACTCGCCCGCGACGCACCACCACGAAGCTCTCGCCGTTGGCCTCGACGCTGTCGAGTACGTCGGAGAACTGCCTCGCGGCCTCGGTGGCGCTGAGCTGCTTCACGAAATCAGATTATCAGATAACGAAAACCCCCTCTTCTTGCCTCGGTCGCCGATGAGCCCGGCCAAGTCCCGCAGCCGACTTTTACCCCACCCCAGGGAGGCAAAAGTCGCCTGCGGCATCCTCGCCGTCCTCGTCGTCGCCGCGGCTGCGCTCTTCGTCTCCGCCGCAGGCGCCGAGCCCGTGCAGAAGGGGAATCTGCGGGTGAGCTTCGCCGGCAGGATCAGCCCGCGGGCGCTGCCGCGCCACGGCGAGGCGCCGATCGCGGTCACGGTGGGGGGGACGATCACCACCACCGACGGCGCCCCGCCGCCGCAGCTGCGGGGGATCGAGATCGCGATCAACCGCGCCGGCCACTTCGACCACAAGGGCCTGCCCAGCTGTACGTACGCGCAGATCCAGCCCTCGACCACGGCCGCCGCGATGAGCGCCTGCGGGCCGGCCAAGGTCGGCGAAGGCCGCTTCGCCGCCAACGTCGTCCTGCCCGAGCAGTCCCCGTTTCCGTCCCGGGGCAGGATCGTCGCCTTCAACGGGATCGAGCGGGGCAGGCCGGTGATCCTCGCCCATGTGTACGGGACCGAACCGGTGCCGCTCTCCTACACCTTGGTCCTGCGCATGACCCCTGGCAAGGGCACCTGGGGCACGGTGCTCAGCG
The DNA here is from genome assembly GCA_033856415.1 of Solirubrobacterales bacterium. Lineage (GTDB taxonomy): Bacteria > Actinomycetota > Thermoleophilia > Solirubrobacterales > 70-9 > VAYN01. The sequence goes on along the minus strand of JAWVFA010000035.1, from coordinate 29,890 downwards.
CCACCTTGCCCCGAGTCACCTCCGACGTCGCCTACGTCACCGGCATCTCGCTCACCCTCAACCGCCGCTTCACCGCCGCCGGCAGGACGCACGGCTACGTTTCCGCCAGCTGCCCCGCCCCGAAGGGCTTCCCCGGCGCCACTTTCCCCCTCGCCCGGGCCAGCTTTTCCTTCGGGGCCGCCGGAACGCTGGCCTCGACCCTGCTGCGCAGTTGCCATGCCAAAGACTGAACCAGAGGAGCCTGCCTTGAAGACGATTGCCACCGCCATGCTCACCCTCGCCGTCGCGCTCGCCCTCGTGGCCTGCGGGGGCGGGGGAGACGAGACGACCGCCGCCACGCCCACCGACACGGCGGCATCGAAGCCGCCCGTTCAGCGCCAGAACGACGCGGGCGCCGCGACGGGCGAGGGCCAGGGGCAGGGCGGCAGCCAGAGGCAAGGCGGCGAGGGCTCCAAGGGCGATGGACCCGGCCCCGCCGCGGATGACACCAGCGCCTCCTTCAACCCACCTGCCCACCACGACTCCCCAACCGGCGCCGCCCCCTTCGAGGTCAAGGGCGGCGACAACTCGATCCAGGAATTCGGCGCCGAAGGGGACGCCGCCGACTTCGAAGCCGCCGCGACCGCGCTGCACGGCTACCTCGACGCCCGCGCCGCCGGCGCCTGGCGCGCCGCCTGCTCCTACATGTCGCCCGGCGTCGCCGAGTCCCTGGCCCAGCTCAGCGGCGGGAGCGGGGGAGAGGCGAGCTGCCCCGAAACCATCGCCTCGCTCTCCGCCGCCGTCCCCGCCGCGGCCCTCCGCGAAGTGGCCGAGGCCGACGTCGGCGCCCTCCGCGTCGAAGGCGACCGCGCCTTCCTCCTCTTCCACGGCGCCCACGGCGTCGACTACTTCATGCCGATGGCCCAGGAAGACGGCGGCTGGAAGGTAGCCGCCATCGCCGCCTCTGCGATCCCATGAGTCCGGTGGTTGCCTTGCCGTCCGACTCGGCGGAGAGGATGCTCTTGTGCGCTGGCGAAGCCACCCCGCGATGGGGTTCTCGGCATCGAACAACGGCGACTTTTTCGGGTCGGTCGGGTTGGCACCTCCGACGCCCGCCCGCTACCCTCTTCGCCTTGCGCCATGCCCAGCCACATTCCTCTTTCCTCCTCGGAGTTCTGAATCGTGCCTAAACGCTCCGCGATCGGCGTGCTCGACCGGTTCGCCAAGGCAAAGAAGATGCCGCCGGTCGGCCGTGTCTCCGGCGGCGGAGTTAGGGCCGTCTACTACCGAAATCCCGATCAGGTTCGGGTCGTTCGGGGCAAGCGCGTAAACGGGACCCGCAGCACCAGCCCGCCGCCTTCGGCTCCGTAGCCGCGTCCCTGCCGAAGGATCGCGTGCCTGACGAGGAGTTGCAGAGTGCCGGGCGTCTGGCGCGCGACTTGGTCTTGCCAGGCTGCGACTGGGTCCACCGGCGTGTCCAACGTGTCTCCTACTTGGGCCCCAGCCTCATGGTCAACCGTCTCAGTGTCGATTTCACCCTTCCCGAGGCCGGCATCGGCGCCCACGTGCCGATTTCCGTCCTCCCCAAGTGGCCACCTCTCTACGACTTCGATTTCCGCGGCGCCGACGGCAAGCCGCTGCCGCTTCTGACCAGCGCCCAGAACGGCGTCATCGACGAGGCCCTGCTCCTCGCCCTGGTCGAGAAGATCAGCCCAGCCTCCCTCTCCGATCCCAACTTCGCGAAGGCGCTTACGAGCCTTACCCGCGGACCGGAGACCCATTTGGGTGAGGCGTTCGAGAGTTTTCGCCGCGGCCTGGGGGGCGTTTTCGACGATCCCGATGTGGAGCGCCTTCTCGACATCGCCGCGATGCTCACCGACGCTACCTTCCTCTGGTATCCGGCCGCAGGCGAGCCCGGGGGCCGCACTTCCTGCAAGGTGGAATATCTGATCCCCGGCCTCAACATCGAAAGCTGGCACCGCAGGCTGCTGCGTTCGCTTTCCTGGGCGCAGCCGGCGGAGTACATCCCGCTCTGGCACATCGGCGCCGATGCCAACTTCCACGCCGAACTCGAGGCGCCGCCGGTCCTGACGATCCGCTCCGCCGAGCCGAACTACTACTGGTTCACGGAGGGCGGTCCGGCGGTCGAAGTCGAGGCAGCGACCAAGGAAGCCGAGAGGGCCGGTCTGCGGCCCGACCAGTACGTCGACAACGAGGGCAGTCTCGCCCACGTCTACGTCGCTGGTAGGCGTCCCCTCGGCGCCGATCTCGTCGCCACGCTGGCGGCCTCGCGTTTGGCGATCTCGCCAATGTTCGTTGCGACCATCCTGATCGCCGGCCTCGCCACCTTCTTCTACGCCTGGCGGGGCCAGATGGTCGAAGCCGCCGACCGCGACGCTGCGGTTGCCGTGCTGATTCTCGTGCCCGCGCTGATCGGATATGTCGTCATCCGTCCCGCCGATCACCCCTCGCTACGCAGCCGGATCCTCGGCGTCCAGTTGCTTTCCCTGGCCTCCAGCGTCATTCCTCTTTGTATGGCGATCCTGCTGCTCCGCATTGCGAACGAGCCCAGTTGCCTCCAGATCGCCTGGCTCTGGTCGGCAGCCGCCGCGTGGCTTATCGCCGCTGTACTCCTGGTTAGCCTCGTGCGCGCAGGGAGGTAGGGCGGCTTCAGCCCCCGTCGCGCAGATGCCCACCTCGAATCAGCCAGCCGCAGGTGCTTCCCACCCCGACGTCGAGCTCGAGCGAACCGTCCGGGCCGGGACCGAGCAGCTCCTCTCCCGCGTTGGGGCCGCCTTCGCCGCCCAGCAGGGCTGGGCAAATCAACTTCGCGCTGCCGCCTATGAGCTGCGCGACTTCCTGCGCGAGGACGAGGCGCGCGCCCGCGCGATGATGATCGAAGCTCCTCGGGGCAACGAGGAGACCCGCCGCATCCGCGAGCAGGGGATCGCTGCGCTGACGGTCCTGATCGACCTCGGCCGCGCCGAGCTCGACGACGTCGACTCCGTTCCGCGCTCGGCCGCCGAGATCGCCGCGGGGGTGATCTACAACCGCATCCACGTCGAAGTCGAGCGCGGCGCCGAGCTCGACGACGAGATGGTGCGTGAGCTGATGTACACCGCCGTCCTGCCCTACCAAGGGATCGAGGCCGCCCTGGCCGAGCTGAAACGTCCCTCCCCGCCGCCCACTCAGCCGCAGGCCACCTCCCAGGCCTCCTCGGCGCCCAGCACCGGCGCCAGGCCCAGGTAGGTGACGACCGGCGGCACCTCGGCGAGGTCGCGCAGGCGCCCCTCGATGATGCGGCCGTAGAGCAGCGACTGGAACGCCCCGAGGGTCGCCTCGACGGCGATCGGGTCGAAGTCCGCCACGGAGTCGGCGACGCCCGCCAGCATCTGCACGATCTCCCACCTCGCCCGGTCTCGCTGCGCCACCGCCTCCGGGCCCACCGCGTAGACCTCCACCTCGCGCAGCCGCGCAAACACCGGCTCGGCGGCCATGAAGCCGCAGAGCGCCTCCAGCGCCACCCGGATGGCGCGCGGCCACTGCGGCTCTCGCCGCACGGCCGGCAGCGTCGCCGCGACCATCTGCGCGCCGCTCGAGTCGAGGGCCGCCTCCAGCGCGTCGGCTTTGTCGCGGAAGTACTTGTAGAAGGTGTTCTGCGAGATCTGCGCCCGTGCCGCCACGTCGGCGATGGTCGTCGCCGCATACCCCTTCTCGGCGACCACCGCCGCGAAGCTGCGCAGCACCCGCTCGGCCGGGACGTGGGCCGCGAGCGGCGGCGGCCCAGGCTGGCCGCTCGCAGCTCGCCGCCGCGCTTTCGGCCGCAGCGGCCGCGGCGGCGGGGGGATCGAGAGCATCCATTCGCGCAGTCGCCGCCCCGCGTCCTCCAGCTCGTCGAGCTTGTCCCAGGCGAGCAGGCGGTAGAGGACCAGAGCCACCCCGCCGAAGATCGCCTCGGTCAGCTCGACCGGCATTTCGTCGCGCTCGGGCAGATCGTCGAAGCCGGGCTGGATCAGCGAGGAGAGGTCGGTGACCGCCTGGGCGATTCGTTGCCGCGGCGCCTCGCCGGCGCAGAAGGCCGAGACCGTGCAGAGCTTCGCCGCGGCCGGCTGGGACGCAGCCATCGAAACCAGGGTCTCGACCGCCAGCCGAACCTGCTCCGCCCCCGTCCCGTTTGCCTCCAGCGCCGCTTCGACGACGCGTTGCGTTATGCCGCCGAGCTCGTCCATCGTCGCCAGGAAGCACTCTTCCTTGTCGGCGAAGTGCTGGTAGAAGCTGCGGCTCGAGACTCCCGAGAGCTCGACCAGATCGGCGACCGAGGTCTCGGCATACCCCTTCTCCGCGGTGACCGCGACCATCGCCGCGAAGAGCCGTTCGCGCTGGTTTCGCCGTGCCTCCTCCCGCGGCACGCCCCGCCCCGGGGAGAGGCGCCGGTCTCGCAGTTTGCTCGCGTCCCCCCACGGCGTCGTGACCATTTCGGGCGCAACATAACCGGCCAATTCGACCTCCGGAGGCGTGGTGATCCAACGGTACACCGGCGCTTCTAAATGCAGCTACGGCAGGGCCCTCAATCCCGCCTGCGGTGCCGATACCTGTCCCTTGACGCCGCCCCCAGCGCCACCGCTTCTTTCCCTGGAAACCATAGGCTGTCCTTGACACCACCGCAAATCATTCGCTAGGGTACCGCTGCTTTTCCATACGGTCGGCGTCTCGAACGACGGCCAGGGAATGGGGGCAGCTTGGGTAGCCGCCTCCCTCAGACGAAAACGGGGCCACCAGGGGGCCCCATGGGACAAGGAGAGTGAGTTGAAGGCAAGGGACGTTTTCGCAGCCATGGCTGGCCACTCCGGCGCGCGTCGGAGCCTGACCCTTATGGGCGCGTTGGCGGCCTTCCTCTGCGCCGTCGTCTTCGCGGCTTTCCTAGGGACCGGTGCGCCCGCAGCTGGGGCCGTCGAAGCCTGCCCGAACGATGCGATCCGCAAAGCGCAGCACTCCACCCAGCTCGGCGCGTGTCGTGCCTGGGAGATGGTCTCCCCGGTCGACAAGAACGGCGGCGAGGTCTTCGCCGACGGCGTCAACACGGTCGCCTCCACCTCCGGCGACGGCTTCACCTTCATCTCCCACTCTGTTTTCGGCGACGCCGTCGGTTCAGGGTCCGTCGGCCTCAGCGTCTACCTCTCCCGCCGCGTGCCCAATGGCTGGCTCACCCACGGCATCACCCCGGAGTCCCGTCCCGAGGCGCTTCAGGTTCTCCCCGCCGGGACCCACACCGAGATCTTCTCCCCCGACCTCTCCCAGGCCCTCACGTTCGGCTACGACCTACCCGGCGCGACCGACGACACCCCCAAACGCATGAACATGTATCTCGAGGACACTGCCACCCGGGCCCTGCGCACGATCAGCTCCTCCCAGCGCGGCAACGGCGAAGACCCCTTCCTCTACCGGCCCCAAGAAATGATCAACGGCAGAGAACTCCGGGGCGCCTCCGCCGATCTCCGGCAGGTCGCCTGGGTCAGTCGAACTCAGCTGCTGCCCGTGGGCGCCGCGCCGGGCTATCCACAGGAAGTGGAAGTGGAAGGGGAAACCTTCCTAACGCCCAATGTCTACACCTGGGACGACGGCACCCTCCACCTCGCCGGCCTCCTCCCCGACGGAACCGTGCCGCCGGAAGGCTCCACGGTCCCGCTGGAAGAACCCAACGGTGGCTTCCGCGGCACTATCTCAGCGGATGGCAGCGGGCAGACGTTCCTCGCCTCGCCCACCGCCGGCGCGCTGCCCCAGCTCTACCTCCGCATCGACAACGACCACACGGATTGGGTCACCGAACCCGAGAACCCCTCCTTCTCGGGCGAACCCGAAGTAGTCCGCTTCGAAGGTATGACCCCCGACGGCCGCAATGTCTTCTTCGTCACCGACTCGCCTCTCCTCGAAGCGGACACCAACCCCGAACCCGACCTCTATCGCTGGAGCGATGGCCCCAACCCCGCCGCCGAATCTAACCTCACCCTTATCACCGACGGCAGCGCTCTGAGCAATGTTATTTATGGCGGAGCGCTGATCGGGATGAGCGACGACGGCGAGCGCATCTACGTCCACACGATTGGCTCGGTGGTTGAGCGCTGGGAGGAGGGCTCGGGCATCAGCATCATCGACCCGTTTGTGCCGCGACCGGCGGACCCCAAAGGCCAGCTGGCTCTCACGAGCAGCCAACCGGGCAACGCGCGGGTGTCGCCCGACGGCAACTGGCTTGCTTACATCAATACTCAGCTCAGTTCCCCGATGTATCTCTACGAACTTGAGAGCGACCACCTCATGTGTGTCACTTGCGCCGCCGCCGGCACTGCCACGGTCAGTCCACACATGAGCAGCGGCAATCATTTCGACAACATCTCCGCCCGCCCCCATTTCCTCTCCGACGATGGCCAGGTGTTCTTCTCCGCCAAGGCGGCGCTGGTACCAGAGGACGTCAACGGTGTGTACGACGCCTACGAATTCGACGGCACCACCGGGGAGCTGCGCCTCCTCTCCTCCGGGCGGGGGAAGGAACCAGCCATGTTCGCCGAAGCCAGCTCCAGCGGCGACGACGTCTTCTTCGCCACCCGCCAGGCTCTGGTTCCCTCAGACACCGACGGCGGCGCCCTCGACTTCTACGACGCCCGTTCGGGCGGCGGCTTCCCCGAAGCGGAGGGGGCTGGGGCGGCTTGCAGCGGCGAAGGATGTCAGGGGGGCTCGTCCCCCCCGCCGAGCGCAAGCGCTGCAGCGTCCGCGGAACTCCGCGGCGCCGGCAACGTCAAACCCCGCCGTTGCGCTCCCAACAGGCGCAAGGTCACCAAAGGGGGCAAGACCCGCTGCGTGAGGAAGCACCGCAAGCACAACCACAGGAGAGCCAACACCAACCAGGGGGCAGGCCGATGAGCGCCGTCAACACCACCGCACGACCCGCGATCCGGGGCGGCCGTCGGCGCGCCATCTTCGTCCTGCTGGCCGTCATCGCCGCTCTCGTCGCCGCGGGCGCCGGCAGCGCAACTGCCTCAGCCGCACCCGCGCTCCGGGTCACGACGCTGATCCCCGATCACGTCACGCCCGGCAAATCCATGGTCATGTTCATCACCATCACGAACGCCGGCGACGAACCGATGAGCGGCAACGCGTCGATCGACTACACCTTCCCCGGTGGGATATCGGTCGGCGAACCGGAAGCCGAAGACGGCAGCATGCCCACTCCGACCTGCACCCCGTCGGGACAGGTCAACGAATGCACGATCGACGTCACCGGCGTCTCGCCAAGCCGCAACCTGGTCTACAGGACCTTCTCCGAAGTCGACCCCGGCGCCACGGGCACGCTCACCGGCCAGATCGAAGTGTCGGGCGGCGGTGCGGGTAACTCCGTCACGGTCCCGCTCTTGCTGGACACCGCGCCGATTGGGCCCTTCGAAGTGAAAAACTTCGACGTCGGTTTGATCGACGGGCCCGCCTTCCCGGCCATACAGGCCGGCGGCGTTCCCGGCGAAGCTGTGGCGGCCGCGGAATTGCGCTCGACCGCTACCTCGCTCTACAACGTGCCGGTCCCGCAGTTCACCATCACCTCGGGGCCGGAGAGCATGCGCGACGTCGTCACCCACGTGCCGGCTGGGTTCGTCGGCTACCCCACCGCGACGCCTCTCAAGTGCACCGCGGCGCAGTTGGCGGAACCCGCTCCTGCACCGCAGCAGGTGCCCCTTTGCCCCCAGGACAGCCAGCTCGGCGTCGTCCTCGTCAACGGTAAGGACCTCGTGCCGCTTTACAACCTCGTCGCTCCCCAGGGCGTGCCCGCCCAGTTCGGCTTCTATTACCTCGGCATCGTCGTCACCCTGCACGCCGAGCTGCGGCCCTCAGACAACGGCATCGACGTCGTCAGCGAGACGGTGCCGAGCTCGGTCCCAGTGTCGAAGTTCGAAGCGACCTTCTGGGGCGTCCCGGCGGACTCCTCGCACGACCGCCTGCGCCCGGACTGCACGTTCGCGTTGTTCGGCAACGACGGCAGCCTCTGCCCGTCCGAAGCGCCGAAGGTTCCCTTCCTGCGCCTGCCCACCTCCTGCTCCGGCGGGCCGCTCCCCTGGAGCCTGGATATCGACACCTACCAGAACCCTGGTGTCTTCCACCGGCGCGAAACCACGACCCCGGCCCTCGAAAACTGCCAGAGCGTCCCCTTCGATCCGAGCCTGTCGGTGACGCCGTCCGAGCGCAGCGCCCACTCGGCGAGCGGGCTCGACGTCGACCTCACCGTCCCGCAGGAAAACGGACCCGCGGGCATCTCCCAGGCCGACCTGCGCGCGGTCACCCTCGCCCTTCCGGAGGGGGTGTCGGTCAACCCGGCCTCCGCCGACGGGCTCGAGGCCTGCAGTGACGGCCAGCTCCGCCTCGGCCTCGAGGGGCCCTCGGATTGCCCCGACGCGGCCAAGCTCGGCTCGATCGAGCTGAACACGCCGCTGCTCGACCACCCGATCGGCGGCTCGGTCTTCCTGCGCACGCAGGCATCGAAGGACCCCGCCTCGGGTGAGATGTACCGTCTCGCGATCGAGCTGCGCTCCGACGACGACGGGGTCGACGTCAAGCTTCCCGGCTCGCTCAAGGCCGATCCGGGCACCGGGCAGCTGACGACGACCTTCAGCGGCCTGCCGCAGCTGCCCTTCGAATCGATGCAGCTGCACCTCAAGGCCGGTCCGCGGGCGCCGCTGACGACTCCCCAGGCCTGCGGGACCTACGCTGCCGAGGCCACGTTGACCGGCTGGAACGGGAAGACGGTCGCCGCGGAACCGGGCTTCACGGTCGACCAGAACTGTGACGCGCCCGGATTCGCGCCCGGCTTCCAGGCGGGCGTCGCCAATCCCACCGCGGGTGCGTTTTCACCCTTCACGCTGCGGGTGACCCGCGATTCCGGCCAGCCGAACCTGAGCCGGATCGACGCCACTCTGCCCGAGGGCGAGCTCGCAAAGCTCGCCGGCGTGCCGGTCTGCCCCGACGCGCAGGCGGCCAGCGGCGGGTGCTCGGAGGCGAGCCGCATCGGCCGGGTCGTCGCCGCCGTCGGCGAAGGCTCGAGCCCGCTCTACATCCCACAGGCGGGCAAGGCGCCGACCGCTGTCTTCCTGACCGGCCCTTACAAAGGCGCGCCATACAGCGTCCTCACGGCGGTGCCCGCCCAGTCGGGGCCCTTCGACCTCGGCACCGTGCTCGTCCGCTCGGCGCTGCGGATCGATCCGGCGACCGCGCAGGCCTCGGTCGATTCCGACCCGCTACCGCAGATCTTCGGCGGCATCCCGGTCAGCTACCGCGACGTGCGGGTGGAAGTCGACCGCCCCGAATTCACCATCAACCCCACGAGCTGCGATCCGATGTCGGTCACCGGCACGATCGGCTCCGTCGACGGGGGCAGCGCCAACGTCTCCGACCGCTTCCAGGTAAGCGACTGCGCCGCCCTGGGCTTCAAGCCGAAGCTCTCCTTCAGCCTCGCCGGCAGGACGACCCGCTCCGGGAACCCGGCTCTGACGGCGGTCCTGCGGATGCCGCAGAAAGGGAAAAACGCCAACGTCTCGCGGGCGGTCGTCAGCCTGCCGGGCTCCGAGTTCCTCGCCCAGGGTCACATCCAGACCGTCTGCACCCGCGTCCAGTACACCGCAGGAGGCGGCGGGGGAGCGGAGTGCCCGAAAGGCTCGGTCTATGGTCGCGCCAGGGCGTTCTCTCCATTGCTGGACCAGCCGCTGGAAGGTCCGGTGTACCTGCGGTCCAACGGCGGCGATCGGGAACTCCCCGACCTCGTCGCCTCGCTCGGCGGTCAGATCCACGTCGACCTGGTCGGCTACATCGATTCCAACCCGAAGACCGGTGGCATCCGCACCAGCTTCGCCAACGTCCCCGACGCCCCCGTCTCCAAGTTCGTCCTGAAGATGCCGGGCGGCAAGAAGTCACTGCTGGAAAACAGCACGAACATCTGCCGCGGCAAGCACCGCGCGATCGTGAAGATGGACGGCCAGAACGGCAAGGTCCACGACTTCCGGCCGCTGGTGCGGGCGCGGTGCGGGAAGCGGGCGCGCTAGCCGATACGGGCGCTGGCGACCATCGCCGTCGGTTGACGGCGGCGATGGTCGACTCGGCGTCAGCGCATGGCTATCTCGGTGCGACCGTCTCGCAGATCGTCGATCGCGCGGGGGTGTCGCGGGCGACCTTCTACGAGCACTTCACCCGCCGTGAGGAGTGTTTCCTCGTCGCCTACAGGGAGCAGCTCGGCGACGTGGTTTCCACCGTCCGGGCGAACGCGGAGACCGCCGCACATGGCAAGCGTCCAGCCGCAGTGCTGGGGGTCCTGGTCGATCAGCTGGGCGAAGCTCCGGCTGGCGCCCGATTCCTGCTGGTCGAGGCCCTGGCCGCTCCGGCATCGGTGCGGGAGGAGCACGAGAAGCTGATCGCCGGCGTCGACGCAGTGGTCGCCGGCTTTCTCGACGAGCAGGCCCCCGACGGGGCGATCCAGATTCCGTCCACCGCGCTGATGGGGGGAATCGCCGACGTCCTTGCCCGGCGGGCGCTCGAGGACGGTGTCGAAGACCGGTGCAAGCTGCGCGGCGAGCTGATGCGCTGGATCGACGCCTACCGCCTGCCGGCTGGGGTTCGACCGCTTCCGCAACCCCGTTGGCGAGAGCTCGGGCGGTTCGCCAAGCTGGTGTCGCCCTCGGGATCGGCCGAGCCGTCGCTGCTACCTCGAGGCCGGAGCGCGTTGCCGGAGGATCAGGTCGCCGTCGCCCGACGCCGGCGCATCCTCGATGCCATCGCACGGCTTTCCCGCGAGGAAGGCTACGCATCGCTGACCGTGGCCCAGGTCGCGGCCGCTGCGCGGGTGCCGCGCGCAGCCTTCTACTCCCTCTTCGACGGCAAGCAGGAGGCACTAATGGCGGCCCAGACCCGGGGGTTGCAGGAGTCGATGGCTGCAGCTGCGGCGGCGTACTCGCCCGCGGCGCCGTGGCCGCAGCGGGTGGGGAAGCTGGCCCGCGCCTTCCTCGCCTACCTGGCGGAAAACCCTGACTACGCCCATCTGGACTTCGTCGAGTCATATGCAGCCGGCTCAGAGGCTGTGCGCCACCGGCAGCGGAACCACATGGTCTTCAGCCTCTTTCTCGAGGACGGCTACCGTCAAACCCGTGTCACGCCGCGCCTGCCGGCAGCCTGCACCGAGGCGATCGCCGGCGGGGTGCTGGGGCTGATCCGACAACTGGTCGTGGAAGAGAAGACCGAGCGGATGCTTTCGCTGATTCCCGCGGTCTCCTACACGATCCTCGCCCCGTTCATCGGGCCGCGGGAGGCAGCCGCCCAGGTTCAGGAGTGGGTACCAGGGGCTCGCTGAGGAGCTCGAAGAGAGCGCAGAGGCGTGCGGCCGCGTCGGCGTCGAGGGTGAAACGCCGTGCGGGCCGGCCGGGGGTCATTCCGTCCCGTTCAGCGGGTTGTTCACACACAAGCCCAAGCGCTTCGAGCGCTTCGAGATGCCGGCGAAGGGTGGGATCGCTGGTGTGGCAACGCTCCCTCAGCTCGGCTGTGGTGACCGTTCCGAGGTGACACAGGCCACGTAGCACCGAAAGCCTGACCGGATCGGTGAGGATCGCGGTCCAGCTCGGATCCACGGGGTAATCCAATGCTTCGTTCAACCTGACCAACCACGACGATAGGCGAATATCGGTGCAGCTGTTGAACGACAGTGTCCACCTTGTACATGTGAAGGTGCGGCGATAGGCCCCGGAGAGGCTTGGCCGCTCGGCATCATGGTGTCGCCGTTGTTTGCACACCCATTTGAAACCGTTGCCCGGGCCCGGGTGCGCTGAAAGCTTGCGGGGTGCAGTACTCACACATTCGCAATTAGGAGGAAAGATTGACTAGCACCAGAAGAGTGAAAGTCCTGCTCGCTATCGCAATCGCGGCCATGGCCCTGGGCGCGGTTGGCGCCGCGTCGGCTTCCGCCACGATCGTAAATGCGAAATTCAGCTATCCGTTGGTCAAGCTGACGACCAGCGGCGTCACGATCAAGAAGAACGGCGGGTCCGCAAAATCCTGCACCCTCTCGAAAGCCATCGAATTCTGGGCGGAAGGCAGCTCGTTCCTTGGCGGTAACGAAGCGGGTGGGATCGCCCGGTTCAGCTGCACCGACGGGACTGGACTCAAAATGAGTTTCAACGGCCTGGCCAAGTACGACACGGTTGCCGAACGCTATTACCTATACGTCGCGGATCCCGGCAGCCAGGCGCTGGAAAGTCCGTGGGGCCCGAACTCGTACTTCCAGATGACGGGTGGCACGGACAACTGGACCTGGGTCAACGGGGCCGGCATCACTCCGTCGACGATCACGCTGAACGAACAGTGGGTCGGATCCACCGTGACCGGTAGCGAAAAAATCACGATCACGGGGACGCTCACCGCGAAAACCTCGAGCGGGGGCTTGATCACCCTCAGTCACTAGCAGCAAGGCCGGTCCGGCTGCAAGGTCGGGCCGGCCACCGATTCAGATGGCAACGACCTCCGGGCGGGGAACCCGGGGGCCGTTGCTGCGACGCACCTCGTCAGGGAAGGCGAGGTGGGCCGGGTGGGTGCAGCCGAAACCTGGACGGGCAGGAAGATCCCCGTCCAAGCTGGTTTGAGGAGGGGCCCTTGTGCACTGGAGATCCTCCCAACGCGGCTACAGAGGAAGCCTAATTACAGGAGGTGGTTTTGTCAAGGATAGATCATGGTTTTACAGAGCGGTGTGGGTTAGCCAGAAGATGAGTCTGAACGCCGCCATCCACTTTGTGGGCATTCCGAAGATGTATGAGTTACCAGTGGCGGGTCTATCAGCGGATTGCAGCCTGTCGGGGTTTTCATCGGCCGGTTGAAGAACGCTTGCGTCGAGGAATTTTTCCTTGAATCCTCCTCCCTCTTGACGGCGGAAGGGGCACGTTACGTCGCGATCATCACCGACGGCAACGGCCGCTGGGCGACCCAACGCCGACTGCCGGTCCTGGAGGGTCATCGGGCGGGAGCTGAGAACCTACGGGCGCGGATTCGCGACGCGGCCGAGCTTGGCGTTGAGGAGCTGGTCGTCTTCGCCTTCTCGACCGAGAACTGGGCCCGGTCGGAGGAGGAGGTGCAGGGGCTGATGGCCCTGATCGCTCTCTATATAGAGAGGGAGACCCCATCGCTGCACGAGAACGGGGTGAGGATGCGCTTCATCGGCCGCCGTGAGGAACCCGTGCCGGTGCGGGTCCTCGAGCGGATGGAGTGGGCCGAGGAGCTGACTCACGAAAACGATCGGATCACCCTTACGATCCCGCTCAATTACGGAGGCAGAGCCGAGATCGTCGACGCCGCGCGTGCCTTCACCGGGGCCACCGAGGAGGAGTTTCGGTCGCACCTCTACGCCTCGGACCTGCACGACCCGCAGATCATCATTCGAACTGGAGGGGAGCGACGCCTCTCGAACTACCTGCTCTGGCAGGCAGCGGACGCCGAGCTCGTCTTCCGCCAAGAGCTGTGGCCGGATTTCGGTCGGACAGCTTTCGAAGCTGTGCTGGTCGACTACTTCGTCAAGCGGCGAGCACGCGAGGAGCGGGAGTGAGCGGGGGAGCGAGGGCTCTCGGCGCGATGGCGCGAGCGAACGCCCGCTACTGGCCGGCGGTCCTTCCCCGCGTGCACAGTGGGCTGCGGCGCTGGGAGCGGGAGGCGGGCGCGATCCCCGGCGGCCGGCTGCGGGAGATCGCGCTCGGCAAGCTCGCCGAGGAGCGTTTCAACACCGAGGTGGCAGCGACTCTGGCGACCCTGGCACCGCGGCGGCACCGCGCCGGGGCGATCGACGCGATCGTCCCACTGCAGGTGATGTACGACTACCTCGACGGGCTCAGCGAGGAGCCGGCGGGGGACCCGCTCACGAATAGCCGGCAGCTGTTCGGCGCCTTCACCGACGCGCTCACGCCGGGAATTACCCAGCCAGCCGACTATTTCGCCTATGCGCCGGGTTGCGACGATGGCGGCTACCTGGAGGCGCTGGTCGGCGCTTGCCGGCAGGCGTTCGCGCGGCTGCCGGGGGCGGCGGTTGTCGCTCCCGTAGCCCGACTCGCCGCCCAGCGCTGCGGTGAGTCACAGACCCGGACCCATGCGATCGACGCCCTGGGACTAGAACAACTGAGCGCATGGGCGACCGTGGAAGCGCGGGGCACGGATCTGGCCTGGTGGGAGTACACCGCCGGCGGCACCGCCTCGATCCTCTGTGTCCACGCCCTGATCGCCGCTGCCGCCGACCCCTCCGTGACCCCCGATGAGGCGAAGTCGCTCGACCGCGCCTACCTCTACATCTCGGCGGTCAGCACGCTGCTGGACAGCGTCGTCGATAACCAGGACGACCTCGAGGCCGGCAGTCATTCCTTCATCGGTTATTACGCCAACGAGGAGGCAGCGGGGGAGGGGGTCGAAAAGGTGATCGCTCGCGCGGCGGCCGAGGCAGGAGGGATCCGCCACGGTGCGCACCATCGGATGACCGCGGCCGGCGTCGCGGCGTATTACCTCTCGGCGCCGACGGCGGCGCTGCCGCCCGGGCCGGCGATCAAGAGGGCAGCGGCGGCGGAGCTCGGGTCGCTGCTGAGCGTCGCGCTCGGCGTGTTTCGGCTCTGGCGGCTCGGAAAGTCGATGGCAAGCCGCCGACGTCGCCGTGCTTGAGTTGCGGGAGCTGGTCAAGCACTACCCCTCCGTCGAGGGCGAGGTGGTGAATGCGCTCGATGGTCTGTCGATGACGGTTGGCGCGGGAGAGCTCGTCGCCTTGTATGGCCCGAGCGGGTCGGGCAAGACCACGCTGCTGACGATCGTCGCAGCGCTGATGTCGCCCGACAGCGGGCAGGTCCTGCTCGACGGGGACGAGGTCTCAGGCCTGCCGGCACGGCAGGCGGCGCGCTACCGGCGGCTCCAGCTCGGCTACGTGAGTCAGGCCCCGGATCTGCTGCCCGGCGTCTCGGCGATCGACAACGCGGCGCTGAAGCTCTTTGCCCTGCGCCTCGGCGTCCACGAGGCGCACCGGCGCGTCACGCCGCTGCTGGAGCGGCTCGGCTTGGCCGGGCGCCTGCACCACCGCGCCGAGCACCTCTCGGCCGGCCAGCGCCAGCGGGTGCTGCTCGCCCGCGCCCTCTCGACTGATCCGCAGCTGGTCCTCGCCGACGAGCCGACCGGCAGCCTTGACACCCAGCGAAGCGCCGAAGTCCTCGCCCTGTTGACCGGGCTCTGCGAGGAGAAGAGCCTGGCCATGCTGCTGGTCACGCACGATCCCCAGGCGGCGGGATTCGCCCACCGGGTACACGCCCTCCGCGATGGGCACCTGGTGGAGCACAGGCCTTGAGGCTCGGCGCCCTCCTCCATCTCTACCGGGTTCGCCTGCGCTCACGACTGGTCACGGAGCTGCTGGCGATAGCTGGGCTCGCGGTGGGTGTCGCGCTCATCTTCGCCGCCCTGATCGCAAACGCGAGCCTGAGCGGAGCGGTGCGCGAGCTGAGCGAGGGAATCGTCGGCAAGGCCGAGTTTCAGATATCCGCGCGGGGCGCCTCTGGGTTCGACCAGAGATTGTTCGAGCGGGTCGCAGGCCTCCCCGACGCAACCGCCGCGCCGCTGGCCGAAGCACGGGTGAATCTGCGAGGTCCGAACGGGCGCACCTCGGTCCTACTCGTCGGCGGCGACCCCCGCTTCGGCGATGTCGGTGGCAGCCTCCTGCACAACCCCAAGCTGGCCAGTCGGAGCCATCGATGGGGGCTCATCCTCCCAGCGCCCGTAGCGCGCCAGATCGGTGCCAGGCTGGGAACCGATCTGATCGTGGAGACGGGCGCGCGCACGGTCCGGGTGCCACTGACCGGAACGCTCGGGAGCGGCGACATCGGCGAGATGGCCGAGAGTCCGGTGGCGTTGGCACCGCTGCCACTGGTCCAGGACCTGGCGGGGATGAGGGGGCGGATCAGCCGAGTGTTCGTCGATGCCAAGCCCGGTCGTGAGCGCAGCGTCAAGCGGTCGCTGGAGCGAATTGCGGGGGACCGGGTGAACCTGGCGCCGGCCGACCAGGAACTGCTCCTCTTCGAGCGCGCCGCCTATCCGACGAGCAGGTCGACCGCCCTCTTCTCGAGCCTCAGCGGGCTGGTCGGCTTTCTCTTTGCCCTCAACGCGATGCTGCTGAGCCTGCCGCAGCGACAGCGCCTGATCGACGATCTGCGGATCGCCGGCTACGCGCCGACGTCGCTGATTCAGATCGCTCTCCTCGACGCGCTCCTGCTCGGAGTCGCGGCAGCGGCAGCGGGACTGCTGCTGGGCGCCGCGGGCTCGCGGCTGCTGTTCGACGCGGTTCCCGACTACCTCACCTCTGCCTTCGCGATCGGCTCGCAGCGGATCGTCACCTGGCAGAGCGCGGTTCTCGCGGGAGGCGCCGGTCTCCTCGCCGCCGGCTTTGCGGTTGTCCTCCCGCTCCGGACGCTCCTCGCGCCGAGGCAGGCGCCCGAGTTGTTGCCATCCACGTCTCGTCGGCAGGGCCTGGCTTTCGCTGCCGGCGTCGCCCTGGTTGGAGTGACCGTCGCGATCGCCTTCCTCGCCCCCGCCACCTCACTGGTCGGAATGGTGGCGCTCCTCTCGGCCCTGTTGCTGGTCTTGCAGGTGGGCCTGCGCTTGGCCGCAGCGGCATTCGAGCTCATCTGTCGTCGGATGCGGAGCCCAGTCGCGATCCTCGCGGCGCTGGAGCTACGCGCGGGCAGCGCCCGCATCCGAACGCTCGCGCTCGCCGCGACCGGAGCGGTCGCGGTGTTCGCGGCGGTCTCGGTCGGAGGCGCCCGAGCCGACCTGCAGCGCGGGCTGGACGGGATCGCCGAAAACCTCGACGGCGGTGCCGACGTCTGGGTCTCCTTTCGCGGTCCCACCAGCATCTTCGGCACCACCGCCTTCGAGTTGCCGCCGGGGCAACTGCCGGCGATCGAGCGACTGCATGGAGTCGAGGCGGTGACCATGAACCGAGGTGCCTACCTCGACGTGGGCGACGATCGGGTTTGGGTCCTGGGACCGGCGCCATCGAGGGTCGGAGCGGTGCTGCGAGGCCAAGTCGAGGTGGGTGGCCTTCCCCCCGCGGTGCGCCTCCTGCGGAAGTCGGGATGGATCACCCTCTCTCGAGGTTTGGCCTCCGACCTCGCGGTCTCGGTTGGAGACCCAGTCGACCTTCCACTCCCGGTGCCCAGTCCACTTCGCGTGGCCGCCCTGACCAGCAACTTCGGCTGGCCGGGCGGCGCGATCGTGATCGGAGCGCCCGACTTCTCCCGGGCCTGGGGCAGCCCCGCTGTCAGCGCGCTCGGAATCAGGCTCGACCCCGCCGTCCCTTCCGCGCCGGTCGTCGCCGCGGTGGGTTCGATCCTGGGCAAACGAGGCGCGCTGCAAGTCGAGTCCGCCGCCGCGCGGATGCAGCGGCAGCGGTCCGCCTCCCGCGCTGGGCTCGCACGACTGAGTCAGATCTCGGTGCTCATCCTGATCTCCTCGGTGCTGGCGATGGCGGCGTCGATGGCGGGATTGGTTTGGCAGCGGCGGCCGACGCTCGCTGCGCTGAAGGTGCACGGGCTTAGCGAAGGCGAGCTCTGGCGGGCCTTGCTGCTCGAGGCTGTTTTGCTGTTGGGAACAGGTTGCGCGGTCGGGGCTCTGTTCGGGCTGATCGGCCAGGTGCTCCTCGACCGAGCCCTGGAGGCGATCACCGGCTTTCCGGTCCTTTATGAGGTCGCCTGGATCTCCGCCCTGTCGGCGATATCTCTGCTGACCGCCGCCGCAGTCGCGGCGCTAGCGGTGCCAGGCTGGCTTGCGGTTCGCGTGCATCCCGGACCTCGTTCCTCGATCTCCTGATCCGTTGGGCCCCCACCGCGCGCGAGGCCAATACGGACGTCTTAGCTCGGGAGCGGAATTTGGGTCTCGGTTCAAACGGTTGCCGAAACCCGATCTTGCGACGTGCAGGGGTTCTGCTGAATGGAGCTAGGCGGATTCGAACCGCCGACCTCCTTGGTGCGATTTAGGCTGCTGGCTAATCGCTGTCCGTCTGATTCCGCATGACAAGCGGTTTGCGCCGCGCGCGATTCGCCGCCGACGGAGCTCGATATGCGTGGATATGCGGCGATTGTCGGGGTGTTCTGGCAGAAACGCCGATTTCTGCCAGATCGGGCTACCCTGGGTTTAAGGGTGCTGACTCAGTTCAGGCAGGCGCTACTTACCCACTTCGCTACCGGTCCAGGGGGGCCTCGATGTGTCCAGGTAATCGTGGGGATAACTGAGCTGGATCATCAAATCACGGGAGCACGAAACCGATCGACTCGCATTTGTGGGCCAGCGCCCTTCCACGTTTATCGTCGGGCAGTGCGAGAAGACAGAAGCGTTCGGCGCGGGTGAGGGCCACGTAATTAATCCTCCTCTCCTCCTCTTCCTCTTCGGCGACCTCCTCGCCAGCAAGAGAGACCTCCAACAACTGCATTTGCTTCGCCCGGTCCGCCCCGTGGTGCTTCTTGACGACAACCATCACCGCTTCACCCTCCTCGCCCTTCAGGGAATGAACGGTACGTGGGGCAAGGTCAAGCGGAGGTGGGGCAAAGACGTCAGCGACCTCGAACTCCGCAAATCGGTCCGGCGCCTTAAGCATTGGGCCGGGTTTATGGCGAGGCTCCTCGCAGACGCGCGCTAGCGCAGCTCCGTAGGCTGGGCGAGCGGCCAAGATCCAATCCCGAAGGTTGCCCTCGAGCGGCGGCAAGTCTCCTATCAGGCTGTAAGCAGCGTCTCGGAGCGGCCGGCGCATCTCGGGTCCGAGGGCAGTCGGATGCTTGTCAAACGCGCCTTGGGCTATCAGCACCTCAGCCCTGGCTACGTCCCATCGGCCCAGCGTTCCCCCGGCCAGCGCCGCGCTGAGTTTGCCAATTGCCTTGATGGTAGGACCAACGTTGACCAGCTCCTCGTGTCCACCGAGGCGGGCGATCATCTTGTGGCTGCGAGCGAGGACAAAGGCCTCACTAGGTTCGATGTGATGCACCGCAAGCCGCTCACGAAAATGGTCCATAGTTACCCCTGGTTGATGGGGTGGATAAAGGAAGAGCTCGGGGTCGATCTGGCAGTCGCGGTGGGGACCCACCGCCTTGTCGGCTCCCCGACCGCAGAAGTGTCCAGCGACGTTGCATAGCTTCTGTGAGGAACGATGGTTCTCGGAGAGAGTGATCATCTTCAAGCCGCAATTCTTGGCAAGCTCGCGGCAGGCTTTGGCGCTGGCACCCTGATAGGCGAAAATCGACTGCTCTAGATCTCCGACCAAGACAAGTGACTTGAGGCGCTTACTGGCATGGACTCTCCGCAGGCAAGCGAGTTGTACATCGGAAGTGTCCTGGGCCTCGTCGATCAAGATCTCGTCGAAGCGCCCGGCTAACGCCTCCGTGACCTGCGGAGCCTCTTTGAGGATTCGCAGGGCGGCCCACATCGCATCATCGGCACTGAGAACGCCCTGCTTCCGGAACAACCGGCGCTTGCCGTCAGCCACTCGCTGGCGTTCGGCCTCCAGCACCTCCTCGACCTTGTGGATGGCCCACTGGGGAGGAGCCGAAAAGATCAGGGTGCCGTTCGGGTCGATTCGAAATTGATCAAGGCTGAGGCGCAATCGGGGATCAGCCGAGAAGCCGAAGTCAGGCCACTCGCCGAGCCATAGTCGAACGGCCTTCTCGGCACCGATCAGATGGGCGAAGGGGTACACCACATAGCGCAGGAGGAAGCCATGCAGCGTGCCGTTGAAGGAGCGGGGAGTGAAGAAGCGGCCGTGGTCGCGAGCGAGCATCGTGGCGATCCGATCGGCACCGACATTGGTGTAAGAGCAAGCGGCGATGCGATACCCCTCCTCATCGAGGCGGGCGATTCGAGCGGCCGCAGTACGGGTCTTGCCCGAGCCCGGGCAGGCCAACAACAGAAAGTCCCCAGGGGCAGGAACGACCTTGCGCTGCTGCTCACTCAGCGCGACGGTCACCTTGTCTACTCCTTGACGTTGATAGGGGTGTTGTCCCCTGCGGGCGAGGAAGCTCCAGACTCGCCACCCTCCCCATTCTCGCTCGGCTCGGCAAAGATCGGATCCCCTAACGCCCAGTCGATCCCCTCGCTTAGGTAGGCGGGGGGCTCAAACTCATGTTGGAAGTCGGCGAGAAGCTCGGCCAGACTTTGGGCAAAGGGCCCCTTCAAACGGCCGATCTTCTGGTACAGGAGAGTGGCGGCCGCATCGTCCTCGAGGTCAGCTAATTCGTCAGGCAGCTTCTTCGCCACCTGCGGCTTGAAGGGGGAAAGTGCTTTGATCATCAGCGCCCGATTCCCCGGGATCTTCGCCAAGTCCCACTCGAAGGTTTGCTCGGAAAGGAACACTTCAACATTGTTATTGTCGGCGACCCGAGCCTTCAGCTTTGCCGCTCGGGGCGAGAGCGCGTCGGCGACATCTTCCTCGGCCTCGGCCTCCGGATCAGAGTCCGAGACGACCGCAAGTCGATAAGGAAGTCGCCCTGGTCCAAAAAGGTCGCTAAAGGGCGGGAAAGCGACCCCACCGATATTGATCACCGAGACACCTGCGGGAGGCAGATCCTTGCCGAGCCTGTGGGCCAACTGGGGAAGGAGCAATTGCTCGGCGATCCCCTCAACCAGGATTACGCCACGGGCGAAGAAGAGCGAGGCCTTGGTTACATCGAGGAAGCGGTGCAGGAATGCAAGCTGTTTGGACTCAAGTCCAAAGCGGGCCGGGAGACGCGCCACCGGCGCCCCGCCGCCGACGGGCCGCGACATCACCGTCAGGCGGTCTACCTTTGCCGAGGAGGCAAAGTTCGGCGAGTGAGAGGTGACGATGACTTGAGTGCGCTTCCCAGCCTCCTTTTCGATGAAACGCATTAGGAGGTCTTGGAGTTGCGGATGAAGGTGGGCCTCGGGCTCCTCGATCAACATCACCCGTAGGTGAGGATCCTCCTCGGTGTCGCCATCAGCAATTGCCGCCAGTAAGACGGCCATGTAGAGGAGGTTGTTGAAGCCGAGTCCGTTTTGGTCCATCTCCAAGGCGACGAGTTCCCCGATCTTGGCTCGCAAGGTACCGACGATTCGCAGAAAGACGGGATCGCCAAAGGCAAGGGTGCTCTTCTGGGCGAAGCGCTTGCCCCCGGTCATCCCCTGCAGGCGCTGGTCAACCTGGCCACGAGCCTCGACGATCTTGCCGACTTGGTCCAGCCGTTGATTGGATTCTTCGACCAACTTCACAACCTTCTCGCGGTCCTCGTGGTCGTTGGGCGTCAACGCCGCTAGCAGCGGAACCAGCTTGTTGTCCCGCCCTGGGCGTAGGTCCGCAGCCGCGTCGCGAAGCGGATGGAGGTAGACGAAGCGGATTGCTTCGCGTGCGTGTCGCTCGACGTCGGGATGTTCGGAATTGCCGCCAAACCACTCGACTCGAACTCGGCCATCAACCCCGAGCCGGGCTTTCATCCGCAACTTCGCCACTCCAGCGCCTTCCTCGGGAGCAAGACAGGTCAGCATCCTTGACTGCTCCTGGCCATCGAGCTGCTCAAGGCGGACCCCAAGCTCAAGCTCATCGGTGATTGGCGTTCCGGTGCCGTCGTGGGCAAAATCGTCAGGGCCTAACCAGGATCGGCCCCGAGCTGGATTGTCGGGTTCAAGAACAGTGCGCAGGGCGTCTATCAAGTTGCTCTTGCCTGCGTTGTTCTCCCCCACAACCACAGCAAGGGGGGCCGGCAGGCCATAGCTTCCATCGAGGTTGCGATAACCCTTCGCAAAAAGCGACGTGATCCGCATAATCAGAAGAACCCAACCAGATCGACCGGCTGGTTCAGCACTAGAAGTCGTCATGGCGTCACCGATAACGGCCACACTCCCTAAACAGTGAGACCAAGCGACACCTCATCGGGGCAGGCATGGCTGGCGAATTTCAGCCAACCGGATCTGAACGCTGCAACGGCCCTCTTGGACAGCCTCCGTTTCGTCGGCCTCGACACCCTGCGAAATGACCTAGTCACTCAGCTGGAATCCCTGCGAGAGGCCAAGGGGATTCCGGGGCCGGCGCTGCTGTTGCCGGAGCGCAAGCTCAAAGACCTGAGCGAAGGCTCGCACCTCGACAAGGCGAAGGCAGTGGCATACGTCGACTTCCACCCCGGAGGGAAGATCAGTTCCACGCCGGGCAGCGAGGGGATAATCGGCATCGCGCTGCACAGCTTCGCCGCGGCCGGTACCGAAGACCCCGAGAACCCCTGGATCGCCCCGGACGCTCCACTCGAGTTTCTCCGGGAGCGATGCTGCCGCTCGATTGTCTTGGTTACGGACTACTGTGGCACTGGCAATCAGGTCTCGGTTCTCGCCGACACCCTCGCCCGTAACAAGACGATCAAGAGCTGGCGGTCCCTGAAACTGATCGAGATTCACGTGCTGTCCTATGCCGCGAGCACGCTTGCTCTGCGGACACTCGACGCTCACCCGTCAGTCGATGCGGTCCACACGGTCGAGGCGGCTCCCACGCTCGACACCGCCCCCTGGTCGAAGAAGCTCAAGAGAGAGATCGTCACCCTCTGCCAGCGCGAAAGCCGCATCAAGGGATACTCTCTCGGCTACAAAGGCTCGGGTGGGCTCCTGGCAACCGGGCGCCGGGCGCCCAACAACCTCCCCGCCATCTTCTGGCAAGAGGTTGAGGGGTGGTCACCCCTCTTTCCCCAGCGCAAGGTGACACCGGAGGTCGCCGCGGACCTCTCGGGATATCAAGAGTCAGAGCCCTTGTCGGCCTTGGCCGCCCGAGTCGGGCAGCCACGGGTAAGTGGTAACCAGCGCTTGGAGTACATGCGCTCGGCAAGCCGCGAGCTGCTGCGCGCATTGCTAGTCGTTCACCGATCCGCGAAGACGCCAGCCGAGCTCGCGGCCGCACTTATCACTCCGGTGGACACGGCAGAGGCCCTGCTCGCAACCCTTCGCCGTCTTGGGTTCGTCGACTGTGAGTTCAGGATCACGCCCGAGGGACGTGCCGAGCTTCTCGCCCAGAAGCGTGCTCGTCGACGAACCACCGCGAAGTTGGAAGGGTCCGACGCCACCTACTATCCTCACAGCCTGAAGTGAGGGTCGGGGCGTGCACTTAGCATTGCCGGTGGTGTTCGCCACCGGTCTGAGGGGGCGGTTCGCCGCCTCCCCAGGGGTGCGGCTCACCGCATCCCGTTGGACGAACCCAAGCCTCCGTGTGGAGCAATCAAACACCCGGTTCCCTCGAGGACTCGGTGGGTGTTCGATTGGTCCCCTGGCGGGGAAGAAGTCGAAGTAAGTGAGCGTCCCGTCCCCTCACCTCTACCGTCAGCAAGCGCTCGCCCAAGGCCGCGACCCCGCGACCGTGGACCGAACTCTGGAGATAGAGAGCCAGATTCTTGCTCGCAACGCCTATCCGATCTTGACCCTCAATCACCTCGCCCAGCTCACCGGGGCAACTTGGACCTACCTCCGCGATATCGTCGCTCGGCGCCGGGACCCATACCTCAGCATTGACCGGCTAAAGCAGAACGGGAACACGCGGGCGATCTCCAGTCCCCAGCCTGTGCTCATGGATGTGCAGCGGTGGATCCTGCACAACGTCCTCTCGGCTTGCGCTGTACACCCCAGCAGCTACGCCTACCAGCGCGAACGGTCGATCCTGAAATGCGCCGAGGCACACCTGTACTCCAAGTGGCTGGTCAAGTTGGACATTCACGACTTCTTCGGCAGCATCCCGGAACGCCGCATCTATCCGGTCTTCCACGACTTGGGCTACCCACGGCTGCTGAGCCTTGAGCTAGCCCGTCTCTGCACCCGGAGCCGGGCCCTGATTTGGGAAGCAGAGGACATCGAGAAGTACGGCGACTCTCCTTATCCGGTTTCGCCGCCGACGCGACTGCCCCAGGGGGCACCAACCAGTGGCGCTTTGGCCAACGCCGTCATGTTCGAAGCCGACTCGAAGCTCCATAACCTGGCACTCGACGAAGGTCTGGTCTACACCCGCTACTCGGACGACCTCATCCTCTCCACTGGTGCAGAATTTACCCGGCAACGTGCCGTCGAACTCATACGGCGAGTGGCGGCCATCCTCGAGCGCAGTGGATTCTCACTGCACCGTACGAAGACGCGCGTGATCCCGCCCGGTGCTCGTCATGTCGTGCTCGGCCTGCTTCTCGCCGAAGGCCGAGTGCGGCTTCTGCCCGAGTTCAAGCGGCGCGTGGAAGTTCACATCCGAGGTGTCGCCAAGTTCGGGGTTGCCGAGCATGCGCGCCACCGCCGCTTCGACTCCGTCTTCGCGATGATCAATCACGTCGACGGCTATATCGCTTTTGCCCACAGCATCGATGCAACGTTCGCCAGCAAGGTACGGGATGAGTGGAACGCGGCATTAGAGGACGGTGGGTACACGCTATGAGGCGGGCATTGCTTTGGGTTCCGAGCAAAGGCCAGAGGAGGCTGCGCGCTGCCTTCGATGCGCGGCGACAGGCTAGGCGGGCAGGTTGGCGCCGCAATAAACCCACCGACGAGGTAATTGCACGCAAAATTTTAGGAATCGCGGCGCCGTCGTTTTGCGCCCTAACAGACAAAGGAAACCCCGATAACTACCTACGCTGGCGCTGGTTCGGGCGTGGTTTCTTCGAGGCTCGAGCCGTAATGCTCGCTGATGGGCGGGCTCCGGTTGGCAGAGGCCCCTACCCCCCGCAGGGGAGGCAGGGCACTCGCCGACGGTGGGACCGGAGGCTTGCGGCACGGACGCTCCAACGCGGCCAGGTACCAGCTTCCCCCGCTCGCGTCCGTCTACCCGCGGCAATGCATGTCGCCGCTCTGGACTATCAAGACGCGCCGGACGTAGGCACACGCGCGTCTCTGGGCAGCCTGGCGGACCCCATCTCACGGCCGCCCCGGCGCTGTTGCGAGTTCGCGTGCTGGTGAGATTGCCCCGACCTGATTGCGGCCGGCAACCCGAGCCCACCCCGACTCAGCGCCACTTCTAACGCCACGTCGCGAACCGGCGGCTGCAGCTTCTCCGGTAGGCGCAACGATGCCGATTGCTTCGGACGGGTCGCCCATAGGGCTGTGCCAGAAGAAAGTCGATGGTGTGACAGATTGGGTGGCGAATGCGCGTACTTTTGGCCTCGAAGCCAATGTGCGTGCGTCCCATCGCGATGCCGATACGGATGTCTTAGCTCTGGCCGCCGGCCAAAGCGAGCGGAATCAAGGGCAATCGGCGCGGATCGCCGCATATCTGGCGCCCATCTGCCAGTTTCTGCCAGGTAGGAAGCAGATTTCGGGCTCGGTTTAAACGGTCGCCGGAGCCCAAAATTGCGAGGTGCAGGGGTTCTGCGGAATGGAGCTAGGCGGATTCGAACCGCCGACCTCCTGGGTGCGATCCAGGCGCTCTGCCAGCTGAGCTATAGCCCCGGGCTTTGCGGGTGGGAAGTTGCTCCCAGTTCCTCGCAAGCGACAGGATAACCGCATAGTCTTTGGCAGCCTCCTCCGCGGAGATGGCGAGCATGAGCATCCTCGACGACGCAATCCGAGAGCACCTGGAACTGAAGCGCGCCCACGGCGCCGATGAGTCTGAGCTGAAACGGCTCGAGGACGAGGCGTTCGGGCCGCCCGGCCGACCGGAGGAGCCCGATCCGCTTGCGGAGGCGCCGACGGAGTTCATGGCGACGCCAGGCGCAGAGGCCGCGACTGAGGCCCCCGATGCCGGCGGCCGGCGGATCAACATCGCCGACCTGCAGGAGCCACCCGAGCCGGAGGCCGCCCTGGAGGAGGAGCCGATCGCGCCCGCCGAGGATCCGATCCAGGCCGCTCCGCCCGCCGAGGAGCCCTCGGCGGCCGAGCACGAGATCGTCGCCGAGACGCCCGACGCCGGCCACTCCACCGAGGAGCGGCACGTGATCGCCGAGCAGCCGACCGAATTCTTCGACGTCCAGGCCGAGATGGGCACCGAGGACGCGCCCCCCGCCGAGGCGCCCAGCCCCTCCGACGAGGAGATCGCCGAGGTCGAGGCGGCGGAGCCCAAGCTGGCGCCGGTCGAACCGCCGACCGAGATCCACGCCTCCCGCGCCGAGGCGCCCGCCGAGGAAGTCGGCGAGGAGGAGGAAGAGGACGAGGACTTCTGGAGCGAGCAGCGCCTTTCCGACGAGCTCGACCAGGCGCTCGAGGCGCCGCTTGACGAGGAGGACGAGGCGCCGCTCGACGAGGAGGACGAGGCGCCGCTGGCGGAAGCGCCGCGCGCCGAGGAGCCGATCTCCGAGGAGCACGAGCAGCCCGAGGCCAGCGCCGAGCCCGAGCAGAACGTCAACTACGACCCCGATACCGGTCACGAGGACGTGCTCGAGGACACCCCGGATTTCCTCGAGGACACCCCGGAGGACGACGAGCTCTGGTTCGAGCAGCGTCCCCCCAAGGACTTCGACTTCGACGACTAGTCAGTGGAGCCAGCCGGGTTCGAACCGGCGACCTTCGCGTTGCAAACGCGACGCTCTGCCAACTGAGCTATGGCCCCGTGCCTGAGATTGTAGGTGGCTAGGCCGCCCCTGGCCGACCTATGATGGGCGCGTGATCGGGAGGCCACGGACCGCGGCATTGCTTGCTCTGGCGGCGCTGGTGCTGACCGTGGCGATCGGCGGCGCCTTCGCTGGGGCGAAAGGTGGGGAGGAGCCGACGACGGTCTTGGTCTCCGCCGACAAAGCTGGGAAAGGCGGGGACGGGAACTCGCTGGAAGCGGCGATCTCCGGCGACGGCCGCTACGTCGTTTTCGCTTCGCGCGCCAAGAACCTGAGCGCGGCGGCGAAAAGCGGCAAGCGGGAGATCTTCGTCAAGGACATGAAAACGGGAGTGGTGGCGCTCGCCTCGCGAGCCGATGGGGCAGGTGGCGCTGCCGCCGAGGGCAACTCCTACGACGCCTCGATCTCCGCCGACGGCCGCTACGTCGCTTTCTCCTCCGGCGCCGAGAACCTCAGCCCCGAGGACGCCGCCTTCAACGACGTCTTCGTCCGCGACCTGGTCGCCGGCACCACGACGCTGGTCTCCCGCGCCTCGGGCGCGACCGGCGCGGCGGGGGACGGAGAGTCGACCGACGCCTCAATCTCCGCCGACGGCCGCCACGTCGCCTTTGTCTCCAGCGCCAACAACCTCGTCGCCGACGACGCCAAGACGATCCAGACCGACATCTTCGTCCGCGACCTCGACACGGGCGTCACCGAGCTGGTCTCCCGCGCCAGCGGCGCGACCGGCGCTGCCGGCACCGACTACTCGTTCGAGCCCTCGATCTCGGGTAATGGGAGCCGCGTCGCCTTCTCCTCCCGCGCCCCCCTCGTCGGCGACGACGTCGACGAACAGAGCTTCCCCCAGGACGTCTTCGTCCGCGATCGGTCGGCTGCGACGACGATCCTCGTCTCGAGGAAAAGCGGTTCCGCCGGTGCCCCCGGCGAGGTCGAGTCCGACGAACCGGCGATCTCCGCCGACGGTCTCCATGTCGCCTTCGCTTCCAGCGCGAAGCTGACCGGACAGCGGTCCTTCGACATCAACGTCTTCGCCCGCGATCTCAGCACCGAAGCCGTCAAGCTGGTCTCGGTCGGCGACGAGGGCAAGGCCGGCGACGCCAAGCGCCGCCCCTCAATCTCCGCCGACGGCCGCTTCGTCGCCTTCCAGACCCGCGGCGACAAGGTCAGCCCGATCGACGCCGACGGCCGCGTCGACGTCTTCGTCCGCGACATGACGAAGGACCTCACCGTCACCGTCTCCCGCGCCTCCGGCGCGCTCGGCGTCCCGGCCGACGGGCCGTCGTCCACTCCTTCTGTCTCCGCCGACGGCAGCCTCGTCGCCTTCGACTCCCGCGCCACCAACCTCAGCGCCGCCGACGGCGACCTCTTCGCCGACGTCTTCCTGCGGCGGGTGGTCTACGCGAAAGAGCCCACGCTGCCCCGCTGCGCCGGGCGCATCGCGACGATCCTCGGTACCCCCGGGCGCGACGTCCTCAACGGCACCAAGAGCAAGGACGTGATCGTCGCCTTCGGTGGCGATGACCGGATTCGCAGCTTCACGAAGGCGGATGTCATTTGCGGCGGCGCCGGGCGCGACGTAATCGACGCCGGCGACAACGGCGAAGGCGGCGGCTCGGACCTGGTCCTCGCCGGGCCCGGGGCCGACCGGGTCACCCTCGGCCCCGAGCTGGGCCGGGCTCGCGGCGAAGGCGGCAACGACCTCCTGATCGGCAGCAAGGGCGGCGACGGCCTCTATGGCGGCCCCGGGAACGACGTCCTGCGCGGCGGCCCGAACCCGCCTTACAACTCGGACTTCCTCTACGGGGGACCGGGAAACGACCGGCTCGACGGCGGCCCCGGACCGAACCAGCTCTACGGCGGTCCGGGACGCGACGTCGAAACCGGTCAGCGCGAATAGGCGAGCGCCCTCGCGCCGGCGGCGAAGGAGCTAGCCGGCGAGCAGGCTCTCCGCCCGGTGGGCCTCGGGCAGGTTCTGGTCGGCGTGGTAGCTGGAGCGGACCAGGGGGCCGGCGGCGACCGACTCGAAGCCGAGGTCGTAGGCCGCCTTCTCGAGGGCGGCGAACTCGTCGGGGTGCCAGTAGCGGACCACCGGCAGATGCTCGCGGGTGGGCCGCAGGTACTGGCCCACCGTGAGCACCTGCACGCCGTGCTCGCGCAAGACGCCGAAGGTCTCGACGAGCTCCTCCTTCGACTCGCCGAGCCCGGTCATCAGGCCGGACTTCGTGACCACCTCGTCACCGCCCATCTCCTTGGCGTTGCGCAGCACGCGGCAGGAGCGCAGGAAGCGCGAGCCGCGGCGGGCGAGGGGATAGAGGCGCGGCACCGTCTCCACGTTGTGGTTGAAGACGTCGGGGCGCTCGGCGATCACCCGGGCGAGAGGCATCTCCTCACCCCGGAAGTCGGGCGTCAGGACCTCGACCTTGCAGTCGGGCGCGAGCCGCCTGACCGAACGGATGACCCCGACGAACGCGGTCGAGCCGAGGTCCGGCAGGTCGTCGCGATCAACGCTCGTGATCACCGCGTGCCGCAGTCCCATCTTCTTCACCGACTGCGCCACGCGCAGCGGCTCGAGCGGGTCGTTGTGCGTCGGCTTGCCGGTCTTGACGTTGCAGAAGCCACAGCGGCGCGTGCAGGTGTCGCCGAGGATCATGAACGTGGCGGTGCCGCGCTCCCAGCACTCGCCGATGTTCGGGCAGGCGGCCTCCTGGCAGACGGTGTGGAGCCCCTCGCCCTCGATCATCCCGCGCAGCTCGCGGTAGGCGGGCCCGCCCGGCGCCGGGCGCTTGAACCACGCCGGCTTGCGCTCGCGGAACGGGCGCACCTCGCCCATCAGCTCGAGTACCCTCGCACCGCCCGGGTTGGAGCGCGAGCGTGTGCTCATGCGGGCACGGCCTCGCGCGGGCGGCCGGCGGGCGGAGCGGGTGCGCCGAGGATCCGCGACGGCGACACGATCCGCTGGCGCATCCCGAACGCCTCGGCGAAGCGCCACGCCATCCGCTTCCGGAAGCAGGGCAGCGAGCGGCCGCGCCCGGTCTCCTTCGCCACGGACGTGACGCGCACGTGGTCGATGCCGCAGGGCAC
Source organism: Solirubrobacterales bacterium (assembly GCA_033856415.1). Classification (GTDB taxonomy): domain Bacteria; phylum Actinomycetota; class Thermoleophilia; order Solirubrobacterales; family 70-9; genus VAYN01. The sequence continues at coordinate 269 of JAWVFA010000035.1, read as the reverse complement.
GATCCACTCGAACGGCTGGAGATCGTTGTCCACGTTCACCGCGAGCCCGTGTGTGGCCACTCCGCCCGATACGCGCACGCCGATCGACGCGATCTTCGAGTCGCGGCCGGCGGGGTCGTTTACCCAGACCCCGGTGAACGGCGTGTCGCGGGCCTCGGCGGCGATTCCCTCGTCGCCGAGCGCGGCGACGATCGCGCGCTCCATGGTGTGGACGAAGTCCGCGACCCGCTCCACGGCCATGATCGGGTAGGCCACGAGCTGGCCGGGGC
>JAWVFA010000034.1:0-86598 GCA_033856415.1 Solirubrobacterales bacterium | reverse complement strand
TGCCCCCGTCCCACGATCCCGTGTTGGCGCCCAGCGAGTCCAGCCAGCCAGCGATCGTCATCGCGAGACCGCAGAAACGGTTCTTCAGCGACCGTTTTTGCGGTCTCGGCGGGAGGGGGTGGCATTGACCGGAGGGTGGCGGGTTACCTCACGCGTTTGGGACGCGGTTTGTGTCAGCTCTCAAACGTTTCGTGCGCTCGGGGCGTCACAGGCCCACCAGGGACGAGGGGCACCCCTTCCACAGAGGCTCAAGAAGTCACGCTTGGACCCTGAAGTCCGTTCAGCTGCGCGACGGTCTCTGGGGAAGGGGTGCCCCTCGTCCCGGCCGATCTGAGTCTCTACGGCCCGGGCGTACGCTCAATCGCCGCTTCGGCCGTCGCCGCCTCGGCCTCGCGCGTCGCCGCGCCTTCCAGGGCGTTCGACAGGGCGCGGACGTAGGCGCGCGCCGATGCCTCGAGGATGTCGGTCGCCACGCCTTGGCCGGTCGCCAGGCGGCCGGCGGCACGCAGCATCACGGTTACCTCGCCGAGGGCGTCCTCTCCCCCGGTCACCGCCTCGACCGTGTACTGGGCCAGCTCGCACTCGGTCTTGGCCGCGTCCTGGATGGCGTGGAAGATCGCGTCGACGGGGCCGTCGCCGCTCGATTCGCCCACCGACTCCTCGCCGGAGGGCAGGGTCACAGCGACTTTCGCCACCGGCGGCCGCCGGGTCCCGGCCTCGACCTCGAACCAAGCCAACTCGTGGGCGTCGGAGCGCTCGCGCATCTCGTCGGAGACGATCGCCTCCAGGTCCAGCGCGGTCACCTGCTTCTTGCGGTCGGCGACCTCCTTGAAGGCCTTGAAGGCGTTGTTCAGCGCCTGGCCCTCGACCTTGAAGCCCAGCTGCTCCAGGGCGTCTTTCAGCGCGTGGCGTCCGGAGTGCTTGCCCAGCACGATCGAGTTCGACTCCAGACCGACTTCGGTCGCGTCCATGATCTCGTAGGTGCTGCGCTCCTTCAGGACGCCGTCCTGGTGGATCCCGGACTCGTGGGCGAAGGCATTGCGGCCGACGATCGCCTTGTTCGGCTGCACCGGGTAGCCGGTCAGGCGCGAGACCATGCGGCTGGTGCGGGCGATCTCGCGGGTGTTGATCCCAGTCTGCAGGCCGTGGACGTCGGTACGGACGCCGACCAGCATCGCGATCTCCTCCAGCGAGCAGTTGCCGGCGCGCTCGCCGATGCCGTTGATCGCACACTCGACCTGCCGCGCCCCCGCCAGCACGCCGGCGTAGGAGTTGGCGACGGCCATGCCTAGGTCGTCGTGGCAGTGGACCGACATCTCGACCTCGCGCAACGCCGGCACCAGCTCGTAGAGGCGCCGGAAGTAGTCGGCGTACTCCTCCGGCGTCGTGTAGCCGACGGTGTCGGGGATGTTGACGACGGTCGCACCCTCCTCGACGGCGATCGCGCAGACTTCGGCGGTGAACTCGATGTCGGCGCGGGTCGCGTCCATCGGCGAGAACTCGACGTCCTCGCAGTAGGACTTGGCCAGCACCACCGCGGCCCGGGCCTGGCCCTTGACGTCCTCGCGGTCGGTCTGCAGCTGGTGCTCGATGTGAATGTCGGAGGTGGAGATGAAGGTGTGGATGCGCGGGCGCCCCGCCTCCTTGATCGCCCCCCAAGCGGCGTCGATGTCGGCTTTATGGGTGCGCGCCAGGCCGCAGATCACCGGCCCCTCGACCACCCGCGATATCTTCTGCACCGCCTCGAAGTCACCGGGCGAGGTAATCGGGAAGCCAGCCTCGATCACGTCGACCCCCAGGCGAGCGAGTTGCTGGGCGATCTCGACCTTCTCGGCCGTGTTCAGCGAGATTCCGGGCGACTGCTCGCCGTCTCGCAGCGTCGTGTCGAAGATGTGGACGCGATTGGCGTCGGTGTTCTTATCCGTTTGCGGTCCCATCGGACCTCTCCTTCTCTCTTTGAATCGAATGGCCTCTGTCTCTCGCGGCTATCGCGCCGCCCAGCGCTATTCCCCCCGAGGGGGGAGGAGAAGGAGTAGCGCGAGGCTGTGATGCCGGTAGGCCATTCGTTTCCGAACCTTAGCGTAGGCTCCGCGAATCTCAAGCCCGCAGTCCACCAGCCCGGCTCAGAAAACCCCCTGGCTCGCCCTCGTCGCGATGGCCGTCGCGGTCGTCGTCATCGCCAACGACTTCTCGGCGATCAACGTCGCCCTGCCGACGATGGAGCAGGACTTCGACACCAACGTCAACACGATCCAGTGGGTGGTCAACGCCTACGCGCTGACCTTCGGGGTGCTGATCGTCACCGGCGGTCGCCTCGCCGACATGTTCGGCCGCCGCAACGCCTTCTTCCTCGGCACCGCGATCTTCGCCTCGATGTCGGCCCTCGGCGGCGCCGCTCAAAGCGAGGCCTGGCTGATCGGCGCGCGGGTGCTGATGGGAATCGGCGGGGCACTGATGTGGCCGGCGATCCTCGGCATGACCTACGAGCTGCTGCCGGAAGAAAAAGCGGGCTTGGCAGGGGGGATCATCATCGGCGCCGCCGGGCTCGGGAACGCGATCGGGCCGCTGATCGGCGGGGTCCTCACCCAGGAGCTGAGCTGGCGCTGGATTTTCTTTCTCAACGTGCCGATTGCCGCCTTCGCCGTGGGAGTCACCTGGTTCCTCGTCCACGTCAAGGAGCCCGAGTCGGGCGAGCGCCGGATCGACTACCCCGGGGTCGCCGCGATCTCGGTCGGCCTCGTCTCGCTGCTGATCGCCCTCGACCAGGTCGCCGACTGGGGCTGGGGCGACCCGCGGGTGATCGGCCTGCTGGTCCTGGCGGTGGCGATGCTGGCCGCCTTCGGACCACTCGAGCGCCGGGCGGGGACCCACGCCCTCGTCCCCAAGGAGGTGATGCGCAACGAGAGCTTCACCGCCTCATGCATCGCGATCCTCTTCATGTCGGCGACGTTCTTCGCCGCCCTCCTCTACCTGCCGCAGTTCATGGAGAAGCAGCTCGGCTACTCGCCGCTCGAAGCCGGCGTCGGCATGCTGCCGTTCCTCGCCACCTTCGCCCTCGTCTCCTTCGTCGCCGGCCCCCTCTACAACCGGCTCGGGGCCAAGCCCCTGGTGGTCTTCGGAGCCGCCTGCATCACCCTGGCGCCGTTCCTCTTCTCGCAGGTCGACCCCGGCTCGGGCTACGACTCGCTGATCGTCGGAATGGTGATCCTCGGCATCGGGATCGGCAGCTTCTACCCCACCGCGACCACGGCCGGGGTCACCTCGGTCGACGCTTCGCAGACCAGCCTCGCCGGCGGGATCATCTACATGTTCCAGATCGCCGGCGGCTCGATTGGCCTCGGTCTCACCACCACCGTCTTCTCGGGGGCGGTACCGCCCTTTGTCGACGGAGTCCAGGCCGGCTTCCGGCTCGACGCTGCGCTTTCGCTGGTCGGGCTGCTGGTCGCGATCGTCTTCGTCGGCGGCCGGCTGATCGGCAGGCGCGAACCGGTGCGCGAGTCCGCCTAGGGCGCCGGCGCTCCGTTAGGGCACGAGCTCGTTCTGGCCGGGCCCGCCGACCAGCGTGTCCTTGTCGGGCCCGCCGCGCAGCTGATCGTTTCCGGGCCCGCCGAACAAGCGGTCCCGGCCGGGCCCGCCGAGGATCCAGTCGTCGCCGCGGCGCCCGATCAGGCAGTCGTCTCCCGGACCGCCGACGATCTTGTCGGCCGCCCCTCCCCCCGTCAGCTTGTCGTTCCCCGTCCCGCCACGGATCGTCACGGGAACCGGGATGTCGCTGGTGAAGATGACGAAGTCCGAGCCACCGCCCGCGTTGACTTCGAATCCTGCGATCGCCGTCGCCTTGCATGAAAGTTCATTGGGGATTTCTTCCGGATGGGTGCAGATGTCCCCGCCCACTTCGAGGGCGATCGTCGAGAGGATCAGGTAGCTGCGCCCATCGGGGGTGAGCGAGATGTGGAAGGCGTTGTTCTCGTTGCCGCCGCTGATCAGCAGGTTGACCGGGCCGGATTCGGCCTCGGCGTAGCCCGCCGGCATCGCGGCGAGCACCGCCAAAAAAATGAGGATCGCCTTCTTCATCAGTCCCTGGCCTTGGGCCGAAGCCCATTTAAGGGAACAACGCGCCGGGGCAGACGATGCGCTCCCCGCTGGGAGCGCTCTCGCGCTGGCTAGAGGTCGACCGAGCGGCCGTTGGAAAAGCCGTCAAGGCCGAGGATCTTCTCGATTGCCTCGGCTCGCACCGGCGCGTCGGTGGTCAGGGCCATGACTGCCCGCTCCCCTCCGCTTTCGGCGCCGACGGCGGCGGAGACGATGTTGACCCCCTCTTCGCCGAAGAGGGTCCCGACCCGGCCGATCATCCCCGGTTGGTCGGCATAGCGGAAGACGGCGATGTGCTCGTCGAAGGGGAGGTAGAAGCTCTCACCCCAGACCGAGACGAGGTAGGGCTCGTTGCGCGGCCCGACGCTGGTGCCCGCGACCTCGACCTCGCCCCCGGCGGTGTGGACACGGACCTTGACCAGCTCGGTGAAGTCCTCGGCGCTGGCGTCGGTCGTCTCGGAGAGGTCGATGCCACGCTCTTCGGCCATCTGCGGCGCATTGACGAGGTTGACCGGCTCCTCGGTATGGCCGGAAAGAATCCCGGCCATCACCGCGATCCCCAGCAGGCGGGTGTCGTGAGAGGCGATGCGCCCGCGGAATTCGGCGCTCACCTTCTCGACCGAGCCGTCAGCCAGCCCCTGAGCGAGGCGCCCGAGCTTTTCGCAGAGAGGGACGAAGGGCGCCAGCGCCTCCATCGCCTCCGGACGGACCGCGGCGATGTTGACCGCGTTGGTGACGACACCGCCGGTGAGGGCGGCGGTGACCTGCTCGGCGGTGACCACCCCGGCACGGTCCTGGGCCTCGGCGGTCGAGGCCCCGAGGTGCGGGGTGACAACGACGTCGGAGCGGGAGAAGATCGGATGGTCGGTGAAGGGCTCGGAGGGGAAGACGTCGAGCGCGGCGCCGCCGAGCTTGCCCGACTCCAGCCCCGCCAGGAGCGCGTCGAGGTCGACCAGCTCGCCGCGGGCGCAGTTAACGATCCGGGCGCCGTCCTTCATCGCCGCGATCGTCTCGGAGTTGATCATCCCGATCGTCTCCGGCGTCTTCGGCGTGTGCAGGGTGACGAGGTCGGCGCGGCCAAGCACCTCCTCGATGCCGTCGGTTCCATCGACGCCGAGGTCGCGGAAGCGCTCGGCGGAGACGAACTTGTCGAAGGCGACGACCTCCATGTCGAAGCTCTGGGCGCGTTTGGCGACGAGCTGGCCGATGCGGCCGAAGCCGATCACGCCGAGGGTCTTGCCGTAGAGCTCGGCGCCCTTGAACTTGGCCCGGTCCCAGCGGCCCTCGACCAGCGAGCCGTGCGCCTGCGGGACGTTGCGGAAGAGGGCGAGCGCGAGCGCGAGCGTGTGCTCGGCGGCGGCGACCGAGTTCGATTCCGGCGCGTTGGCGACGATGATCCCGCGCCGGGTGGCAGCCGGAATGTCGACGTTGTCGACGCCGGTGCCGGCGCGGCCGATCACCTTCAGGTTGCCGGCCAGCTCGATCAGCTCCGGCGTCATCTGCGTCGCCGAGCGGATCAGGATCGCGTCGTAGGCGCCGATCTTCTCGCGCAGCTCCTCATCCGACATCTCGAGGCCGAGGTCGACCTCGAACTGCGAGCGCAGCAACTCGACGCCGGAGTCGGCGATCTTCTCCTTGACCAGAACTTTCACGAGGCGACCCCGTCCACGTTCTCGATGACCCAGTTGATGCAGGCGGTCAGCGCCTCGACGTCGTCGGGGTCGATCGCCGGGAACATCCCGATCCGCAACTGGTTGCGGCCGAGCTTGCGGTAGGGCTCGACGTCGACGATTCCGTTGGCGCGCAGCGCGGCGGCGAGCGCGGCGGCGTCGACCCCCTCGGCGAAGTCGATCGTGCCGACCACCAGCGAGCGCTTGGCCGGGTCGGCGACGAAAGGCGAGGCGAACTCGCTGCGCTCGGCCCAGCCGTAGAGGCGGCCGGAGGAGTCGGCGGTGCGCTCGACGCAGCCGGCGAGGCCGCCGAGACCGAGCATCCACTGGACCTGGTCGTTCAGCAGCAGCAGCGTCGCCAGCGCCGGCGTGTTGTAGGTCTGCTCCTTGCGCGAGTTGTCGAGCGCCGTCTGCAGCGAGAGGAAGGCTGGCTGCCAGCGGTCCCCGGCGCCGTCGAGCTCCTCGATGCGGGCGATCGTGGCAGGACTGAGGGCGGCGAGCCAAAGACCACCATCGGAGGCGAAGCCCTTCTGCGGAGCGAAGTAGTAGGCGTCGGCCTGGAGCAGGTCGACGGGCAGGCCGCCGGCGCCCGAGGTGGCGTCGATCAGGACCAGCGCCTCGGCGGCGCCCTCGGGACGCTGGACGTCGACCATCACCCCGGTCGAGGTCTCGTTGTGAGCCCAGGCGACGACATCGGCATCGGGGTCGGCGACCGGCTCGGGGGCGTCACCCGGATCGGCTTCGACGACGATCGGGTCCTGGAGGAACGGCGCCGCGGCGGTCGACTTGGCGAACTTCGAGGAGAACTCGCCGTAGGTGAGATGCAGAGCGCGCTCGCGCACGAGCCAGGCGGCTGCGGCCTCCCAGAAGGCGGTGGTGCCGCCGTTGCCGAGGGCGATCTCATAGCCGTCGGGCAGCGAAAAGAGCTCCCCCAGGCCGGTCCGGAGCTCGCGCACGAGGTCGCGCACCGGCGCCTGGCGGTGCGAGGTGCCCATCAGGTCGGAGCGATCGGCGAGGCGCTCCAGCGCCTCGGGGCGCACCTTCGAAGGCCCGCAGCCGAAGCGGCCGTCGGCGGGTTTGATCTCGCTGGGAATCTGCACGGTCGTCTGAGGCGCCATCGAGCTCGACAGGTTATTGACCAGGCCCGGCGACTGCCGCCGCGCCCGGAGTTAGGCTCGGCAGCGCCGTTTGGTCGCCGTCCACGACGAGGGAGCACGATGTATCCAGTCCAGTACGAAGCCGATTTCAACCCGGAACCAAACCGCTGGACCACCTTTTTCCGGTTGATCCTGGCGATCCCGTGGTTCATCGTCGCCACCTTCTGGGGGATCCTCTTCATCTTCACCCACCTCTTCGCCTGGGTCGCGATCGTGATCTTGGGCCGCTACCCGCAGTGGCTATATGAGTTCAACTCGGGCATCGTCCGCTTCGGCGTGCGGACCTCGGCCTGGATCTACCTGCAGACCGACGAGTGGCCTCCGTTCGGGCTAAGCGACGACCCGAATTACCCGATCCGGGTCAACATCGCCCCTGCCGCCGAGCGACAGAGCCGCCTCAAGGCGTTCTTCCGCTGGATCCTCGCCCTGCCTGTCGTGTTCGTCCTCTCCTACGGGACCTCGTACATCCAGATGCTCGCCGGGCTCGTCGCTTGGCTGGTGATCGTCTTCCGCGGCTACATGCCCGAGGGGATCCACAGCATGCTGACCTTCGTCAACGGCTTCCACGCCCGCGTCTTCGGCTACCTCGCCTTCCTCACCGACGACTACCCGCCGATCGGGCTCGAGCGATCGAACGGGACGCCCACCACCGCTCCCCCGGCCCCGGTGGCTCCCAATGTCTGAGGGCGTCAAGAAAGGCGACGGCTACGCGGTTGCCCAACTCGATGACCTCGGCGAGGGCTGGGGCTTCCGCAAGGTCCGCAAGGAGCTGGGAGTCACCGCCTTCGGCGTCAACGCGATCGTGATGCCGCCGAACTACGAGTCCGGCAAGCACTACCACGACGAGCAGGAGGAGCTCTACTTCGTCCACCAGGGCCAAATGGAGATCGACCTCGACGGCACCAAACACCAACTAGGCCCAGGAGGCTTCGCCTGGGTAGACGCCAAGGTCGTCCGCAGCCTCAAGAACCTGAGCGAGGACGAAGACGCGATCTACATCTGCATAGGCGGCAAAGACGGCTACGTAGGCCGCGACGGCCGCCTGCCGGAGGGCGAGACCGACCCACGCGGCCCTATCCAGGGATGAAAACACCCCTGACGCTACTTCGTGTCTTTGAACCCCTGATCGATCCAGGGCATCATGTCGCGGAGGTCGCCGCCGATGTCCTCGATTTCGTGCCCGGCGGCCTCGCTGCGCATGCGGTCGAAGTTCTCGTTGCCGGCGCGGTTCTCGGCGATGAACTCGCGGGCGAAGTCGCCTGACTGGATCTCGGAGAGGATCTCCTTCATCGCCGCGCGGGACTCCTCGCCGATCACGCGTTTGCCGCGGGTCATGTCGCCGTACTCGGCGGTGTTGGAGATCGAGTAGCGCATGCCCTGAATGCCCTTTTCGTACATCAGGTCGGCGATCAGCTTGAGCTCGTGCAGGCACTCGAAGTAGGCGAGGCGCGGGTCGTAGCCAGCCTCGACCAGGGTCTCGTAGCCGGCTCGGACCAGCTCCGAGGCGCCGCCGCAGAGGACGGCCTGCTCGCCGAAGAGGTCGGTCTCGCACTCGTCTTTGAAGCTCGTCTCGATCACCGCGGCGCGGCCGCCGCCGATCCCGGAGGCGTAGGCGAGGACGAGGTCGTGCGCCTCGCCGGAGGCGTCCTGGTGGACGGCCATCAGGCAGGGCACGCCGCTGCCTTCCTCGTACTGGCGGCGGACCAGATGGCCCGGGCCCTTCGGCGCGACCATGCCGACGTCGACGCCCGGGGGCGGCTCGATCTCGCCGAAGTGGATCGCGAAGCCGTGGGCGAAGAGCATCAGGTTGCCGGGGGCGATCCCGTCGGAGATCTCCTCGCGCCAGACCTCGGCCTGTTTCTCGTCCGGCAGCAGAATCATCACCAGGTCGCCGCGGCTGGCGGCTTCGGCGACGTCGAGCACCTCGAGGCCGGCCGCTTCGGCCTTGGCGCGGCTGGAGGAGTCGGGTCGCAGGCCGACCATCACCTCGACGCCGGAGTCCTTGAGGTTGAGGGCGTGCGCGTGACCCTGAGAGCCGTAGCCGAGGATGGCGACCGTCTTGCCGTCGAGCTTGCTCAGGTCAGCGTCTTTGTCGGAGAAGATGTCGTCGGTTCGCATGAGGCGGCAGGCTACCGGGTGCCTGGGCTCGGATGACGGCTCAGCGGAGCGCTCTGCGCATCAGCTTGCCCGAGGGGGTGCGGGGCAGCGCCGAGGCGAGCTCGAACCGCTTCGGGACTTTGAACCCGGCCAGCGATTCGGCGCAGTGGCGGCGCAGCTCGTCGGGGCTGACCTCGGCCTCGCTCTCGAGGACGACGACCGCCGTCACCGCCTGCTGCCACTCGGGGTCCTCGCGGCCGATCACCGCCGCCTCGGCGACCTGCGGGTGGCGCAGCAGCACCTCCTCGACCTCGGCCGGAATCACGTTCTCACCGCCGCTGACGATCATGTCGTCGATCCGGTCGCGGACGTAGAGGAAGCCTTCCTCGTCGATGTGGCCGAGGTCGCCGGTGTGCAGCCAGCCGTCGGCGTCGGCGCTGCCGGGGGCGACGGTCGGTCCCTGGACGAGGATCTCGCCGTCCTGGATTCGCAGATGGGTGGTCAGCAATGGCCGGCCGGCCGAGCCGAGCTTGCGCTTCGCGTCGGTCGGGGCGAGGGTCGTCACCTGCGAGCAGGTCTCAGTCAGCCCATAGGTCCCCACCACGGTGGCGCCCTTGGCGATTGCCTCTTCCAGCGGTTCCTCCGGGACCGGGCCGCCGCCGACGAGGATCGCCCGCGGGCCGGAGAGGTCGACCCCGGCCTCGAGCAGCCTGGTCAGCATCGTCGCCACTAGCGAGACCTGGGAGATTCCGTCGCGCTCCAGCGACTCGCCCACGCGGTCGACGTCGAAGCCGTCATGGACGACCGCGGCGGTGCCGTAGATAACCGAGCGCATGACGATCCCGAGCCCGGCGATGTGGCTGAGCGGGACGCAGCAGAGCCAGCGGTCGGTGGGCTCGACGCCGATGTTGAAGGCCGAGCCGACGGCGTTCCAGAGGAAGTTGCCGTAGCTGAGCGGGACCGGGCGCGGTGTGCCGGTGCTGCCGCTGGTCAGGACCCGGCAGCAGATCGCGTCCATGTCGTGCTCGCCGAGCAGCGGCATGTCGGCCTCGGTCTGGGTCAGCTGGCCGGGGTCGTCGAGGTCGATGATCGGCTCCTCGGCGGTGACAATCGCCGCCCGCTCCTCGGCGGTCAGGCGCGGGCCGAGCGGCAGCAGCTCCGCCCCCAGCTTCATCAGCGCGTGCAGGAGGACGACCTGCTCGCGGCGCGGGTGCATGGTCAGGGCGGCGATCGAACCGCGGCGAACACCGTGGGCGGCGAGCCGCCGCGCAACCCAGGTCGCCTCCGCCTCGAGCTCGGCGTAGGTCATCTCCGCCCCGTCGGCGACAAGCGCCGTTCGATCGGGACAGCTCTGTGATCTCTGCGAGAGCCAGTCGTCGAGCTTCATCGGGATATCGTCCCCATCATGCCCAAACGCCACAAAGGAGCTCCGCCCGAGGAACAGCTTTACGCGCCGATCGCGTGGCAAGCGGGTCCCGGCGCCTACGAGGACATCCGCTACGAGACTGGCGGCGGGATCGCCAAGGTGACGATCGACCGCCCCGATGTGCTGAACGCTTTTCGGCCGCAGACTCTGATCGAGGTCTCCGCGGCGATGGAACTGGCGCGCGAGGACAGCGAGGTCGGCGTCGTCGTTTTCACCGGCGCCGGTGAGCGCGCCTTCTGCTCCGGCGGCGACCAGACCGTCCGCGGCGACACGGGCTACGTCGCCGAGGGCGCCTCGGTCGGCCGCTTCCACGTCACCGACCTGCAAATACAGATGCGGCGGCTGCCGAAGCCGATCGTCGCGATGGTCGCCGGCTACGCGATCGGCGGCGGCCACATCTTGCATCTCTGCTGCGACCTGACGATCGCTGCCGACAACGCGGTCTTCGGTCAGACCGGCCCGCGGGTTGGCTCCTGGGACGGCGGCTACGGCGCCTCACTGCTGCGCGACCTGGTCGGGACCAAGAAGGCGAAGGAGTTCTGGATGCTCTGCCGCCAGTACGACGCCGAGGAGGCGCTGGAGATGGGGCTAATCAACGCGGTCGTGCCTGTTGCGGAGCTCGAGCGCGAGACCGTGGCCTGGTGCCGTGAGATGCTCGCCCTCTCCCCCTTCGCGCTGCGCCTCGTCAAGGCCAGCTTCAACGCCCATGAGGACGGCTACGCCGGCATCCAGCAGCTTGCCCACGACGCCAACCTCCTCTTCTACGGCTCCGACGAGGCAGCCGAGGGGCGCGAGGCCTTCAAGCAGAAGCGCCAGCCCGACTTCTCGCGGTTCCCCAGGCGCGCATGAGGATCTGGCTGATGGCAGCCCGGCCGCGGACGCTGCCGGCGGCGATCGCGCCGGTCCTGGTCGGGACCGCGGCGGCGGTGCAGTGGGCCGGGGAGCTGCCCCGCTGGGGGGCCTTCATCGCGGCGCTGATCGGCTCGATCTTCATCCAGATCGGCACCAACCTCGCCAACGACTACTCCGACGCCAAGCGCGGCGCCGACACCGCCGACCGCCTCGGGCCGGTGCGGGTCACCGCCAGCGGGATGGTGACGCCGCAGCGGGTGATGACCGCGACCTGGATCGCCTTCGCGGTCGCCGTCGCCTGTGGGATCTACCTGACCGCGGTCGCCGGCTGGGTGATCCTCGTGATCGGCGTCTTCTCGATCGCCGCCGGCGTCCTCTATACCGGCGGTCCGCGCCCCTACGGCTACGCCGGCTTCGGCGAGGTCTTCGTCTTCCTCTTCTTCGGCCTTGTCGCGGTCAACGGCTCCTACTACGTGCAGCTGGAGGAACTCGACGCGCTGCCGCTCGGGCTCTCGATCTCGGTCGGCTTCCTCGCCACCGCGATCATCGTCGTCAACAACGTCCGCGACGTCGAGACCGACCGGCGCGCCGGCAAGAACACGCTGGCGGTGCGGATCGGGCGCGAGAGCGCGGTGCAGCTCTACCGGCTGCTGGTCGTCGGCGGCTTCCTCGTCCTGCCGATCGCGCTGGTGGCGGGCGACGCGAGCCTGCTGCCGCTGATCGGATGGCTGGCGGCGCCGTTGGCGATCAAACCGGCGCGGACGCTGGCGGAGCGGCGCGACGGGCCGGCGCTGAACGCGGTGCTGGCACAGACGGGGGCGCTGCTCGGGGTCTTCAGTCTGCTCGTCACCGTCGGCCTGCTGATCTCCGCCTGAGAGACTCGGGGCGTGCGCCTCAGCTCGGTCGAGGTAATCCCATACGCGCTGCCGTTCCGGGAGCCGTACGTGACCGCGCGCGGGTCGTTGACGCATCGGGAGATGGTCCTGTTGCGGGTGCGGGACGAAGACGGCGTGACCGGGCTGGGTGAAGCGGTGCCGTTGGCAATGCGGGGCGGGATATCGCTGGTGCGGGTTGTCGAGGAGCTTGAAGGATGGGAGGAGCATCGGGAGGTGGATGGGCTCTCGGCTCCGGCGCGGTGCGCGGTAGAGACCGCGCTGATGGACTTACGGGGGCGGCGGGTTGGAACGGCAGCAGGAGAGGAGGCGAGGGACGAAGCGGTCGAGTGCAACGCGACGCTCGTCGCGGGACCTCCCGGTGAGGTCGCAGCCGAGGCGGAAAGGTGGGCTCAAGCCGGATTTACGACTTTCAAGCTGAAGCTCGGCGCCGAGACCGCAACCGACCCCGATAATCGAGGTCTCTCGCGGTCTCGCGGGGCTTGGGACGTGGGGCAGGTGCGGGCCGTGCGGGGAGCGCTTGGGCCTGGGGTGCGGATCAGGATCGATGCGAACGAGGCTTGGGATCTTGAGACGGCTAAGACGACGCTGGCGGCGCTGGAGGAGTTCGAAGTCGAGCTGGCGGAGCAGCCTGTGGCGGGGTTGGAGGGGATGGCGGAGCTCGCCGCGAGCACCTCGATTCCGCTTGCCGCCGACGAGAGCGTGGCGACTCTGGATGAGGCTGAGCAGGCTGTCGCGCTCGGGGCCTGCGCCTACACGGGGATCAAGCTCTCGAAGGTCGGCGGCCCTGAAGAGGCGCTGGCGATCGCCGACGTCCTCCCCGCCTACGTCACCAGCGCGCTTGACGGCCCGGTGGGGATTGCGGCGGCGGCCCAGGTCGCACTCAGCCTCGCCGAGACGGGCCACCCGGAACGGCTCCACCTCGCCCACGGCCTCGCCACCCAGCGCCTCTTCGCCGAGACGATCGCCGCCATCGAGTGCGAGATCCGCGACGGTCTCCTCCACCTCCCACCGGGTCCCGGCCTAGGCGTCGAGATCGACGAGGAGGCGCTGCAGGCGCATCGGATCTAGCCTGCACGTGTCGATTTTGTTGCCGTATGGGCCACAAAATCGACAGGCCCACCCCGCATGGACCCCACTAACGCCAACACCGCCCTCGCCTCCGCCTTCGCCGAGGAGCTGGCGCGCGGCGGATTGCGGCTGGCCGTGATCTCGCCCGGCTCGCGCTCGACGCCGCTGGCGCTGGCGCTCTGGCAGCAACCGGAGATCGAAGTGAGGGTAATCGTCGACGAGCGCTCCGCCGGCTTCTTCGCCCTGGGAGCGGCGCAAGCGAGCGGCGAGCCGGTGGCGCTGCTCTGCACCTCGGGCACCGCGCTCGTCAACTACCACCCGGCCGTGGTCGAGGCCGACGAATCGGGCATTCCGCTGCTGGTGCTGAGCGCCGACCGGCCGCCAGAGCTGCGCGGAATCGGCGCCGGCCAGACGATCGATCAGATCAAGAGCTTCGGCTCCTCGGTGCGCTGGTTCTGCGAAGTCGGGACCCACGTCGCCGGCGACAGCGGCCTGCTCCACTACCGCTCGGTCGCCTGCCGGGCGCTCGCTGCGTCTCGCGGCGAGACCCGTCCTGGCCCCGTCCACCTCAACCTTCCCTGGCGCGAGCCGCTCGCGCCGGTCCCGGTCGAGGGCGCCGTAACCGCGACTGACCCGCTCGCGCTCGAGGGACGCGATAACAGGCCGCTGACCGCGGTCACCCACATCGACCTCGAGCCCTCCCCCTTCCTCCTCGACGAGGTCGCCGGGCACATCGGCAACGCGATCTCCGGCGTGATCGTCGCCGGTCGCCAGCTCGACCCCGAGCTGCGCGAGCCGCTGGCCCACCTGGCCCGCGTCTCCGGGTTCCCGATCCTCGCCGAGCCGACTTCGCAGGTCCGCTGCGGACCGCACGACCGCTCGCACGTCGTCGCCGCCTACGACCTGCTGCTGCGCGAGGAACACTTCGCCCGCTCGGTCGTCCCCGACCTGATCCTCCGCTTCGGCGCGATGCCGACCAGCAAGCCGCTGCGGGCCTGGATCGCAGCGAGCGGCGCCGACCAGATCGTGATCGACCCCTACGGGGGCTGGAACGAGCCGACCAACCAGGCGGCGGCGATCCTCCGCGCCGACCCGACCGAGCTGGCCCAGGGCTGGGCGGCGCGGCTGGAAGGGCTGGAGGGGCGCGAGCGACCGCTACCCGATCGCTGGCTCGAAGCCGAGGGCGCAGCGCAGGCGGCGCTCGACGAGGCCCTCACGGACGCGGAAATCTCCGAGCCGGCATTGCACCGCGCTCTCGGCGCCGCGCACCGCGACGGCGACCTCGTCTACACCGCCTCGAGCATGCCGATTCGCGACCAGGAGGCCTTCCTCGCCGCCGGCGGCGCCGACGCTCGCTTCCTCTCCAACCGCGGCGCCAACGGCATCGACGGCCTCGTCTCCTCCGGCATCGGCGCCGCCCAGGCCAGCGGCCGCCCGACCACGATCGTCACCGGCGACCTCGGCCTGCTCCACGACATCGGCGGCCTCGCGGCGCTGCGCGACGTCTCCACCCCGGTCCGGATCGTCGTCATCGACAACGACGGCGGCGGCATCTTCCACTTCCTGCCGCAGGAGTCGGCCCTGGACAGCAACGAGTTCGAAGCCCTCCTCGGCACCCCCCGCGGCGTCGATGCCGCCAAGGCCGCGGCGCTCTTCGACCTGGCGCACCGCCACCTCGAGTCGCTCGACGACCTGCCCGAGGCCCTCGCCGCCGGAACCGGCCTGATCGAGGTGAAGACCGATCGCCAGACCAACGCTGCCATCCACCGTGAGCTGGCGGGTGCGGTAGCGGAGGCGATCAGCAGCTGATCGGACCCGCTTCGCGCCCTGGGCCGGGCTGCCAACTCGCGCCGAAAAGGATCGTGCCGCGAATCGAAAGGATCCTGTGACGGCAGGAACCGTCCGCGTTCACCTCCATCAGCGAATCGCCGATTCCGAGAGCCGTCGCTTCGCCCCCGTGGATGCGGAGTTGGGTATAGGCCAAACGCTCCCCGGAGGCATCCCAGCTTGGATGAATCTCCAGGGCGCCGGCAGTCGCCGTCAGGCGTTCCATTCCGCTGCCATCCGCATTGGCGACCGCAAGCTCGGTAGGGGTAAAGGTCCTTTTCCCGTGCTTGTCCTCGAAGCTCCGAGCACGACCGATAGTGATTAGCGCCACTCGCCCGCCATCCGGCGAGTAGACCGGGTCCCCGGCGTTGCGAGCGATGATTTTCCGCCCTGCTCCGACCAGGCTCAGCGCGATGGCCAGATGCCGGGTCCGGGTGTCGAGCGATATCGCGAGCGTCGAACCATCCGGGGAGAATGAGGAAGGGGTTCGGAAGACTCCGTAGCGCCAGGGGGTTAACTGTCGCGGCTCGCCGCCGTCGAGATTCGCCAGCCAGACAGACATACTGCCTAGCACCGGCACCCGCCCACGACGCGGACGTAGTTGTTCCTTTCGCTCGCGGGCAAAGGCGATCGTTTGGCCGTCGGGCGAAAGGATCGGGTAGAGCCCGTCGCGCGTGCCGGGAACTTTGACCAGATCGCTCCCGTCGGCACCGGCGAGATAGATATCCGTCCTGGGCTCATCGCCTAGATCGCTGATCCCGGCAAAAGCCACCCTGCTCCCATCCGCGGACCAGCTCGGCGGACTGAAAATGAACGGCAGGGGCTGCTCGGATTCCTCGCCGCCGGCTATCACCTGAGGGGCGGAGCCCGACGGATCGGTCGTCACCAGCTCCAATTTCGCGTCGTTGACCCGCACGAAAGCCAGCCGTGGGCCGGCGGGGGCTTCAGCCCCGGCAACGGGCGCAAGCAGGGCGGATGCCGCCAGCACCGGAATGAATACTCTCCCCAGGCGAGCGATCAAGCGGGAGATATTGCACTAATCGGGAGGGCACTGGGGTCACTCAGCCAGCAACGGCAGCAGCGCCCCGAGCTTGACCTCGGTCTCGGCCAGCTCGGCGGCCGGGTCGGAGCCGGCGACCACGCCGACGCCGGCGAAGAGGTGGGCCTCGCGGTCGCGGAGGAGTGCGCTGCGCAGGGCGACGCAGAATTCGCCGTCCTCGGTGGCGTCCATCCAGCCGACGGGGGCGGCGTACCAGCCGCGGTCCATGCCCTCGAGGTCGGCGATCGCGGACGCGGCCGAGGGCCAGGGCTCGCCGCCGACCGCCGGCGTCGGGTGCAGGAGGCCGGCCAGCTCGATCGCCGAGTGTGGCTCGGCCATCTGGGCGATCACCGGCGTCGCCAGGTGCTGGATGTTTGCCACCTTGACGATCTCCGGTTCGGCCGCGGCCTCGACCCAGACGGCGTGCGGGCGCAGGGCGCGGACGATCCTCTCGGCGACGATCCGCTGCTCGCGGCGGTCCTTGTCGCTGCGCAGCAGCTGCTCGCCGAGGTGGTCGTCGACCGCGGGGTCGGAGCTGCGCCGGGTCGAACCGGCGAGGGCCACGGTGGAGACGCTGGCGCCGGCGCGGCGGACCAGCAGCTCCGGGCTGGCGCCGAGGAAGGCCGCTTCGGGCGTCCCACAGCAAAAGCAGAAGCAGGCGGGAAACTGCTCGCGCATCGCACCGAAGAGCGCGGCGGGATCGTGCGCGGCGGCGGCGCTGACGATCACCTCGCGGGCGAGGACGACCTTGCTCATCTCGCCGGCGGCGATCCGCGATGTGGCGCCCTCGACGGCCGCTTCGAACTCGCGCGGCGGGCGGGCGCTGCGGATCCCGGCATGGGCGGTCGGGTGCGGGTCCAGCAGCGGCAGCGGGGTATCCGGGCGCAGGGAGGCGAGGCGTGCGGCCAGCCTCTCCCCCAGCTTCTCGGCGTCCGCGCTCGGCTGGACGACGGCGTTGACCGTGAGGAACTTGCGCCCCGCCCGACGGCAGATGGAGACCTCCGGCAGAACCAGTGAGGCCGGCGGCAGCGAGGCCCAGGTCGTGCTTTTCCCGCCGTCGGCGTCGAAGGCGAAGCCCCCCAGCCAGACCGGCCCGGCGCCGGCGGGCAGCCCGCGCGGCTCGTCGAGCACCGCCCCGGCGCCGATCCGCAGGCACTCCTCGGCGACGTCGCCGAAGCGGTCGCCGCCACGCGAGCTCGCCTCGTGCGCGACTCCCAGCCCGGCGAGAGCAAACTCGCGGTCGGGCTGCTCCCAGCAGAACCAGCGGTCGCTGGCCAGGCGCGAGGCAAAGACAACCGCACAAGGATCGGCTACGTCGACCTCGCTGGTGACGCTTACGAGGGTGCGTCGTCCCCGCCCGGCGGCCTTGTCAAGAGCGCCGAGGAGAGCCTCAGTCGTGGCCACGACCTATGGCGATCTCGCCCGTACGGACCATTTCGACCAGGCCGTGCGGGCGGACCATCCGCTCGAAGGCCTCGATCTTGTCGGCGGAACCGGTCACCTCGATCGTCATCGTCCGCCGCGCCACGTCGACGATTTTCGCCCGGAAGATCTCGGCGAACTGGATGATCTCGGCGCGGTTCTCGACCGCCGAGGAGACCTTGAAGAGGGCCATCTCGCGGGCGACCGTCTCCTCCGGCTCCATGTCACGGATCTTCAGCACGTTGACCAGCTTGTGCAGCTGCTTGGTCACCTGGTCGATCGGGTGGACCGCGCCGTCCAGCGTCAGGGTGACGCGAGAGATGCTGGGGTCGTCGGTCGGGCCAACCGCGAGCGTGTCGATGTTGAAGCCGCGGCGGGAGAAGAGCCCGGCGACACGCGCCAGCACGCCCGGTTTGTTCTCGACCAGAATCGAGAGGATGTGCTTGCGGCCGCTGAGCTGGCCGGCCACATGCAGGTCCTCGAGCTGGACGACCTGTGGGGTCCCGGCCTCCATCAGCCCACCGCCTTCCGCGGCGCCTCGACCATGTCGCGGGCGGCATTGCCCGGCGGGATCATCGGATAGCAGTTCTCTTCGCGGGCGACGCGGACGTCGAGCAGAACCGGGCCGTCGTGCTCGAGCGCCGCGACCATCTGCTCCTCCAGGTCGGCGGAGTTCTCGGCCCGCATCCCTTTGGCACCGAACGCCTCGGCCAGCTTCACCCAGTCGGGGCTGGAGCCCATGTCGACCGAGCTGTAGCGGCGGTCCCAGAACAGCTCCTGCCACTGGCGAACCATGCCCATGTAGCCGTTGTTCATCAGGAACACCTTGACCGGGATGTTCTCGCTGACGCAGGTGGCCATCTCCTGGATGTTCATGATCAGGCTGCCGTCGCCGCCGAGGCAGACCACCTGCTCGCCGGGGCAGGCGACCTTGGCGCCGACGGCGCTCGGCAGGCCGAAGCCCATCGTCCCGAGGCCGCCGGAGTTGATCCAGCGGCGGGGCTTGTCGAAGCCGTAGTACTGCGCCGCCCACATCTGGTGCTGGCCGACGTCGGAGGTGACGATCGCGTCGCCCTGGGTGGCGCGGTGCATCGCCTCGACCATGAACTGCGGCTTGATCTCGCCGTCTTGGCCGGGCTCGTAGTAGAGCGGGTGCGCCTCCTGCCAACCGCGCAGCGTCGTCCACCAGTCGTCGAGGCGGCTGGAGTCGGTCTGCAGCGCCCGGTACTCGCGGGTCAGCTTCGGCAGCACCTGCTTGACGTCGCCGACGATCGGGATGTGGGCGCCGACGTTCTTCGAGATCTCGGCCGGGTCGATGTCGATGTGGATCACCTTGGCGTGCGGCGCGAACTCGTCGAGTTTGCCGGTGATGCGGTCGTCGAAGCGAGCGCCGATGGCGACGATCAGGTCGGCTTTGTCCATCGCCCAGTTGGCGGCGACGGTGCCGTGCATGCCGAGCATGCCGAGGAAGTTCTCGTGCGAGGCGGGGAAGCCGCCGAGGCCCATCAGGGTCGAGGTGACCGGGAAGCGGTCGGAGGCGGCGAGCTCGCGCAGCTCCTCGGAGGCGTTGGCGTTGATCACGCCGCCGCCGGCGTAGAAGATCGGCCGGCGGGCGTTGGCCAGCGCTTTGGCGGCGATCCGGATCTGCTTGATGTTGCCCTCGGTGGAGGGCTTGTAACCGGGCAGCTCGACCGGCTCGGTGCGCGGCAGGTAGTCGATGTCGGCGCGCGAGAGATCCTGCGGGATATCGAGCAGCACCGGTCCCGGCCGTCCGGTCGAGGCGACGTGAAAGGCCTGGTGGACGTACTCGGGAATCTGGCGCGGATCGGTGACCGCGAAGGAGTGCTTCACGAAGGGCAACGTCGCGCCCAGAATGTCGGCCTCCTGGAAGCCGTCGGTGCCGATCAGCTCGGTGCGGACCTGGCCGGTGATGAAGACGGTCGGAACCGAGTCCATCATCGCGTCGGCGATCGCGGTGACGAGGTTCGTGGCTCCGGGACCGGAAGTGGCGAAGGCGACGCCGACGCGGCCCGAGGCCTGGGCGTATCCCTCGGCAGCGTGGCCGCCGCCCTGCTCGTGGCGCACCTGGACGTGGCGGAAGTCCGCGTCGACCATCGCGTCGTAGGTCGGCAGGTTGGCCCCGCCGGGGATCCCGAAGACGTCCTTGACGCCCTCGGCCTTGAGGGATTCCATCAACGTGTCAGCGGCGCGCATAGGAACTGGCGATGGTACCAGCGGCGAGGTCTCAGCCCCGGCGCCCGCTACGGGCCGGCTACGCCTGGCCTGCAGGCGATTTGGCCGGGTTCCAGCGGGTCTGCGGCGCGATCGCGGTCTCGATCACGCGGCCTTTGTGGCGCTCGATCGCGTGGATGATCGACTCGACCAGCTCCTCGCCCAGCAGGGTCGGCTCGAGGCCGAGGTCGAGCAGCTTGGTGTGAATCGCGTTGTAGTAGTGCTCTTCCTTCTCGACCCGCGGGTTCTCGTAGTGCTGGATCTCGACGCTGTAGCCGAGGTGCTCGCCGGCTTCCTTGACCAGCCCGGCCAGCTCCAGCACCGAGAACTGCTCGGTGAACTGGTTGAAGACGCGGAACTCGCCCCGCTCGGCCGGGTTCAGGGCCGCCAGTTCGACGCAGGCGAGGGTGTCGCGGATGTTGAGGAAGCCGCGGGTCTGATGGCCGGCGCCGTAGACGGTGAGCGGGTGGCCGATCACGGCCTGGACGCAGAAGCGGTTGAGGACGGTGCCAAACAGCTCGTCGTAGTCGAAGCGGGTGGCGAGGCGCTCGTCGCGGGCGGTCTCCTCGGTCTCGACGCCATAGACGACGCCCTGGTTGAGGTCGGTCGCGCGCAGGCCCCAAGTGCGGCAGGCGAAGTGGATGTTGGTCGAGTCGTGGACCTTGGAGCAGTGGTAGAGCGAGCCCGGCAGCTTCGGAAAGGGCAACGTGTCCTTGCGGCCCTTGTGCTCGATCTCGACGTAGCCCTCCTCGATATCGATATTGGGCTGGCCGTACTCGCCCATCGTCCCGAGCTTGACCAGGTGGGCGTCGGGGACGTGGTCGCGCATCGCGAACAGCAGGTTGAGGTTGCCGATCACGTTCGCGTGCTGGGTTTCGACCGCGCGCTCGCGGGAGAGCATCGAGAACGGCGCCGAGGCCTGCTGGCCGTAGTGGACGACCGCCTCGGGCTTGGTCTCGGCGACGACCTCGTCGAGGAAGTCGCCGTCCTCGACCGCGCCGACGTAGCTGCGGATCTGCTCGCCGGAGACCTCGCGCCAGGCGGCGATGCGCTCGTCAAGCTCGCGGATCGGGGTAAGCGACGCGGTGCCGTGTTCGGTGTGCCAGCGGCGGCGGGAGAAGTTGTCGACGACGGAGACTTCGTGCCCGCGGGCGGAGAAGCGGAGCGCGGTCGGCCAGCCGAGATAGCCGTCGCCCCCAAGGATGAGGATTCGCATGAGGGCGGCACTTTAAACGCTCGGGCGGCGCGCGGGACCGATCGTCCTAGTTGAATCCGGCCGATGGAAAGCGGACTGGCGGCGCGCAACGGGGGCCGGGTGGGCCTTGCGGTGCTGGTCGCGATCCTCATGCTCGGCCTGGGACTGCGGCTGAACGAGGCCTGGGACGGGCGAGCGCCGGTCTACGACGCGAAGGCGTACGCGGCGATCGCGGCGAACCTGGAGGGCGGCGACGGGTTCACGGTCGGAGCGCAGACGACGCAGCCGTCGAGCAACTACTCGCCGGGGCTGCCGCTGTTCGTGGCGGGGCTGTACGAGGTGACGGGTGGGGAGCACGAACGGTTTGCGCGGGTCGTGCTGGCGGTGATCGGGGCGCTGAGCGTGCTGTTCGCCTACCTGATCGGAAGGCGGCTGGGGCGGGCACTGCACGAAAATTCACCGAGTGCCTGGCCGGCACTGGTGGGGGCGCTGGTGGTGGCGGTCTATCCGGCGCTGCTCGAGTACCAGGGAATGCTGATGAGCGAGCCGTTGGCGGCGATGCTTCTGTCGGGCGGGGTGCTGGGGGTGCTCTGGGCTGGGGAAGGCATGTGGTGGCGCTGGTCGCTGCCCGGGGTGCTGTTCGGGGCGCTGGCGCTGACGCGACCCGAGTACCTGGGCGTGGTCGTCCTCGTCGCCGCCGTCGTAGCCCTGCGGCCGAGTTGCCGATTTGTCGCGCTAGGCGAGTCAAAGTGGCAACTCGACAGGAGTGGACTGGTAGCAGCTGGGGTGATGCTGGTGGCCGCGCTGGTCGTCATTGCGCCCTGGACGCTCCGTAACGCGATCGCGCTCGACCGGTTCGTGCCGATCTCGACCGGCGGCGGCCAGGTGCTCTATGCCGGTACCTACCTGCCTTCGGACGGCGATCCGGAAAAGGTTGGGGCCGAGGTCGTCGCCGATAACCCCGAGCTGTTCTCGCCGCCGGACGCGCAGCGCCTGCGCTTGGAGCAGATCCTCGCCCGGCTCGCGGCCGAGCGATATCCCGGGATGGAAACCGACCAGGCGCTCTCGAGGATGGGCAAGGAACAACTGTGGGACGACATCTCGGAGGAGCCGGGCGAATACGCCGGCTTCGTCGCCTCCAAGGTGAGCCGCATCTGGTCGCACGGGCCGCGCGACGTGATGCGCGCGCCGCTCTGGGAGGTCCTGCACTGGCTCCTCGTCGCCTTCGGCCTGCTCGGCCTGACGGCGCTGGCCTGGCAGCGACGCTGGGAGGCGCTGTTGCTCGGCACGATCTTCCTCGCGATCACCGCCATCAGCGCCCTGCTCGTCGCCTCGCCGCGGCGCGTGCTGGTGCTGGTGCCGCTCCTCGCCGCGCTCGCGGGCGGCGCAATCGCCTGGCTCTACCCGCGTTTGGTGAGTTTGGGCGGCTGTAGGCACCACGACTCACCAAACACACCCGCGTCCCCGGATAGCCTGGGCCGGCCTTGACCGCCCTAGCCGATTGGTTTCGCGCGCTGCCGCAGCGCTATGGGAAGCGGACGCTGGTCGCGCTTGGGACGATCGCGCTGCTGGGGCTGGTGGTTCGCGCCTATGTGGTCGTCAACCCGGTCGAGCACCCGGCGGACGACTCGCACGCCTACTACGCGCTCTCCAAGGCGCTGTACACGGAACAGAGCTTCGGCGGGCCGGAATTCCGCGATTCGAGCGACTGGTCGCCCGGCGCCCCCTTCCTCTATGCCGCCGCTTACTACGCGACCGGCGGGGCGCGCGAAGGAACCGCGCGGATCGTCGAGGCGCTGCTGGGAATCGCGACGATCCTCGTCGTCTTCGCCCTCGGCTGGCGGCTCGGCGGCCGCGAGCTCGGCCGCTGGGTCGGCCTCTTCGCCGCCTTTGCGGCCGCTGTCTACCCGCCGTTCATCCATACGACCGGCGAGCTGATGAGCGAGCCGCCGGCGATGCTGACCCTGCCGGCGGCGATCCTCGCCTTCTTATGGGCCTCCGACCGAAATGCGAACGCAGTTGTCCCCGGTATGCGGAAACAACTGCGTTCGGTCTGGCCGTGGCTCGTGCCGGGACTGATCTTCGGCCTCACCGCGATGTTTCGGCCCGAGTACCTGCTGGTCGGGGCGGCGTTCGTCGTCCTCGCCGCGATTCGCGAGTGGCAACGGCGCGGATGGCAGCTCGGCCTCGCCGGCGCCGCCGTCCTCCTCGTCGCCCTGGTCCTGCCGATCCTGCCCTGGACGATCCGCAACGTCGTCGTCCTCGACCGGGTCGTGCCGATCTCGACCGGCGGTGGCAAGGCGCTCTTCGTCGGCACCTACCTGCCCGCCGACGGCGAATACCAGCGGGTCAAGGCGATCCTCGCCGAGCGCTACCTCGGCCGCGACCTGGAACCCAGCTCCGACGCGCTCGACGCGGTCAACCCCACCGAGCTCTTCGACGAGGTCGCGAAGGAAGTACAGAAGGAGCATCCCGACCTCACCCGCGACGAAGCGCTCGGCAGGGCCGGCAAGGACAACTTCTCGAAGTACTTCGGTGAAGACCCCTGGGGCTACGCGGCGATGACGGCCCGCAAGGTCGGCCGCATGTGGAGCAGCGGCGTCGGCGAAGCGATGAGCAGCACCGTCGGCCGGGCTGTCCAGATCCTCCTCGTCGCGCTCGGCCTCGCCGGCTTCGCCCTCCTCGGGGTGCGCAGGCGCTGGTGGGAGCTGGTCGTGCTGGCGACCCCGATCCTCCTCGTCACCGCGGTCGGCGCGGTCTCGCTGGCGGCGCCACGGCGCAACGAGGTGCTGATGACGCTCGTGTTTCCGCTCGCCGGCCTCGCCCTCTCATCCGGGCTCGCGGCCATATTCTCCGGTCGCGAATGGTCCCCAGGGCAGGCATCCTCCCCGCCGAACTGACGGCGCTGCGCAGCGTCGGGCTGCTGCTTGCGATCTTCCTGGTCGCCTACGCGGTCGTCCGCCGCCGCTCGCTGCGCAACGCCGACGTCCTGATCCTGATCGGCGCCGGCCTCGGCCTGGCGCTGGTTTCCGGCACCGAAATCGTCAACGGCCTGCTCTCGACCTTCTCCTTCGAGAAAGGCAACGGCGGCCGCATCCTCGGCCTCGCCGTCTTCGCGATCTTCATCCTCTTCCTGCTCAGCCTGCGGGCGCTTTCGCAGGGAGCGCGGAACAGCCGCCAGCTTGCCGCCGCGCTCGAGGGCCTGGCCTGGGAGGAGTTCCGCCAGGCGGGGCTGCCGGAGCGCTTCCGCGACAAGATCGCGATCCTGATCCCGGCCTACAACGAGGCCGAGAACATCGGCGTCGTCCTCGAGCAGATCCCGCCCGCCGCCTGCGGCATCCGAACCGAGGTCCTGGTCGTCGACGACGGCTCCCGCGACGGCACCGGCGACGTCGCCGCCGAGCACGGCGCGGCGGTCGCCCGCCACGTCACCAACCGCGGCGGCGGCGCGGCATTGCGCACCGGCTACCGGCTGATGGTGGAATCGGGCGCGGACATCGTCGTCACCCTCGACGCCGACGGCCAGCACCGCCCCGACGAGATGGAGCGCCTGGTCAAGCCGATCGTCGACGGTGAGGTCGAGATGGCCCACGGCTCGCGCGTCCTCGGCCACGCCGACCGCAACCACTTCGCCCGCGAGCTGGGGATCGTCTTCTTCAACCGACTCGTCTCCTTAATCACCCGCACCCACGTCACCGACTGCTCCAACGGCTACCGCGCCGTCCGCACCACCGTGCTGCCGCAGCTGGTCCTGCGCCAGGAGCAGTTCCACACCTCTGAGTTCATGATCGAGGCGATCAAGCGCGGGATCCCGGCGAAGGAGGTCCCGATCACGGTCGACCAGCGCCTCCACGGCCACTCGAAGAAGCCCGCCGCCTTCCGCTACGGCGCCGGTTTCGCCAACGCGATAGTCCGCACCTGGCTACGCTAGCCAGATCGCAATCAGCGACCGCGAGAGAGCCGAAGTCGAGAAAGCCAACGCCGGGGGCAAGACGGCGGCGGTCTTCATCCACGGGCTCTGGCTCCTACCCAGCAGTTGGGACCGCTGGGCCGAGGCCTTCGAAGCGGCGGGATACGCGGCGGTGAAGCCCGACTGGCCGGACGATCCCGACACGGTCGCGAAAGCGCGGGCCAACCCCGACGTCTTCGCCGGCAAGACGCTGGGGATGATCGCCGACCACACCCAGGAGGTGATCGAGGAGCTCGACAAGAAGCCGGCGGTGCTCGGCCACTCGACCGGCGGGCTGCTGTCTCAGATCATCGCCGACCGCGGCTTCTCCGCCGCGACCGTCGCGATCGACCCCGGCCCCTTCCGTGGCGTCCTGCCACTGCCGCTCTCGGCGCTGAAATCGGCAAAACCGGTGCTGCAAAATCCTCTCAACCGCGGCCGCGCCGTCACCCTCACCCTCGACCAGTTCAAGTACGGCTGGGCCAACGCCCTCGACGACAAAGAGGCGAAAGAGCTCTACGAGACCTTCCACGTGGCGGCACCCGGGGTGGCGCTGATGCAGATGGCGAACGCGAACCTGAACCCGTTCACCGAGGCCAAGCTCGACCCGAAGAATCCGGCGCGCGGACCGCTCTTGATCATCGACGGCGAGAAGGACCACACGGTCCCGTGGGCGATCGCCAACGCCTCCTACAAGCGCCAAAGCCGCAACGAGGCAGTGACCGAGATCGAGAAAATCCCCAACCGCGGCCACTCGCTGACGATCGACAGCGGCTGGCGCGAGGTCTGCGACCGCGCCATCGCTTTCGTCAAGCGCTTCGCCTGACCGTTCGCTGATTTTTGCCCCCTATGAGGGGTCCAACTCAGCGAACGCCGGGGTGCCGCACGGCGGCGGGATCCGGCAGGTAGAGGTCGGTGCCGCAGCGGGGGCAGACCTGGACGTAGAGCTTCAGCGCCTTGTGGCAGTTCGGGCACTGCCGTTCGGGTTCGTCCTTGTCGACCCGGTAGAGGATCACCGCGAGCAGGCCGAGCGGCGGCACCACCATGCCGATCAGGAACCAGATGAAGAACGAGCTGCCCTTGCTGCGGCCGATCAGGCCGGTCGCGAGGCCGAAGAAGAAGGCGATGACGAGGTACTCCACGTACCCATTCTTGCGCCTCGGCGCCTAGACCTATCGTCCAGCGGCGCTCGGCGGCGCTTCAATCGCGGCGTTTTGGTGCCGACAAACCGTGGGAGGCCCCGCAGGGGCCTATTCGCGCATGGCGATCCCGCAGCAGAAACCAGTCGCAGCGAGGCCGAAACAACGGCGGCACAAACGACGCCGCGTCTGGAAGGACAAGCACTACCGCTGGGTCCTCGACGGCCAGGGCGACTGGCGCGTCCAGGGCTTCGTCTTCCGCCACCGGCATAAGCCCAAGAAAGGCCACTTCCGCGGTCCCGGGCCGAAACCGCCGCGGCAGGCGGCGGCCGGGGCCCCTGCCACCGGGGCAGCCTCGGACCCGCGTCCGCCGGGCGCCTTCCAGGGCGCCTTCGGCCACCCGCAGGCGGTCCGCCTGCTGCAGCGGGCCGGCTTCGGGCCGGTCCCAGGACAGGCCGACCAGCTCGTCTCGCTCGGACTCACCGGCGCGGTCCAGTCGCTGACCCGGCCGAGCGGCACCGCCCATCTCAACGGCCCCTCGCCGCGCGGCGACGACGGCAATCCCCTCGCCCCTGCCGACGCCTGGGGCCACGACCACCTCTGGTGGCTCGATCGCATGGTCCGCACCGACCAGCCCCTGGTCGAGCGGATGGCGCTGATCTTCCACGACTGGTTCGCGACCTCAAACGCGAACGTCTCGAAAACGCAGCAGATGATCGATCAGTCGAACCTCTTCCGCGCCCGCTGCTTCGACTCGTTCCTCGACCTCTTCCGGGCGGTGACGATCGACCCGGCGATGCTGCAGTGGCTGAACGGCAACGAAAACTTCAAGTGGGCCCCGAACGAGAACTACGCCCGGGAGATGATGGAGCTGTTCTCGCTCGGCGCCGACCGCGGCGCCTACAGCGAGGACGACATTCGCGAACAGGCCCGCTCGCTAACCGGGTGGCGCAACGACTGGTCCGGGGAAGAAGGCGCCTACAACTTCCGCTTCGAGCCGAAATGGCACGACACCGGCACCAAGACCGTCTTCGGGAAGGCTGGCAACTGGGGTTGGGAAGACGCCTGCCGCCTCTGCGTCGAGCACCCCCTCCACCCCTCCTTCTTCGTCGCCAAGCTGTGGAGCTACTTCGTCCAGGTGGCGCCCTCGGACTCGGTGCGGGAAGGGCTGGAACAGACCTACGTCTCCTCCGGCTGGCAGATCCGCCCGGTTCTGGAGGCGATCCTGATGAGCCCGGAGCTCTACGAAGGCCCGCCGATGGTGAAGCCGCCGGTCGTCCAGCTGGCGACGATGCTGCGAGCGCTCGGCCGCCCCGTCGACACCGGGGCCTGGGTCTGGCTCTGCGAAGAGGCGGGGCAGCGGCTCTTCTGGCCGCCGAACGTCTCCGGCTGGGACGACAACCGCTGGCTCGACACCTCGCGGATGCGGGCCCGCTGGAACATGGTCACCTACGCGCTGGAGGAGGTCTCGGTCGACGCCTGGAACGACGACTACAGCACCACCGAGACCCCCGGGGAAGCGCTTGCCCGGGCCGTCGCCGCCTGGGGCGCCCCCGAACTGCGGCCCGAACACCGCGACGAGCTGCTCGAGTTCGGCCGTCGCAGCGAGACCCTGATTCTCGCCAACTGGCAGAAAGGGCCTTACCGGGCGCTGCGGCAAAACGCCCTGCTGCAGCTAATCGGCGTCAGC
This sequence comes from Solirubrobacterales bacterium, assembly GCA_033856415.1. GTDB lineage: Bacteria > Actinomycetota > Thermoleophilia > Solirubrobacterales > 70-9 > VAYN01. The sequence goes on along the minus strand of JAWVFA010000034.1, from coordinate 58,847 downwards.
CCGGACACGATCCTGCAATGAGCCCGCGTCCCCAACACCACTCCTGCTGCGACGGCTACACCCGCTCGCAGCTGCTGCGCTCGGCGGCTGCCGAAGCCGGCAAGGGACTGCCGGCGATCGAGGCGGGGATGCCCGAGCCAGCCGGCACCGGCCTCTCGCGACGCAAGTTCCTCTCCCGCGGCGCCGGCATGGCGCTGGCGGTCTACGGCGCCTCGAAGATCCCGCTCTCGGCCTTCGAGACCGGAATCGCCCAAGCCGCCCAGGGCGACAAGATCCTCGTCTCGGTCTTCTTCGACGGCGGCATCGACGCGCTCAGCGTGCTGTCGCCGGTCGGCGATTCGCGCTACGCACAACTGCGTCCCAACCTGGCGCTGCATCCCGGGGCGGGGACGACCTTCGGCGAGGACCCCAGCCTGCAGTGGCACCCGTCCGCGGCGGCGCTCGCCACCTTGCACGGCGAGGGCAAGGTCAGCGCCTTCCCGGCGATCGGCTACGACCATCCCGACCAGTCCCACTTCACCTCCCGCCACTACTACGAGATCGGCGAGCTGCAGGTCGGCTCCCGGACCGGCTGGCTGGGCCGCTACCTCGACGCCGTCGGCGACGAAGAGAACCCGCTGCAGGGGCTCTCGCTCGACGGCTCGCTCTCGCCGATGATCGCCACCGCGGAAAAGCCGGTGGCGGCAATCGACAGCGTCGACGGCTATGACCTCTGGTCGCGGGTCAGCGACCCGATCGAAGCGGAGATGTTCCGCAGCTTCGCCCGCTTCGGCACCCTCCCTGCCGACTCCCCCGGCCTCTCCCAAGTGCGCCGGGCCGCCTCGCAGACCGACAAGCTGCGCCAGGACCTGGCCGGCGTCGGCGAGTTCTCCAGCCCGGTGTCCTATCCCGACAACTGGTTTGCCCACAAGCTCGCCGGCCTCGCGGCCTACGTCGCGGTGGGCCTGCCGATGCGGGTGGTGACGGTCCGCGCCCCCGGCGGCTACGACACCCATGCCGACCAGGCGGGCGACCTGGAAGACAACCTGCGCCAGACCTGCGAGGGGATCCTCGCCTTCCAGCGCGACCTCGAAGCGCGCGGGCTCGCCGACCGCGTCCTGATCGAGATGTGGAGCGAGTTCGGCCGCCGGCCGGAAGAGAACGGCTCGCTTGGCACCGACCACGGCGCCGCCGGCTGCGCCTTCGTGATCGGCTCCAAAGCCAAAGGCGAGATGGTCGGCGAGTTCCCCGGCCTCTCCAGCCTCGACGAAGACGACAACCTGCGGGTGACGAGCGACTTCCGCGGTATGTACTGCTCGCTGCTCGAGCAGTGGCTCGAGTTCGACGCCGAGGCGATCATCCCCGGCGCCTCCGGCTTCGCCCGGCCGACACTGGTGAAAGCGTGAAATGGATCCTCACGGCGGTCGGTCTCGCCGCCATTCTGCTGCTGGTTATGGCGGCGAGACCGACCGCCGCGCCGCAGCCGCTGTCCGGGACGGCCAGTGCAAGCGAATGCATCTGGGAGCGGCACTCGAAGCGGGTGGTGAAGCGGGTGCGACGGCACGGCAAGGTCCGGAAGGTCGTGCGGCGGAGGCACTGGTGGAGCTGCGAGCCGGCGGGGTCGGCACCGGCTCCCGTCACGCCCACCGCGCCCGGACCCACAGTGGCTGAACCCGAACCCGAACCGGAAGCGAACCGCCTCTCGGCGAGGGCCTCGGAGTACTACTGGGTCCTCTCCCGGCCGAAGGTGAAAGCCGGCGCACTGACGGTCGAGCTCAACAACCAGGGCGAAGACCCGCACAACCTCAACCTCCGCCGCGAAGACGACGAAGGCGAGCCGCTGACCATCCCGGAGACGAACTCCGGGAAACTGACCGCCGCCAGCTTCGACCTCCCGGCGGGCAAATACCGCCTCTGGTGCTCCCTCCCCGAACACGAGGAAAAAGGGATGCACACCACCTTGGTCGTGGAATAAACCGCCGAGACCGCAGAAACGGCTCTCCAGGAGCCGTTTTTGCGGTCTCGGCCTTCTCGGCTTAGATCAGCGGCTTCGGGTGGCCGATCGAGCCGACCTCGGAGAGGTCGCGGCGAAAAGGGAGGCCGGCGGTCCAGTCGAGGACGGCGCGGAACTTCCGCGCCGAGCCCGGGATCTGGCTCATGTGGTAGGTCCGGGCCAGCCACCAGGCGGGGAAGCCGCGGAAGGTGCGGTCGCCGATCTTGCCGACCGCCTTGTAGCGGCCGAGGTTGACGAAAGCCGCTTCGGAGCGGTACTCGTAGGGACGCGGGCTGCCGACCCCGAGCTCGGCGGCGATGTTGCGCGCCGCCACCGGGCCCTGCCGCACCGCGGTCTGCGCGGTCGGCGGCGAGGTGCCGCCGCTCGGGTCGGGCACCGCGGCGCAATCGCCGATCGCCCAGACCGAGTCCATCCCCTGTACGCGCAGGAACGAGTCGACTGGGACGCGGCCGCGCTGGTCGAGCGGCACGTTCAGCTCCTTGAGGATCGGCTGCGGCGCGACCCCGGCGGTCCAGACGACGGTCCGCGTCGGCAGGACCTCGCCGCTGGAAAGCCGGGCCGTGCTTGCGGTGACCTCCTCGAGCGTCGTCTCCATGCGGATGTCGATGCCGCGGCCGCGCAGCTCCCGCAGCGCGTACTCGCCGAGGTCGCGGTCGATCTCTGGCAGCACCCGGTCGGTCGCCTCGACCAGCACCCAGCGCATCCCGTGCAGGCGGGCGCGCGGGTAGCTGTCCATCGCGTCGGCGGCGAAGTCCTGCAGCTCGGCCAGCGCCTCCAGGCCGGCGTAGCCGCCCCCGACGAAGACGTAGGTGAGCAGTTCTTCGCGCCGGGCCGGGTCCTCGGTCGCGTTCGCTTCCTCCAGCGTCTCGATCACGTGGTTGCGGAGGTAGATCGCGTCGGCGAGGCTCTTGAAGCCGACCGCGTGCTGGGCCAGGCCCGGGACCGGCAGCACCCGGGAGACCGAGCCAAGCGAGAGCAGCAGCTGGTCATACGGCAGCACCTCGGTCTCGCCGTACTTGGCCCGCAGCGTCACCGTCTTGGCCTCGGGGTCGTGGCCGACGATCGAGCCGAGTCGCAGGTAAGTCCGCTTGAGGATGTCGCGCAGCGGCGTCACCACGTGTCGCGGCTCCAAGGTCCCAGCCGCCGCCTCAGGCAGAAACGGCGTGTAGAGCGCGAAGTTCGTCTCGTTGACCAGCGCCAGCCGCGCCGACTGCTTGGGCATCGTCCGCTCCAGCTCCCGCGCCGCCGCAGCGCCGCCGAAGCCACCACCCGCGATCACGACGTTCCAGGCCATGCCTCCAACCTAGCACTTTGTAACAACCTGTTACAAAGTGCAAACCGCACTAAGTTTCGCTACAGCTTCTCCTGGATCAGGCGGTTGACCTCGCCGCCGTCGGCGCGGCCTTTGGTCTCTCGCATCACGGCGCCGACGATGGCTCCGATCGCCTTGGGGTTGCCTTCGCGGATCTTCTCGACGGCGTCGGGGTTGTCGGCCATCGCCCGCTCGACGATCGCCTCGAGCTCGCCGGAGTCGGACATCTGGGCGAGGCCCTCGCGCTCGACGATCTCTTGAGGATCTCCACCTCGGTTCGCAACGAGGATCGACAGCACCTTCCGGCCGCTGCCGTGGGAGATCTCCCGCGCAGCCACCATCGCCACCAGGGCGGCCAAGCTGGAAGGCGGCACCGTGGGGTCGGAGAAGTCCTCCGCATCGCTGCGTTTGCGTAGCTCCGCAGTGAGATCGCCGGTGATCCAGTTTGCAACCACCCTTGGCTCGACGCCGTCTGGGCGAGGCTCCGGATCCGCGTCAGCCTCTGCGCAGACCCGCTCGAAGTACGCCGCCACCTCGGGTTCGCGCGCAAGCTGCCGCGCGGGCTCTGAATCCAAGCGCAATTCCGATTCGTAACGAGCCGCTCGCGCCACCGGCAGCTCGGGCAGCGCCTCGCGCGCCTCGCGCAGCATCTCCTCGGTCGGCGCCAGCGGCACCAGGTCGGGCTCGGGGAAGTAGCGGTAGTCGTGCGCCTCCTCCTTCGAGCGCAGCGAGGTGAGGCTGCCGCTCGCGGGGTCGAAGTGCAGCGTCTCCTGCTCGACGGTCCCCCCCGCCTCGATCAGCTCGCGCTGGCGGGCCAGCTCGGCTTCGACCCCGCGCTGCAGGAAGCGGAAGCTGTTCATGTTCTTCAGCTCGGTCTTGGTCCCGAGCTCCTTGCTGTCGGCCGGCCGCACCGAGACGTTGGCGTCGACCCGCAGGCTTCCCTCCTCCATGTTGACGTCGGAGACGCCGAGCTGGCGCACCGTCTCGCGCAGCAGCCGCGCCCAGTCGGCCGCTTCGGCGGCGCCGCGCAGGTCGGGCTCGGTGACGATCTCGACCAGCGGCGTGCCGCCCCGGTTGAAATCGACCAGCGAGGCGCCGGAGCCGTGGATCCGCCCTGAGGAGCCGACGTGGATCATCTTCGCCGCGTCCTCCTCGAGGTGGGCGCGGTGGATGCGAACGTCGCCGAGACGGCCGGCGCCGCAGATCGGGATGTCGTACTGACTGATTTGGTAGGCCTTCGGGCTGTCGGGATAGAAGTAGTTCTTGCGGTGGAAGATCGAGCGTGGGGCGATCTCGCAATTGAGCGCCGCGCCGATCTGCAGCGCGTAGCGGATCGCCTTCTCGTTCGGCACCGGCAGCACCCCCGGGTGGGCGAGGCAGATCGGGCAGGTGTGGACGTTGGGCTCCTCGCCAAAGGACAGTTCGCAGCCGCAGAACATCTTCGTCTTCGTCGCCAGCTGGACGTGGATCTCCAGCCCGATGACCGCCTCGAGCTCAGCCATCGTCGCCTCCCGGGCGCGCGTCGAAGCCGATCCCCTGCTCGAGCGCGTAGGCGGCGTCGAGCAGGCGCTGCTCGGCGAAGGCCGGAGCGGCAATCTGGAACCCAACCGGCAGCTCGGGACCGCCGCCTTCGGGCTCGGCGAGGCCAGCGGGAATCGAGATCGCCGGGATCCCGGCGAGGCTCATCGGCACCGTGAAGAAGTCGTTCAGGTACATCGCCAGCGGGTCGTCGGTCTTCTCGCCGAGCTTGAAGGCGACCGAGGGCGCCGTCGGGGTGACGACGAAGTCGACCGTGCCGAAGGCGTTTTCAAAGTCTTCGGCGATCCGGGTGCGGACCTTCTGCGCCTGGCCGTAGTAGGCCTCGTAGTAGCCGGAGGAGAGCGCGTAGGTGCCGAGCATGATCCGCCGCTTCACCTCGGCACCGAAGCCCTCGGAGCGCGTCGTCTCGTACATCTCGATCAGGTCGCCGTCGCCGCCGGCGCGCATCCCGTAGCGGACGCCGTCGTAGCGCGCGAGGTTGGAAGAGGCCTCGGCGGGGGCGATCACGTAGTAGGCGGAGATCCCGTGCTCGGAACTCGGCAGCGAGACCTCGGCGATCTCCCCGCCCAGCGCCTCGATCTTCTTCAGCGTCTGCTCGAAGACGGCGCGGACGCCGCTGTCGTACTCGTCATGACCGAGCTCGGCCGGCACCCCGAAGCGCAGCCCGGAGAGGTCCTCGCGATCGGGCAGCGCAACGCCGCCCTCGAGCCCGACCGAGGTCGAGTCGCACGGATCCTGGCCCTGGAGGATCCCCAGCAGCAGCGCCGCGTCTGAGACGGTCCGGGTCAGCGGCCCGCACTGGTCGAGCGAGGAGGCGAAGGCAATCATCCCGTAGCGGGAGATCGCGCCGTAGGTCGGCTTCAGGCCGACGATTCCGCAGAAGGCGGCGGGCTGGCGGATCGAGCCGCCGGTGTCGGTGCCGATCGCCCAGGGGGCGAGGCCGCCGGCGACGACTGCTGCCGAGCCGCCCGAGGAGCCGCCGGGAACCCGCTCCCGGTCCCACGGGTTGAGAACCGGGCCGTAGGCGGAGTTCTCGTTCGAGGACCCCATCGCGAACTCGTCCATGTTGGTCTTGCCCAGCACCGGCGCGCCCGCCTCGACCAGCTTGCGGACCGCGGTCGAGGTGTAGGGCGGCCGGTAGCCCTCGAGGATCCGCGAGCCGGCGGTGGTCGGCACCCCCTCCGTGCAGAAGATGTCCTTGACGGCGATCGGGGCGACGCAGTCGCGCTCGACGGCGATCGCCTTGCCCTCCTCGCCCCCCTCGTCGCGCCACAGGTAGGCGTTCAGCTCGTCGCCGGCGGCGGCCTCGCGCCAGGCGGCGGTGTACTCGGCGGCGGCGAGGTCGCCGGCGACCATCGCTTCGTGCGCCTGGAGGGCCGTGAGTGCAAGGAGGTCGGTCATCTATTCGGCCTGCGGGGACGGGGCGCGGAAGGCGCCGTCCTGGGGTTCTGGCGCCTGGGCGAGGGCGACGTCGCGGGGCAGGCTGGGCCGCGGCTCGTCAGCGCGCAGGACGTTCTCCAGCGCCACCACGTGGGAGGTCGGCTCGACTCCCTCCAGGTCGAGGTTGCCGATCCGGTCGACGTGCTCGAGGATCCCCGACAGCTCCTCCACCATCGTCTCCACTTCGGCCTCGGAGAGGCGAAGGCGGGCGAGCCGCTCGACGTGAAGTACCTGATCCCGCTCGATCATCGCCGCGATTCTAGGTATCTGTGGAAACTGGCTGCCTGGCCAGTTAGAGTGCCGAGCCATGCAGGGACCCGCCGCCGAGAGATTCGTCGTCTTCAACCTGCGCCTGCTGGCGGTCAGCTTCGCCGTCGTCGGCCTCCTCTTCATCGCCGTCCCCAGCGGCGTCCTCGACGTCATCTCCGACGTCGGCGAATGGTTCGGCAACAACCACCGGGCGCCCCACACGCAGGAGTACCTCTGGCTGGCGCTGGCCTTTGCCTACATGGTCGTGATCACCGGTATCTGCCTCCTCGCCCAGTCCGACGTCGTCCGCTACCGGCCACTGCTACTGATCCTCGCCGCCGGCAAGACCGCCTCCTCGCTTGGCTCGCTCGCCTTCTTCGCGATCCAGGAAGAGGTCTTCATCTACCTGCTGAATTTCCTCGTCGACGGCTTCCTGGCGCTGCTCGCCCTCTGGCTCTGGGTGCTGGCGGGACGGGTCGGCCGCCCCGCCGATCCCGGTTGACGGCGCCCGCCAGGGCTCTCGGCCGCTGAGCAGCGCACCCTGAGCGCGATCTGCGCGGCGATGGCGCCGGGCATCGACGGCCTACCAGCGGCAGAGCGCGACATCGACGTTTCCGGGCCGGTGGCGCGGTTTCTCACCTCGCTCTCGCCGCGGGTGCTGCTGCGCATGCGGCTCGGCCTGCGCGCCTTCGAGTGGCTGCCCTTCCCCTGGCGCTTCAGCCGCCTGGACTCCGAGGCGGCCCAGGACTTCCTCCGCAAGCTCGACTCCTCCCGCCTTCCCCTCCACCACGACCTGCTGCTGATGGCAAAGCTCTTCTCCACCCTCGGCTACGCGGTGGCGCCGCAGGTCGAGGCGGGGGTCGGCGTCGAGACCGGCTGTGCGCTCGCCGACGGAACCCTGCCCGAGCCGGCCGGCTCGCTCGGCAAGACCGAGCCGCGCGGCGAGGGCGAGGAATGCGACGTGGTGATCGTCGGCTCCGGGGCCGGCGGCGCCGTCGCCGCGGCGACGCTGGCCGAGGCGGGAGTCGACGTCCTCGTGCTCGAGGCAGGCGACCACTACAACCGCGACAACTATCCGGCCGACCGGCTGGAGGCGATCCAGACCCTCTACCGCGAAGCCGGGCTGACGATCGCCGACGGCAGGCCGCCGATCCCGGTCCCGGTCGCGAAAGTGGTCGGCGGCACCACGGTGATCAACTCCGGCACCTGCTTCCGCGCCCCGGACTCGGTCCTCGAGGAGTGGCGCAGCGAGTTCGGCCTCCCCTGGACGCACGACCTCGACGCGCTCTTCGCCGAGGCAGAGGACTTCCTCCGGGTAACTCAGCTCGACCCGAACCGGATGGGCCGTAACGGCCAGTTGGCGATGGAGGGCGCTGCGGCGCTCGGGTTCAGCGGCGGGCCGATCCACCGCAATGCCGGCAACTGCGTCCAGTGCAGCTCCTGCCCGTACGGATGCGCGATCGACGCCAAGCGCGGGATGCACGTCAGCTACCTGCCGCGCGCGGTCGCCGCCGGGGCCAGGCTGCGGACCGGGGTCGAGGCGCAGCGGGTCCTGGTCGAGGACGGGCGCGCGGTCGGCGTCGCCTGCTCGGCGCGCGACTCAAACGGCCGGCGCCGCACCTTCACCGTGCGCGCCCGGCAGGCGGTGATCGCTGCCGGCGGTTCGTTCGGCACGCCGGAGCTGCTGCTGCGCTCCGGCCTCGGCGGCTCTCAGGTCGGCCGCAACCTCCGCATCCACCCCGCCTGCTGGGTCGGTGCCCGCTACGAGGAGGAGGTGCACGGCTGGGACGGCGTGATGCAGAGCTACTACGTCGACCAGTGGGAGGAGTCGCAGGGCGTGCTGCTGGAGGCGACCTTCACGCCGCTGGCCTTCGGCGGCGCCTGGCTGGTCGGCACCGGCGCCGAGCACCAGCAGGCGATGCTCGACTTCGGCCGGATCGGCTCGATCGGGGTGCAGCTGCGCGACACCTCGGTCGGCGCGGTCGGGCTGGCGAACGACGGCGCGCTCCGCGCCAGCTACCACCTCAACCACGAGGACACGCGCAAGGTGATCTTCGGGATCGCCCGCGCGGCCGAAATCCACTTCGCCGCCGGCGCCAAGGAGGTCTACCCGAACATTCCCCGCGCTGGGGTGCTGCGCCCGGGCGACCTTGCGACCTTCGAGGCCAGCCGGTTCAAGCCCTCAGAACTGCGGCTGGAGGCCTTCCACCCGATGGCGACGGCGCGGATCTCAGCGGATCCGCGCCGTGGAGTCTGCGCCGTCGACGGTTCGGTGTACGGGACGACCGGCCTCTACGTGGCCGACGCCTCGCTTTTCCCAACCGCCGTCGGCGTCAACCCGATGATGACCATCATCGCCTTCGCGAAGCAGGTCTCCCGGGGTATCGCTATTGCTGCGGCGGATCACCCTGGCCGGAGCTCGGCGGAGGCGGCGGAGGCGGTGGGGTAGCCGCAGGCGGCTGCTGCGGGGTGCCCGCTCCGGGAGCGCCGCGGCCCGAGAAGCTGTCGCCGATCTCGCCGAACGAGGTCCCCTCTTCCTGCATCGCGCGGTAGCCGCCGTAGGTGATGCCGGTGGCGGCGAGCAGACCGAGGTAGATCCCGAACGAGCGGCTGATGTCGACGCCGGGGATGTCGGTGTCGAGCGGCGGGTCGATGATCCGGTAGAGGATCAGCAGGACCGCGATCGCGCCGAGGATCGCGACCACGGCGTTGAGCGAGAACGACGGCTCGAATACCGCGTCGCTGATGCGGAGGACCGCAACGCCGACGGCGACGATGACGACGATCAGCAGGAGGATGTCGATCTGGCTGAACGCTTCCCAGGCGTTGCCGCCCTCGCTGACGCTGAAGAGCCCATCGCCGCTGCTGACCTCGACCTTGAACCAGTCGAAGAACATGAAGATGAAGAGAAGTACAGCCGACCCGCCGGCGATCTTCTCCCCCGTACTGAGCCTGTCCATCTGTCTCCTCCTCGGAGTTTGGGGTGGGCCGTTCGACCCTATACGTGCACCAGGAGGTGCATTCGACGCTTCTGGCCAGGTTTCCTACCCGGCGGTCGTCCTCATGCGCGCGGCTTGGAGCGTGTTCGAGAGCAGCATCGCGATCGTCATCGGGCCGACGCCGCCGGGAACGGGCGTTATCGCCGCCGCGACCTCGGCCGCCGGCTCGTAGTCGACGTCGCCGGCGAGGCCGTCCTCGAGGCGGTTCATGCCGACGTCGATCACGACCGCCCCCGGCTTCACCGCCTCAGCGCCGAGCAGCCGCGGCACGCCGACCGCAGCGACGAGGACGTCGGCGCGGCGACAGGTCGCGTCAAGGTCACGAGTCCGCGAGTGGCAGATGGTCACCGTCGCGTTTGCCTGCAGCAGCAGACGGGCGACGGGGACGCCGACCAGCTTCGAGCGGCCGACGACGACCGCCTCGGCCCCTTCCAGCTCGACCCCCTCGTGGCCCAGCAGCTCCATCACCCCGGCTGGCGTGCAGGGCACCAGGCCCGGCGTGCCATGGGCGAGGAGGCCGGCGTTGACCGGGGTCAGCCCGTCGACGTCCTTGCGCGAGTCGAGCGCCTGCACGACCGCATCGGAGTCGAGGTGGGCGGGCAGCGGTAGCTGGACGAGGATGCCGTCGATGTCGTCGTCCTCGCCGAGCCGGCGGACCAGGTCGAGCAGCTCCTCTTCCCGGATCCCGGCTTCGAGGCCGTGGTGGACCGAGCGCATCCCGACTTCCTCGCAGGAGCGGCGCTTGTTGCGGACGTAGATCTCCGAAGCCGGGTCCTCGCCGACGAGGACGGTCGCCAGCGCCGGGACGCGTCCCGCCTCCTGCTCGTAAGCGCCGACGTCGACCTTGACCCGCTCGCGAACCGCGGCGGCGACGGCTTTGCCGTCGATCACCCGGGCGGCCATTCCTCAACGCCTCCGGATCGGCGCGTAGTCGGCCATCAGCTTGCGCTCCGAGCCGTCACTGGAGAAGCGGACGACCACCACCCCGCCCGGCTCGACGGCGGTGACGACGCCGTCGCCGAAGCTGGCGTGGACGACGTCGTCGCCGGTCTGCAGTTCCAGGGTCGGGCCGGGGTCGACAGCCTGCGCCGGCGTCGCCTCGTTCGACACCGAGGTGCTCCAGCTGGTGCCGAGGCTGCGGGCGGCGGTCGAGTGGCTCTCCGTTAGATCGCTTGGCAGCTCGTCGACGAAGCGCGAGGGGAGGTTGTGCTCGGCCCGCCCGAAGAGCCGCCGCTCGCGCGCCCAGGTCATGTAGAGGCGTTTGCGGGCACGGGTGATGCCGACGTAACAGAGGCGCCGCTCCTCTTCTTCGCCGCCCTCTTCGAGCGCGCGCATGTGCGGGAAGGCGCCCTCCTCGCAGCCGACGATGAAGACCGTGTCGTACTCGAGCCCCTTGGCGTTGTGCAAGGTCATCAGCGTCACCAGCTCCTGCTCGGAGGCGAGGGCGTCCTGCTCGGTGAAGAGGGAGATCTGCTGCAGGTACTCCTCCAGCGGCGTCACCTCGCTCTCCCCCTCGCGCTCGCGCTCGATGTCGAACTCGGCGGCGCCGGCGATCAGCGTTTCCAGGTTTTCCGCCCGGCCTTCGGCCTCGATCGTCCGCTCGGCGGCGAGCATCTCGAGGTAGCCGCTCTCGTGGAGCACCGCCTCCATCAGGGTCGCCACCGGGCCGCCTTCGTCGGCGCGTTCGCGCAGGGTCGCCACCGTCTCGTAGAAGCGGCCGACCGCCTTGATCGCGGCGCCGCTCAAACCGGGTACCTCCTCGGCACGCTCGATCACCTCCCATACCGGCTGGCCGGTGGTGTTGACATGGGAGGCGATCCGCCCCTGGGTCGTGTTGCCGATCCCCCGCCGCGGCGAGTTGACGACGCGGCCGAAGGAGACGAGGTCGGCGGGGTTGGCCAGCAGGCTGAGGTAGGCGATCGCGTCCTTGATCTCGGCCCGCTCGTAGAACTTGGTGCCGCCGATCACCTGGTAGGAGACGTCGAAGCGCTGCAGCGTGTCCTCCAGGACCCGGCTCATCGCGTTGGTCCGGTAGAAGACCGCGACCTCGGAGCGCTTGACGCCCTCCTCCTCTTCCAACCGTTCGATCTCGCCCGCGACCCAGCGTGCCTCCTGGTGCTCGTCGGTTAGCTCGTTGAGCTGGACCGGTACGCCCCCCTCGTCTTCGGTCCAAAGCTCCTTCTTCAAGCCTTCCCGGTTGCGTTCGATGACCGCGTTGGCGGCGGAGAGGATCGTCTGGGTCGAGCGGTAGTTCTGCTCGAGTTTGACGACCGCGGCCTCCTCGAAGTCCTTTTCGAAGTCGAAAATGTTGCGGACATCGGCGTGGCGGAAGCCGTAGATGGACTGCGAGTCGTCCCCCACGACCATCAGGTCTTTGTGCTCGCCCGCCAGAAGCTGCAGCAGCCGGTACTGGGCGTGGTTGGTGTCCTGGTACTCGTCGACGAGGACGTGGCGGAAGGTGCGCCGCCAGCGCTCGCGCACGTCCTCGAAAAGCTCGAGGACGTTGACGGTGCGGACCAGGAGGTCGTCGAAGTCCATCGCGTTGGCTTCGCGCATCCGCTTCTCGTAGAGCGGAAAAGCTTCGGCGACGACCTCCTCGAATTCGGCATAGGCGGCGTCGTTGTAGGAGTCGGAGTCGATCAGCTGGTTCTTGGCGCCGGAGATCTTCGCGTGGACCGCCCGCGGCGGGAACCGTTTCGGGTCGACTCCCAGCTCGGTGAGGCAGCGTTTCAGCATCCGCAGCGAGTCCGACTGGTCGTAGATCGTGAAGCTCTTCGAGTAGCCCAGCCGCTCGGCGTCGACGCGGAGCATCCGCGCGCAGGCGGAGTGGAAAGTCGTGACCCACATCGCCCGCACCGAGCGGCCGATCAGCTCGCCGACCCGCTCGCGCATCTCGGCCGCGGCTTTGTTGGTGAAGGTGATGGCGAGGATCTCGCCGGGACGGGCGGCGCCGGTGGCGAGCAGGTAGGCGATCCGGTGCGTCAGCACGCGGGTCTTGCCGGAGCCGGCGCCGGCGAGGACCAGCAGCGGCCCTTCGCCGTGCTCGACCGCCTGGCGCTGGGGAGTGTTCAGCCCGGCCAGCAGCCGCTCGACGCGGTCAGCGCCGGGCTCGGTCGGGGCACCGGGGGCCGAAGCCCGGCCCTCCGGATCGGCGTCGAACTGCTCCTGCAGACTCACCTGGCGAGCATAGCCAGGCGCCCGGCGGGGCTCGGCGGCCTCAGATCGCGCTCGATTCGGCAATGCAGTTGCCCGATACGTCCCGATCTCCGAACAACAGCTCTTTCAATGCCTGGTCGCTCATACGTTCCATGCGACCGATCCAGCAAGCACCAGAATCGCGGTGAGGAAGCTGACCGTGGCCGCTGGGCGCTTTGGCAAACCAGGGGTCAACTAACGCGCCCGGCCTCAGCCGCCGGCCGAGGAGCGACCGGTGCGGGGCTCGATCTTCGCCACCTCGGCCGAGGGACCGTCGCCGCCGTCCAGGCGCGAGAGGCGCTCCTCTACCTCGGCGATCCGCTCCGAGAGGGCCTTGATCGCGTCGGCGATCGGGTCGGGCAGGTGGATCCAGTCGGCGTCGGGGCCTTCGACCCGCTTGCCTTCGAGCCGGACCGGGTGGCCGGGGTTGCCGACCACGGTCGCGCCGGGGGGCACGTCCTCGACCACCACCGTGTTGGCGCCGATCTTCGCCCCGTCGCCGACCGCGATCGGGCCGAGCAGCTTCGCGCCGCTGCCGGCGGTGACGTTGTCGCCGAGGGTCGGGTGGCGCTTGCCCCGCTGGAAGCCGGTCCCGCCCAGCGTCACCCCTTGGTAGAGGGTCACGCAGTCGCCGATCACGGCGGTCTCGCCGATCACCACGCCGGAGCCGTGGTCGATGAAGAAGGAGTTGCCGATCTGGGCCGCCGGATGGATCTCGACCCCGGTCACCGCGCGGGTCAGATAGGCGATCAGCCGCGGCAATAGCGGCACCCCGGCTTCGAGCAGCGCGTGCGCTGCCCGGTGCGCCAGCAGCGCCTGCACGCCCGCCCAGCTGGTGAGGATCTCGAAGGTCGAGACGCCCTGGGCGGCGGGGTCGCGCTCGCGCGCCGCCTTGACGTCTGCGCGGATCTCGCCGATCAGCCTTTTCCAGCGGTTCATGGTGAGAAGAAGGGTAGGGACATGTAGCGCTCACCCGAGTCGCAGACGATCGTCACCACCCTCTTTCCAGCCATCTCGGGGCGGCTCGCCACCTCGAGCGCCGCCCAGATGTTGGCGCCGGCGGAGATCCCGGCAAGCACACCCTCCTCCTGAGCCACCCGCCGGGCCGTCTCCAGCGCGTCCTCGTCGCCGACCGCGAGGATCTCGTCGATCACCTCGCGATCGAGGATCTCGGGGACGAAACCGGCGCCGATGCCCTGGATTTTGTGCGGGCCCGGGGCGCCGCCGGAGAGGACCGGCGAACTCGCCGGCTCGACCGCCACCACCAGCGCCTCGGGCGTGCGTTCCTTCAGCATCTGGCCGACGCCGGTGATCGTGCCACCGGTGCCGACGCCGGCAACGAAGGCGCCGATCTCCCCGTCGGTGTCGCTCCAGATCTCCTCCGCCGTGGTGCGGCGGTGGATTTCGGCGTTGGCGGGATTGGAGAACTGCATCGGCATGAAGCCCTTGCGCTGCTCGCGGATCTCTTCGGCCAGCGCCACCGCCTCGTTCATCCCCCCCAGCGAGGGCGTCTCGCGGACCTCGGCTCCGTAGGCGCGCAGCAGCTTGCCGCGCTCGCGGCTCATCCCCTCGGGCAGGGTCAGGATCAGCTCATAGCCGCGGGCGGCACAGACCATCGCCAGGGCGATGCCGGTGTTGCCGCTGGTCGGCTCGACCACGACCGCCTTGCCGGGCTGGATCTGTCCCTCCGCTTCGGCAGCGTCGATCATCGCCACGCCGATCCGGTCCTTGACCGAGCCCCCGGGATTGAAGTACTCGAGCTTGACGCAGACGTCGCCGGCCGCGCCCTCGGAGAGCCGGTCGAGCAGGACCATCGGCGTGTTGCCGACGACGGCCGAGGCCTCAGCGCCGATTCGCATCGCGCGAGTCTAGCCCGGCGAAAGATTCGACTGGTAAACACGAGGTCTCGTCGTCAGTCTCGCTTCGATGTCACTCAGGAAGGATGATGCGGAACACCTCCGCTCGCGTGGCAACGATGCTCGTAAGCGGAGTGCTCGTCAAGGCGAGCGGGGACGGCACCGCCCTGGGCCTCGAAATTGGTGCCCTAGCCCAACGCCTTGGCCGGACTATCGTCGAAGGCTCGGCCGCGCAAAGCGAACAAGTGCTCGAAACCTTTAACGAAGTCATCTGCTTCGCGATCTCCCAGCTATTGGAGACCCGCATCGACCCCGGTGACCCGCTAGAGATGGCTCGGGCTATCGACAATCATCTCGTTGCCAGTGGTCTCCCGCGCCTCGACTATCCCCAGGCGAGGAAGGATCTGGAAAAGCTCTACCCAACCTTCAAGCGAGCTTTGTCCGCTGACGAGCTAGCGCGCGACGTCGCGGAGGCGATCCTGTGCTGAGGCGGAGCCGTTGGGTCACGGTCCATTGGGGCGCCGTGGCCCTTCGTTCTAGATGAAGTACATGCCGCTGCCGGACTCTTCGGCCTCGCGGCGGGCGATTTCGGCGATCGTCGTCTGGCCGAAGACTTTGCGCAGGGCGGCGACGCCCTCGGCCCAGATGCCCCCCGCCTCGTCGGCCTCGTCGCCGACCTTGCCGTCGAGCGCCTGGACGACGTCGAGGACGGTGATCTCCTCAGCCGGGCGGGCCAGCGTGTAGCCGCCGCGCATCCCCCGGTGGCTCGTCAGCAGGCCGTTGCGGCGCAGGGTCGAGAAGAGCTGCTCGAGGAACTGCTCGGGGATGTCGCGCCGCTCGGCCAGCTCTTTGATCGGCACCGGACGCTCCCCTGCGCGTGCCAACTCCGCCAAAGCGACGACGGCATACCTGGACTTTGAGGTAATTGAGATCACAAGGGACTTTCTACCGCACCCTCCGGCTGGGTAGGATCGGTTCGCGGGAGCTGCGAAGGCCACTTGCGCCCGCAATGCGAAAACGATCCGAACGGAAAGCAGTCCTGAGCGAGCCCCCACATTGCCTGGTGATCGACGGTCACCCTCTCGTCCGGCTTGGGATCCGGGAGACCCTCGAGGGAGGTTTCGTCGTTCACGAGACGACCACCCGTGAGGAGGGACTCGACCTGGTCCGCGACGTCGGTGACTTCGACGTCGCGATCGTCGACATGCGCTGGCGCAGCAATGGCGAGAAGGACGCGATCAGCGGTGCGGAGGCGATCCGGATGCTGCACCGCTCGAGCGCCGCGCTCGGCATCGTCGCCCACGGAGAGCTGCCCGAACGTCATCTCGTAACCGCCGCGATCCAGGCTGGGGCGAGCGCATACGTCGCCCGCACCGCCGGCCCCGACGAGCTGCGGCGCGCAGTCGACGCCGCCGCCGCCCAGGAGAGCTTCATCGACCCGGCCGTGCCGCCAAAAGGCAGCCGCGGCAAGCTGACCCGGCGCCAGCGCCAGATCCTGCAGCTGCTGGCCAACGGCGAGTCGACCACCGTCGCCGCGCGCGAGCTCGACCTCAGCGAGGAGACGGTCAAGTCCCACACCAAGCACACCATGGCGCGGCTCGGTGCCAAGAACCGCACCCATGCGGTGGCGATCGCCCTGCGCGAGTGCCTTATCGACTAGCGGGACGCTGGGCGGGTGCAGCGACCTGGGCCCAGGCGGGACGGCGGACGCGTACCAGCGAGCGCCGGCGCCATTTGGCCGGGGAATCGTCTTTCTGGGCGGCGGGGGCTGCCGCCGCAGACGCAGATACCTGAGGCATGGCTAGATCCAGCCTCGGTCGCGGGCCATCAGGACCGCTTGGGCACGATCGACGGCGCCGATCTTGCCGTAGACGTTGTGGAGGTGGGTGCGGATCGTCGAGACGGAAAGGTGCATTTCGCTGGCGATCTGCTTGTAGACCATGCCCTCGGAGAGATGACGGAGGACGTCGAGCTCGCGACTGGACAGCGGGCACGGCTCGCTGATCCGCGAGGGGTCCTGGATCGGCAGCGGCAGCTCGTAGAGCAGGTCGCGCAACGCTTCGGGGCTGAGGCCGCAGCGCTCGGCGGCCGAGCGAAGGCGCTCGGGCGCGATCGCCTCGCCTTGGCAGTAGTGGGCCACCATGTCGGCGGTGGCGACCATCGCCGCCAGGCCGTCGGCGTCCTCGCCGTGATGGCGCTCGATCGCAACCGCGATCCGCGAAGGCAGGTTCCAGCGGCGGGCGAGGACGCCGCCGACAAGGGCGTGGTCGATACCGAGCTGCTCGCGTTCCTCGCGCAGACGCTGCTCGGGGGTGCGGGAGATCGCGTCGAAGTAGACCTTGTAGCCGGGGTGCAGGCGCGAGATGACCAGCCGTCCGACGTCGTGCAGCAACGCCGCCACGGCAAGCTCGTCGCGGTCGATCCAGCCGACGATGCGGCCCAGCCGGTCGGCGGCCCGCTGGGTGGCGAGCGCGTGGACGCGGAAGCGCTCGGGCTTCAGGTCCCAGCCGCCGTTGGAGTCGAAGAAGTCGAAGCTCGGCGCGGTGCCGGCGAGGGCGAGCACGCCGGCCGGCTTCAGCACTTCGAGCGCGGCTGGGATGCCGGCAATGCCGCCGGCGACGAGGCCGCCACGGTTCGCGTGGCGCAGCACGGCGATCGTCAGGGCGACGTCGCACTCGACCGCCTCGACGATGTCGCCGACCCGGGCGGTCTCGGCGGTCGCGGCGGCGATAACCCGCTCGCGCGACTCGATCAGGACGGGGAAGCGCTCGACTGCCTCGAACGCCTCGGCGAGGCGGCTACCGGGGGCGGCAGCGGGTCGGGATCCGGCCTTCGGGTCCTCGTGCAGGGGGACTTTGCCGGTGCTCTGCGCGGTCGTGACACTCATTGGCAGAACACATCGGCAGCAAACGGCCTCGGGTTTAGCCCAGCCGGCCTATCCAATCCCCAAAATTGGGGATTCCGAAGCCGTTTTCTCAGGCCCCAAGCCGCGCGGCGGCGGCGCGAATTCGCTCCAGGGAGCGCTCCTTGCCGAGCGTGGCGAGGGACTCGAAGATGCCCGGAGAGACCGAGGTGCCGGTAATCGCCACCCGGATCGGCTGGTAGAGCTTGCCCGGCTTGAGATCGAAGCGGTCGAGCAGGGGAGCCAGCGCCGGCTCGATCGACTCCGGCTCGAATGGGTCCACCGGCTCGAGCGCCTCGGCCACGGCGGCGAGCACCTCCCCCGTCCCCTCCTTCATCACCTTCAACCAGGCCTTCTCGTCGTCGACCGAGGGCTCGAAGAGGAAGCCGATCAGCGGCCAGACCTCCTCCAAGGTCTGGGCTTTCTCCTGGGCGATCTCGCAGGCGGCGCGCAACCGCTCGTCGGCTTCGCGGCCGAGATGGCGAGCGACCGCGGCGGTGTATTCGTCGAGGGGCATCTCGCGCATGAAGCGTCCATTCAGCCAACGCAGCTTTTTCTCGTCGAAGATCGCCGCCGATTTGCCGACGTCGGCGACCCGGAAGCGCTCGACCAGCTCAGCGGTCGACATCAGGGTCGTGTCGTCGTCGGTCCCCCAGCCAAGCAGCGCCAGGTAGTTACGGACCGCCGCCGGCAGGTAGCCGGACTCGCGCAGCTCCTGGACCGAGGCGGCCCCGTGGCGCTTGGAGAGCTTCTTGCCGTCGGGGCCGTGCAGCAGCGGCAGATGGGCGTAGCGCGGCGGCTCGAAGCCCAGCGCCTCGAGCACCAGCAGCTGCTTGGGCGTGTTCGAGAGGTGATCGTCGCCGCGCACCACCTCGGTGACGCCCATCTCGGCATCGTCGACGGCGACCGCGAAGTTGTAGAGGACCGAGCCGTCGGCGCGCGCGATGACGAAATCGTCGTAGCTGGTGTTGGGGAAGGCGACGGGACCGCGGATCAAGTCATGGACGACGGTCTCGCCGTCGTCGGGGACGCGCAGCCGGATTGCGGCCGTGGGATCGTCGGTCGGCGTGCCGCGATACCCGCTGCCAGCGCCGTGCTCGGCCTTCCAGGCCTCGACGTCCTTGCCAGTGGCGTGGTCGCGGTAGGCGTGGCCGGAGTCCAGCAACCGCTGGAGCGCCTCGGCGTGGCTGTCGGCCCGCCCCGCCTGCGAGACCGGACCGATGTCCCAGTCGAGCTCCAGCCAACGCATCGCGTCGAGGATCTGCTCGACGTTCTCCTCGGTCGAGCGCTCGCGGTCGGTGTCCTCGATCCGCAGCACCAGCTCGCCACCGTCGTGGCGGGCGGCGAGCCAGTTGTAGAGTGCCGTCCTCGCTCCGCCGATGTGCAGCGCACCGGTCGGCGAGGGGGCAAACCTGAGACGGGAGTTATCGCTTTTCATGTTCGTAGGAGCGCACGTTTCCACTGCCGGCGGACTCGCCAACGCGATCGAGCGTGGCGAGGAGCGCGGTTGCGAATCTATCCAGATCTTCAACCAGAGCCCGCGCATGTGGCGGCCGACGAACTTCGGCGAGGAGGACTTCGCCGCCTTCCGCGAGGCGATGGACGCCTCGCCGGTCGAAGCGGTGATCATCCACGCCGTCTACCTGATCAACTGCGCGACCAAAGACAAAGACCTGCGCAAGAAGTCACTTACCTCGCTGACCCACGCGCTGCGGATCGGCGATGGGATCGGTGCCAGGGGCGTAGTTCTCCATCCGGGCTCACAGAAAACCGACCCGCTGAAACCATCGCTGAAGCGGGCTTCGAAAGTTATTGCCGAGGCACTGGAAGACAGCGAGTCCTGTCCCCTGCTGATCGAGCAGACGGCCGGCCACAAAGGGCTTCTCGCCCGCGATTTCGACCAGACCGCCGAGCTGATCGGGCTGGCCGGCAGCGGCCCTCGCCTCGGCCTCTGCCTCGACTCCTGCCACCTCTTCGTCCAGGGCTACGACATCACCGACGAGGCCCACCTCGGCGCCGTCCTCGACGAAGCCGACGCCAAGGTCGGGATCGAGCGCCTCGGCGCCGTCCACGTCAACGACGCCGCCGTCCCCCTCGGCGCCCGCCTCGACCGCCACGCCAACATCGGCAAAGGCGAGATGGGCAAACGGGGCCTATCCGCCTTCCTCTCCGAGCCAAGATTCGAGGGCCTGCCGGCAACCCTCGAGACCCCAGGCCCAGAAAAGAAAGGCTCCAGCAAAGCCGAAGTAACCCTGGCGAGACGCCTAAGGCGCGAAGGCCTCAAACGCCGCGGGAAGTAGCCGCTTGGGTTTGGGCGGATCGGCAGGCGATTACGGCCGCGCGTTTTGGGGCCTAGCCGTCGCTCTGCGCCGTGAACTTCGACGGGCATTTGGTAACCAGAGTTTCAGGCTCGCCGACAAAGGTCCCACTCTTCATCGTGCCCGTCAGTACGATCTCACGACCGGCACGGAACGGGTCCGGCACGCTGCCGTGATAGGTCACCGGTAGGGAATTGGGGTCGCTCAGACTGACGGTTTGGCTTTCGCCTTCGGCCCGATCTCTGACCCTGAAGCTGATGCCATTGCCGACAGGCTCGATCGAATGAGGGACGACCGTTCCCGTCACTTGAGCCTTGGTGCCCTCAGGAGCGCCAATCAACTCGGACGGCTCTTTCACGCCAGTGGACGCTGAGAATGAGGTGTAAATCAGGGCCACTGACAGTAGGACAGCGACGCTGAGAGCAACTACCAGCCTGATCTTCCGCTTACGCCGAGGGTCCACGGGCGAACTCTATCGAAGGTTAGGAGTTCGAATGGAGGCACCCTTATGCAAGGCGAAGCAGCTCGGAGAACCGCGTCCCGGGCAAATCCGGGACGCGGTTCCGTCATTCAGCTATCAGAGCTAGCAGTAGGGCGGTGCCCAGCCGGATGGCAACCTGAGGAATGCGTACGTTCCGGGGTTGGGCCTGTCTCCGCCCGGATTCATGCAGACGGCGAAGTTACCGAGATAGTTGATTTTGTTTCCACAGCGGTTTCTAGCCGACTTAATCGACAAAGCGGGGTACCAGTCACCATTTTGGGAACACGGGACTTGGTACCTCGTCCCTTCAAAATTGATCTGTGAATACCCGCATACGTTGTTGGCTTCACAGCCTTGTTCAGCAAACGTTTCTACTTCTTCGGCCGATCCAATCGTCGGGGCAATTGCAAAAGCACCGATCGCGAGTGCGGCAGCCAGCACTCCGAGTACCTTAGTTCTCATACGGTTCACGGCTAGAACTCCTTTAGGTCTGTGTTGGCCCCGCGGGGTGGGGACCGCCAATTTTCCCCTTTCTTACCAAAGAATTCTCAAGTATTCACCCAACATGTGGCCATCTTCAGGAGAGGGTTTTCTTCATGTCCTGATGCCCTGTCGCGAGCAGCCCGGTCACCCTCCCACGAAGGCTCAAGAAGTCACGAAGGCGCCCATAAGTACGCCCAGCTGCGCGACGGTCTTCGGGGGAGGGTGGCCGGCCCCTCCCGGCTATCCCGGTTTTGGAACGGCGACGAGGGCCGCGCACCCCTGCCCGGCCCTCGTTTTCTCCCGCCGTAAGTTCGTTATTTGATGTGGAAGCCGGAGATCGCGCGGGAAATAACCAGCTGCTGAATCTCGGAGGTTCCCTCGAAGATCGTGTAGATCTTCGAATCGCGGTGCATCCGCTCGACCGGGAACTCGCGGGTGTAGCCGTTGCCGCCGAGGATCTGGATCGCACGCTCGGTGACCCAGACGGCGACCTCCCCGGCCTTCAGCTTCGACATCGAGCCCTCGGCGTTTTCGAATTTGTGGCCCTGCCGGCCCATCCAGGCGGCGCGCCAGACGAGCAGCCGGGCGGCGTCGATCTCGAGCTTCATGTTCGCGAGGTCGAAGGCGATCGACTGGTTCTCGACGATCTTGCGGCCGAACTGTTCGCGCTCTTTGGCGTAGTCGAGCGCGTACTCGTAGGCGGCGCGGGCGATGCCCAGCGCCTGGGCGCCGACGGTCGGCCGGCTCGCCTCGAAGGTCTGCATCGCCGCCTGCGATTTCGATTTCTTGCCCTCGCGGACGCGGGCGAGGCGTTCGTCGAGCTTCTCTTTGCCGCCCAGCAGGCAGGAACCCGGAACGCGGCAGTCGTCGAGGTGGACGTCTGCGGTGTGGGAAGCGCGGAGCCCGTGCTTCTTCACCTTGGCGCCCTGCTCGCAGCCTTTGGTGTTGGGCGGGATGACGAAGGCGGCGTGGCCGCGCGAGCCGAGCTCGCGGTCGACCGTGGCGATCACGACGTGGACGTTGGCGATGCCGCCGTTGGTCGCCCAGGCCTTCTGGCCGTTGAGCACCCATTCGTCCTTCGCCTCGTCGTATTTGGCGCTGGTGCGGATGCCGGACACGTCGGACCCCGCGTCGGGCTCCGAAGCGCAGAAGGCGCCGAGCTTGACGTCGTCCGGAGTTCCGTAGCACTGCGGGATCCACTCCCCCATCTGCTCCGGGGTTCCCTGCCCGAAGATCGCTGCGACCGCGAGCGTCGTGCCCATGATCGCCATGCCGATGCCGGCGTCGCCCCAGAAGAGCTCCTCGTTGGCGATCGGCAGCGTCAGCCCGGTCTCGTCGGCCCAGAACTGACCGACGGCTTCGAAGCTGTAGAGGCCGATCTTGGCGGCCTCCTCGATGACCGGCCACGGCGTTTCCTCACGCTCGTCCCACTCCTCGGCGGCGGGGCGGACGACGTTCTCGGCGAACCCGTGGACCCACTCGCGGATGTCCTTCTGGTCCTGGTTGAGCTCGAGCGAGAACTTCGGTTCGGTCGAGCCGGAGGACGTGCTGTTGGCCTCGTCGAGCAGCGCTTGGGCGTCGACGTCGGCGACGGAGGAGTCAGCCATGGCGGCAAAGTTTACACGGAACGGTGTCGTGTCACGAAACCGCGTCGAGATCGAAACGTGCCTAAATCAGACCGTCCCGGACATCGCGCAGGTCGAAGGCGCGCAGCCCCTCGGAGCCCTCGTCGGTGCAGTCGAAGAACCGCCTGTTGACGCATCCGTAGGACTCGCCGCTGCCCTCGTAGGCACGCTCGACCGAGAACTGGCAGTGCGGCAGCGGGTCGCCGGTCATCTTCACCCCTCCGAAGCCACCCTTCTCGAGGACCGCGCTGAGCTCCACCTCGGCCGCGTAGACCTCCTGCATGCAGCCGACGTACTGGTCGCCCGTCAGGCGGTCGATGAAGCTGTAGAGATAGCGGCAGCCGAGCTCGACGCAGCCGCGCGGCTCGACCATCTTGTCGCAGAAGGAGCGGCACTGGCGGCACTCGCCAACCTCGGTGCGCGTAGCGGTCATCCCGGAAGCTTAGGGATGCCGTACCGCGGAACCAAGCGGTTTGCCCCGCTCAAGCGGCCAGGGCCGTGGCGCCCAGGACGTGGTCCAGCTCGGTGCGGAGCATGCCCGAGGGCTTGACCCGGTAGCCGTCACCGACCTTGAACCGTCGCTCGCCGACCACGAGGAAGACCTCGGACTCGCCTTTGTGGTGCTCGAGCACCGCCTTCAGTTCCTCGCAGAGCTCATCGCTCCAGCGGGAAAGGTCGATCGGCACCTCGAACGGCCCGGCGACCGCGGCCGGCGCCGACTTCGCCGCCTTGGCGATCTCCGCCTGGTCGGGTTCGAAGCGCTGCGCCTCTTGGACGACCAGCTTGGTCTCGCCGCGGTCCTTGTGGTCGATGCGGCCGCGGACAAGGACGATCGCGTCGGGCTGAATCACCTCCGCGCTCTCGGCCTGGTCGGCCTTAAAGACCAGCATCTCGACCTGCCCCTCGACGTCGTCGAGGGTCGCGAACATCATCTGGCTGCCGCTCTTGGTGCGGATCTTCTTGCAGTCGACAACGATTCCGCCGACCGTCACCCAACCGCCGTCGGGCTTGTTTGCTAGCTGCGAGAGGCTGCAGTCGACCCGCGCCCGCAACGCCGGCCCGACTTCCTGCAGCGGGTGCGAGGAGAGATAGGTGCCGAGCGTCTCCTTCTCCATCGCCAGCATCTCGGCGCGGTCGAACTCGGCGGCGGGGATCGGCGGCCGGTGGTGGGCCTGTGACTGCGCCTCCCCTCCCCCGGCATCTTCGCCGAAATCGAAGATCGAGCCCTGGCCCATCTGCGCGTCCTCCTGCGCCTTCTGCCCGGCCGACTGGGCCGCCGGCAGCGTTTCCAGCATTCCTTTGCGGCTGTCGCCGGTCGAGTCGAGCGCGCCGCACTTGATCAAGCATTCGATCGCCCGTTTGTTGACCGCGCGCGAGTCGACCCGCTCGCAGAAGTCCCAGATCGACTCGATCGGCTTCTCCTCGCGGGCGCGGAGGATCGCCTCGACCGCCGCGTGGCCGACGTTCTTGACCGCGTCGAGACCGAAGCGGATCGCGTTCTCGGAGACGACGAAACTGTGGTCGGAGGAGTTGACGTCCGGCGGCAGGACGTCGATCCCCATCTCCGCGCAGCGGTTGACGAAGAAGGGCACCTTGTCTTTGGTGTTCATCACCGAGGAGATCACCGCCGCCATGTACTCGGCCGGGTAGTTGGCCTTGAGGTAGGCGGTGCGGTAGGAGATCAGCCCGTAGCAGGCGGCGTGGGACTTGTTGAACGAGTAGTCGGCGGCGGCTTCGTTCAGCTTCCAGAGATCGGCGGCGACGTTGGGGGCGGTGCCCGAACCCGCCAGCCCCTCCATGAATTTGTCCTTCATCGTCGCCATCAGGTCGCGCTTCTTCTTGCCGATCGCCTTGCGCAGGTCGTCCGCTTGGGCACCCGAGAAGCCGGCCATCTGGCGGGCGATCTGCATCAGCTGCTCTTGGTAGACGACGCAGCCGTGGGTCTCCTTGGTGATCGCTTCCAGGCGCGGGTCGGGGTAGCGGACCGTCGAGGGGTCTTTCTTGCCCTTCGCGTAGGTGGGGATGTAGGCCATCGCCCCCGGTCGGTAGAGCGCGCCGAGGGCGACGATGTCGGCGAACTCGGTCGGCCCGACCCGGCGCAAGGCGTCGCGCATCCCCTCCGACTCGAACTGGAAGACGCCGGTCGAGTCCCCCTTGGCGAGCATCGCGTAGGTCTTGGCGTCGTCGATCGGGATCTGCTCCATGTCGACTCGCTCGCCGCGGGAGCGCTCGATGATGTCGATCGCGTCCTCGATCACGTCGAGGTTGCGCAGCCCGAGGAAGTCCATCTTCAGCAGCCCGATCTCCTCGATCGGGTTCATCGAGTACTGGGTGACGATCTTGTACTGGCGCTCGGGCTTGCCGGACCCGTTGCCGTTGGCCGGCGCCGCGGGGGCGCTCTTGTCCTCGGCGAGCTGCAGCGGCACGACCTCTTGCAGCGGCCGGTCGGCGATCACCACCGCGGCGGCGTGGATCGAGTTGTTGCGGATGATCCCCTCGAGACCCTGGGCGACGTCGATGATCTTTTTCGCGTCGGGCTCCTCGTCGTAGGTCCGGCGCAGCTCCTGGCCGCTCTTCAGGCACTCCGCGAACGACGGGCTGCGACCCATGATCGGCTCCGGGATCTGCTTCGCCAGGCGGTCACCGGTGGCGTAGTCGAAGCCGAGCACGCGGGCGGCGTCGCGGGTCGCAGCGCGCGGCGCCATCTTGCCGAAGGTGATGATCTGGGCGACCGATTCGCGGCCATATTTCTCGCCGACGTAGCGGATCATCCGCTCGCGGCCGCGGACCGAGAAGTCGATGTCGATGTCCGGCATCGATTTGCGGCCCGGGTTGAGGAAGCGCTCGAACATCAGGTCGTTGGCGAGCGGGTCGAGGTCGGTGATTTTCAGGCTGTAGGAAACAATTGAGCCGGCGGCCGAGCCGCGGCCGGGGCCGACGGCGATCCCGTTGCGCTTCGCGTAGCTGACGAAGTCCCAGACGATCAGGAAGTAGGAGGAGAAGCCCATGTCCTCGATCACCCCGAGCTCGAACTCGAGCCGCTCCACCGCCTCGGCGGGCAGCGGGTCGCCGTAGCGGGCGCGGAGGCCCTCCATCGCGATCCGCCGCAGCATCGCCTCCGGCTCCTCGCCGTTCTCGGTCGGGTAGCGCGGCAGCAGCAGTTTGCCGAGCTCGATCTCGATGTTGCAGCGCTCGGCGATCTCCAGGGTGGTCGGGATGGCGTCCGGCCACTCTGCGAAGGACGCGGCCATTTCGGCGTTGTCCTTGATGTAGAACTCGTTCGTGTCGAAGCTCATCTTCGGCATCTGCAGGGTCGACTTCGTCTGCACGCAGAGGAGCGCCGCGTGGTTGTCGAAGTCCTCGCGCCGCAGGTAGTGGACGTCGGCGGTCCCGACCAGCGGCCGATTCAGCTCGCGGGCGAAGCGGACGATCCCCTCGTTGGCCTTGTCCTGCTCGGCGATGCCGTTCTTCTGCACCTCCATGTAGACCTGCTCGGGGCCGAAGGCCTGGATCAGGTCGTCGAGGTGGGCGCGGGCGTCGTCGGCCCGCTCTTCGATCAGGCGGCGGCAGAAACGCGACTGCAGGCAGCCGGTGAGGACGATCACGCCCTCGGCGTGCTGCGAGAGCAGGTCCATGTCGACGTTTGCCTTGCCGCGCGAGAAGCCCTCGAGGAAGCCGGCCGAGGTGAGCTTGACCAGGTTCGAGAAGCCGGTGTCGGTCTCGGCCAGCAGCGTCAGGTGGTTGCGCTCGTACCGCGTCTGCTCCTTGATCGCGTGGCGGTCGTCGACGAGATAGGCCTCGAGCCCGGCGATCGGCTTGATCCCGTGCTTCTTGCAGGCCTTGTAGAGGTCGACGGCGCCGTTCATGACGCCGTGATCGGTCAGGCCCAGAGCCGGCTGGTCGAGCTCCGCCGCCCGCGCCGCCATCGCGTCGATCTTGCAGGCGCCATCGAGCAGCGAGTACTCGCTGTGGGCATGGAGATGTACGGCAGACGCGGTGCTCACGAGGTCGGTCGATCATGGCAAGCCGAGCCGACGGCACCGACGCCTGTCGTGACACTTCCGCGCTAGTTCCGGGGTACTTCGGCGACGCTCGTCCGGACTCGGGCGACCGGAGGTCGCAGCATCAGGCGCAGACCCAGGCGCTGCCGCCGGAGTCGGCCCAGATTTCGGCGGCGATCCGGTCCTGTTCGGCCTTGGGAGCGTTCTGCGGTTCGCCCTTACCGCCGTAGAGTTCCCAGGTCGAGGGGAGGATCTGGTACGCGCCGCCGGCGCCGCTGGAGGGGTTCAAGGCGCTGTAGTTGCCACCGGACTCGCACATCACGATGTAGGTCGGGATCGAGTAGGGGCCGCCGAGCCAGCGTCCGACTTCTTCTTCGGCTTCGGCTTCCGATTCGGCCAGGCGCGCTTCCTGGACCTGCGTGACCCATTCGGAGATATCCGACTTCAGCGTCGCCACCGAGGCTTCGCGGCTGGCCTTGAGCGATTCCAGACGAGCGGCGGAAGCCTGCGCGGCTGCGCGCACCGCGGCGATTTCCTCACGCGCGGCTTCGAGCCGTTCGTCGTAGGCGATCGCTTCCGCCTTCAGGTCGGCGACCTTCAGAACCTCGCGGTGCACCGCCGCGCGCACCGTGGCGACGCGGTCGGCGAGAGCACTGTCGGCTTCGGAGATCGCCCGCAGGTAGTCGCTCTGGGCGACGAAATCCTCGTAACCGCCGGAGCCGAACACGAGGTCCGCCGTGCTGGGGGTGCCGCTCTCGTAGATCGCGACCAGGCGCTCGGCAAGGACCGCGCGCGAGCGGCGGAGTCTGGCTTTCTCGACGGCGAGTCGGTGCCGGGTCTGCTCGAGCTTCCCGGCCAACTCGGCCGCCCGCTCGCGGCCTTCGGCCAAGAGCCCGCTCAGTTCTTCCTCTTCGGCGGCGGCGTCTTTCGCTTCGGCTTCGGCGCCGGCGAGTTCGCTCGTCGTCGCCTGCAACTGCGAGGAGAGCGAGCTCGCCTCGTCGCGAGCCGCGGCCAGCTTCGCCTCGAGCTTCTCGGCTTCGGTCGCGCCGGCGCTGCCGGCGGCAGCGCCAAGCGCGATCAGCAGCGCGCAGAGCGACGCCGCGGCGCAGATCCCGAGGAGACCCTTTCTGAGCTCGACTGCTCGCACGAGCGGCCGAGGCTACCGAGCTGGCCCTAAAACCCCTGCAAGTTGACGGTCAGCCTTCGGGGGCTTCGCGGCTGGCGAAGTAGGCGACCGCGGCCACGATCCCGGCGCCGAAGACGCCAAGCGCGATCCGGGTCTCGCGCCGGTAGCGACGGCGCAGGTATCGGTAGGCGAACTTGAGCGAAGTCTTGCCGAGCCGGTTGTACATCAGCCCTCCCCCCGCTGACGAATCCGGTGCGCCATCCGCGACTGCAGCGACCAGAGCTCGATGAAGCCGGGCGAGGCGTTCTGATCGAAAAGGCCGCCGGACTCCGAGAAGGTCGCCAGCTCGGCGTCGTAGACGGCATTGGGGGAGGAGCGGGTGACGACCCGGACGCCGCCTTTGAAGAGACGCAGGCCGATCTCGCCGGTCACCTGGGCGTTGACCGCGTCCATATAGGCGTCGAGGTCGGTGCGCAGCGGCTCCCACCAGAGGCCGGCGTAGACGAGGTATCCCCACTTCTGGTCGAGTCCGGGCTTGAACTGGTTCTGGTGGATCGTGCCGACCAGGCGCTCCAGCTCCTCGTGCGCGGTCAACAGGATCGCCGCCGCCGGCACCTCGTAAATGTCGCGCACCTTGAGGCCGACGATCCGGTCCTCGATGTGGTCGACGATCCCGACGCCGTGGCGGCAGCCGATCTCGGCCGCCTTTTCCAGCAGCTCGACCAAGCCGAGTCGATCGCCGTTAAGGGAGACCGGCACGCCGGCCTCGAACCCGACCGTCACCGTCTCCGCCTCGTCGGGGGCCTCCTCGGGGCGGGTCACCAGCTGGAAGACGTCGTCCTCGGGCGCGTGGTCGAGCTCCTCGATCCAGCGCCCCTCCGAAGAGCGGCCCCAGAGGTTGTCGTCGATCGAGTACGGCGCAACCTCGGTCCCCCCCTTGACCGGAATGCCGTTTTCGCGGGCGTAGGCAATCTCCTCCTCGCGGCCCATCTCCCAGGAGCGAACCGGGGCGATCGTCTTCAGCTCGGGCGCCAGGGTGGCGACCGTGGCCTCGATCCGGACCTGGTCGTTGCCCTTGCCGGTGCAGCCGTGGGCGATCGTGTCGCAGTTGGCCTGCCGCGCGTACTCCACCGCGAGCTGGGCGATCAGCGGCCGGCCGAGGGCGGTGAAGAGCGGGTAGCCGTTGCCATAGACGGCGTTTGCCTTGATCGCCGGGGCGACGAACTCGGCGGCGAAGCGCTCGCGGGCATCGACCACGTGGCACTCGGCGGCGCCCAGCTGCAGCGCCTTTTGCTCGATCAACCCGTAGTCCTCGCCCGGCTGGCCGAGGTTGACCGTGAGGCAGACGACTTCGGCCTCGTAGTGGTCCTGGATCCACTTCAGCATCACGCTGGTGTCGAGGCCGCCCGAGTAGAGCAGCAGCACGCGATGGACGCTGGCGGGATCCGCCTCGTAGCTGGCGGTCGGCTGGAAATGAGGTTGATCGGCACTCACGGGGGCGCAAGTCTCGCACGCCGGCTGCGCCGAATGCTTCTAGGGCGCTTCGATGCCGCCGGCGCCGCCCTGTTCGTTTTCTTCCGGCGGCGGCACTTCTTCTGGTTCTTCTTCCGGCGCTTCTTCGTCTTCTTCGACGCCTTCTTCTTCTTCGGGCGTCGTCGTCGATTCGGTGGTCGTCGTGGTCGAGCTTTCGGTCGTCGTCGAAGATGGTTCGGTGGTCGAGGATTCGATGCTGGAGCTGGTAGTCGTTTCGCCGCCGTCGTCGTTGCCGGCGATCACGATCACCGCGATCAGCAGGCCGACGATCACCGCGATCAGGCCGGCGACGAGCAGCCGCATGTTGCCGTGGGGACGACCGCCCTGCGGGCCGTGGCCACCGGGGCCGCGGTCTTCGGGTCCCATCAGGCGAGTCGGGTCCTCGTGCATCTGGCTTACCCCTCCGGTCCGAGAATCGCGTCGAGAATCGCGTCGGCGTCCTCGATCTCGAACCCGTTTCGAAGTCGCTCGGCGATCTCCTCCCTATTGCTGCCCGAAACGGCCATCTGCGTAGCCAGCAGGCGGGCCCCGGCGGCATCCGAGCGGAAGCTCTCGGGCTCTGGCGAGGGCTCGACGGCCTGCGGCTCGACGATCGCTGCCTCCGCGGAGTCGACCGCGCGCAGGCGCGGCGCCTCCGCCCGCTCCTCGCGGGGCGCCGTGGGCAGCGGCTCCTCGCCGTCGATCTGCGCCCGGGCAGCCTCGAGGGTTGCCTGCAGGCGCTCGGCCTCCTGGCGCAGTGAGATCGCTTGGCCGAGCAGGGTGTCGATCAGGGAGGAGAGCTCCGCCACCCGTCCCTCGGAGTGCCGGTCGGCCTCCGCACGAGCTTGTGCCAGATAGCGGCGCGCCTGCTTTTCGGCGTCGTCGATGACGCCCTCGGCGGCGCGCTCGGCGGCCTCGACGATCGCCTCCAGGCGCTCGGCCGTATCGGCCCTCAGGGCCTTCTGGTTCTTCGAGATGTCGGTGGGCTTGCCGGGGCGGCTCATTGCGAGGCGAAGCCTAGAAGCGATTCCTCGATCTGGCCAACCGCCAGGTCAACGTGATCGGAATCGATCACCAGCGGCGGCAGCAGGCGCAGCGTGTCGGGCCGCGGCACGTTGACCACCAGGCCTCGCTCGAGCAGGTCGGCGCCGACGGCGGCGGCGTCGATTCCCTCCTCGAGCCCGACCCCCACCATCAGGCCCCGTCCGCGGGTCTCGGCGACACCGTCCAGCGCCTCCAGCTTCTCGCGCAGGTAAGCGCCGAGCTCGCGCACGTGTCGCAGCAGCACCGGGTCGTCAACGATTTCCAGCACGGCCAGCGCGGCGGCGGTCGCGACCGGGCCGCCGGCGAAGGTCGAGCCATGGTCGCCGGGCTCGAGCACCTCGGCGGCCTCGGGCGCGGTGACGCAGGCGCCGATCGGAAAGCCGCCGCCAAGCGCCTTCGCGCTCGTGATCACGTCCGGGCGCACCGGCGTCTGCTCGTAGGCCCAGAGCGAGCCGGTCCGCCCGATCCCGGTCTGGATCTCGTCGAAGATCAGTAGTGCCCCAATCTCGTCGCAGG
The DNA here is from genome assembly GCA_033856415.1 of Solirubrobacterales bacterium. Classification (GTDB taxonomy): domain Bacteria; phylum Actinomycetota; class Thermoleophilia; order Solirubrobacterales; family 70-9; genus VAYN01. The sequence continues at coordinate 28,256 of JAWVFA010000034.1, read as the reverse complement.
CCTCGCGGGCTGCCAGCAGCACGTCGGTGTCGATCGGAAAGACGCCGGCCTCGCCCTGAATCGGCTCGATCAGGACCGCGGCCGTGCTCTCCCCCACTACCTCACGCAGGGCAGCGGCGTCGTTGCGGGGCACCGAGCGGAAGCCGGGCAGCATCGGCCCCAGCGCCTCGTTCCTCGCCAGTCCGGGGGTCGCCGAGAGGGCGCCGTAGGTGCGACCGTGGAAGTCGTTCTCGAAGCTGACGATCTCCGGCTCGGCGACGCCGCGGCGGTGGGCGTGCTTGCGGGCGATCTTGATCGCGCACTCGTTGGCCTCGGTGCCCGAGTTGGAGAAGAAAACCCGACCGCCGAGGCTCGACTCCGCCAGCCGCTCGGCCAGCTTCGCCATCGGCTCGGTGTAGAAGAGGTTGGAAACGTGGATCAGGCGGTGGGACTGCTCGTGGACCGCCTTCACCACCTGCGGGTGGCAGTGGCCGACCGAGCAGACCGAGATCCCGGTGAGGAAGTCGAGGTACCTCTTGCCCCCGGCGTCCCAGAGCAGCGGCCCCTCGCCGCGGACGAAGTCGACCGGCGCCCGCTTGTAGGTACGCATCAGGTAGCGCTCCTCGAGCGCCCGCGCCTCTTCGAAGCCGATCTCCCGGGTCGCCTCGGTCACGGGGTGACCATCGTGCCGATGCCGGCGTCGGTAAAGAGCTCGAGCAGCAGGCTGTGCGGGACCCGGCCGTCGATGATGTGGGCGGACTGGGCGCCGCCGCGGATCGCGTCGGCGCAGGCCTGGAGCTTCGGCCGCATCCCTCCTTCCAGGCTCGAAAGCTTCTCGTCGACCTCGCCGACGGTGGCGCGGGAGATCAGCGAGCCCTCGTCGCCGGGGTTGTCGAGCCAGCCCTCGACGTCGGTGAGGAAGATCGCCTTGTGCGCCCCGAGCGCCGCGGCGACCTTGCCGGCGGCCTCGTCGGCGTTGACGTTGTAGGACTGGCCGCTGCGGTCGGAGGCCGAGGAGGCGATCACCGGGATGTAGTCGGCGGCGATGTGGTTGAGGACGTCGACGTCGACCCGCTCGATCGAGCCGACGAAGCCCACCTGCTCGGCGTTCGCCACCGGCGAGACCGCGAAAAGGCTCCCGTCCTCGCCGGAGAGGCCGACCGCGGCCTGGCCGTGGCGGTTCAGCCGCTGGACAATTTCCGAGTTGAGTTTGCCGACCAGGACCATCTTCGCCACCTCGACGGTCTCGGAGTCGGAGACCCGCAGGCCCTCGTGGAAGCGGACCTCGAGGTCGAGCCGCTCCATGTAGCGGGTGATCTCCGGGCCACCGCCGTGGACGATGATCGGGTTCAGCCCGACGTACTTGAGCAGGACGACGTCGGTGGCGAAGGCTTCGCGCAGGTCCTCGTCGAGCATCGCCGCGCCGCCGTACTTGATCACCACGGTGCGGCCGTGGAACTCTCGAATGTAAGGAAGCGCCTCCAGCAGGGTGGCGACGCTGCCGCTGTCGTAGCGCGCGTTCACGTCGTGTATTCCGCGTTCAGCTTGACGTAGTCGTAGCCGAGGTCCGAGAACCAGACGTGGGCGCTGCTTTTCCCGCGGCCGAGGCGCAGCCCGATCTCGGCCTCCTCGACGTCGGCACCCAGCTCGGCGGCGTCGATCGCCTCGGAGCCGAGCTCTTCGATCTCCTCGCCGGCGAGGGCGGCGCCGGCGGCCTGGGCGATCCGTCCCCAGTTGGGGTCGCGGCCGAACAGCGCAGTCTTGACCAGGGGCGAGTTGGCGATCGCCCGGGCGACGCGCTCGGCCTCAGCCTGGGTGGCGGCCTCGGTGACCTCGATCCGGGCGGAACGGGCGGCACCCTCGCCGTCGCGGACGATCTCGATCGCCAGCTGCATCAGCACGGCCTCGAGCAACCCTTCGGGCAACGGCTGGCCGGAGGCGCCGGAGGCCTGCAGCAGGACCATGTCGTTGGTGCTCATCTGGCCATCGACGGTGATCCGGTTGAAGGAGGCATCGACGGCGGCGCGCAGGCGTGCGTCGGCGTCGGGGACGACGGCGTCAGTCTGGACGAAGCAGAGCATCGTCGCCATGTTCGGCTCGATCATCCCCGCCCCCTTCGCCTGGGCGGAAAGCGTCACGCCGCCGGCGCGCAGGGTGCAGCGCTTCGGCCAGCGGTCGGTGGTGAGGATCGCGTCGGAGAAAGCCCCGCCGCCGTCGGCGCCAAGGGTCGAGGCGGCCGCGGCGATTCCACCGAGGACGGCGGCGATCGGCAGCGGCACACCGATCGTCCCGGTCTCGGCGACGGCGACCTGGTCGGCGGCGAGGCCGAGCTCGGCGGCCGTCCGCGCGCACATCGCCCGGGCGTCGGCGAGCCCCTGTTCGCCGGTCTCCGCGTTGGCATTGCCGCTGTTGACCACGGCGGCGCGCACGCCGCCAGCGTCGACCTCGTCGCGGCAGACGCGGATCGGCGCCGCCGCCGAAGCATTGCGGGTGAGGACCATCGCCGAGTCGACCTCGTCGGCGTCGCAAACGAGTAGGCCGACGTCGGTCCGCCCGCCCCCCTTGAGGCCGCAGTGAGCGCCGCCGGCGCGAAAGCCCGGGGCGAGCTGGGCGGGATCGAGCTCCTCGGCGCCCTCGGGAGCCTCGACCCAGCGGCTTCTGAAGAACCCATCAGTCGCCGGAATGCTCCGCTTCGCGTCCGCTTCCGGCGTCGTCACTTGAGGCCCTCCGACTCGTCCAGCCCCAGCATCAGGTTGAGGTTCTGCACGCCCTGGCTGGAAGCGCCCTTCCAGATGTTGTCGATCGCCGCGAAGGCCATCACCCTCCCCCGCTCCTCGACCGTGACGTAGACATGGCACTCGTTGGTGTCCCGCACCGCGCGCAGGTTCGGCGGGCCGTCGAGGAGGTGGACAAAGGGCTCGTCGGCGTAACGCGCCTCGTAGAGGCTGCGGATGGCGTCCTTCGAGGTCGGTTCGCTGAGAGTCGCGAAGCAGGTCGCCAGCTCGCCTTGGTCGAGCGGCACGAGGTGCGGGACGAAGGTGACCGGCGCCGGGCTGCCGAGCGCCGCCAGCTCCTGCTCTATCTCGGGCCGGTGGCGGTGCCCCTCGGTCTTGTACGGGAAGGCGTTCTCGGTCATCGCCGAGAAATGGACGAGGTCGTCGCTGCTGCGGCCGTAGCCAGAGGTACCCTGCATCGCGGCGACATAGACCTCGCCGAGGAGGCCCTTTTCGGCCAACGGAGCGAGGGCGAGAACGCTCGCAGTCGGGTAGCAGCCGGGCGTAGCGACCAGCTTCGCCTCGCGCAGCTCCTCGCGGTAGATCTCGCTGAGCCCGTAGACGCCGGTCCCAAAGAGCTCAGGGGCGCCGTGCTCGCCGTACCAGCGCGCGTAGGTCTCGGGGTCGCGGAGGCGGAAGTCTGCGGAGAGGTCGACGACGAGGATGCCGGCTGCGCGCAGCGCCGCATCGGTCGGGGCGGCAGCGCCGTGCGGGTAGGCAACGATCGCCGCGTCCACCTCGGGCAGCTCGTCGAGGTCGAGCTCGATCAGCTCTATCGCCGCGCGGTAGCGAGGGTAGAGATCCGTCAGCCGCTTGCCGGCGTCGCTGCGCGAGGTCGCTGCGACCAGCTGGAGGCGTGGGTGGTCCCAGACGATCTGCGCCGCCAGGGCGCCGGTGAACCCGGAGGCCCCGGCAACGAGGACCCGCGCGGCGGGATCGCCATCGAGGGGTTGGGAGGCGATGTCACTCACGCAGCGCCCCTCCGATCTCATTCAGCTTCGCCTTGATCGCCTCCCGCACCCCGGCGACCTCCTCGTCGGTGAGGGTGCGGTCGGGGGCGCGGAACTCGAGGTTCAGCGCCAAGCTCTTGCGCTCGGCGCCGACTTGCTCACCCTCGTAGAGGTCGAAGACGTCGGCCGCGTGCAGCAGCTCGCCGCCGCCGGCCAGGACCGCGGCGCGGACCTCACTGGCGGGGGTGGCGGCGGGGACGACCACGGCCAGGTCCTGGTAGACGGCCGGAAAGGTGGTGACGTCCTCGTAGGACTCCTCGCCGAGAGTTGCGGTTGCGATCAGAGGCGCCGCGTCCAGTTCGAAGGCGACGGCGGCGTCGAGATCCCAGGTCCGGCAGACCAGCGGGTGCACCTCGCCGATCCACCCGGCGGGCGCGCCATCGACCGAAATGGCGGCCGCGCGGCCCGGGTGCAGGAACGGCTCCTCGGCCGCCGCGAACTCGAGCTCGGTCCCGAGCTGCCTCGCCAGCGCTTCGAGCACTCCCTTCAGCGCGAAGAAGTCCGCGGCCTCGCCGCCGCCGCGCCAGGAGCGCTCCGAGAGCGCCCCGACCGCAACCCCCGCAAATCGGTGCGGCTCGGAGAACGGCGCCGGCTGATCGCCGGCGAAGTTCCCCGCGAGCGGCTCGACGGGACGATTTCCGGTGCTCACCACCGGTTTCCGTCCCGTCGGCGAGTCTTGGAGGTAGACGCGGGTGGATTCGAAGAGGGTCTGGCCGGTGGCGCCGCGGGCGGCGTTGCGGGCGGCGACGTCGAGCAGCGAGCCGAGCAGGGTCGTCCGCATCGCCGACTGCTCCTCGGAGAGCGGATTGGCGAGCAGCACCGGGGTTGCGCGCGGGTCCTCGGCGGGAATCCGCAGCCGGCGGGCCTCGCCGGGGTCGGTGAAGCTCCAGCCGACCACCTGGTCGAAGCCAAGGTCGCGGAGGACGTCCTCGGCCCGCCGCCGCAGCCGCTGCTCGCGGCTGAGGCCGCCGACGGCGCTGCCGGTCGAGGGCAGGGTGGTCGGCAGGTGCTCGTCGATGCCGTGGACCCGGGCGACCTCCTCGATCAGGTCGACCTCGCGGGTGACGTCGTAGTGACGCTCGGGGGGGACGACGACGGCCAGATCCTCGCCATCGGCCTCGGCCTCGAAGCCGAGCCGCTCCAGGTGGGTCTGCTGGTCGGCCTGGGAGATCTCCATCCCCAGCAGGCCCCGCACCCGGGAGGCGCGCAGCGGCAGCCTCCGCGGCTCCGGGATCTCGGCGGCGACGTCGATCGTGCCGGGGACCAGCCTCGCCCCGCAGAGCCCGACCAGGAGGCGCGAGGCAATCGCCTGCGCCCGCAGGCAGAGCGCCGGATGGAGCTGTTTCTCGAAGCGAGCGGAAGCCTCGGAGCGCAGGCCGAGCAGGCGCGAGGTGCGGAGGATGTTGGTCCCGTTCCAGTTCGCGACCTCGAGCAGGACCCTGGTCGTCGCCTCAGAGACCTCGGAGCGCTGGCCGCCCATGATCCCGGCGATCCCCGAAGGGCCCTCGCGGTCGCAGACGAGCACGGTCTCGGCGTCGAAGCTGCGCTCGACGTCGTCGAGGGTGGTCATCTTCTCCCCCTCGCTTGCGGCACGGACGATCAGCTCCCCGTCCGGGACCTTGTCGAGGTCGAAGGCGTGCAGCGGCTGCGCAGTCAGCAGCATCACGTAGTTGGTGATGTCGACGACGTTGTTGATCGGCCGCTGCCCGGCCGCGGCGAGGCGCGCCTGCAGCCAGAGCGGCGAGGGGCCGATCGTCACGTCGGTGAAGACGCGGGCGGTGAAGCGCGGGCAGAGCTCGGGAACCTCGATGGTGACCGAGGCATAGTCGCCAACAACACCCTCCCCCCCGGCCGGCGCGTCCTCCGCCCAGGGGTCAGCGGCGAGCGGCGCGCCGGTGATCGCGTGGATCTCGCGGGCGACGCCGTGGACGCCAAAGCAGTCGCTGCGATTCGGGGTGACCTCGATCTCCAGCACCGGCTCGCCCAGGGGCAGCACCTCGGCCAGCGGCGTGCCGGCGGCGAGCCCGGGATCGAGCTCCATAATCCCCTCGTGGTCGTCGCCGAGCTCGAGCTCGTCGGCGGCGAGGATCATCCCTTCGGAGGGGATCCCCCGCAGCTTCGCCTTGCGCAGCTTCTCGCCATTCGGCATCCGTGCCCCCGGCAGCGCCACCGCAACGGTCTGCCCGGCGGCGACGTTGGGGGCGCCGCAGACGATCGGCCGCTCGCCGTCGCCGGTCTCGACCATGCAGGCGCTGAGCCGGTCGGCTTTCGGGTGCTTCTCGCATTTGACGACCTTGCCGACGACGAAGCCGTCGCCCGAGGGCGGCCCGACGGTCTCCACCCGCTCGACCTCGGTGCCGGTCATCACCAGCCGGTCGGCAAGCGCGGCCGGGTCCATGCCCGGGTCGCAGTACTCGCGCAGCCAGCTGTACGGGACCCTCATGAGAACTGCTCCAGCATCCGCACGTCGTTGTCGAAGAAGCGCCGCAGATCCGGCACGCCGTGGCGCAGCATCGCCACCCGCTCGACCCCGATGCCGAAGGCGAAGCCCTGGACCCGTTCGGCGTCGTAGCCGTGCCCCTCGACGAAACCGAGCACGTTGGGGTCGACCATGCCGGCGCCGAGGATCTCGATCCAGCCCTGGCCCTTGCAGAGGTTGCAGCGCTCGCCGCCCTCCAGCTCGCCGCTGCCGCCGCACTGGAAGCAGGAGACGTCGACCTCGACGCTCGGCTCGGTGAAAGGGAAGAAGTGCGGCCGCAAGCGCACCTCGCGGTCGGGCCCGAACAGCGCCCGGCACATCGAGAGCAGCGTCCCCTGCAGGTCGGCGAGGGTGATCCCCTCGGCGATCGCCAGCCCCTCGACCTGGTGGAACATCGGGCTGTGGGTGGCGTCGGAGTCGCGCCGGTAGACCTTGCCGGGGACGACGACGAAGATCGGCGGCGGCTGCGTCTCCATCGAGCGCACCTGCATCGGCGAGGTGTGGGTGCGCAGCAGGACGTCGGGGTGCGACTGCACGTAGAAGGTGTCCTGGAGCATCCGCGCCGGGTGGCCGGGCGGATGGTTCAGCGCCGTGAAGTTGTAGTAGTCGTGCTCGATCTCCGGGCCTTCGGCCACGTGGTAGCCGAGGCCGATCATCGTGTCCTCGATCAGCCGCGTGGTGCGGGCGATCAGGTGCGGGTGGCCGACCGGCCGCAGCGGCGTCCCGGGCAGGGTGACGTCGATGCGATCCTCGACGAGCTTCGCTTCCAACTCGGAAGCGTCGAGCCGCTCGGCGCTCGCCTCGAGCAGCGCCTCGAGCTCCTTGCGGGCGCGATTGGCGCCGCCGCCGACCCTGCCGCGTTCCTCTGGCGGCAGATCCGCGATCCCGCGCAGGATCGTGGTCAGCTCGGCTTTGCGACCGAGATAGCGGACCCGCAGCTCCTCCAGCTCGGCGCTGCTTTTCGCGCCCTCGATGGCCACGCCGGCCTCGCCCCTGATCTCCTCGATCCGCTCAAGCATCGGGCTGGGCCTCCTCCATGGCGAGCGAAGATATCCGCTGAGCGGCGATCGCAGCCGCGGCGGCGACGTTGAGTGAGTCGGGAGCGCCATCCCGCAGCGGAATCGTCACCCGCCGCTCGCACTCCGCCAGCACCTCGTCGGGGAGCCCCTCGCGCTCGGCGCCGAGGCAGACGGTGGCCGCGCCGGCAAGCGTGTCGAGTTCCTCCCCACCGTGGGCGACTAAAGCTACACGGGGCTGCGGGGTGGCCTCGAGAGCGGCTCTCGTCGGCGGCCGAGAGAAGATCGAGCCCATGCTGGCGCGGACGGCCTTCGGCGAGAACGCGTCGGCGCACTCGGGCCCGAGGACGACCGTGCTGCCGACAAGGGCGTCGACGGTCCGAATGATCGTCCCGACGTTGCCGGGATCCCCCACGCCGTGCAGGTAGAGGCACGCGCAGTTGTTCCCGGTATGCGGCAACAACTGCGCATCTAGGGATGGCACAGGCCATACCGCGATGACCCTCGTTCCGGAGCCGAGAGTCGAGGCGTCGGCCAGCAAGTTCGGCTCGACCTCCTCACCCTCGAGCCCAGTCCCAGCGGCGACCAGCGCGAACCGCGGCTCCGCGCCCGCGGCCAGCCCCGCCGCAAGCAGGTCCTCGCCCTCGGTCACGAACAGGCCCTCGCGCTCGCGGTGCTTGCGATCGCGCAGCTTGCGGACCAGCTTCAACTTCTCGTTCTGGGGGCTTTCGATCATCTGGCTCGGTAGCGGTGTCGGGTTGGCGATGTTGTCTTCTGCTCGGCGGTTTTAACTCCTGGAACGAAAAAGCGGGCCGAAATTCGGCCCGCCCGGGAGAGAGGAATATCGGTGTTGCCGCTAAGCGGCCGCACCCTCCCGGGCTAGCTCCACAAATCGGCGGAAGGCGTCGCGGTCGCTGACGGCGATCTCGGCCAGCATCTTGCGGTTCACCTCGACCTCGGCTTTGTTCAGACCGTGCATCAGTTCCGAGTAGCTCATGCCCTCGAGCCGCGCGGCGGCGTTGATGCGGGTGATCCAAAGGCGGCGGAAGGTCCGCTTTTTGTTGCGCCGGTCGCGGTAGGCGTACATCCCAGACCGCTGCACCTGCTCTTTGGCGAAGCGGTAGGAGGAGTGCTTGCGACCGAAGTAGCCCTTCGCTTCCTTCAGCACCTTGCGGCGCTTCTTGCGCGCGTGGACGGAGCGCTTTACGCGGCTCACTTGCCACCCCCGAGGAGAGTCCGCACCTTCTTGGCGTCGTTCGGCGAGATCTCGACCGGTTTCGCCATCTTCCGCTTCCGCTTCGGCGACTTTTTCTCCAGGATGTGGCTGGAGTAAGCGCGACGGCCACGGAGTTTGCCCGTGGCGGTCTTCTTGAAGCGCTTCTTGGCGCCGGAATGGGTTTTCATCTTCGGCATGCGGTCCGTTATTGAAGCAGACAGGCGTGCCTGTCCGTTTTCTGTGGCATGCGTGTGGTCTGTCCGTGGCTTTTCTGTCGGATGGACATGAGTACGCTGGCGCCGCGATGCGGATCGTTTACGTGATCGGGACGCGGCCGAACTTCGTCAAGACGGCGCCGGTGATCGGCGCCCTGCGCCGGCGCCACCCGGAAGGCCGCCACGCGATCGTCCACACCGGCCAGCACTACGACCGGCTGATGTCCGAGGTCTTCCTCGAGGAGCTGGGCGTACCGGCGCCCGACTACATGCTCGAGGTCGGTTCCGGCAGCCACGCGGCGCAGACGGCGCGGACGATGGAGCGCCTGGAGCCGGTCATTGCCGACGAGGCACCGGACCTGGTGATGGTCCCCGGCGACGTCAACTCGACCCTGGCTGCGGCGCTGACCGCGGTGAAGATGGGAATCCCGGTCGCTCACATCGAGTCGGGCCTACGCAGCTTCGACATGACGATGCCCGAGGAGGTCAACCGGATCGTCGCCGACCGCTTCGCCGAGTGGCTCTTCCTCCACAGCCCCGAGGCGGTCACCAACCTGCACGCGGAAGGCATCCCCGACGAGCGCATGCACATGGTTGGCAACACGATGATCGACACCCTGGTGGCGCTGGAAGAGCGCTTCCGGGCCGCCGGCTCCGCGGCGCGCCTCGGGGCCGAGCCGGGCTCCTACCTGCTGGTGACGCTGCACCGCCCCGCCCTGGTTGACGGGCCGCTGCTCGGCGAGACGGTCGCCCGGCTGGCGGCCCTGGCGCGCGAGATGCCGGTCGTCTTCCCTGTCCACCCGCGGACGCGGAAGATGATGGAGGGCCTCGAGCCCGACCATCCCGGCCTGCTCCTCACCGATCCGCTCGGCTACCTCGACTTCCTCTCGCTGATCGCCGACGCGCGCGCCGTCCTCACCGACTCCGGCGGCATTCAGGAGGAGACGACCTACCTCGGCGTCCCCTGCTTCACGCTGCGCGACAACACCGAGCGGCCGGTGACCGTCACCTCGGGCACCAACACCCTGCTCGGCCTCGATCCGGGAGCGATAGCGCGGATCCCGGCGCTGCTCGCCGAGGGTCGCCTCACTCCCCCCGGGCCGCCGCCCCTCTGGGACGGCCGCGCCGCAGAGCGGATCGCGGACGCGATCCTCAGCTAGCGTCGGCTGCGGCGTCCTCGCCGGACGTGACCTCGGTGGCCTCGCCGTCGACGACGGCTTTGTCGACCTCTTTGCTGGGGCCGAGCAGCATGCTCATGTTGCGGCCTTCCTGCAACGGCGCCGACTCGATCACGGCGAGCCCGTCGAGGTCTTCGAAGAGCTTCTGCAGCAGGTCGCGGCCGCGCTCCGGATGGGCCTGCTCGCGGCCGCGGAACATGATCGTCACCTTGACCTTGTCGCGGTGCTTGAGGAAGCGTTCGACGTGACCCTTCTTCGTCTCGTAGTCGTGGGTCGCGATCTTCGGCCGCAGCTTGATTTCGCGGATGTTGACCTGCTGCTGATGCTTGCGGGCGGCCTTCTGCTTCTGCTCTTGCTCGTACTTGTACTTCGAGTAGTCGAGCAGGCGGGTGACCGGCGGCTTCGAGCCGGGAGCGACCTCGACCAGATCGAGGTCGGCCTCCTGGGCGCGTTTCAGCGCGTCGTTGATCTCGACGATGCCGAGCTGCTCGCCGTCGGCACCGATCAGGCGCACCTGCGGGACCCGGATCCGCTCGTTGATCCGGGTGGTGTCGCGCTCTGGCGGGCGCCGATCGAACCTACGCGGGACCGGCACTATCGAAGGTTGGACTGCACGAGGACGAAACGGTAGACAGGCACGGGGCGCTCAGCGGCGGTGGTGGTTTTGCGTGCCAGCGATCAAGTTCGGCGCAGTATAGAGACAGAACGGCGGTTCGTAAATGCGACCCGCTCAGCGCTGCTCGACCTCGGCCTCGACCCGGGAGGCGAAATCGGCCAGCACCATCTCCCCCAGGTCGCCATCGGAGTGGGAGCGAACGGACACGGCGCCGTTCTCCTCCTCGCGGTCGCCGACGACCAGCATGTAGGGGTAGCGGCCGACCGTCTCGGCGTCGCGGATCTTCTTGCCGACCGACTCGGAGCGGTCGTCGACGGCGACGCGGACGCCGAGTTCGCGCAGCTGCTCATAGGCGCGACGGGCGTAGTCGTTGTGGCGGTCGGAGATCGGCAGGACGATCGCCTGCACCGGCGCCAGCCAGGTCGGGAAGCGGCCGGCGTAGTGCTCGATCAGGATCCCGGCGAAGCGCTCCATCGAGCCGAGCAGCGCCCGGTGGATCATCACCGGCCGGTGGGCGGCGTCGTCGGCGCCGGTGTAGTAGAGCTCGAAGCGCTCCGGCATCTGGAAGTCGAGCTGGCAGGTGCCGCACTGCCAGGAGCGGCCGAGCGCGTCGGTGACGTGGAAGTCGATCTTCGGCCCATAGAAGGCGCCGTCGCCGGGGTTAAGCGTGTACTCGCGGTTCTGGCTGTCGAGCGCCTCGGCCAGCGCCGCCTCGGCCTTTGCCCACTGCTCCTCGGTGCCCATCGACTTCTCCGGCCGGGTCGAGAGCTCGACGTGCACGTCGGTGAACCCGAAGCGGCCGTAGAGCTCGTCGATCGCCTCACAGATCGAGGCGACCTCGTCGCCGATCTGCTCCTCGGTGCAGTACACGTGGGCGTCGTCCTGGGTGAAGGCGCGGACTCGCAGCAGGCCGTGGAGGACCCCCTCGCGCTCGTTGCGGGAGACGCGGCCGAACTCGGCCAGCCGCAGCGGCAGCTCGCGGTAGGAGTGGCGGTCGGCGGAGTAGACGAGGCAGGCGCCGGGACAGTTCATCGGCCGCAGCGCGTAGCGGCGGTCGTCGTCCTCCATGAAGTACATGTCGTCCTTGTAGTTGTCCCAGTGCCCGGAGCGGTGCCAGAGCGCCTCGTCCATCACCTGCGGCGTGGCGATCTCCTGGTAGCCGCGCTTGCGCAACTGGTCGCGGACCTCTGTCTCGATCGTCCGCAGCAGGGTCGTCCCGTTCGGCAGCCAGAACGGCATCCCCGGCGCCTCCTTGCGCAGCATGAAGAGGCCGAGCTGGGGGCCGAGGCGGCGGTGGTCGCGTTCCTTGGCCTGCTCGAGGCGCTCGAGGTGCTCCTCCAGATCCCTCTTTGAGAAGAAGGCGGTGCCGTAGATGCGGGTCAGGCTCTCGCGCTGCTCGTCGCCGCGCCAGTAGGCGCCGGCGACCGAGCTGAGTTTGATCGCCTTGATGCGGCCGGTCGAGGGGCCGTGGGGGCCGCGGCAGAGGTCCTCGAAGGGGCCGTTGCGGTAGAGCGAGACGGTCTCGACGCCCTCGTCGCGGACGAGGTCCTCGATCAGCTCGACCTTGAACCCCTGGTCCTGGCCGCGGAACAGCTCGACCGCCTCGGCGGCGGGAATGTCGCGGCGGGAGAACTCCTCGTCGGCGCCGATGTGATCGAGCATCGCCGCCTCGATCTTCGGCAGGTCCTCCTCGGTGATCCTTGTCCCGGGCGGGAACTCGAAGTCGTAGTAGAAGCCGGACTCGATCGGCGGGCCGATCGTCACCTTGGTGCCGGGATAGAGATCCACCACCGCCTCGGCCATCACGTGGGCGGCGTCGTGGCGGATCAGCTCCAGCGCCTCGGGGTCGCGCTCGGTGAGAATCGCCACCTCGCCGCCGCTTCCCGGCAGCGGCGCCGAGAGGTCGCGCAGCTCGCCGTCGACCTTGATCGCGAGGGCGGCCTTGGCGAGGCCGGGGCCGATCGCGGCCGCCGCGTCTGAACCCGTCGCCCCTGCCGGCAGCTCCAGCGGCTTGCCGTCAGGCAGGGTGAAGGTGGTTTTCTCGGTCGCGGCCTCCATGCGAGGCAATGGTACGTGGAACCCTCAGCACTGGGCGCTCGCTCACCAGTGGGCGCGGGCTCAGCGGGCGGGGCCCTGGCGCGCCTGGCGTTCGGCGACCTGCGGGCATGGGCTCTTGCCCGGGAGTGGGTGCACCTTTTTCAGGCCCCAGTCCCCCGCTTCTTCGAAGACCACGAAACGCACCCCGGCGGGCAGTCGACCGCTTTCGTCGGTCGACTGGATGCACACACGACCGCCGCGCATTTCCCAGCTGAGGAAGGGAGCTCCGTGTTCGTCGTTGAGCAGTTGGGGAGAGGCAACGACGAGCGTCGGTCCCGCGCCGACCTGCTTGCGGTACTCGCTCAGCTTCGAGGAGTAGGAGGTCGGACCGACAGGCGCGTTAGCAAGCGCGAGGAGGGAGCAAACGCCAGCCGCGGCGGCGAAGAGCGCGGCTGCGAGAGGTACCAGCGATCGGCGCGTGTCGCTTTTGTTGCCCAGCGGTCCACTAAAGCGCCACGTCTCCGAGAGCAGCGGCAGGAGGATGGCGAGGGCGACGAGCGGGGCGGCGATCTCGATCGCCTTGGCTGCCGTGTAGGGCGTACCGGCGACGCGGGCGGCGGCGTAGGCGATTGCGGCGGCCGCGAGACCGGCGAGGATCGCGGTCTCGCGGCGGCGCCAGAGTTGGATCACGCCGTAGGCGAGGAGGGCGAGCGCGAAGGCAACGCCGAGGTAGTAGCCGAAGGCAGGTACGGCGCCATCGCCCGGAGCAAGGCGGAAGTCCCCGGAGGGCCAGATGCCGAGCACCTCGAACGGGGAGATCTGGCCGAAGAGGTTGCCGAGGCCGGGGCCGTTGGGGTCGAAGGTCTCGAAGCTGTGGAAGTCCAGCATGCGGCCTAGCTCGGGTAATGCCAGGACTACGAACACGACTAATGCAAGACCGAGCGCTCGAGCCGCGGGTCCTGTCACGGCAGGGGACCCACCCCCCCTTCCGGTAGCTAAAGCTTCCTCAGGGGGGGTCCCCGCTACCGTGCCACCCACGGCATACAACGCCTTGCCTAGGAGGTACAGGGCGAGGGCGGGGCCCAGCCAGATCAGACCAGGGAAGCTGTAGGTGTAGATGCTCCCGGCGGCAATTAGGGCTGCTGGGACGTAGCGGAGAGGAAGGGTTGCCCAGGTTCGGTCGGCCTCTCGCAGGGCTAGGACGAAGGCCAAGAGGTAGAGGGCTTGCATCGTCTCCTTGAAGGCCCCTTGAGCGAAGTAGGAGGCGGTCACGTAGGCGAGGCCGACGAAGAGGGCGCCGGCGGTTCTCGGAAGAGCTGGGAGCTCCCGGAAGGCGGCCAGGGCCGTCAGCGAGGCGAGAATCGCCACTGCCACCGTGAGGCCGCTGAAGCCTTGGACCAGGCCGACTCCGAGGCCCTTGTTGAGAGCGACGACGATGGAGTGCGGACCGAGCGGATAGCCCTGGTCCAACAGCTGCGAGGAATGACCTTCGGCGAGGCGATCGGCCGCCAGCAGGTGCTGGGACATGTCGGGGTTGAAGCTGGTGCCGAGGATCCCGAAGTGGCCTTCGACCGCGAACGGCAGCGAAGCGGCAAGCAAGGCGCCCAGCGCCACCGGCCAGCCGGTGCGCAGCGCCTCTTCCGCTCCATCGGTCCGTTTCCATAGGTAGGCGACGGCGGCGACGGTCAGCGCTGCCACTAGGACGGCTGAGATCGAGCCGTCGCCGGGCAGCCGTACCGTCCACCAGCACAACGTGCACAGCAGCGCCAATCCCACGGGCGGCGCCAGCCACGACCACGGCCGTCTGCCGGACAAACCGATCTCCAGCCGCTCTCCGTATAGCCCCAGCGCCGCCTGTCCGATCGCCAGCGACGAGACGCAGATCGCCGCCACCGCTGCATAGGTCCCGATCACGAGACCGCGAGCCTAGACTGAGCGGGTGGCTTACGCACCTCCCGCTCGTCATCTCCTGCGGGCCAAGGACCTCGCCGACGCGCGCTACGCCGAGCCGCTCGAGGTCGACGACCTGGCCCGCGCCGCCGGCCTCTCCAAGGCCCACTTCAGCCGCGAGTTTCGCCGCACCTTCGGCGAGTCGCCCTATGTCTACTTGATGACCAGGCGCCTGGAGCGGGCCGCGGCGTTGCTGCGCAGCACCGACTACTCGGTGGCCGAGATCTGCCTCGAGGTCGGCCTCCAGGGCGTCGGCTCCTTCACCACCAGCTTCAAGCGCATGTTCGGGATGACGCCGACGGAGTACCGCGCGACCTTCCCGCCGGCTTCCAGCCAGGCCCGCGTCCCGGGTTGCATCGTCCGCGCCTACGCCCGCCCCCAACACCGCACGATTCGAGAAGACAGCGCCCCGACCCCGACCTAGCATCGATCTCGAGTCAATTCCGAAACGAGAGGACACGATGAAGATCGCAAACGCACAGCTTTGGGTTCACGACCAGGACGAGGCCCTCGCTTTCTACACCGAGAAGCTGGGGATGGAGGTCCGCTCCGACGTCACCCTCCCCGAGATGGGCGACTTCCGCTGGCTCACCGTCAGCCCCGCCGGCCAAGAGGACGTGGCGATCGTCCTGATGGCGATCCCGGGCCCGCCGATGATGGACGAAGACACCACCCAGCAGGTCGAGGGCCTGATGGCCAAGGGCTTCGCCGGCACCGTCTTCCTCACCACCGACGACTGCCGCTCCGACTACGAGCAGCTGGCGGCGAAGGGAGTCGAGTTCACCGAAACGCCCGAGGAGCGTCCTTACGGCATCGACTGCGGCTTCCGCGACCCCTCGGGCAACAGCATCCGCCTCACCGAGGTGAAGCTGCCCTCGCTGACCTAGGCGGGCTCCGGGGCAGTCAGCTCGGGAGGCATTCGAGGTAGCGCGAAGAGACTTCGAGCTCTCCCGAGTTGAGAAGACTCGCAACCAGTTCGACGGAGCAGCGTTCCGGCTCCGTCGTTCTGCGGGTCCAGATCGTTTCGCCGAAAATCGCGGTGCGACTCTGGCGCGTCAGTCCCACCACCTTCGCCGGCTTTTCGGCGATTCGTTCCGCTTCGGGTTCCATCCCTTCCCTCGCTCGCTGGAAGGAGAGATACCGCTCCCGGCGACAGGAGGGCCGGAGCTTGGCCGAGGCGAGACTGCCTTCGCCACGAACGATCACCCTCAGACTGCAGAAGGTTTCGAAGTTGGCGCTCTGACCGTCAGTGAAGAACCGGCAGACGATCCGGTACTTGGACCGCCGCGAGCAGCCGTTGAACTGAATGCCGCTCACCTGCGCGTGGATGCTGTCGAAATGTCGCGCCTTCGCACGCGCAGCCCGCTTCGCAGTTCCCTTGCTCAGCTTCGGCGGTTCTGGCGGGGACGGTTGGGCGGAGCCGCCACCGCCACCGCCACCTCCTCCACCACCGCCCCCTCCTCCACCACCACCGGAGGGGAGGTCCTCGCAGGCAACCCCGTCGTTATCCCCGTCGAGTCCGTAGGGATCGCCGGGCAGCAGGTATTCCTGCGCTTCCTCCTGGGTGGAGAAGTCTTCGCAGTCGTAGTCGATGGCCAAGGCCGAGCCGGCCGAGGCGAGCAGAAACGCCGTAGTGATGAACGCCGACAGCGCGATGGTGGCAAGGAGGCGTCTGATTGCGCGACCCTAATGGAGCAAAAAAAACCCTGCTGTAGGGGGCGCCAACCGCGGAGAATGGGCGTAACTGGGCTCGAACCAGTGACCTCCGCCTTGTCGAGGCGGCGCTCTCCCAACTGAGCTATACGCCCGGGAGGCCGGAATCTAGCAGCGGGCAGGAAATAGCCGGCGGGTGACTAAAGGTTCAACTGCAAGTGCCGATGCAACTGGTGCAACTTTCTTAAGCCACCGGTGTTTCTTGGGGGCATCTTCAAAAGCTCGAGGACCGACGAGCCAGCGACTTAACACTCTCTGGTGGCACGTCCTTCGGAAACAAAGGGCCCCAATTGGGGCCCTTTTCCGTTCCCGGGGGCGCTGGTCTAGACGTGGTCGTTCGGCAGGTGCCAGTGGCGCGGTGCGATCAGCTCGTCGGCCTCCTCCGGCCCCCAGGTCCCCGGCTCGTAGGGAATCGCCGCGGGCGGGTCCTCGAGCACCGGCTCGGAGATTTCCCAGAGCCGCTCGATCGCCTCGGAGCTGGTGAAGAGCATGCGGTCGCCGAGCATCACGTCGTGGATCAGCCGCTCGTAGGGGTCCAGCGCCTCCTCCGGCCCGCCGAACGTGTCGGCGTAGCTGAAGCGCATGTGCGCCTCGCCGAGCTGGATCCGCGGTCCCGGCACCTTGGCGAGAAAGGAGGCCGAGATGCTGCCGGGGTCACCGAGCTCGAAGGTGAGGTGGTCGTGGCCGAAGGACTCGGCGATCTGGTCGCAGTCGAGCGGGAACATCCGCCGCGGCGGCTTGGCGAAGGCGATCGTCAGCAGGTGCCGGCTCTCCTCCAGCCGCTTGCCCGAGCGCAGGTAGAACGGCACCCCCTCCCAGCGCCAGTTGTCAACAAAGGCCTTGACAGCGACGAAGGTCTCGGTGTCGGAGTCCGAGGCGACGCCGTCCTCCTCGCGGTAGCCGCGGTACTGACCGCGGACGACGTCGGCGGGGCGCAGCGGCGGCATTGCTTCGAAGACCTTCTCGCGCTCGATCCCGAGCGGTTTCGCGTCCAGCGAGATCGGCGGCTCCATTGCGACGAATCCGAGAACCTGGAAGAGGTGGGTGACGATCATGTCGCGGAAAGCGCCCGTTTCCTCATAGAAGGAGCCGCGCATCTCGATCGAAAGCGTCTCGGGGATGTCGATCTGGACGTGGTCGATGTGGTTGCGGTTCCAGACCGGCTCGAACATGCCGTTGGCGAAGCGCAGCGCCAGCAGGTTCTGGACCGCCTCCCGCCCCAGGTAGTGGTCGATGCGGAAGATGCAGTGCTCGGCGAAGACCTCGTGCAGCTTGCCGTTGAGCCGGCGGGCCGAGTCGAGATCGGTCCCAAACGGCTTCTCGGTGATCACCTTGGCGCCCGCGCCGAGGCCGAGCTCCCCCAATCCCTCGACCGTTCCCGCCGCCGCCTGCGGTGGCAGCGAGAGGTAGAAGAGGAGACCCGCCTCCTCCCCCAGTTCCTCGCCCGACCGCCGGATCTCCGCACCGAGCCGGTCGAAGCCCTCGCCGACGCTGGCGAAGCGCAGCGACTCGCTGAACCGCTCCCATGCCTCGGGGTCGTCGGGCTTGCGGTCGGAGCCGAAGATCGAGTCGCGGGCCAGGGCGCGGAAGTCCGCGGCGTCAAGGTCTTTGCGAGCGGCGCCGACGATCCGGAACCGCTCCGGCATCAGCCCCACCTGCGCGAGGTGGAACATGCCGGGCAGGAGCTTGCGCTTGGCGAGGTCGCCGGTCGCCCCGAATAGGACGATCGTCTGATCGCCAGGGACGGCCTCGGCTCCTAGTCCTTCGCTCATCACCTGGACCCTATGCTGACGATCGGTGGCCCTCGGCAAGACCAAGAACGGAGTCGCCTACGACTGCGCGGCGCTGGACCGGGTGGACCGCCGCTTCTGGCGCGAGATCTGGGAATCGGTCCCGGCCGAGATCGCTGCCGAGCACGGCGTCGAGGTGCGAGAGTTCGGCCCGATCCAGGCCACGGCGGTCAAAGCGCTCGGCCAGGTCGGAATGCTGAACCTGGTACTCGGTGCCGCCGAGACCGGGGAGCGATCCGATCTCGAGGCAGCGATCTCCTGGGCGGAGGAGCGATCCACCCCCTACGTCTCGGTTACCCCCGACCTGCCCGGCACCGCCGCGACGGAGAAGTGGCTCCGGGGGCAGGGATTCGAGCCGACCTACGCCTGGATGAAGTTCGTCCGCGACCCCCATCCGCCGCGGTTTCCCACTCCCGACGGGATCGGGGTCGTCGAGGTGACGACGCCGGACCAGGAGCCGTTCGGAACGATCGCCGCGCTCGGCTTCGGCATGCCTGCCTGGGGCGCGGAGCTTTTCGCCCACCTGCCCGGACGGGATGGCTGGCGCTGCTACGTCGCCCGCGTCGACGGCGAGGCCCAGGGCTGCGGGGCGATGGTGATCGACGACGGGGTCGCCGAGCTCGGGATCGGCGCCACGCTCGAGGCGGCGCGCGGGCGCGGCTGCCAGACCGCCCTCCTGCACCGCCGCATCGTCGACGCCATCGCCGCCGGTTGCCACACCCTCTTGGTCGAGACCGGCGAGCGAGTCCGGGACCGGCCCTCGGCGAGCTACCGCAACATCCTCAAGGCCGGCTTCGAAGAGGCCTACCTGCGGCCCAACTGGCAGCGCCGCCGCTGACCCCTGGGCTCTAGACCGGTTGTCACCCCGGGGCTGAACCCGGTCTACGGGGTACTCGTATCCCGGCAAAAGGGACCCAAGGAAAGGCAGGAAAGATGATTAGACGACGAGCAGGCCTATTCGCCACCCTCGTGCTCGCCGGGGCACTGACGGTCGGCCTCATCGCCGCGCCGGCGCAGGCTGCGCTGCGGCACATCGACGGCACCGTCGTGTCGAAGAACTCCGACAACCGCACCTTCCGGATCTCCACCCAAAGCGGAAAGCAGATCCGGATCAAGGTCAACGGGACGACCGAGTTCGAGCGGATCGCCGGCTTCGGCGCCCTCCACAAGGGAATGCGGATCGAGGTCGACGCGCAAACGACCGCCAACGGACTGGTCGCCAAGCAGGTCGAGCCGCAGGGCGGGAACGGTGGCGGCGGTGGCGGCGACGACTCCGGTGGTGACGACCACGGTAGCGGCGGCGGCGGGGCCGACGACGGCCCCAACCACACCTAGGGGCGCGGCAGCCTCCGCTCGGGCAGCAGCTCGAGACTCTCGACCAGCGTCCCTCCGGCGATCCGGGGGGACGCTGCCTGCCCGCCGACCAGCAGTTCCACCCGCGGGTGGGTTTGCCGCACTGTGCCGGCGACCTCCTCCAGCCGGGGCGTTAGCGTCGGCATCGTCGCCGCAAGCACCACGAGGGCAGAGTCCGTGACGGCAACTGCCTGCAGGAGCGCATCCGTGGGGACGTCGGCGCCCAGGTAAATCGTCTCGAAGCCGTTGTCTTCGAGGATGTCGGCGGCCATCCGCAGCCCCAGTGCGTGCCGCTCGCCTTCGACCGCCGCGAGCACTGCCCGGCTCCGCGCCGCGGTGCTGGCCCCTCCGAGGTTTCCTCCGATCCCGGGCGACGGTCGCAAAGCCGCCAGGACCCGGTTGGTCAGCTCGGTGGCCTGGTGCTCGTCGGCGACGGTGAGAGCGCCCCTTGCCCAGAGCGTGCCGATCTCGTGCATCGCCGGCGCGATCACCCGCTGGTAGAGCCCGGGAACAGCCAACCCTTCTCGCAGCCCTCGCGAGGCGATGCGGTAGGCGCCGGGACCGTCCCCCGCCCGCAGCGCTTCCAAGTACAGACGCGAGAGTCTCGACGCGGTACCAGTCGCTCCCTTTCCCGTTGAGCGGTTAGCCCCCGGAGAGTCCTCCGTCACCCAGCAAAGGCTACGCAGCGGCAGAGGTGGGCTCAAAGACAGGCGCCTCCAGCCGGATCGGGAAGTTTGATCCACGGTCCCTTTGGGGATGAACGGCGGAGCACCTATTCCCGACCCGAAGGAGAGCTATGAGCATCGTCACGATTCTGATCATCATCATCCTCATCCTGCTCGCGATCTACCTGTTCCGGCGGGTGTTCTAGCCGTCGGCGACCTCGCCCGTCGGCCTCTTGGGCAGCCCGGCGGCTTCCCGCAGCTTCTGGGCGATTTCTTCGATTTCGCCCGCCTCCGGTCCGGGCGCAAAGACCGCTGGCTGCTCAGGGAGGTCGTAGGCCAGAGCACCCTCGGGGTGTAGCTCCTCGGCCACTTCGAGCTCCTCGCCGGTTTCGGGATGGGGGCCGTTGAACACCGCCGACAGCTCCTTGAAGTCCTCCGGCGACCAGCGGTAGAGCTTGAGGTGCTCGCCGCGTTTGATGTGCGGTTTGCACTCCGGGATCTTGTCGGTGGGGATGCGGGGAGAGGGGAACAGTTTCTGCATGTCCGCCCCGGTCAGGTTCTCCAGCGCTCGCGCGTAGGCGACCTGGTGAACGCCGCCGCGGACCAGTAGATAGCCGGTGAGCGCCCGAGCGGCCGGATGATCGACCGCCTCGTAGACCTTGAGCTTGTTGTTCCGGGCGCCCGTCTCGAGGAAGAAGTTGTGGGTGAGGTCGCCGATCAGGTCGCCGGTGGCGTTGACGTAGTCGCCGTTCCAGGGCTTCCCCATCGAGTCCTGGACCATCGCCGAGGCGCCGCCGGCGAGGAACTCCTGCGTGTTACGAGTATCGGAGAGGCCTTTGAGCGAGCCCTTTTTGCCAGCTTTTTTCTTCGCCGCCCCGGTCAACATGGTGTTGATCGCGGTGGAGACCAGCTCGATGTGGGCGAACTCCTCGGCGGCGATGCTGGCGACCAGGTCGTAGAACGGCCGCGCGCCCTGGCGGTTGCGGAAGTTGAACGACTGGTAGGTGTAGTTCATGAAGGTCGACATCTCGCCGAACTTCCCTCCAAGCAGCTCCTGAACGACGGAGGCGCCGTTCGGGTCGGGGTCCGACGGGGGCGGGATTTCGGCGATAAGCCGATCAAGGCGCATGATCATCTGAGTGACTCCTGACGACTGGCTTTCGGTGCGAGTCCGGGCCGGGTACCCGCGGCCAGCGCGCCACACGCTCGCTTGCCACATCTCGTCACCCGGCAGTCCTCCCGATCGCCGGTGACGATCGGCGCCGACCTTGACAACGCACAGGGGGCGCCTGAAGGCGCCCCCTTTCAGTGCCGTGACGAACCCGGGCTAATGTCGGTTGCCGTCGTCGCGATCGGCGTCGTAAGGGTCACGCGAGCCGGACTTCGCCAGGCCACGGCTGATCATGTAGCCGACGGCGACGATGGCCACGTAGAGCCACGCCTGCCGGGCGATGAACTCGTCGGTCCCCGGGGCGGTGTCGCCGCCCTTGATCGAAGCGGCGGCAACCAGGATGCCGACGATTACCGCCACCATCGCCCAGAACTCGGTGGTCTTGAACGCCTGTTTCGTCTCGGTGGCGAGACGACGCACTCCTCCGCGCCTTTCGTTGCGGTTTGCATCCCCGCCCGGGTTTCCTACACGGCTAGTTGCTGACTCCATTAGTCGCTTCCTCTCGATAATTCCATTACAGATCGTCGCGAGCTCTGGACGAGACCACGCGACCTTCGGGTCAAGCTCTCGCCTGGACTCGATTGTCCCGACTGGTTGCAACTGGGATAAACCTCCAGAATGCGAAAGCTCGTGCTCAGATACCCCCGCCCTGATCCCGAAAACTGAAGAATTCCCATCCAAGGGTGACAACTCGGCGCAAGCCGGTGGGGTTCGGGCCGCCGCTCCGAAGCCCCTACCCTGTCCTATGCCAGCAAACGGGAACCAGCGTCGCCACCACCTTGACGCGATCCGCGTCTCGGCGATCCTCCTTTTGATCCCCTACCACGCCGCGCGGTACGTCCAGAAGGGCGACGGCGACCCCAGGATCGTCGACGCCGTGGTCTGGTTCGTCCACACCTGGCACATGCCCCTGTTCTTCGCCATTTCCGGTTTCCTGGCCGCCAGCGCGCTGCGGCGATCCACCGCCGCCCTGCAGGTGCGCGCGCGGTTTCGCCGGCTCGGACTGCCCCTCGTGGTCGGGATGCTGACCGTTGTGCCGCTGGCCAACTTCTTCGTCATCGAGGCGGCGGCACTCTGGCCGCGCAAAGGCGCTCTGCCGGCGAAGCGAGAACTGGACCTCGCGAACGTCTTCAACCTCACGCCGCGGCACCTCTGGTTCATCTCCTACCTGCTGATCATCTCCTTGCTCGCGATCGGGATCTGGTTGGCGATCCGGCGGGCGCCCGCGTTGGGCTCGACCATCAACCGCAGCTTCGGCCACCTGTTGAGGTCATGGTGGGCGGTTCCCGTCCTGGCTTCGTTCAGCGCCGCGATCCTGATCACCAAGACCGGCTGGGTGGCGGGAGGGTCGGAGTCCAACTCCCTGATTCCCACCCCGACTCTTTTCGCCTATTTCGGCCTCTTCTTCCTCTTCGGCTGGCTGCTCAGCGGCCAGAGCAATCTCATCGAGGAGCTGAAGCGCGGCGCCTGGCTGCGACTTGGCGCCGGGGTGCTGATCGCCGTACCCGCCTTTTTTCTCTTCTACAACAACAGCGACTTCACCGGCAACGTCGGCACGCCGGGCATCCTGGCCGAAATCGACGCGCTGCGCCTCTACGGGCTGCTCACGGTCGGCCTCGTCTGCTGGCTCACCCTGTTCGGGATCTGGGGCATCCTGGCGCGATACGTCCGCGAGGAATCGCAGGTGTTGCGTTACCTGTCGGATGCGAGCTTCTGGATCTACCTCGTCCACATACCGTTCCTCGTCGCCCTGCAGAGCACGCTCTCGACGACCGACCTGCCGGTCCCCGTTCGTTGGGGGGTTGCCGTGAGTGGGACGCTCGCGCTGGCCCTCGGGAGCTACGCCTTGATCCGTAGCACCCGCAAGCTGGTGAGGTCCCACCGCACTCGCCGCGTCCCCCGGTATCGGCCGCCCTCAGCGACCGTCCCCGAGGGGAACTGAGCGGCGCAGGCGATCGAGAACTCGCAACGCCCCGAGGTTCCGCAAGGCGTATCCCTGGCGAAGCCCGGCAGGCCGGAAGTCGATTGCGGTGCAGGGAGGACAGAGAGCGCTCGGGTGAACCCCGTCTTCGCCAATGCCCTGATTGAGCACGCCCGGCCCGGTCATCTGCCGCCAGAAGTTCCAGAGCGGCAGCGCCCGGTTCTCGGCGAGGGCGGCGATCTCAGCGTTGAACCGCGCCACCCGCTGCGCGTAAGGCGGTCGTGGCCGGGGCGGGATCGTGCTGATCACCGGAATCGTCCCGGCGCTGGACACGAGCCGGACCACGCGGGCGAGGTCGCGGCGGAACTGGACCGCGGTGAATTCCGTCAGATCGTTGGTCCCGAACATGATCAATGCGACCGACGGGCGGGTCTGCTGCAGCTCGCAGCTAACGGCTGGCAGGTCGAGGCATTCGGGTGATGCTTCGAGCCGGGACAGGGCGTCGACCGCCCGCCATCCCGGCACCGCGGCGACGCCGACCCGCGAGAAGCTGTTGCTGACCGAGCACTGAGCTTCCTCCTGGCCTCGCGGCACCGCGGTCTCGCCGAAGAACCCCAGCGTCCCGCGCAGCTCGCTCCATTCCCCCAGTTGAGGTCTCTGACAGGCCAGTGCCTGCAGGAACGACGGCGACGCGGTGATGCTGTCGCCGATCTTGGCGAAAACCCCCGGTGAATTGCCGAAGCGCTCCCCGCGGGCCGCGACCTTCTCGAGGTGACCGGCAACAACGGGGTCGAGCACCGGGACGACAGGTAGTTCTTCCCATTCGGCGGCGGCGGACTCGCGACTAAACGCAGCGCCGAGCACAAGGACAACCGAGGCGAGGAGGACAGCTTTGAGGAAGTGGGGGCGCGACAGAGTCAGAGGCGCCTACCAGAATCGAACTGGTGTAAACGGCTTTGCAGGCCGCTGCGTAGCCACTCCGCCAAGGCGCCGGGAAGCCCGGTGAAGGGTAGCCGGCCCGGGCGGGTTCGGTCGTCCTACTGCTCGTACTCCTCGACCGTCCCACCGTCGCGCATGCTGGCGTCGTCGGGATCGTCGCCGGACTCGCGCAGGGAGCGGCGCTGGCGGAGGTAGTCCCAGGCCTTGTCGAGCTGGACTTTGAGCTCTTCGAGGCGGGCGTGCTCGTCGTCGCCGAGGCCCTCGCCCTCGTGGCGGTGGAAAAGCGACTCCTCTTCCTGGACCAGTTTGTCGATGCGGTCTAGAACCTGCTGATCGTCCATGGCGCCAGTTCTACCCGGCTCAGGTGGATTCGACAACCTCGAAGCCGATCCCGGCCTTCTGCAGTCGCCCGAGCAGGGCGTCGCCCATCGCCACCGCGGTGGTCACCTGGCCGGCGCTGGGGGGAAGGTCGTCGAAGGCGAGGCAAAGGCCGGCCTCGGCGAGCATCTTCGAGGTCTCGCTGTAACCGGGGTCGCCGCCCTTGACCTCGGTGACGACGCGCTTGCCGCCGCCCTCGCCGACGAAGACGACCTTGAACCAGCTCAGCTCGCGTTTGGCCTCGCTCGGACCCTCGCCGGGCGATTTCATTTTCAGCAGCAGCTTGCGGGTCGGCGGCAACTGGGCCAGCGCGAACCCCGTCCCGACGCCGGCGCCGAGGGCCCCGACGGTTGCCAGGTGCTTGGCGAGCAGGTTGTGGCCGTAGGTGAAATCGGGCCCGTAGCGATCGATCGCCGCGGCGGAGCGGAGGACGATTGGACCGTCGATCGTCGGCAGCGGTACCGCCCAGCCGCCGAGCTCGGGCATGCGACGGACGCGGGCCGGCGCCGAGTGGATCTTGCGGTCGCCGGGCCGCGGCTCGGCCTGACGGCGCGCCTTCGCGGCCGCCAGCGTCTGCCGCGCCCGGCCGAAGGCGTTGATCGCGGAGTGGAAGGTGCCCCCGGAGAACTCGGCGTTGCTGCGGACGTAGCCGTTCACCGTCAGAGGCACGCCCTCGGGCAACTGCTTCACCGTGAAGTAGGCGCCGAGGTCGTGCGGGATCGAGTCGAAGCCGCAGCAGTGGACGATGCGGGCGCCGCTGCGCTCGGCCTCGGCGTGGTGGTCGATCCAGGTGCGGTCGACGAACTCCGGCTCACCGGTGAGGTCGACGTAGTCGGTCCCGGCCGCAGCGCAGGCCGCGACCAGCGGCTCGCCGTAGAGGATGTAAGGCCCGACGGTAGTGATGACGACGCGGGACGACTCGGCGACTTTGCGCATCGCCTCGCGGTCGCCGGCGTCTGCCTCGACGATCTCGGGCACCGGTCCCTGGGGCGAGGCCGCGGCGAGCCGGGCGGCGACAGACTCCAGCTTCGAGCGGCTGCGACCCACGAGCGCCCACTTAGCCTCGGCCGGCGCGTGGGCGGCCAGGTAGTCGGCAGTCAGCCCGCCCGTGAACCCAGTTGCCCCAAAAAGAACTAAGTCGTAGGGGCGCGGAGACTCCATCTGCGTAATTCTCTCAGGGTGAGCGCCCGAGTGACAGCACGTGTAACGGGCGCCGCAGACGACCAGTCAGCGACCACGACGCCCGCTGCACGTGCACAAGCTCAACGGGGCGCTTTTACAAATGTCAGGCCATAGTCAAAGAATCGGAAATGGCTAACGCAGCCGATTTTCCCGCAAAGTCCGGGAAATCACAGCTATCTGAGTTCGTCGCCCTGTGCGAAGCCAGGACCGAACGCACCTTCGCGAGCCCCCAGGATTTCCATGCCTGGTCGGTCGAGTGCTTCCGCGAGTTTTGGCTGCTCTTTCTCGAGTGGGCCGATCTGCCCTGCAGCGGGGAGCCGGAGCCCGTCTGCACGGCCGACCTCTGCGAGACCGCCACCTTTTTCCCGAACCTGAATCTCAGCTTCGCCGAGAACCTGCTCGAGCCCCGTAGCGCCGAGGATGACGAGCGGGTCGCGCTGGTCGCCCGTCGCGGCGACGGCTCCCGCCGCGAGCTGAGCCGCCGCGAGCTGCGCGAGCAGGTCCGCTGCCTTGCCGCGCGCATGCGCGACCTCGGCGTCGGTAGCGGCGACCGGGTCGTGGCGATCGCCCCCAACGGGCCCGAGGCGATCGTCGGCGCGCTCGCCGCAGCGGCCGTCGGCGCGACCTTCTCCAGCGCGGCGCCGGAGATGGGCGCGGCGGCAGTCCTCAGCCGCTTCGAGCAGCTCGCCCCGAAACTGCTCCTCGCCGGCACCGCGCACGAGGAGCTCGGCGCCATCATCGCCTCGCTCCCCTCGCTCGCAGCGGTCATCGCCCTCGACAACGGCCGGCTGCCGGACGGCATCGAGGCCCCGAAGCACCGCCTCTCCGAGCTGCTCGCCTCTCCCCCGCCCGAGCCGCTGGCCGAGGGCTGGGAGCGATTCCCTTTCAACCACCCCCTCTTCATCCTCTTCACCTCGGGCACCACCGGGGCACCAAAATGCATCATCCACGGTGCCGGTGGGACGCTGCTCGAGCACCTCAAGGAGCATCGCCTGCACGGCGACCTCGGCCCCGAGGACACCCTCTTCTTCCAGACCAGCGCCGCCTGGATGATGTGGAACTGGCAGCTCTCGGCGCTGGCGGTGGGGGCGCACATCGTCCTCTACGACGGGCCGGTCGCCGGCCCCGAGACGCTCTGGCGGCTGGTGGCCGACCACGGAGTCACGGTCTTCGGCACCAGCCCGCCGTACCTGCAGCTGTGCCAGGACGCCGGCTACCGGCCCGCCGTCGCGGAGGACCTGGGCCGGCTGCGTGCCGTCCTCTCCACCGGTGCCGTCCTGCACGACTGGCAGTTCGACTGGGTGGCGAAGGAGGTCGGCCCGGTCCCGCTGCAGTCGGTCTCCGGCGGCACCGACATCATCGGCTGCTTCGTGCTGGGCCATCCGGAGCGCCCCGTGGAGCGGGGGCGTTGCCAGTCGATCGGCCTCGGCCTCGACGTCGCGGCCCTGGACGACGAGGGCCGGCCGGTCTTCGACGAGGTGGGCGAGCTGGTCTGCCGGCGTCCGTTCCCGTCCCGGCCGCTGTGCTTCCTGCGCGATCCGGACGGCGCACGGTTCCACGACGCCTATTTCGCCGACCACCCCGGTATGTGGACCCACGGTGACCTGGTCACGATCGGCCGGGACGGGGGCGCCCGGATGCACGGCCGGTCCGACGGCGTGCTGAACATCAACGGCATCCGGATCGGTCCGGCGGAGATCTACCGCATCCTCCGGGCGATGCCGGAGGTACTCGACTCCATGGCCGTCGAACAGCTCGTCGGCACCGACTCCCGGCTGCTGCTGCTGGTCGTCCTGCGGCCGGGGCACGTCTTCGACGACCAGCTCGCCGCCCGCATCCGCGCCCGGTTGCGCACCGAGGGTTCCGCGGCCCACGTCCCCCAGGTCGTCGTACCCGTCGACGTACTGCCGACCACGCACATCGGCAAGCGATCGGAGCGGGCAGCCCGGGACGCCGTCAACGGCGCTCCCGTCCGCAACCTCGCCGCGCTGAAGAACCCGAACAGCCTCGACGCGATCAGGGACGCCGTCCGTGCGGCGACCGAGCGAGCCGCCGAGGCGCCGACCGGCGAGCCGGACTCCGCGGACCGGGTGACGGCCGCGGTGTCGCTGGTCTTCCGCGACGTCCTCGGGGTCTCGTCCATCGACCACGCGGCGAACTTCTTCGACCTCGGCGGGACGTCACGTCAGTCCATGACGATCCTCCGTCGGCTGCGCAACGAGCTGCGCCGCCCGGTGCCGGTGGACACCTTCCTGGCGGCGCCCACCGTCGAGGGTCTCGCCGAGGCGCTGCGCCGACCCGCGGTGGGCGGTTCCCGCTTCCCCGTGCTGAAGGCGGGCGAGGGATCGGAGCCGCCGCTCTACCTCGTCCACGGCGTCTACGGCGACGTCGACGGCTACCGGGGGCTGTGCGAGCACCTGGACACGCGCGCGACCGTCTACGGCATCGAAGGATCGCTCATCGACCCCTCCGGGCGGGCGAAGACCATCGAGGAGATCGCCGCCGAGAACGTGGCGGAGCTCTGCTCCTTCCAGCCGACCGGCCCCGTCCGGCTCGCCGGGTTCAGCTTCGGCGGCCTGGTGGCGTTCGAGATGGCTCGGCAGCTGGCGCAGGCGGGCCGGACCCCGGAGCATCTCGCCCTGCTCGACGTCCGGCCCCCCAAGGCGTCGCTGAC
>JAWVFA010000033.1:0-58884 GCA_033856415.1 Solirubrobacterales bacterium | reverse complement strand
ATCCTGCAGAAGCTGAAAACCGACGCCGAAGCGAAGCTCGGCGAAACGGTCGACAGCGCCGTGATCACCGTCCCCGCCTACTTCAACGACGACCAGCGCCAGGCGACCAAGGACGCCGGCAAAATCGCCGGCCTCGACGTCAAGCGGATCATCAACGAGCCGACCGCGGCCTCGCTCGCGTACGGGCTCGACAAAGAGAAAGCCGACCAGACGATCCTCGTCTTCGACCTCGGCGGCGGCACCTTCGACGTCTCCGTGCTGGAAATCGGCGACGGCGTCTTCGAGGTGAAGTCGACCGCGGGTGACAACCACCTCGGCGGCGACAACTGGGACAAAGCGATCGTCGAGTGGCTGGTCGCCGAGTTCAAACGCGACCAGGGCGTCGACCTCGCCCAGGACAAGAACTCCCTGCAGCGCCTCTACGAGGCGGCGGAGAAAGCGAAGATCGAGCTCTCCTCGACCCAGGAGACGCAGATCAACCTGCCCTTCATCACCGCGGTCGAGGGTCAGCCCAAGCACCTCGACCTGAAGCTGAGCCGCTCGAAACTGAACGAGCTCACCGCCGAGCTGCTGGAGCGGATCGTCGGGCCGGTCAAACGGGCCCTCGACGACGCCGACGCCGCGATCGACCACGTCGTCCTCGTCGGCGGCATGACCCGGATGCCCGCGGTGCGGGAGCGAGTCAAGGAGCTGACCGGCAAGGATCCGCATCAGGGGGTCAACCCCGACGAGGTGGTCGCGGTCGGCGCCGGCATCCAGGCCGGGGTGCTCGCCGGCGACGTCAAGGACGTGCTGCTGCTGGACGTGACCCCGCTGACGCTGGGGATCGAGACCAAAGGCGGCGTGATGACGAAGCTGATCGAGCGCAACACGACGATCCCGACGAAGAAGTCGGAGGTTTTCTCGACCGCCGACGACAACCAGCCCTCGGTCGAGATCCACGTGCTCCAGGGCGAGCGCGAGATGGCCAGTGGCAACAAGAGCCTGGGCAAATTCCAGCTCACCGGGATCCCCCCGGCACCGCGCGGCATGCCGCAGATCGAGGTCACCTTCGACATCGACGCCAACGGGATCATCAACGTCGCCGCCCAGGACAAAGGCACGGGCAAAGAGCAGAAAATCGAGATCAAATCTGGCTCCGGCCTCTCCGACGAGGAAATCCAGAGCATGGTCTCCGACGCCGAGGCGCATGCCGACGAGGACGCTAAGCAGCGCGAGCTGGCCGAGACCAGGAACCTCGCCGAGAACACGGCCTACCAGGCGGAGAAAGCGGTGGACGAGGCCGGCGACAAAGTCGACGACGGCGCCAAGGAGGACGTGCGGACCGCCATCAAAGAGCTTCGCGACTCGCTCGAGTCAGGCTCCAAAGAGGAGCTCGACTCGAAGCTCGAGCGGCTGAACACGGCGATGACCAAAGTCTCCGAGCAGATCTACGCCGCGGCTTCGGCCGAGCAGGCTGCGGGCG
Organism: Solirubrobacterales bacterium; assembly: GCA_033856415.1. Taxonomy (GTDB): domain Bacteria; phylum Actinomycetota; class Thermoleophilia; order Solirubrobacterales; family 70-9; genus VAYN01. The sequence goes on along the minus strand of JAWVFA010000033.1, from coordinate 57,419 downwards.
ACGGCAATGCCGAGAACGGGACTGCCTCCGATGAGGAGGAGGTCGTGGACGCCGAGGTTGTCGACGAGGACGGCAAATGACGTTCTCTCAGGACGGTTCAGGGACTGACGAGCCTCGGCCGGCGGGTCCTGTCGCGGCAGGGGACCCACCCCCTCCTGCGCGGCAGGAGGGGGTCCCCCCTACCACGCCACCCACCGGAGAGGGCGATGAGTCCGGGGCACAGGCCGTCGAGGACGACTTCGACGCGCTGCTTGCCGATGCTCAGAAGGAGCGGGATGAGTACCTCGAACTTGCTAAGCGGACCAAGGCTGATTTCGAGAACTATCGGAAGCGGGTCGCTGCTGATGTTCAGGCGGCTGCCGCTCGCGGGAAGGCCGAGGTTGCTCGTGAGGTGATCGAGGCCGTGGACAACCTCGAGCGCGCATTGGAGACCGGCGGGGAGAACACCGACGGTCTCGCCTCTGGCGTCGAGATGGTGCTCGGCGGGTTGCGCGAGACGCTGAAGCGACACGGGATCGAGGCGGTCGATCCCAAGGGGGAAAAGTTCGACCCCAACCAGCACGAGGCGCTCTCGACGATGCCGGTCGAGGGCATCGAGAGCGGCACCGTCGTCGAGGTGATGCAGAAGGGCTACCGGCTCGGCGAGCAGCTGATCCGGCCGGCGCGCGTGGTCGTGAGCGCCTAGGAGGAAAGTGGCAGACGAGCTCTACAAGACGCTCGGCGTCTCGAAGAAGGCGACCGAGGAGGAGATCAAGAAGGCCTACCGGAAACTCGCCCGGAAATTTCACCCTGACCGCAACCCGGGCGACGCCGAGGCCGAGGAGAAGTTCAAGGAGATCTCCGCCGCCTACGACGTCCTCGGCGATCCCGAGAAGCGCAAGGAGTACGACGAGGGCGGCGTCTTCGCCGGCTTCGGCCCGGGCGGGCAGGCGCCGTTCGGCACCGGCCCGGGTGGCTTCGGCGGCTTCGACTTCGGCGACATCCTCGGCGGAGTCTTCAACCGCGGCGGCGGGGGGCGGTCGCGGCCGCAGCAAGTACGCGGCCGCGACCTCGAGACCGAGGTCTCCCTCAGCTTCGACCAGGCGGTCAACGGCACCCAGATCAGCGTCACCGTGCCGAAGTCGAGCCGCTGCGCGACCTGCCACGGCAGCGGCGCCAAACCCGGCACCTCCCCCACCATCTGCCCGCGCTGCGAAGGGCGCGGGGTCGAGGCGCAGGGCCAGGGCTTCTTCTCGATCAGCCAGCCGTGCTCGATGTGCGGCGGCGCTGGACAGATCATCGAGGACCCCTGCCCGACCTGCGGCGGCTCCGGCCTTACCCAGCAGAACAAGCGCTACAAAGTGAACATCCCGGCCGGGGTCAAGAACGGGACCCGGATCCGTCTCGCCAACAAAGGCGAGGACGGTCCCCGCGGCGGCCCTCCCGGCGACCTCTACGTGACGACTCGGGTCGCCACTTCTCCGGTTTTCAGTCGGCGCGACGACGGCAACCTCGAAGTGACCGTGCCGATCTCGATTCCCGAGGCGCTTCGCGGCGGCACGATCGAGGTGCCGACGCTGAACGGGACGAAGAAGATCAAGGTCGCCCCGGGGACCAGGCACGGAACGATCCAAAGACTGCGCGGCGAGGGCCCGCCGAAGCCGAAAGGCTCGGGCCACGGCGACATCCGCTACCGCCTCGAGATCGCGATCCCCGCCGATCTGAGCGAGGAGCAGAGCGAGGCGGTCGAGAAACTCGCCGAGACCCTCAACGGGTCCGACCCGCGCGCCGAGCTGCGGCGGAAGGCGGGTGCCTGATGGCCACCTACCGCCGCAGCATCAAAGCGACCTTCGACGAGGAGCAGGGCGTGTTCATGATCTCGGTCGCCGCCGAACTGGCCGAGATGCACCCGCAGACGCTGCGGATGTACGAGCAGCGCGGTCTGATCGCCCCGAAACGCTCGCCGAAGAACACCCGGCTCTATTCCCAGCGCGACGTCGAACGGCTGCGGCGGATCCAGCAGATGACCGCCGAAGGGCTGAACCTCGCCGGGGTGGAAACGGTGCTGGTGCTGGAAGCCCAGGTGCAAAAGCTGCACGCCGAAGGCGAGCGGCTGCGCAAGCGGGTCGCGGAACTCGAGACCCACCGGAAGAACGGAGAGGCGAGCTGATGCAGGCGGATCGATTCACGGAGAAATCGCGGGAAGCGGTGGCGGCCGCGCAGGAGCTGGCGCGCGCCGGACGCAATCCGGAGATCGCCTCGGCCCACCTGCTGCTGGCGCTGCTCGACCAGACCGAGGGAATGGCGATCCCGGTCCTGCAGAAGGTCGGCGCCGACCCGGCCGCAACCCGAGCTCAGGCCCTGGAGGCGGTCGCCGCGCTGCCGACGCTGGGCGACGGCGCCGAGCCGCAGATGTCCTCGAACCTGGCGCGGGTGATCCGCGGCGCCGAGCAGGCGATGGCGAAGCTCGGCGACAGCTACATCACCGTCGGCCACCTGCTGCTGGCACTCGCCGAGGACGGCTCGGGCGTCTCCGACCTGCTGCCGGACAAGGGCGAGCTGGAGCAGGCGGTCAAGGCCGTGCAGGGCCCGGCCAAAGTCACCTCCCCGAACGCCGAGGACAACGTCCAGGCGCTGGAGAAGTTCGGCCGCGACCTGACCGCCGAGGCCGAAACGGGGAAGCTCGACCCGGTGATCGGTCGCGACGAGGAGATCCGCCGCGTGATCCAGGTCCTCTCCCGGCGCACCAAGAACAACCCGGTGCTGATCGGCGACCCCGGCGTCGGCAAGACGGCGATCGTCGAGGGCCTGGCGCAGCGGATCGTCAAAGGCGACGTGCCCGAGAGCCTGCGCGACCGGCGGGTGATCGCGCTCGACATCGGCTCGCTGCTGGCCGGCTCCAAATACAGGGGCGAGTTCGAGGAGCGGCTGAAGGCGGTCCTCTCTGAGGTGCAGCAGGCCGAGGGCCAGATCGTCCTCTTCCTCGACGAGCTCCACACGATCGTTGGCGCCGGCGCCGCCGAAGGCGCGGTCGACGCCGCCAACCTGCTGAAGCCAATGCTGGCCCGCGGCGAGCTCCGCGCGGTCGGCGCCACGACCCTCGACGAGTACCGCAAGCACATCGAGAAAGACGCGGCGCTGGAGCGGCGCTTCCAGCCGGTGCTGGTCGGCGAGCCCGACATGAACGACACGATCGCGATCCTGCGCGGGCTGAAGGAGCGCTACGAAAACCACCACGGCGTCCGCATCTCCGACGCGGCGATCGTCGCCGCCGCGACCCTCTCCGAGCGCTACATCGCCGACCGCTTCCTGCCCGACAAGGCGATCGACCTGATCGACGAGGCGGCCTCCCGGCTGAAGATCGAGATCGACTCGGTGCCGACCGAGATCGACGAGGTCGAGCGACGGATCCAGCAGCTCGAGATCGAGCGCGAGGCGCTGAAGAAAGAGACCGACGAGGCGTCCAAGGCGCGGCGCGAGGCGCTCGAGGAGGACCTCGCCAACCTCCGCGAGGAGGCCTCCGAGCTGCGCACCCGCTGGCAGAACGAGAAAGAGCCGATCGAGCAGATCAACCAGGCGCGCGCCCGTCTCGAGGAGCTGAACCGCGAGGTCGAGCAGGCCGAACGGGAGACCAACCTCGAACGCGCGGCCGAACTCAAATTCGGCGAGATCCCCGAGCTCGAGAAAGAGATCGCCGCGGGACAGGCGCGGCTCGAGGAGGTGCACTCCGGCGGCGGCACGATGCTGGCCGACGAAGTGACCGAGGAGGACATCGCCGAGGTCGTTGCCAAATGGACCGGGATCCCGGTCAGCCGCCTGATGGAGGGCGAGGTCGAGAAGCTGATTCACATGGAGGAGCGGCTGCACGACCGGGTGATCGGCCAGGAGGAGGCGATCGCCGCGGTCTCCAACGCGCTGCGGCGCTCGCGCGCCGGGCTCTCGGACCCGCACCGGCCGATCGGCAGCTTTCTCTTCCTCGGCCCGACCGGCGTCGGCAAGACCGAGCTGGCGAAGGCGCTGGCCGAGTTCATGTTCGACTCCGAGCAGGCGATCGTCCGCCTCGACATGTCCGAGTACATGGAGAGGCACACGGTGGCGCGGCTGATCGGCGCGCCCCCCGGCTACGTCGGCTACGAGGAGGGCGGGCAGCTGACCGAGGCGGTGCGCCGCCGCCCTTACGCGGTCGTGCTCCTCGACGAGATCGAGAAGGCGCATCCCGACGTCTTCAACACGCTGCTGCAGATCATGGACGACGGGCGGCTGACCGACGGCCAGGGCCGGACCGTCAGCTTCACCAACACGGTCCTGATCATGACCTCGAACGTCGGCTCCGACCGGATCGTCGGCGAGCAGGTGGACGAGCAGATTCGCGAGCAGATCGAAGAGGTGCTGGCGGCGACCTTCAAGCCGGAGTTCCTCAACCGGATCGACGACACGGTGATCTTCCACCGGCTCTCGAAGGCGGATATCGCCCGAATCGTGCAACTCCAGGTCGACCAGCTGGTCGGCCGGGTCCATGAGCGCGGGATCGAGATCGAGCTGAGCGACGACGCTCGCACCCTGCTCGGCAACCTCGGCTACGACCCCACTTACGGGGCGCGGCCGCTGAAGCGGGTGATCCAGAAGCAGCTGGTCGACAGGCTGGCGCTGAAGATCCTCGAGGGCGAGTTCGGCGAAGGCGACAGGGTTCGGGTCGACGCCGCCGAAGGAGAGATCGTCTTCGAGCGAGTTGGCACGCCCACTGCAGGCCCTGCCTGAGCGCAGCAAGCGTAGGCGCGAAAGGCGCAGCCCGCTGCGCGTGCTGCAGGACTCATCTTTGCGGCGGTTTCTGCCGAAACAAGAACCTCATAAAGGTGCTCTTTAATTAGGCCAGCCACCGTAGGCTTAGGGAGAGCACCGGCAAGACCTGATGAGCGACGACCAGACCCCGATCAACGCGCGCCCGAAGCGGCAGGCGCCCGAGGCCCTCGAGGACCTCTCGCTGGCCCTGCGCGACCGCGTGCTCTGGCCGCTCCAGGACGGCTTCCTCGGGCTCGACGACGCGGCCCGCGCCGCCGTCGCCGGCGGCGCCGTCGTGCTGGCGCTGGCGATCGGGATCGGCGGCTACTCGCTCGCCTCCTCCGGCGGCGGCTCGGCGAGCACCCCGAACGTCGCGCTGAAGAGCGAGCCGGCCCCCGCGCCCCCGACGACCGAGCCGGCCCCGAAGCCAGCGCCTAACCCGACCCTGCAGGGTGCCGCCCCCGTCTTCAAAGCGCCCGAGCAGGACAAGCCTTCGAAGGTCGAGAGCTCGAAGGCGGTGGAAGCCGAAGCCGGCGGCGCCAGCGCGAGCGCCAACACCGGCAACCCGGCCACCGACACGATCTCCTCCAGCCCCTCCGCCCAGCCCGCCGGCGCGACCGCCTCCCGGGCAAGCGTCGACGGACCGCCCGCCGGTCCCGCCGCCGTCGCTGTGGCCCGCAAGTTCGCCGACGCCTTCGTCGTCTATGAGACGGGCGGCGACCCGACGACGGTCCGCAAGGCCTTCAAGGCGACCGCGGTACCGCAGGTGACCAAGGCGCTGCTGCAGCGCCCGCCGCGCCAGCCGGCCGGCGTCGAGGTCCCGAAGGCCAAAGTCCTGAACGTCGTCCCCGCCCCCTCGCACGACCGCATCTACCCGGTCAGCGTCTCGCTGCTGCGGGTCGGGGCGACCAGCGAGCTGCGGCTGGAGATGGAACAGCTGAAGAGCAAGCAGTGGCGAGTGGTCAACGTCCTCGGCTGATGGAGCACGCGAGCAAGATCAGGGCGGTGATGGCGACCGCGGCGGCGACCGCGGCGCTAGCGGTGCCCGTCGCCGTGGCGCGCGCCGAGGCGGCGACCACGATCGCGGCCCCGACGCCCGGTGCGGCGCTCGAAGCCCCGGCGGCTCCGAGCGAAGCCGGCGAGACCGCCGAAGCGCCGGTCAAGCAGAACGAAACTCTGGTGCCGCCGCCAGGCCCGGCGACGAAGACGCCGCCGCCAAACGGAGGCGTCAATGCCGGCGAAGGCGGGGTCGAAGCCGAAGCTCCCGAAGCCGACACGGAAACCGAAGCCCCGGCGGGTGGGGCGACCACCGCCCCCGCGGCCGGTGCCTTCATGATCCCCTCGCTGCCCGCCTCGAGCTGTGCGATCAACGGCGTGCCGCCGGTTCTTATTCCGATCTACCACGCCGCCTCCGACCGCTACGGACTCGGCCCGCAGGGCCCGGCGATCCTGGCGGGGATCAACGCAATCGAGACCGCTTTCGGCACCAACCTCGGCCCCTCCTACGCGGGCGCCGTCGGCTGGATGCAGTTCATGCCGGAAACCTGGGCGATGTACGGGGTCGACGCCAACGGCGACGGCGTCAAGGATCCGAACAACCCCGAAGACGCGATCTACGCCGCGGCGCGCTACCTCGACGCCGCCGGCATGCCCGAGGACGTCTGGGGCGCGATCTTCGCCTACAACCACGCCGACTGGTACGTCGAAGAGGTGCTCGCCAACGCCGGCTGTTACGCCGCCGAAGTCGGCAGCAATTACTCGATGATGACCCTGACGCCGCAGATCCAGGTCTTCAAGTGCACGCCGGCCGACGACTGGAAGAAGCAGATCCCGGAGGATTACCTGGCCGCCTTCGAGGCCGCCGCCGGCCGCTACGAACTCGGCAGGCGCGGCGTCTGGACCCTGGCGGCGATCGCCCGGCTGGAGTCGAACTTCGGCCGCGGCATGAGCGAGCAGCAGATGCGAACCGAAGGCCCGCTCGGCCTCGACCCGATGGAGTGGAACCGCTACGCGGTCGACGGCGACAAGGATGGCCGCCTCCGCCACGCCGACATCGACGACTCGGCGGCGACGCTGGCGCGGCTGATGTGGTCGCGCGGCGGCATCGACGCCGGTGTCTTCACCCACAACCAGGCCGCTTGGTACGTCGACGCTGTAGCCAACGAGGCAGACCAGCTGGCGGGCAAGTGCGCGGTCACCAGCAAAGCGTGGACGATCGTCCTCCCCGGCGAGGTCGCCTCCCAGATCAACTGGCAGAACCTCACCCTCTCCAACGACCTCGAGCTGCGCGACATCCAGGCTGGCATGCTCGACCAGCGCGTCACCGGCCTCCTGGCGCTGATGACCAAAGACCACCAGATCACGATCACCTCCCTGCGCTCCGACCACTCGCAGATGACCGCCTCGGGCAATGTCTCCAACCACTTCTACGGGCGGGCGATGGACATCGCCGCCGTCGACGGCGTCTCCTGCACCGATACCTCAACCACCGCCCCCTGCGCCGAGCTTGGCTACGCCCTCGCCCAACTGGCACCGCCGCTGCACCCGACGGAGCTCATCTACTGCTTCGACCTAGACGGCCTCGGCCCGGCCTTCGCCCTGCCGGACCACTGCGACCACATCCACGCCGGCTACTACGCGTACTAGGCGCAGCCGGCAGGTGCCCAGTCCCTCCCAACCGGGTACGGTTGACTCGGAGGCCGATCTATACGTGAAAGGGGTCCCGGGATGCCTACTTATTTGATGCTCACGAATCTGACCGCTGAGGGTGTTCGGACGTTGAAGAACAATCCGGGCAGGGTTGCTGAGGTGAACCGGGAGGTCGAACAGATTGGGGCGAAGGTGGTGGCCCAGTACGCGACCTTGGGGCAGTACGACTTCGTCACCGTTGTCGAAGCGCCCGACGAGAAGACGATGGCCAAGGTCTCGGTCGAGCTCGGCTCGCGCGGGACGATGACGAGCCAGACCCTGGCGGCTATGCCCGCCGAGGACCTGGCCAGCGCGCTCTAGACCTGGACCGTTGAAGGCACTGGTCGTAGGCGGGGGCGGTCGCGAGCACGCGATCGTGCGGGCGCTGCGGCGCTCGCCGCAGGTTGACGACGTTCTCTGCGCGCCCGGCAATGCCGGGATCGCGGCCGACGCCAGGTGCCTGCCGGGCGTAGCCGCCGACGACGCGGCGGCGATCGTTGCCGCTGCGCAGGAGTACGCCGTCGACCTGGCTGTGATCGGTCCCGAGGCGGGCCTCGTCGCCGGCGCCGTCGACGCGCTCGAGGCCGCTGGCATTCCCGCCTTCGGCCCGACCAAGGCGGCGGCCGAGCTTGAGGGGTCGAAGGCCTTCGCCAAGCAGCTGATGCAGGAGGCCGGGGTGCCCACCGCCGGCCATGTCCTGTTGCGCAGCCGGGAGGAGGCGATCGAGCAGCTCGCCGCCACCTCCTATCCCACCGTGCTGAAGGCCGACGGGCTCGCCGCGGGCAAGGGCGTGATCATCTGCCAGAGCGAAGGGGAGGCTCGCGAGGCCGTCGACGTCTTCTTCACCGAGCAGCGCTTCGGTTCGACCACGGTCGTGCTCGAGGACTTCCTCGAGGGCGAGGAGCTCTCGCTGCTGGCGATCTGCGATGGCGAGAACGTGGTCCCGCTCGCGCCGGCCCAGGACTACAAGCGGATCTTCGACGGCGACCAGGGACCGAACACCGGCGGCATGGGCAGCTACTCCCCCGTTCCCGGCTTCGGCCCGACCGAGGTCGAGGAGATCGTCGAACGCGTCCATCTGCCCGTCGTCGCGACGATGGCCGCCCGCGGCGTTCCCTTCCACGGCATCCTCTACGCGGGCTTGATGATCGGCGCCGACGGTCCCAAGGTGCTCGAGTTCAACGCCCGCTTCGGCGACCCCGAGACGCAGGCGGTGCTGCCGCGGCTGCGTACGGACCTCGCCCGGCTCTTCCTCGCCGCCCGCGAGCCCGGTGGCCTGGCCGGTATGACGGCCGAGTTCGACGACAACTGGGCGGTGACCGTCGTCCTCGCCTCCGCCGGCTACCCCGAGTCCTCCTCGAAGGGGGACGTGATCGCTGGCTTGGCCGAGGCGGCGGCGATCGCCGAGGTCACCCACGCCGGCACCGCCGAGCGCGACGGCGAGATCGTCACCGCCGGCGGGCGGGTACTGAACGTGACGGGCCTCGGAGCGAGCCCCGCCGAGGCGCGCGATCGTGCATACGATGCCGCCGGCCGGATCTCCTTCGAGGGAATGCAGGTCCGCACCGACATCGCCGCCCGCGCCGTCGAGCGCGTCCCCAGCTAATCGAGAGAGGAACGAGATGAGCGAGATTTCAGAGGAACCCCAGCCGACCGGGACGGGGTCGCCTGACCCCACCGGGCCGGCCGACCCCACCCAGGCGGCGACGATGCCGGCCGTGGAGGAAGCATTCGAGGAAATCGACGTCGACGAGCCGCACGTCGGGATCATCATGGGTTCGAAGAACGACAAACCCAAGATGCAGCCCGCCGGCAAAGCCCTGGAGGAAGCGGGCATCCGCTACGAGGTGCGGGTGATGAGCGCCCACCGCGACCCGGAGCTGGTCCGCGAGTACTGCCAGAACGCGCGCATGCGGGGGCTGAGGGTGATCATCGCCGGCGCCGGGATGTCGGCCGCGCTGCCGGGAGTCGCCGCCGCCCACACGGACCTGCCGGTGATCGGCGTGCCGATCCTCGGCAAGAGCCTCGGCGGCCTCGACGCGTTGCTCTCGGCGGTACAGATGCCCCCAGGCATTCCGGTCGCCTGCGTGGCGATCGACGGGGCGAAAAACGCCGGCGTCCTCGCCGCGCGGATAATTAACGCGTGATCCCCCGCTACACCCGTCCCGAGATCGGGGCGGTCTGGACCCCGCAGGCGAAGCTCGAGAGCTGGCTCGAGGTCGAGCTGGCGGCGACCGAGGCCTGGGCGGCAGAGGGCGTCGTCCCCGAGGACGCCGCGCGCGAGGCGCGCGAGCGAGCGGCGTTCACGGTCGAGGCCGTCGACGAGCGTGAGAAGGTGACCGACCACGACGTCGCCGCCTTCGTCGACGTCGTCGCCCAGTCGGTAGGCGAGCACGGCCGCTGGATCCACTACGGCCTCACCTCCTCCGACGTGCTCGACACCGCCCTGGGGCTGCAGCTGCAGGCGGCCGGCGAGATCGTCCTCGACAGCGCCCGCGCCTACCGCGACGCCCTGGTCGAGCGGGCGCTCGAGCACCGCGACACCCTCTGCGTCGGCCGCACCCACGGCGTCCACGCCGAGCCGACCACCTTCGGGCTGCGCCTCGCCGGCTTCGCCTTCGAGGCCGACCGCAACCTCAAACGCCTCGAGGGGGCCTTCGCGCAGCTTCGCTTCGGCAAGCTCTCCGGTGCGGTCGGTACCTACGCCTCGGTCCCGCCGGCGGTCGAGGCGCGGGTGATGGAGAAGCTCGGGCTCGAGCGCGAGGACGTCGCCACCCAGGTCATCCCCCGCGACCGCCACGCGGTCCTGCTGGCGGCGATCGCAATCGCCGGCGCGGGGCTCGAGCGCTTCGCGACCGAGGTGCGGAACCTGCAGAAAACCGAGGTGCGCGAGGTCGAAGAGCCGTTCGCCGCTGGCCAGAAGGGGTCCTCGGCGATGCCGCACAAGCGCAACCCGATCCGCACCGAGCGGATCACCGGCCTCGCCCGGGTGCTGCGCGGCTACTCGCAGGCGGGGACCGAGAACGTCGCCCTCTGGCACGAGCGCGACATCTCCCACTCCGGCGCCGAGCGGGTGATCCTGCCCGACGCGACGATCGCCCTCGACTACATGCAGGCCCTGGCGACGGGCGTCGCCAGCGGGATGCGGATCAACGAGGAGCGGATGCAGGAGAACCTCGGCCTCACCCACGGCGCCCTCTTCAGCCAGCGGGCGCTGACCGCCCTGGTCGAGTCCGGGATGACCCGCGATGACGCCTACCGCGTCGTCCAGGAGAACGCCCAGCGAGCTTGGGACACCCGAACGGAGTTCCGCGACCTGCTCGCCGAGGCCGCCCCCGACCTCGATCTCGACGCCGTCTTCGACTACAACGCCTACCTCACCCACGTGCCCGAGATCTTCGAGCGGCTCGAAGCGCTGAGGTAAGGTCGAAGCGATGATCCTCTACACCTGCGGCCAGAAGACGCACGGACCCGGCTTCGCCCATCCCTGCGCGAAGGCCGGCAAGGCGCTCGACGCGGCCGGCTACGAGTACGAGATCAAGACCGTCGGCGGCTACCGGATGGCGGCGTGGACCTGGGGCAGCCGCAGCGCCGACCGCGAGGAGGTCAAGCGCCTCAGCGGCACCAACGAGGTTCCGATCCTCGTCCTCGAGGACGGCGAGGTGATCTCCGGCTCCGGCACGATCGCCAAGTGGGCGAAGGAGCACCCCCACTCGCCGGCCAAGTCCCGCGGCTGAGTTTTCAGCCCCAGATCCCGTTCGCGATCATCGCGGCGATCACGCCGAAGGCGCCCACGAGCAGAGTGTTGTTGATGCGATCGAGCCGATCGTTGATATGTGCAAACTGAGCATTGATTTCGCCGAAGCGTCCGCCCACCTCGTCGAAGCGTCTGTCCACCTCGTCGAAGCGTCTATCCACCTCGTCGAAGCGCTGGTTCATTTCCTCTTTGGTGGCCGTCAGTTCCACCTTGGTAGCCATCTTCTCGAAGCCCGCGTCCATCCGCCGGCTTAGTTCGTCCAGCCGCTCGTCGTTCCAACTCTCCACGTCCGTCCCCCTCTCCAGAAGTGCCTCCATGGGAGGAGTGTAGACAAAAACGTTCGTAACGTGTTGTCAGATTGCGGTGGGCGTTGCCACCGGCTCGCAGGCCGGTTGGCGGTCGGTGACGACCACGGGGGTGCCGTCGCGCGGCGAGAGGGTGATGTTGCGGCGACCGGTGCGCTCGGGGAGCGGGCTGGCCTTGTGGAGCTCGCAGCGGGTCAGCACCTCGCGCAGGACGACCCGCATCTCGAACTCGGCGAAGGTGGCGCCGATGCAGCGGCGGACGCTGCCGCCGAAGGGGATCCAGGCGTAGGTGTCGGGACCGTCCTCGAGGAAGCGCTCGGGCTTGAAGGCGAAGGGCTCGGGATAGACGTCGGGCCGGGTGTGGGTGAGCCAGATCGCCGGCGTCACGTCGGTGCCCTCCGGCAGCCTCATCCCGTCGGTCACCAGCTCTTTCGAGAGCCGGCGCCCGGCCAGCGGGATCACCGGCCGCAGCCGCAACGACTCGGAGATCGTCGCCCGCAGGTAGTCCTCGTCGCCCGCCTCGAGCGAGTCGCGCAGCCGTCCCAGCACCGCCGGGTGGCGCAGCAGCAGGTCGAAGGTCCAGGCCAGCGCGGTCGCGGTGGTCTCGTGCCCCGCCAGCAGCAGCGTCATCAGCTGGTCGCGCAGCTCGCGGTCCTCCATCCGCGTGCCGTCCTCGAACTCGGCCTGCATCAGCATCGAGAGGATGTCCTCGCGCTCCTCCAGGTCGGGCCGTTCTCGGTGCTCGGCGATCTCGGCGAGGAGCAGGTCGTCGACTTCGCGCAGCTGGCCCTCGAAGCGGGCGAACATGCCGCGCCCGCCGAAGCGCTGCAGCGCCAGCCCGAGCACCTGCCGGCCCGGCGTCGCGGTTTCCTGCAGGACGGTCGAGAGCATCTCCCGCAGCCGGTCGAGCCGCGGCCCGCTGGAGACGCCGAAGACGACCCGCAGGATCACCTCCAGCGTCACCGCCTGCATCCGCTCGTGGATCGGGAACTCGCTGTTCAGCGGCCAGGAGTCGATCTCCGCCTCGACGATCGCGTTCATCGTCTCCTCGTAGGAGCGCATCCGCTCACCGTGGAAGGGCGGCAGCATCAGCCGGCGGCGGCTGAGGTGTTCGGCGCCCTCCTGGATCAGCAGCGACTTCGAACCAACGATCGGCTCGAGGATGAGGTTGCGCCCCGGCGGCAGGCCGTGACTGGGCTCCCGGTAGAGCGCTTTGATCGCCTCAGGGTCGGAGATCAGCACCATCGGCCGCTCGAAGCCAAGGAAGCGGAGGCCGAAGGAATCGCCGTAGCGGCGACGGCAGTCCTCCAGAAAGGGGATCGGGCGGAAGGCCCAGCGCAGCGTCTGCACCAAGGGATTGCGCTGGACTTCGGGAGGGAACGCCACGAGGGTAAGCATCCCAGAGGTTCCTAAACGCGGGGTGTGACCTCCGTCCCACACCGCTCGGAGATCTTTGTAGCCAGCGAGATGGTTAGCATCGCCATCGATGCCGAACCTCGCCGACCTAAAGCTCCTTTCCTCCGGGAAGGTGCGCGAGATCTACGAGCTCGAGGACGACCTGCTGATGGTCGCCTCAGACCGCATTTCCACCTACGACGTGGTGATGCCGACGCCGATCCCCGACAAGGGCAAGGTGCTGAACCGGATGTCGGTCTTCTGGTTCGGGCTGACCGAGGACATCGTCCCCAACCACTTCATCTCCGAGGACGTGCCCGAGGAGGTCGCCGAACGGGCGATGCGGGTGCGCAAGCTGGAGATGTACCCGGTCGAGTGCGTCGTCCGCGGCTACCTCTCCGGCTCGGGCTGGAAGGAATACAAGGAGAGCGGCTCGGTCTGCGGGATCGAGCTCCCCTCCGGCCTGGTCGAGTCCGACCAACTGCCGGAGCCGATCTTCACCCCCTCGACCAAGGCCGAGATCGGCGACCACGACGAGAACGTCGACTTCGACCGCGCCGCCGAAATAGTCGGCGACCGGGCGCTGCTGGAAGAGCTGCGGCGGATCTCGATCGAGGTCTACAAGCGCGGATCCCAACACGCCGCCCAGCGGGGAATCATCCTCGCCGACACCAAGTTCGAGTTCGGCCGCCACGCCGGCGCCGAGGTCGTCCTCGGCGACGAGGTCCTGACCCCGGACTCCTCCCGCTTCTGGCCCGCGGCGAGCTATCAGCCCGGCGTCACCCCTCCCTCTTTCGACAAGCAGTACGTCCGCGACTGGGCCTCGGAGACCGGCTGGGACAAGAAGCCGCCGGCGCCCGAGCTGCCGGCCGATGTGGTGGAGCAGACGCGGGCCAAATACGTCGAGGCCTACGAGCGAATCACCGGCGAGTCGTTCTAAAAACGCCGCTTCGCGGCAGCGCGCTTCGAGCGGCGCGGCCGCAGCAATCGTTAGATTGGACCTGTGAAGGCACGCGTGCTGATCCGCCCGAAGGAGGGCATCCTCGACCCCCAGGGCAAGGCCGTCGAGCGGGCGCTGCCGGCGCTCGGTTTCGAGGGCATCGAGCATGTCCACGTCGGGCGGATGGTCGAGCTCGAGGCCGAGAGCCCGGAGCGGCTCGGCGAGCTCTGCGAGAAGCTTCTCGCCAACCCCCTGATCGAGGACTACGAGATTCAGACCCTGTGATCTGGGGCGTTCTCCAGTTCCCCGGATCCTGTGACGAGCGGGACGCGCTGCACGCCTGCGAGCTCGCCGGCGACGGGGCGCGGCTCGTCTGGCACGAAAGCCGCGACCTCGACGGCGTCGACGGCGTCGTCGTCCCCGGCGGCTTCTCCTACGGCGACTACCTGCGAGCGGGGGCAATTGCGCGTTTTTCTCCGGCGATGGAGGCCGTCGCCGAGGCCGCGGCGGGCGGGGCACCGGTGATCGGCATCTGCAACGGCTTCCAAGTCCTCTGCGAGGCGGGGCTGCTACCCGGAGCGCTGCTGCGCAACGTCGAGCTGCGCTTCCGCTGCCACCAGGTCGAGCTGGTCGAGGAGGGCAGCGGCGAGCAGCTCTCGATTCCGGCCAAGCACGGCGAAGGCCGCTACTACGCGCCGGAGGAGATGCTCGACCAGCTCGACGCGAACGGGCAGGTCGCCTACCGCTATGCCGACGGGCACAACTCCAACGGCTCGGTCCGCGACATCGCCGGGGTGACCAACGAACTCGGCAACGTGCTCGGCCTGATGCCCCACCCGGAGCACGCCGTCGACCCGCTGACGGGCTCGACCGACGGTCTGGCGGTCTTCGAGCGGGTGAGCCAAGGCGCTTTTGCGAACCAGGAGGACGGAAAGGCGCCTAGCGAATGACGGTCGGTACCCCGAAATACCGCGAGCTGGGGCTGACCGATTCCGAGTACGAGCTGATCGTCGAGAAGCTGGGGCGCGAGCCGAACGACGTCGAGCTGGCGATGTTCAGCCTGCTCTGGTCCGAGCACTGCGCCTACAAGCACTCGCGCAAGCTGCTGGCGAAGCTGCCAACCGAGGGCGAGCGGGTGGTGATGGGCCCGGGTGAGAACGCCGGCGCCGTCGACGTCGGCTCCGGCTACGCGGTCGCCTTCAAGGTCGAGTCCCACAACCACCCGAGCGCGGTCGAACCGTTCCAGGGCGCGGCCACCGGGGTCGGCGGCATCCTCCGCGACGTCTTCGCGATCGGGGCGCGACCGATCGCGATCCTCGACAGCCTCCGCTTCGGGGAGCTCGACTCGGTCCGCTCGCGCCACCTGCTCGACGGCGCGGTGCGCGGCATCGGCCACTACGGCAACTCGATCGGGGTGGCGACGGTCGGCGGCGAGATCTACTTCGAGGATCCCTACGAGCACAACTGCCTGGTCAACGCGATGTGCATCGGCTTCGCCAAGACCAAGGACATGGTCCGGGCGGCGGCGGCCGGGCCGGGCAACTCGATCGTCCTGATGGGCGCCTCGACCGGGCGCGACGGGATCGGCGGCGCCTCGGTGCTCGCCTCTGCCGAGCTCGGCGAGGGCGACGAGGCGAAGCGGCCGACGGTGCAGATCGGCGACCCCTTCGAGGAGTCGAAGCTGCTCGAGTGCTGCCTCGAGTTGCTCGCGAAGGGGCTGCTGGTCTCGCTGCAGGACCTCGGCGCCGCAGGGCTGACCTCCTCGGCCGGGGAGATGGCCAGCGCCGGCGGGGTCGGGATCGACGTCGACGTCGACGAGGTGCCGCTGCGCGAGGCCGACATGGAGCCCTTCGAGATCATGGTCTCCGAGTCCCAGGAGCGGATGCTGGCGGTGGTCGAGCCGGGCCGCGTCGAGGAGGTACGAGCGATCTGCGAGAAGTGGCAGACCGGCTCGGCGACGATCGGCACCGTCACCGAGGGCGGCCAGATCCGGATCCTGCGCGGCGACGAAGTCGTCGGCGAGATGCCGGTCGAGGCGCTGGTCGACGGCTGCCCGCTCTACGACCTCGACCCGGCCGCGCCGGAGGGCTGGATCTACGGAAATCGCGAGACGCTGGCGGCCGGGGCGAGCGCGGCCGACGAGCTGCTGGCGCTGCTGAGCGCGCCGAGCATCGCCTCCAAGCGGTGGGCCTTCGAGCAGTACGACTCGATCGTCGGCTCCCGCACCGTGCGCCGGCCCGAGCAGGCCGACGCCGCCGTCCTGCAGCTGCCCGAGGCGGGCAACGCGATCGCCGTCTCGATCGACGGCAACGGCCGCCGCGTCGCCTGCGACCCCTACGAGGGGACGATCGAGGCGGTGCTCGAGTGCGCCCAGAACCTCGCCTGCGTCGGCGCCGAGCCCCTCGGCTTGACCAACTGCCTCAACTTCGGCAACCCCGAGAAGCCAACCGGCGCTTGGCAGCTCGACCGCGCCGTCAGCGGCCTCGCCGACGCCTGCAACGCGCTCGGCGTCCCCGTCGTCGGCGGCAACGTCTCCCTCTACAACGAGGGGCCCGACGGGCCGATCTACCCGACCCCGGTGGTGGCGATGGTCGGCGAGCTGCCCGACGCGGCGCAGGTCGCCGGCAACGCTTTCCTCCGCGAGGGCGACGCGATCGGCCTGATCGGCCCCTTCGAACCGAACCTCGCCGGCACCGAGCTGGCAAAGCAGCGCGGCGAACTGGGGATGGGACTGCCGGCCCCGGACGTCGCCGCGGTCGCCGCCGCCTGCGATGTCGTCCGCGCCGCGATCCGCGCCGGCCGCCTCTCCTCCGCCCATGACGTCTCCGACGGCGGCCTCGCCGTCGCCCTGGCCGAGTCGGCGATCGCCGGCGGGCGTGGCTGCCGGGTCGACCTCCAGCACCTGCGCGAGCGCGGCTGCAGCCCCGAGGAGGCGCTCTTCGGCGAGGGTGCGGGCGGCTTCGTCGTCAGCGGCGAGCGGGCGACGCTCGAGGAGCTAGGCGCGACCCTGCTCGGCGAGGTCGGGGGCGAGGCGATCGAGATCGCCGCCGGCGACCGCAGCCTGGCCCTCAGCCTCGCCGACGCCGAGCGCGCCTGGCGCTCGCTGCCGGCGCAGGCCGAGCGCGGCGACGCCTGAAGCAAGCGAGGCGACTGCGGCAAAGAGGTAGGCGCTGTCGGAGACGTCGAGTGCTGCCGTCAGCGATGCCGGTTCGCCAACGATGGCGATCAGGATCGCGGTGCCGAGGACGGCGCCGACCTGGCGAAAGGCGGCGTTGACGGCGCTGGCGGTGGCGAAACGGTCGTCGGCGACGTCGCGGACCGCGGCCGAGCCGAGGGTCGGGAAGGCGAGGCCGATGCCGATCCCGGTCAGGATCGCGCCGGGGAACCAGAGGCCGAGATAGTCCGGCTCGGCGCCGGCCGAGCGCAGCACCAGCGCCCCGGCGGCGAAGACGAGGGTCCCCGGCACGACCACGGCGCGGTGGCCGAAACGATCGGCGAGGCGGCCGGCTGGACCAGAGACGACGGTCGTCATCGCCGGCCCGGGGAGGGCGGCGAGGCCGGCGCTGAGGATGCTGTAGCCCCAGACCGTGGTGAGGAAGAGGACGTTGCCGAGGATCAGGGAGAAGAAGGCGGCAGCGAAGAGCAGGGTGCCGAGGTTGCCGAGCGAGAACGAGCGGTGGGCGAAGAGGGCCGGCTCGACGATCGGCCGCGGGTGGCGCAGGCTGCGGCCCACGACCGCGCCGAGCAAGAGGGCGGCGGCGGCGAAGGCGGCGAGCGTGCCGGCGCCGGTCCATCCCCAGTCGTTGCTCTCGACGATCCCCAGCGTCACCGCCGCCAGTCCGAGCGCCAGCATCAGCGCTCCCGGCAGATCCGGCAGGCGGCTGTCCCCGAGCGCCTGGTGGGCCAGCAACCGGCGGCCGGCAAGTAGCAGCGCGGCGCCGAGCGGCAGGTTGACGAGGAAGACGAGCCGCCAGCTGTCGATTTCGACGAGGGCGGCACCGAGGGTGGGGCCAGTCGCTGCGGCGGCCGCGGCGGCCGCCCCCCAGAGACCAACGCCGGTAGCCCGCTTCTCGGCCGGGAAACTGTCGAGGACGATCGCCAGCGAGGTCGGTGCGATCGCCGCCGCTCCCGCTCCTTGCAGGATGCGGAAGGCGATCAGCGTCTCGAGCGAAGGTGCGATCGCGCAGAGCAGGCTGGCGAGGGTGAAGACTCCGAGCCCACCGAGAAAGACGCGCTTGTGTCCGAAGCGGTCGGCGAGCCCACCGGCCGGCACCAGCAGCGCGGCGATGACGACGAAGTAGCCGTCGAGGACCCAGGAGAGCAGGCCGCGGCTCGCCTCCGGGAACGAGGCCGAGATGTCCGGGAAGGCGATGTTGACGATCGTCGTGTCGAGGAAGACAAGGAAGGCGCCGGTGCAGGCGATCATGACGCTCGCTCTATGCCCACGGTCATACATCATGGCGACGACTATACTATGACCGTGGGCATAACGCGAATTGCCGATGCCAAGGCGATCGAACCGACGCGACGCGACGGTCGCGATCGGCTGCTGAACGGCGCCCGCAGGCTGCTCGCCGAGAAGGGCTACGCGGGGATGGAGCTGCGCGACGTCGCCGCGCGCGGCAAGGCCCCCCGCGGCTCGATCTACCACCACTTCCCCGGCGGCAAGAGCCAGCTCGCGATCGAGGCAGCCGAACTCGAGGGGCGGGAGATCCGCGCCGCGATCGAAAGCTCGCTCGCCGAGCTCGGCCTCGCCGAGACCCTCAGCACCTTCGGCGAGATGTTCCGCCGCCGGGTCAAGGACCAGCCCGAGCGGCTCGGCTGCCCGGTCGCCGCCGCTGCCCTGGCGCGGCCGGAGGACCCGGCGCTGGCCGCCGCCGCCACCGCGGCCTTCGAAAGCTGGGAAGCGCCGATCGCCGCCGCTCTGCGCGATGAAGGCGTAGGCAGAGACGAGGCCGAGCACTTCGCCGGGCTCGTCGTCTCGACGATCGAGGGCGCCCTGATCCGCGCCCGCGCCGCCGGCGACCAAGCGCCTCTCGACTCGGCCGTCGCCGGCCTGCATCGGGCACTCGAGGCGCTTTTAGCCGACGTTTAGACAAGACGCCTCGCGGGCAACTTCTCATTGCACCCCTTGGGAAGGGGTGGACGATGGAGGAGCGACCTTGACATCGAGCTGGACGGCGCGCTTGATCGGCCTCGCGGCTCTCTCGCTGGCCGCATTCGGCCTCGCCGCCTGCGGCGGTTCCTCCGACGAAAACGGAACGCGCGACCTCACCTTCTTCGTCGCGATCCAGCCGGGCGGGACGATCGAGGAAGTCTCGAAACGGTGCTCGGAAGAATCGAAGGGCAAATACGAGATCACGCCGGAATTCCTCCCCACCGACGCCAGCCAGCAGCGCGAACAGCTGGTCCGGCGGCTCGGCGCCGAGGACTCCTCGATCGACATCGTCGGCATGGACGTGATCTGGACCGGCGAGTTTGCCAACGCCGGCTGGGTCGAAGAGTGGACCGGGCCGTTGAAGAAACAGGTCACCGAAAAGGTCTTCCCCAACGTGATCGAGACGGCCTCCTTCGAAGACAAGCTCTACGCGGCGCCGTTCAACACCAACACCCAGCTTCTCTGGTACCGCAAAGACCTGGTCAAACAGCCGCCCAAAACCTGGGACGAAATGATCGAAGTCGCGGAAGGCCTGAAAGAAGCGAGCTCGATCCAGGTCCAGGCGAACCGCTACGAGGGCTACATGGTCTGGGTCAACGCGCTGATCGAGAGCGCCGGCACCGAAATCCTCTCCGGCCCCGAAGAAGTCGACCTCGAACAGGGACCGACCGAAAAGGCACTGGAAGTGATCGGCAAGCTCGCCAACGGCGGCGCCGCGCCGCCGAGCCTCTCTACCTCCGACGAGGACACCGCCCGGCTCGGCTTCGAGGCCGGCGAATCGGCCTTCATGACCAACTACACCTTCGCCTACGCGAGCGCCCAGGAAGAAGCACCTGACATCGGCAAGGTAATGGGCTTCGCCCGCTTCCCGCGGGTCGACGCGAACACGCCGAGCAAACCGCCGCTCGGCGGCTTCAACCTCGCGGTCAGCTCCTTCTCGGAAAACAAGGACGTCGCCTTCGAAGCGGCCGCCTGCCTTGCCAACGACACCAGCCAGAAAACCGCGGTCGAACTCGACGGGCTGCCGCCCTCGCGCTCCGACCTCTACACCGACAAAGCCGTGACCAAGGCCTACCCCGGCTTCGCCCAGTTGGTCAAAGAATCGATCGAAGCTTCCGGGCCGCGGCCGACGACGCCGGCCTACCAGGATGTCTCATTGGCGGTCCAGCGCTCGCTGCACCCGCCGGACAAGATCGACCCCGAAGACACCGAATCGGTCTACGAGGAATTGAAGTCGAACCTCGAAGACGCGGTCAAGCGAGAAGGGCTGCTCTGATGGAGGCCAACGCACCCGCGAGCCCAAACCCATCCGAGACCACCCCCGCCAAGGCCTCCTCCCGCACCCGCTCGGAGCGCAAACTCGCCTGGATGCTGTGCGCGCCGGCGGTCGTGGCGATGCTGCTCGTCACCGCCTACCCGATCGCCTACGCCGTCGTCCTCTCCCTGCAGGACGTTGACCTCCGCTTCCCCGACGAGGGCGGCTTCGTCGGGCTCAGCAACTACACCGCCGTCCTCTCCTCCGACCTCTGGTGGACGGACCTCTTCAACACCGTCTTCATCATGGTCACCTCGGTCGCGATCGAGCTGGTGCTGGGAATGGCGATCGCGCTGGTCATGCACCGGGCGATCTTCGGCCGGGGCGTCGTCCGCACCTCGGTCCTCATCCCCTACGGGATCATCACCGTGGTCGCCGCCTTCGCCTGGCAATTCGCCTTCTCGCCGGAAACCGGGTTCGTCAACAACCTGCCGCTGATCTCCGACGAAATGGACTGGTTCGGCGGCCGCTTCAGCTCCTTCGCGGTGATCATCATGGCCGAGGTCTGGAAGACGACCCCGTTCATGGCGCTGCTGCTGCTCGCTGGGCTGGTGACGATCGACAGCCAGCTCTACGAGGCGGCGCGGGTCGACGGCGCCAGCGCCTGGCAGCGCTTCACCCGGATCACGCTGCCCCTTATGAAGCCGGCGATCCTCGTCGCGCTGCTGTTCCGCACCCTCGACGCCTTCCGCGTCTTCGACACGATCTTCATCATGACCCGCGGTGCGCTGGACACCGAATCGGTCTCGATCCTCGGCTACAACCAGCTGATCTCGCGCCTCAACCTCGGCCTCGGCTCGGCGGTCTCGGTGCTGATCTTCCTCTGCGTGTTCCTGATCGCCTTCATCTTCGTCCGCGGCTTCGGGACCAAACTCGACGAAGGCCGACCGGGGGGCTGAGATGGAACACCGCACCGGCCGCGACTACGCCCTCTGGAGCATCGCCATCGTCCTCGTGGTCGTCCTCGCCCTGATCCCCGTGCTCTGGCTGATCTCGATCTCGCTGAAGCCGCCGGAAGAGCTGACCGACCAGCGTTTCATCCCCCAGAGCGTCTCCTTCGACAACTACAAGAGCCTGTTCGAAGGCGGGATCGACGACAGCCCGTTCATCAAGCCGCTGATCAACTCGATCGGGATCGCGCTGATCACGACGGTGATCTCGATCGTCCTCGCCTCCTTCGCCGCCTACGCGATCGCCCGCCTCGAGTTCCCCGGCAAGCGGCTGATCCTCGCCGGGGCGTTGGCGATCGCGATGTTCCCGCCGATCTCGACCGTCGGTCCGCTGTTCGACATGTGGCGGGCGCTGGGTCTCTATGACACCTGGCTCGGGCTGATCATCCCCTACCTCACCTTCTCGCTGCCGCTGGCGATCTACGTCCTCGTCGCCTTCTTCCGCGAGATCCCCTGGGAGCTCGAGCAGGCGGCCCAGGTCGATGGGGCGACGCCGTTCCAGGCGTTCACGAAAGTGATCGTGCCGCTGGCCGCTCCGGGCGTCTTCACCGCCGCGATTCTCGTCTTCATCTTCTGCTGGAACGACTTCCTCTTCGCGATCTCGCTGACCAGCTCGGACGCGTCGCGGACCGTTCCCGCCGCGCTTGCCTTCTTCACCGGCGAATCGTCGTTCACCGCGCCGACCGGCAGCATCGCTGCCGCGGCGGTAGTCGTGACGGTGCCGATCATCGTCTTCGTCCTCATCTTCCAGCGCCGAATCGTCGCCGGGCTCACCGCCGGCGCCGTCAAGGGATAAAGGAGCCAACCGATGTCAGAGATAGTCCTCGACGGAGTCACCAAGACCTTTGCCGACGGTTTCGAAGCCGTCAAAGACATGGACCTCGACATCCAGGACGGCGAGTTCATGATCCTCGTCGGGCCGTCGGGCTGCGGGAAGTCGACGGCGCTGCGGATGATCGCCGGCCTCGAGGACATCTCCAGCGGCGAGGTGAAGATCGGCGGCGAGACCGTCAACGACCGCTCCCCGAAGGATCGCGACATCGCGATGGTCTTCCAGAACTACGCGCTGTACCCGCACATGACCGTGCGCGAGAACATGGGCTTCGCACTGAAGCTCGCGGGCGCCGACAAGAGCGAGATCGACAAGAAGGTCGAGGAGGCGGCGCGGACGCTCGACCTCAAGCAGCACCTCGACCGGCGGCCGGCGAACCTCTCCGGCGGCCAGCGCCAGCGGGTGGCGATGGGGCGGGCGATCGTCCGTAACCCGAAAGCGTTCCTGATGGACGAGCCGCTCTCCAACCTCGACGCCAAGCTGCGGGTGCAGATGCGGACCGAGGTGGCGCGGCTGCAGTCGAAGCTGGAGACGACGACCGTCTACGTCACCCACGACCAGACCGAGGCGATGACCCTCGGCGACCGGGTGGCGGTGATGCGGGCGGGTGCCCTGCAGCAGGTGGGGACGCCGGCCGAGCTCTACGACAACCCGGTGAACCTCTTCGTCGCCGGCTTCATCGGCTCGCCGGCGATGAACTTCATGCCCGGTGAGATCAGCGGCGGCAAGCTGAAGCTGCCGATCGGCGAGGTCGACCGCGGCGATCACGACGTCAAGGGTGAGCGCCACGACGGCCCGGTGGTCGTCGGGCTGCGGCCGGAGAACATCGAGGACGTCGAGGTGATCGGCGACCTCAAGGAGGAGCGCGGGATCGTCTTCGAGGCGGAGATCGACCTGGTCGAGTCGCTCGGCTCCGACCTCTACGCCTACTTCCACATCGAGTCCGCGGGCGTCCAGTCCGACCAGCTCGCCGACATCGCCGAAGAGAGCCTCGACGAAACCGGCGCCGGCGAAATCCGCGAGGGCCACGAGCAGATCGTCGCCCGCCTCGACCCGACCAGCAAAGTCAAACGCCGCGAGACCGCCCAGCTCTGGGCCGACACTTCGAAGCTGCACCTCTTCGACCCGGAGAGCGGCGAGAGCCTCACCTCAGGGTCGAAAGGCGACGCGTAGCGCCCTTCTCTCCCCGGCGCTTGACACCGTCTAAGCGGCGGCGGCAACCAGGCGCAACATCACGTCTGCCGCCTGGTCGTCGTCGAGGCCCTGGGTGGCGGTGAGGTCCTGCCAGGTGCGGAAGGCGAGGGCGTGGCCGATCGCGGCGCGGGTTCGCTTGGCGGCGTTGCCGCGCAGGCCCCGGCCGCCGGCGAGGATGTCGGCGGCGATCGCCAGGAACTGGTGGTATGCGGCGAATTTCTCGGCGACGACCGGCACCGCTCCTTCGTCGCGGAGGAGCTTGTCAATCATCCCGCCCGCCTGCCGGTAGTAGGCGTACATCGCCCCCAGCGCCGTGGCGAGGCGCTCTTCCTGGTCGTTGATCTCCTCCCAACGGCTGATATCGGGTGGCGGGTTCGCTTCGGCCCAGTGCGCCGAGCATGCGCCGAATAGCGCCCGCTCGTCGGGAAAGTGCCGGTAGAGGGTCGAGCGGCGGACGCCGGCGTGCTCGGCGACGGCGCTCATCGAGGTGCGCGCGGGGCCGAGGGTGCCGTGCAGCTCTACGGCGCTTTCGGTGATCCGCAGGCGGGTCTGGGCCTCGGCTTCGGCGCGGCGCTTCTTTTCGTATTTTCGCTTTCCGTCGGACATGAGTGTATGGCCAATATTGACAGATCCGTCAAGGGGCGTTACCTTTGACGCGACAGCATTGTTCAACGAATTCGAAGGAGAAGGAAATGGCAACGGTTATTGGTCCCAGTGACGGCAAGGCAGGCTTCCTCGGCAGCATCGGGGTGCGCTTCATGATCGACGGCGAGGACGCGGGCGGGGACTTCTCCCTGGTCGAACACCCGCTCTCTCCCCGCGCCCTGGCGGCGCCGCTGCACCGCCACACCCGCGAGGACGAGTACAGCTTCGTGCTCGAGGGCCGGATGGGCGGACTGCTCGGCGACGAGGTGGTGGAGGCCGGCCCCGGCGAGCTCGTCTTCAAGCCCCGCAACGAGTGGCACACCTTCTGGAACGCCGGCGACGAGCCCTGCCGCATCCTCGAGATCATCGCCCCCGCCGGCTTCGAGCACTTCTTCGAGGAGCTGGTCGACATGGGCGGCGTCGTGAACGCGACCCCGGAGAAGCTGGCGGATCTCAGCGATCGCTACGGCCTGGAAATGAAACCGGAGACCGTCCCCGAGCTGCTGGAGCGCTTCAGCCTGGTGGTCGGCGAGCCGGTGGTGGCTTCGGCTGCCTCCCTTTAGTACTTCTGCGCAAACCTCTGCGCGCGCCGTTGCGCGTGCGCAGAGGCAGTGGGCTCCGCCGATTGCCTCAGGCCAGGGGTTCCGCCGCAGCAGCGCCCTAGAAAAACTCAGGAATTTTTGCTCTTTTAGTCCGCCCTGGATAGACCTGGCCTCCCGAACCTTTGAAGGGAGACAAATGAACATCAAGACAGTCAAGGGTGCGGCGATCGCCATCGTTGCCTTCGTCGCCCTAACGTCTCAGGCACTTGCGGCAACGCCTGAAGGCGATCCGGCCGGCGGCAAATTCCCCGTAGCTGCGACCGCCACCAGCGGTGTATCGACGATGACAACGCCCAGTCGTGCACTTTCGTGCAGCAGTGGCAGTGGCAGCGGCGCAGCTACGAGCAAAACGACAGGCGAAGGAAACTATCTCTTAAAAGGATGCACCTCGCTGGGTACCAACTGCACTACGCCGGGACAGGCCAGTGGGATGGTCACGATCACGATCTCGACGGCGCACCTTGTCTACCTGGATGAGAACCACACAAAGCCCGGAGTCTTGGGCACACCGCCAGCGAGCGGCGTATTCAGCACATTCAGCTGTGGCTTCGGTCTCGTCCACGTCGAAGTGAAAGGGAACGGGCTGCTGGGCGAAATCACGGCTCCTAAATGCGGCGAAACGTCGAAAATGGCGACGGTGGTAATGCAAGGATCGGAAGGAGGGGGTCAGAAATACCAGCAGGTCGAAGAAACAGGGACGAAATACGACACTGTCGCGTACATCAACGGCACCCCGGAAACAGTGGGGACAGATTGGACTGTGACGGGAACCTCCGTCGAAGCCGTAACCCTCACATGCCCTGAACAGAAATAGCGGCACCGTCTAACGAGCGCAAATTGCGAAGACCCGGCCAGAGAGCTGGGTCTTCGCGCGCTGCTACCCTCCGCGGGTAGGCAGGTTGTCTGCCTGCGCGTCCGTCTTCAATCAGCGAGGAAACGCGCCTTGACTCCCGATCAGGGGTTCAGCATCGACCGCGAGGGGCCGCGCGAGGAATGCGGCGTCTTCGGCGTATACGCACCTGGGCACGACGTCTCCCGGCTGGCCTACTTCAGCCTCTATGCGCTGCAGCACCGCGGGCAGGAGTCGGCCGGGATCGCCACCTGCGAGGGCGGGATGATCACGACGATGCGGGACTCGGGGCTGGTCTCGCAGGTCTTCGACGAGGAGAAGTTGCGGGCGCTGGAGGGCGACATGGCGATCGGCCACGTCCGCTACTCGACCACCGGCGGCGGCTCCTGGGAGAACGCGCAGCCGATCTGGCGCGACGACGGCCGCGAGGTTGCTCTCGCCCATAACGGCAACCTGACCAACGCGGTCGAGCTTTGGGGTGAGCTGAAGGAGAACGGGCTGCGGTTCCGCGGCACCTCCGACTCGGAGATCATGGCGGCGCTGCTCTCCTCCCACGACGGGAAGATGATCGAGGACGCCGTCGCCGACACGATGCCGCGACTGCGCGGCGCCTACTCGACCGTGGTGATGACCAAGCGGGCGATCGTCGCCTTCCGCGACCCACACGGGATTCGGCCGCTCAGCCTCGGCCGCCTCGGCGACCGCTTCGTCGTCGCCTCCGAGAGCTGCGCCTTCGACATCATCGGCGCCGAGCTGATGCGCGAGGTGCACCCCGGCGAGATGGTCTCGCTGACCGAGCGGGGGCTGGAGACGCGCCAGGTCGTGAAGGCCGAGCGGCGCGCGACCTGTGTTTTCGAGCACATCTACTTCTCCCGTCCCGACAGCCGCCTCGAGGGCAAGGTCCTGCAGCAGTCGCGCGGGCGGATGGGCGAGATCCTCTGGCGCGAGGCGCCGGTCGAGGCCGACCTGGTGATCTCGGTGCCGGATTCGGGCAACCCAGCGGCAGCCGGGTTCGCGCGCGCCTCCGGGCTGCCGCGCGACGACGGCCTGATCAAGAACCGCTACGTGGCGCGGACCTTCATCCAGCCCGGCCAGGAGCTGCGCAAGCACGGCCTGCGGCTGAAGTTCAACCCGCTGCCGGAGATCGTCGCCGGCCAGCGCCTGGTCGTCGTCGACGACTCGATCGTCCGCGGCAACACCACTCGCCAGATCGTCGGCATGCTGCGCGACGCCGGCGCCAAGGAAGTCCACCTGCGGATCTCGGCGCCGCCGATCCGCAACCCCTGCCACTACGGGGTCGACATGTCGACCCGCGAGGAGATGATCGCCCACAACCGCTCGATCGACGAGATCGCCGCCGAGCTCGAAGCTGACAGCCTCGCCTACCTCTCAATGGCCGGCGTCTACGAGGCGATCGGCGGCGACCCGGGCGAACACTGCGACGCCTGCTTCACCGGCCACTACCCGCTCGGCGATCCCGACGAGGCGGACGGCAAATTTGCCTTGGAGACGATCGCCGCGGCGCCGGCCTCCTAGCCGGTAACCAGTCCCGGCCCGAGCCAGGCGATTACCAACGCGAGCAGGATCGCGGCTTGCAGAGCGTGAAGTTTCGGACGGCGCAGGTGGACAATCGTCAAGCCGATGACCGGGCGCAGAGTAACCCGCCGAGTTGCCTCTTACTCCCGGATAGCGAGACAAAGCGGCAATTCGACAAGATGGCGGCGTGAGCTCGTTCCGGATCGTCGTCCTCGCCTCGGGCAGCGGCACCAACCTGCAGGCGATCCTCGACAAGCTGCACGGCCAGGGACTGGTCGAGGTGGTCGGGGTCGGGTCCGACAAGCCGGGAGCGGGTGCGCTGGAGCGGGCCGCGAGCGCGGGGGTCGACACCGCCGTGTTTCCCGCCGACGCCTACGGCGACCGGATGGGGCGCGACGCGGCGATGGGCGACTGGGTCGAATCCCACCACCCCGGCCTCGTCGTCCTCGCCGGCTACATGCAGCTTCTGACCGAACCGTTCGTCGCCCGCTTCGCGGGGCGGATCGTCAACATCCACCCCGCCCTGCTGCCGGACTTCCCCGGCCTCGACGCGATCGGCCAGGCGCTGGAGGCCGGCGTCCAGGAGACCGGGGTCACCGTCCACTTCGTCGACGAGGGGATCGACACTGGGCCGGCGATCCTGCAGCGGCGGGTGCCGGTGCCGGTCGGCCGCGAACGGGGGGTGCTGGAGGCCGCCGTCCACAACGTCGAGCACGAGCTCTACCCGGAGGCGATCCGCATGATCGCGGAGGGCAGGGTTAGGATCGACCCCAGCGACCCGCGCAAGGTCGCGATCGATGACTGATCACGCCACCGAAACCCAGTCCGAGAGCCTCGACGCCGGTCAGGTCCGGGTGCGCCGGGTGCTGATCTCGGTCTCCGACAAGACCGGCGTCGCCGATTTCGCCAAGGGGCTGGCGGCGCTCGGGGTCGAGATCCTCTCCACCGGCGGCACCGCGACGGCGCTCCGCGAGGCGGGGCTCGAGGTCACTGACGTCTCCGAGTTCACCGGCCAGGAGGAGATCCTCGACGGCCGGGTGAAGACCCTGCACCCGCGGCTGCACGCGGCGCTGCTGGCGCGGCGCGGCGACCCGGAGCACGTGGCGACGCTGGAGCGCGAGGGGATCGAGCCGATCGACATCGTCTGCGTCAACCTCTACCCCTTCGAGCAGACCGTCGCCGGCCACGAAGTCGCCCACGACGTGGCGATCGAGAACATCGACATCGGCGGCCCGACGATGATCCGCGCCGCAGCCAAGAACCACGAGAGCGTCGCGGTGATCGTCAAACCCGAGTCCTACGACGCTGTCTGCGCCGAGCTGGAAGAGAGCGGTGGCGAGATCTCCGCCGCCACCCGCCACTGGCTCGCCAACGAGGCCTTCGCCCAGACCGCGCGCTACGACGCCGCGATCAGCCGCTGGTTCTCGATGGAGTACGAGGACTTTCCGGAACACCTGGCCGTCGCTTACGAGAAGGTGCTCGACCTCTCCTACGGGGAGAACCCGCACCAGCGGGCGGCGCTCTACGCCGAGCAGGGCCTGCGCAGCCACGTCCTCTCGCGCTGCTCGAAGCTGCACGGGCGGGCGCTCTCCTTCAACAACGTCCTCGACCTCGACTCGGCCCGCAGCCTGGTAGGTGACTTCGAGCAGCCGGCCTGTGTGATCGTCAAGCACAACAACCCCTGCGGCGTGGCGATCGGCGCCGACGCGCTCGAGGCTTATCTGAAAGCGCTGGCCTGCGACCCGCTCTCGGCGTACGGCGGCGTGATCGCGATCAATCGCCCGATCGGCAAGGAGCTCGCCGGCGAGCTGCACAAGAACTTCGTCGAGGTGCTGAGCGCGCCCGGTTACGAGGACGGGGCGCTGGAGGTGCTGACGCAGAAGGAGGCGATCCGGATCCTCTGCGAGGAGGAGCGACGCCAGCCCGACCCGTCAGAACGTGACGTCAAGCGCGTGATGGGCGGCCTCCTGATTCAGGACCGCGACGGCGACCCGGAGCCACGGGAGATCATGGAGGCGGTCACCGGCAACGAGCCGAGCGAGGAGCAGTGGCAGGACATGCTCTTCGCCTGGACCGTCAGCCGCCGGGTGCGCTCCAACGCGATCGTGATCGCCAAGGACGGCGCCACGCTCGGCATCGGCGCCGGTCAGATGAGCCGCGTCGACTCGGTCCGCCTCGCCGTCGAGAAGTGCCGCGAGGCCCGCAGCGCCGACGCCGACTCCCTCCTCGCCGGCTCAGCCCTCGCCTCCGACGCCTTCTTCCCCTTCGCCGACGGCCCCGAGCTTGCGATCCAAGCCGGCACCACTGCCGTCATCCAACCCGGCGGCTCCAAACGCGACGCCGAGGTGATCGAGGCCTGCGAGCAGGCTGGCGTGGCGATGGTGTTTACCAAGCACCGGCACTTCCGGCACTAGGTCGACTTAGGCGCGCGGAGCGCGTTCCACCTGTTCCCGCTGCCTTTCGCTCGCCCGGATCACGTGCTGGCAGACCTGCTCGGGCTCGTCGGCGACGACGAGGAGCTCTTTGTCGCCGGGAGAGATCAGGCCGTTGTCCTCGAGCCCGTGGTCGATCCACTCGAGCAGAGGGTCCCAGAACTCGGAATCGACGAGGATCGTCGGGAAGGAGTGGATGCGGTGGGTCTGGATCAGGGTCAGGGACTCGAACATCTCGTCGAGGGTGCCGAAGCCGCCGGGCAGGATCACGAAGGCGCGGGCGAAACGGACGAACATCAGCTTGCGGGCGAAGAAGTAGTGGAACTGGAACTGGCGGTTGACGTAGCGGTTGACGTGCTGCTCGCGGGGGAGCTCGATGTTGAGGCCGACCGAGAGGCCGTCGGCCTCGGCCGCACCACGGTTGGCCGCTTCCATCAGGCCGGGTCCCCCTCCGGTGATCACCGTGTAGCCGTGGTGGGTGAGGCAGGCGGCGGTCTCGCGGCTCAGCTCGTACCAGCGATGCCCCTCCTCGATGCGGGCGGAGCCGAAGATCGAGACGCCTTCGTCGATGTCGCGGAGGGCGTGGAAGGCGCCTTCGACCTCCTTGTGGATGCGGTCGACGCGGCGCTCGTCGTCGGTCGCCTTGTCGACCGGGACGCGCAGTAGGTGCCGATCGTGCCGCGCTCCGTTGCCATTAGCTCGGTCCCTGCCGGTCACTGCTCAAGTAGAGCACGGCGGCGGGCTCCGGTATTGCTCAATGGGTCGACTTCTCCGAGCGCCACGAAGCCGAAGGCTTGCGAGACCAGATCTTCATCCATGAACGAGAGCAAGCTGTCGTCTTAGTCGCACCCAAATCTCAGGCAAGGAGTGATGGGGTGAGTGCGTACAAGGACGAAAACTATTGACAGCACGCTAAATCCAAGCCGAGGCTGCTCTCTAAGTCAGTCGGCAATCGTCATCCGTTAGCTGAGAGTGTGAAATGCAAAACGAAACTCACGATCAAAACGGATACCGGATCGCAGTGGCAACTATCGTGATCCTCCTCGTCGTCTTCGGAATTGCCGTCGCGGTGGGGGGCGCCACCGACTCCACTCAGTTCCAGGCGCTCGCCGCCGCAAGCGGGGCAGCTCTCATTGGGCTGTTGGCCCCTTCGCCGGCGGCCAAGGGTTAAATCACCCGCTGGAGGCCTCTGTGTTCAGAGGCTGTTCGAACCGCCTCCGGGATCCGCAGATGGCGCAATCTCCCCGGGCGGATCACGTTCCATGCCGCGGCGATGAAAGAACGCACCGAAGGACCCAGCGAGGATCGCGACGACTGAGATCGCGTATGCCTGCAGGAAGACGTCGAGTACGCGCGCCGGCGTCGAGATCGGATTCGGAAGCTGCGAGGAGACGGTCAGAAGCTGGGTGCTGGTCCAAAACAGCGAGTCCCCGAAGCTCGTGATCTGCGTGCCGTGCGCATGTCGCTCGAACCCAAGAATGAAGATGCTGGCGACGAGGTCCAGGATCACGGTCGCCGCGAACACGAATGCAAGCCGGGAGCGCAGATGCTCGTGCGTCGGAGTGGCCGCGCGCGCAACCCTGACCACCTCCCGAGTCCCGGCTCGCACGGATTCGGCCACGTAGACGACCTTACTCGGCTGCCCGCGTATCCAGTGGCCGAGATCGGCCTTTATGGAGACAGCGATAACAGTCCCACTGCTCGGATAAGTCAGGACCACCGCCGTCGGCGTGCCGGGCGGCCCTTCAGACCTTCCCGAGCACCTCGAAGATCGCGGCGATGTCGCGATGCTCATAGCCCAGCTCACTCGCCCTGGCCAGCACTTCGTCGGCGGCGCGCGCCGAGGGGACCGGCACGTTCAGCTCGGCGGCTGCCTCCAGGGCGAGGCGGATGTCCTTGTGCATCAGGCCGATGTCGAACCAGGCATCCTCGGGGAGTTCGAAGATGAGCGGAGCGCGGGCCTTCAGCATCGGCGAGCCGATCGGGCTCTCGGTCATCACTTTGAGGGCAAGCTCGCGGTCGACTCCGTCGCGCTCCGCGATTAGGAGACCCTCGGAGAGGGCCAGCACCTGCACGGCGAGGCTGATGTTGATTGCCAGCTTCAGCATCAGGCCCTGCCCGTTCGCGCCGACGTGGGTCGGAGTTCCCAACTCGCGAAGCACCGGCTCGACACCCTCGAAGGCGGGTTTGTCCCCTCCGACCATGATCGTCAGCGTCCCCGACTGGACTTGCGGGACGCTCCCGGAGACCGGAGCGTCCAGCATGACCGCTCCCGTGTCGCGCACCCGCTCCGCCACCTCCCGGCTGACGCGCGGGCTCACGGTGCTCACGTCGACCAAGGTCTTGCCCGCCTCGAGACCGGCGAGGATCCCGTCGGGCCCGGAGGCGACCTCCTGGAGTACGTCGTCATCCGGGACAGACGTAAAGACGATCTCGGCGCTCTCGGCCACCTCGCGCGGCGTCGCGCGCCAGCTGAGGCCATCGTCCACCAGGTGTTGTGCCTCGTCCCTGCGCCTGGACTCCCCGGAGACCGGATAGCCAGCGGCGAGGAAGCGTGCTGCCATGTTGCCGCCCATGTGCCCAAGGCCGACGAAGCCGATTGGCGTTTCCTGTTTCTCCTTTGCAGCCATCTCAATTCCTCCATTCGGTCATGAATTTGCTCATCGAGTCGACTCGAACGCGTCACGGATGCTGTCGACCGTCTGCGGGCCGGGGAGCAGTGCGGCGATCCTCCCGCGTGAGTCGAGGATCACGGTCGTCGGCAGGCCGACGATCCCGTAGCCGCGACCGACCCCCCCATCGGCATCCCGCAGGTTTGGAAAGGTCAAATGGTGATCGCGGACGAAGCTGCGCGCCGCGCTCAGCTCATCGCTCCAGTTGACCCCAACAACCCGCCCGCGAACCCCCCGCAGTCGGTGCAGCCGCTCCATCTCGGGCGCCTCGCGACGGCAAGGAGTGCACCAGCTGGCCCAGAAGTTGATCGCGGCGGGCTCACCGTGCAGATCCGCCACTGACACCCGCGGAGCCTTGATCGCCTCGGTCGGAAGCGCGGGGGCCGGCCGGCCGAGCGCGCCCTCGGAGCCCGAGCCGGATACCTGCAGGGCGGCAACCACGCCGAACAGGGCGAGCAGCGTGGGGACGATGAGCAGGAGACCGCTCCCGCGTGGGCTACTGCGTAGCGAGGATGGAGACGTCATGGGCGATCTGCTCGGGGTCGAAGTTGCTCGGATAGAGGGTCGTGACGCGCCCGCTCCCGTCGATGCCGTAGACCATCGCCGAGTGCTCGACGAAGTCGGGATCCCGCCGACGGGGGGATCGTTCCGAGACGATGCCCCAGTCGTGCCAGATCCCTTCGAGCTGCGGCCGGGCTCCGATCAGGTAGGAGACGCCGCTCCCGACGCGATGCGCGGCAAGAAACCTGTTCACGGCGCTGGGCGTATCGCCCTCAGGGTCGACCGAGACGGCGAGCACGTGCAGCTCGTCGATCGCGGACCCGAGCTGGAGCTGCGCGGCGCGGAGGTTGTCGACGATCAGCGGACAGACGTCAGGGCAGTTCACGTAGACGAAGGTGACGATCACGGCGTCGCCGCGAAATTCGCGCAGGTCCACCTGGCGGCCAAAGGAGTTCCTGAGCGCCAGCGGGGGTGCGGGTCGGCGCGGGCTGGCAAGCGTCCCCGAGAAGCGAGCGGACGTCAGCCGTCCCGGCGGCGGCGAGTCCCCCGCCCGCTTCCCGCTCGCCGCGGTCCCCTCCTCCCCGCCCGCGCACCCCGCCGTGAGGACGGTGAGGACTATCGCCAGACTGGTGAGAGCCGCCGAGCGCATCGCTCACTCGGGATGACGTCGGCGCACCATCAGGAAGTACCAGAGGAGCACCGCCAGGAACACTGCCAGCGGAAGAATCCAGCTGAGCACACCCTGAGCGAAGTACGAGGTGGCGATCATCGGGATCGAGGTGATCATGGCACGGCCTCGGCTCGCTGCGGCTCGAGCCAGCGACCGACCATCGCGAGGATGGCGATCGTCAGCGGAATCGAGCCCGGGACCCACATGATGCCGGCGGCGATCCGCTGGTCCGCGAGCGCAGAGATCCCGCCGGGCCGCGTGATCTGTTCGGCGTAGGTGGCGTAGAGAGGCTCCGGAGCGATCGCCAGCGCGACCGCGAAGACCCAGCTGACGAGGAGCGCCACTCCTGCATAGACCGCGCGCCCGGAGGCGCCCAAGGGCGAGCGCAACGGCGGGGAATCGATCACGCGGGTCCAGAAGAGCAGGCCGGCGGCGAAGAACGTCAGGTGCTCGGCAGCGTGCGCGAGCGGCGAGTGCAGCGTCGCCTCGTAGGCGAAGGGCAGATGCCAGGCGAGCAGCGTGCCGCTGAAGATCAGCAGAGAGGCGGCCGGAGTCCCGACGGCGCGAGCGGCCCTTCGCATGGGCGCTGACGGACCATCCCGCAACGCCTTGCGCGCGACCGCTCGGCGCAGGTCCAGAGGCAGGCCGTGCCAGATCCGGTTCCAGGGCCGGGCCAGGGCAAGGAGCGGCGGCGCAACCAAAAGGAGCAGCACGTGCTGGGACATGTGCAGCCAGAGCAGCTCGCCGGCGAGCTCGTGAATCGGCGAGGCGAGCGCCCCGACCAGGACCGCCAGGCCTGCCGCGAACGATGCGGTCCGCCAGCGCTCACCCTTCTGTGCCGGCTGGCGCCCGCCGAGCCAGTAGAGCACGGCGACGGTTGCAATCCAGAGGAGGCCCGGGTCGGGGGTCCAGCTGGTCCAGGTGATCGCGGCGCTCATCATCACGCTCACAGGAGGTAGAGCAGGACCCAGGCGACGGCGGCGATGGACGCGAGCAGGCGGAGGTAGAAGGCAGTCTCCTCCGAACCGGGCAGCGGTCCCGGCTGAGTCTCGCTCCCACGCGAGCGCACACCCTCGGCGACGAGTACGGCGGTGAAATAGGCGGCGCCGAGAGCGAAAACGCCGAGGTAGAGCGTCCAGCCGTAGAACACGCTCGTGAAGCCGCCGTCTCCGGGCGCGAAGGCGACGTGGGCATACTCGATCGCCTGCAGAAGGACCGCTGCGAGCAGCGCGAGGAGTGAGATCGCGGCTCCGACCAGCCACGGCCGGCGCCGCTGGGCAGCGCCAAAGGCAACGCTCATCGCCGCCGCGCTGAGCACGAAGAGTGCTGCGATCGCGGCGCCGTAGCCGTCCGGCGCAGCCACATCGCCCTCGTTCCAGAGGCCGTTGGAATCCAGCGAGCGCAGGTAGAAGTACGCGAAGGCGAAGGCGAAGAAGAACATGATCGTCGAGCCGGCGATGACGCGAACCACGATGCGCAGGTTGCGCTCGTGGACCTCCGGGGTCTCGGCGAAGACGTCGTCGCTGTTCTGGTCGCGGACGTCCATCGCTATCCGGGCGCCTCGGCCGCGGCTGCGCCGCCCACCGGCCGCGGTGGCGGGGTTCCGTAGTCGTAGGGGTCGGTGTCGATCACCGGGATCTCGTCGAAATTGTGGACCGGCACCGGCGTCGGAAGCTGCCACTCCAGCCCCTTCGAGTCCCACGGGTTCGCCGCCGCCGGCCTGCGGACGATCACCTGCGAGTAGAGGACGTTGGCGATGAAGACCAGCATCGAGGCGCCGAGCACGAACGCCGAGACCGACGCCCATGCGTTTAGGAACTGCCAGTCCTGCGGGTAGGTCGCAACGCGCCGGGGCATCCCGTCGAGGCCGAGGACGAACATGACGATGAAGGTCGAGTTGAAGCTCAGGAACATCGTCCAGAAGTGGACCTTGGCGAGCGTCTCGTTGAATCTCAGCCCGGTCATCTTCGGGACCCAGTAGTAGACCGCCGCGAAGAAGGCGAAGAGCAGGCCGCCGACGATCGTGTAGTGGAAGTGGGCGAGGACCCAGAAGCTGCCGTGGACGGTGACGTCGGTCGGGACGTCCGAGAGGAAGATCCCCGTCGCGCCGCCGATGAAGAAGTTGAAGAACCAGGCGAGGCAAAACAGCATCGGCACGGCGAAGCGGATCTGCCCCCTCCAGAGGGTCCCCATCCCGCAGAGGAAGATCAGCGCCGTCGGCACCGAGATCGCCTCCGTCGAGAGCATGTAGAAAGGCCGCAGGTCGGAGTTGATCCCGCTGACGAAGAGATGGTGCTGCCAGACGAAGAAGCTGATCAGCCCCACGCCCGCCATGCCGGTGACCCCGAGCCGATAGCCCCAAAGAGGCTTGCGCGCGAACACCGGCAGCAGCTCGAGGATGATCGCGAATCCGGGGATCGCGAGGATGTAGACCTCCGGGTGACCGAAGAACCAGAAGAGGTTCTCGAACAAGTAGTGGCTGCCGCCGGAGCCCGGGTCGTAGAACCCCGTCTGCAGGGTACGGTCGAGCCCCGCCATCAGCAGCGCGGCGATCAGCACCGGCGCCGCCAAGACGTTCAGCACCGAGGTGATCAGGGCACCCCAGCAAAAGGCCGGCAGCCTGCGCCAGGTAAGCCCGGGCGCTCGCATGGTCGCGATGGTGACGATCATGTTGAGGCCGAGCAGGGTCATCGAGGCGCCCACCAGCGCGAAAAAGAAGATGTAGGAGTCAAAGCCGAAATTGGCCTGCTGGTTGAGCGGCGCATAGCCGGTCCAGCCGGTCGGGAAGCCGCCGAAGAACGCCGCCGTGCCAAAGATGATCCCGGCGGCCATCAGCAACCAGAAGCTGGCCGCCTCGATCCGCGGAAATGCCATCCGCTTCGCGCCGATCATCAGGGGAACGAAGAAGTTGGCGAAGGGGCCCAGCACCGCGGAGGTGGCCGTCCCCATCATCAGGGTCCCGTGCAGGCCGACGATGGTCAGGTAGTTCCCAGGCCCCCAGAGGTCGGGATTCGGGGTGAGGAGCTCCGCCCGGATCATCATCGCGTAAGTCCCGGCGATGAAGAACATCGCCCCGATCCCGACCAGGTACTGCAGGCCGACGACCTTGTGGTCGGTGGACATCGCGAAGTAGCGGCCGATGCCGCCGAGCTCGTTCTCGCGGTGGGATAGCTCCCGGCCCGTGAGCCTGCTCAGCGGATACCGCGCGAACCCGACACCGGCCATAAAGCCGATCGCGAACCCCAGGTAGCCGAGCATTAGGGCGACGTCATCCTGGCCCGTTTCGGACTGGTAGGCCAGGCTGCCGGCGTCGATCCGGTGCCCAATCCACCAGCCGACGTAGAAGCAGATGACTCCCAGGACCAGCCCGGTGAGCAGGTTGAAGCCGACTATCCGGCGCCACGGTGGGCGAGTCGGAACGTCGACGTTCATCCGGCCCTCCCCACGGGTTCCGGGTAATAGACGTGGCTGTATGGCGGCAGGGCCTTCGTCGCATCCGCCAGCCGTCGCCGCTCTTGGCGGATCCAGGTCTCGAACTTCCGCTCGTCGGCAACGCGGCCGGCATCGAACATGTACCCGTGCCAGAGCCCGCAGAGCTCGGCGCAGCGGATCTGGAAGCTTCCCGGCTTCTCGGCCTTGACGTAGGTGACGTTGTCGGCACCGGGATTGGCGTCAGCCTTGACCCCGAGCTCATAGGCCCAGAAGGAATGGATCACGTCGAGCGAGGTGACGTGCAACTCGATCTGGCGACCGGCCGGGAGGACGAGCTTCTGGGTCTCGACGCCGCCGTAGGACGGATAGCGGTAGGTGAACTGCCACTGCTGGCCGATCACCTGAACCTCGAGCGGCTTGCCACCCGGCGGCGTCAGCGGGTCCGGCCCCTGCCCGCCTCCGGCCCCGCCCTCGAGCAACCGGACCGTCCCGAACGCCGCCATCCCAAAGGCGATGAGGCTGGTGACGGCCAGCCAGGTGCGGCCGACGCGGGGATCCTCGGGGATCGCGACGCCTTCACGGGGTGAGGGACCCCGCTCCTGGAAGACGATCAGCACATAGGCGAAGTAAACAAGCAGCGCCAGCGCGATCGGGACGGCGACCGCGTAGAGCACGGACTGGTCGACGATCACCCCCTGCGCGTCGTCGGCGCCACGGCCCGGGGGCAGGTCAGGGTTGAACACGAATACGACCAGCGGCCAGCAGATAGCGGTGAGCAGGGCCCAGATCACGACGATGCGGCGGAAGTGGTTCGGTTCGCGCATCGGCCCTAGCCCGCCCTCAGGTAGCCGTCCATATAGCCGACAGTCTGCATCGGGCCGCCGTTGCCGTTGACGAACCCCGCGGCGCAGGGGACGAAGCACTGCCAGCGGTATTCGTCGCTCCCCGGCGGAATGCGAATCGTGAACTCGACCGTGCGGTGGGCATCGGTCAGCGAGCAGGGCATCTGTTCGCACTGTTTGGAAGCGTCTTCGGGGACCCCCGGCAACGGCACGATCACGCCGAGTTCGGGCACGGTGAAGGTGTGCGATGCGGCCGCGGGCTCGATCGACCGCACCGTCCGCCCGTCGACTTTCATCTCGCCGCCGACCGTGCCCTGGACCTGCGAGAGGAAGGGATTACGCAGCCCGGTTGCGCTGTCGAACTGGTAGATCCTGATGTCGACAAGGGAGTCTTCGGGCAGCTCGTAGGTCGTCGTGTGATCCCAGCCACCGTCGCGACGAACGAGATAGGAGACCCAGGTCGGGTTCCCGCCGAGGGAGCCGACCGCGGGCGTCGTCCCGAGGGTGAGCTTGGCGTGGCCCGGTCCGGTTGCGGTTGCGGCCACCGGCGTCGGCTGCCGCGTGTACTTGCCGATGTAGAGGGTGAGCGCCGCTGCCGCGATGACGACTCCGACAAGGACTGCGACGCTTCGCAGAGCGTATGGCCTCACGCTTGGCGTTCCTTCCGTCGGTGCGACCAGCGGACCCGGGGCTTGCGGTCAAGCTACCCCCCTGCTCAGGGTGCGTCAACCGGAACCCGCGTTCCTGGCCTAGGCTGGAAGCGGCAGGCTGATCAGCAGATGAGCCACCTCCGCCTTCACATCAACGACCCCGGGCTTTTCTCGCTCAAACGCGCCGCGCGGGCGGCGATTGTGATGCCCGCCGTCTTTGCCTTCGCCGACCGGGTGATCCAGGACTCCGAAACGACCCTCTTCGCGGCCTTCGGCT
Organism: Solirubrobacterales bacterium; assembly: GCA_033856415.1. Classification (GTDB taxonomy): domain Bacteria; phylum Actinomycetota; class Thermoleophilia; order Solirubrobacterales; family 70-9; genus VAYN01. The sequence continues at coordinate 19,018 of JAWVFA010000033.1, read as the reverse complement.
CGATCGCGCTCCTGGTGCTGACCGACTTCGGCGGGCCGTGGCGAAGGCGGCTCGCCGCGTATCTGGCTCTCGCGCTTGCCGGCGCCCTCCTGATCACGCTGGGAACGTTGTGCTCGCAGACGCCATGGCTCTCGGTCGCGGCGATGGCGGTGGTCGGCTTCGCGATCCTCTTCTCCGGCGCGATCAGCGCCTACTTCGCCGCGGCCGGGCTCGCTGCCCTGCTCCTGTTCATCATCCCGGTCGCCTTCCCCGGCGCTCCCTCCGATATACCCGCGCGCCTCGAGGGCTGGGCTTTGGCGTCGTCGGCCGCGATCTGCGCCACGATGCTGTTGTGGCCCTCGCGACCGCGGGACAGGCTCCGCGCGGCAGCGGCCCGAGCCTCCAGGGCCCTTGCCGACCTTCTCGATGCGGAGCTCTCGGGCAGCCGCTCGGCGATCGCCGGCGAGACTGACGCCGGACGGACCGCGGTAGGCGACCTGCGGCAAAGCTTCCTCGCAACGCCGTACCGGCCCAGCGGCCCGACCGGCTCCACCGAGGCGCTCGCCTTTCTGGTCGACGCGTTCGAGTGGCTCCTCTCGATCGTCTCCGCGACGGGCAGCCGCATCGAGTCCCAATCGGAGCCCTGTCGGGACGAGAACCGTGAGGTCATGGCGGCATCGGTCGCCGTCCTGCGCGCGGGCGCGGAGAGCCTTGATGGCGAGCGCCGGCAGCCGGACCTCGACCGCTTGGAGCGAGCGCGCGAGGCGGTGGTGGAAAACCTCGTGCAGGAGGTCGGCCAGCTGCCCGGCCCTCAGGAGGGGGACGCGCTGCCGACGTTGCTGGAGCCCACGTTCCGCATGCGGGAGCTGTCCTTCGCGGCACGGGAAGTGGGAGTCAACTCGCTCCTCGCGTCAGGCGCCACGGCTCCGGGGGCACGGACGCGATCGGCGCTGAGGGAGGCCGGGAGGCTCCTCCGCGAGCACGCGAGTCCGCGCTCGCCCTTGTTTCGCAACAGCCTCCGCGGAGCGGCCGGGCTGACCGTGGCCGTCCTCGTCATCGAGCTGGCCAGCTTGCAACATGCGTTCTGGATTGCCCTCGCGACCCTCTCGGTGCTCCGTTCGAGCGCCCTGGGCACGAGCTCGACCATAGCCTCGGCGCTGGCGGGAACGACCGTCGGAATCGTTCTCGGCGGCCTCCTCGTCTCCGCGATCGGCACCGACGAAGCCGTGCTGTGGGCAGTCCTGCCGCCGGCCGTGCTGGTCGCCGCCTTCGCTCCCCGGGCGATCTCGTTCGCGGCCGGGCAGGCCGGTTTCACGGTCGTCGTGCTGATCATCTTCAATCTCATCGCGCCCAGCGGCTGGATGATCGGACTGGTGCGCGTGGAGGACGTCGCGATCGGCTGCGCGATCAGCCTCGCGGTCGGCACCCTCTTCTGGCCTCGCGGCGCCGAGACCTTGCTGCGCCAGAGCCTCGCCGCTGCCTACGCACTGAGCGCCGACTATGTCGCCTCCGCGGCCGAGCGGCTGGCCGGCGGCGGCGCAGAGCCGAGCGAGCGAGCCCTTTCCTCGGCACGTGCGGCGGCTCGCGGCGCCGCCCACCGCCTCGACGATGCCCAGCGCCAATACCTGACGGAGCCCGGCGCGCGGACCGCAAGCATCGATTCCGTCGTAACGCTGGTGACCGGTGCCACCCGCGTGCGGTTGGCCGCGTACTCGCTTTCGACCCTGACTCCCGCGCCCGCCAGGGGGCCGCGGCTCGATGCCTGCGCCGCCACCCTCGGCGACGATGTCGAGGTGCTTCGCTCCTGGTACCTCAGCCTCTCCGCCTCCCTCGTCGACCGGACGGCGATCCCCGCGACGCAGTCTGGCGATGACCCCGATGGCGACCGGGTCCTGAGGTGCGTGAGCCGCGCCTTCGCAGTCGGGGACGAGAGCCTCGTCAGAGAGGGCGTCAGCCTGCTGTGGGCAAGCCAGCATCTCGATCACCTGCGGCGGCTGGGGGCTCAGCTGGCCAGGGCCAGCACCGAGCTGTCAAGAGCGGACGGATGAATTCGACCGCCGCCGAGCGCAGCTTTCTGCTTCAGCGCGCACAGCCGGCGCTCAGCGGCCTGATTGACGGCTCGCTCTCCTCCCTGGCGCCGATCTTCGCAGTCGCGCTGGCGACGCACACGCCGAAATACGCGTTCTTTGCCGGTCTTGCCACCGCGATCGGAGCAGGCGTCAGCATGACCTTCTCAGAGGGTCTCTCTGACACCGGCGACATCACCGAGCGGGGCAGCCCGGTGGTCCGGGGTGGGATCACCGGTGCCGGCACCTTTCTCGGTGGCGTGCTGCACACGCTCCCCTTTCTGATCCCCACCTACCTCACCGCGATCACCGTCGGCACGGTCGTAGTCGCCTTCGAGCTGGTGATGCTCGCTTATCTCCGGCACAGGTTCTTCATGACCGGCTTCGGGCGCTCGCTCGCCTTCGTGACGCTAGGCGGCGCGATCATCGTCTTGGTTAGCGTCCTGCTGGGGTCGCTGGCGGCGTGAACCCCCGCGTTCTTTAGCTGGTCTCAAGCTGGGCGGCGGATAATTCACTGCATGTACCAGGCGAAGGCAAACCCAGCCGTGGACCGGATCCGCGACGGGGTCGCCGGCAACGCGCGTCTTACCGGGGCCGTCGCGGCGGCGCTGCTGGTTCTACTCGCGGCGGAGGGAGCGACGATCCCATTCATCGGCTCGCTGATCGAGCCGCACATCCTGATCGGCATGCTGCTGATTCCGCCGGTGGCGTTGAAGCTGGGCAGCACCGGCTATCGCTTGATCCGCTACTACACCGGCAGCCCGGCCTACGTAAGGAAGGGCCCGCCGCAGCTGTTGCTGCGTCTGCTGGCGCCGGGCGTCGTCCTCACCACTCTCGCCCTGTTCGGCACCGGCGTCGCCCTGCTGCTCGCCGGACCGCCGAGCAGCACGCTCGTCTTCGCCCACAAGCTCAGCTTCTTCGCCTGGGTCGGGCTGATGAGCCTGCACATCCTCGGCCATCTACTCGAGCTGCCTCGGCTGGCGGCAGCCGACTGGCGCCGCAAGGCCCCGGTCGAGGCAAGGCTGGCGGGTGCCGGTATGCGGATCGCCGCCTTCGGTCTCTCGCTCCTCGCCGGCACCTGCCTGGCGCTGCTCTCGATCTCCGCCGCCGAATCATGGCTCTGAACAGCGCGGCGCACGCAAGCGAGTGGGGCCGAGCGCCACTGGGAAGGGGCTATTAGGCTCACTGAGGTGAGCACCACCTCCTTGAGGCACCCAGCGACGGTGGGCGGCCGGATGGCGGGAGCCTTTCCCGCGGCCGCCGTCCATCTCTCGCGCTCGATGCTGATCGAGATCGGCGTCCTCCTGCTCGCCGCGCTACTGGCGCTGGTGCTCGACATCACCCCGAATGGATTCTCGGGCGACCTCGTGATCGCGCTCCTAGCCTTCGGCATGGGCGTTCGTAACGCGACCGTGCGCAGGGTGAAAGTCGCAGACCTGACCACTACGGTGTTGACGATGACGCTGACCGGCCTGGCGGCCGACTCGCCTCCGGCCGGCGGCGACGGCGAGGGGAGTGGGCGGCGAACCGTCGCTGTGGTCGCGATGCTGCTGGGGGCGATCGCGGGGGCGCTCCTGCTGAAGGTGGACCTGGCGCTGGTCCTGGGACTCGCCTGCCTGCTGGCGATCCTGACCTGGGTGATCTTCATTCCGGCGGCGACCGCCGCCGAGAGGAAAGGGGAAGCGGGGGTCGCCCTCTGAGCACCGTCCGCGGCGCGTCAAACCTCGCGCTGGAAATGCGCCTCTTTTTTTGGCACTCCGCTTCAGCCAACACCGCACCCAGGAGTTCGGTGGTTCGAGTCCGCCAGCTTCGCGAACGCATGAAGCAAGCAGAGTTCAATATTCCGGATCGTAAAGGGAAGCGAGGCTGCCGATTCGACCTTCTGACGCCTGAGACCCAATAGAGAATTTGGCTCTACAAGCGGCTCCTATGCCCCCGGCGGGATTCGAACCCGCGCCGCGCGGCTTAAAAGGCCGCCGCTCTAACCAACTGAGCTACAGGGGCGCGCCGCCCCATGGTAGACGGCGACGGTCAAGAGAGGTCGGGTAATCCCTCGTAGGCGGTCGAGGCCTCGGCGTGGGTGCGGCGGGGGATGCGGCCGGCGCGGCGGGCAAGGGCGCCGGCCTCGACGCCGTGGCGCAGGGCGGTGGCCATCGCCACCGGGTCCTCGGCGCCGAAGATGGCGCTGGCGGCGAGGATCGCGTCGCAGCCGAGCTCCAGCGCCTGGGCGGCGTCGGAGGCGGTCCCGATCCCGGCGTCGAGGATGACCGGGACCTCGGCGCGCTCGGTGATGATCGCGATGTTGTACGGGTTGCGGATGCCGGCCCCGGAGCCGATCGGGGAGCCGAGCGGCATCACCGCGACACAACCGGCCTCTTCGAGGCGGCGGGCGAGGATCGGATCGTCGTTGGTGTAGGGGAGGACGGTGAAGCCGTCGGCGACGAGCACCTCAGCGGCCTCGACGAGCTCGACCGCGTCCGGATAGAGGGTGCGGTCGTCGCCGATCACCTCGAGCTTGATCCACTCGGTCCCGAAAGCCTCGCGGGCGAGCTTGGCGGTGCGGACCGCGTCGCGGGCGGTGTAACAGCCGGCGGTGTTGGGCAGGACGAAGAGCCCGAGCCGGTCGATTACGTCGAGGACCGAGCCCTCGGCGGCGGGGTCGATCCGGCGCATGGCGACGGTGACGATCTCGGTCCCGGAAGCGGCGAGCGCCGCCTCCATCTGCTCCAGCGAGCGGAAGCCGCCGGTGCCGGCGATCAGCCGCGAGCCCCACTGGCGCCCGCCCAGCTCCCAGGTCTCGGCCCCGCCCTGGATCGCGGCCAGCACCTCGACCGCCTGCCCCTCGCGGAGCGGCGTCCGCTCCCACTCGCCGCGCGGGACGACCTCGCCGTCGAGCGCGACGGCGACCCCGCGCGCCCCCTCCCCCGCACCCGAGGCGCGCACCGCAGCGTCGAGCGTGGCGCCGTCGGGCAGCGCGTGCGGCGCGCCGTTCAACTCGATCCTCATGACTTCCGCCCCACTCCCGTAACTGCGTGTTCGTCCTTTGTAGCCCTAGGGGCGACAAAGGACGAACGCCGATTTGAAACAAGGTCCGCGACGGCTTGAGCTGCCAGCGGCGCCAGGAGGATGCCGTTGCGGTAGTGGCCCGTTGCCAGGACGAGGCCGTCGATCGCGCCGGGGCCGACTATGGGGAGGTTGTTTGGCGTGCCGGGGCGGAGACCCGCGACGGCGTCGATCAGCTCCATCTCGGCGACGTCGGGGAGCAGGCGGTAGGCCTCGCGCAGCAGCTCGTGGACGCCGCCCGCGGTGACAGCGGTGTCGAAGCCCATTTCTTCGACGGTGGCGCCGACGATCAGGCGACCGCCTGGGCGCGGGACCAGGTAGACCCGCTCCGAGGCGAGGATGTGGCGCGCGGCCGACTCCTCGCTGCGGCTGCGCAGCTCGACCACCTGTCCCTTCACCGGCCGCACCGGCGGCCGCGCCTCCTCCGGCAACCATGGCGTCGTCCCCGACCAGGCGCCAGCTGCGAGAACAACGGTGTCGGCGGCGATCTCCTCATCGAGCGGTCGATTCGACGCGCTTTCGGTGTCGAAATGACCTTTCGCGGTCCGCACGCCCGCGAGCCGTTCGCCGTCGAAAATGCCATCGACGACTTCGGTGTCGGTGCGGACCTCGACCCCTTCCGCAGCGCAAGCGGCGACGAGCACTCGCGTCAGCGCCCGCGGGTCGACCGCTGCCTCGCCGGCAGCGAAGACGCCGCCGTGGAACGACGGCGTCAGCCCCGGCTCCAAGTCGCGGCAGCGCCGCGGCGGCAGCCACTCGGCCTCGAGCTCCAGCGAGCGCTGCAGGTCGTGGACGCGCCGCAGCTGCGCCGCCTCGTCGCGGTCGAGGGCGAGGTGCAGCGCGCCGAGCCGCTCGTAGCCCGTGCTCTCGCCCGTCGTCGCCTCCAGCTCGGCGACGAACTCCGGATACAGCCGCGCCGCCGCCAGCGTCAGCTCCAGCAGCTCCGGCTCGCCGAAGGTCAGCTCGCCGACCGGCGCCAGCATCCCGGCCGCGACCCGCGTCGCGCCACTGCCGGGCTCGCCGCGCTCGAGCACCGCCACCCGGGCGCCGGACTGCGCCAGGCGCCAGGCGCAGCCGAGCCCGATCACGCCACCGCCTACGACAGCAACATCGAAACCGCACTTCTCGCTCAAAGCCTTTTGCCTCCGCCGGCATTACCCGGATCAGGTCCATACGGTCGGTGGCCTCGATGCCACCCTCTCAGCCCTCGCGGACTCCCGTGCACCTCCGATGCTACCCCTCCGCCGCACCCAACCAAGAGCTCCAGCCATAATCGGAACCATGAGCTTGTCTCTCCCCGAGGGCGACGGCCCGCTGCGCCGCGAGCGCCTGCGGACGGCCCGCCTCTACTTCGTCTGCGAGGCGCGGCCGCAAAGCGACCTCGAAGCGCTGCTGCGCGCGGCGCTTACCGGCGGCGCCGACATCGTCCAGCTGCGCGAGAAGGAGCTGGGACGGAGCGAGATCGAGCGAGCCGCCGAGACCTTCCGCCGCGTCGCCGACACCTTCAGCGCGCTGTTCATCGTCAACGACGATCCCGACCTCGCCCGCAGCTGCGACGCCGACGGCGTCCACGTCGGCCAGGACGACGTCAGCGCCGAGCAGGCGCGGGAGCTGCTGGGACCGGATGCGATCGTCGGCCTCTCGACCCACTCCGAGGAGCAGATCGCCGCCAGCGCTCGGCGCCCCGTCGACTACATCAGCGTCGGCCCGATCTGGGAGACCCCGACGAAAGCGGGCCGCCCGGGCGTCGGCCTCGAGCTGATCGAGCACGCCGCCCGGAACGCGCCGCATCCGTTCTTCGCGATCGGCGGCATCGACGCCGGCAACGCCGAGCAGGTGGTCTCCGCCGGCGCCGAGCGGCTCTGCGCGGTACGGGCGATCCGCGACGCCGCCGACCCCGCCGCCGCGGCGACGGAGCTGCGCCAGGCCTTCGCCGCCGGCGAGAGGGGCGTGGCGCCCGGTGGCTGAGCAGCCGGTCAAGCGCAAGCAGCGCGGCAGCGATCGAATGGCCGCCGGCTACGCGAAGGCCGAGCGGCGCAACCAGGAAGCGCGGGAAGCGCTCGAGCCGCTGGACGAGGGCGAGCGGCCGACCGTCGTCACCATCGGCGCGATCGTCGCCACCCTGATCGCCATCTCGGTCGTGATCGGCTACGCCAGCGGGGTCGAGGTCAACGGCGAACAACCGAAACTCGCCCAGGTCGTTGCCCCGACGGTGATCATGGGAATGATGGCCTGGGGGATGTGGCACGCCCGCTACTGGGCGGTCCTCGGCTTCCAGCTGATCCTCGTCGTCGTCCTCTTCAGCGCCTTCTTCGGCCTCGTCGTCGGCGCCTCCAGCGTCGGCCAGATCCTCGGCACCCTCCTCCTGCTCGCCGTCGCCGGCACCTTCTTCTTCTTCATGGTCAAGGCGATGGCCCGGATCCAGATGCCGGCCCGGGGGCCGCGCGAGTGAGCCACCGCACCCTGCTCGCAAGCAGCCTTCTATAGGCTCAGCACGTATGGCCGAAACCTTCGACCAGATCGTCATCGGCGGGGGCCCGGGCGGGTACGTCGCCGCCATTCGTGCCGCCCAGCTCGGCCAGAAAACCGTCGTCGTCGAGCGCGACAAAGCCGGCGGCCGCTGCCTCAACTACGCCTGCATCCCGGCGAAGACGGTGCTGCGCACCGCCGAGATCTTCCACGAGGCCCAGGCGAGCGCCGAGCTCGGCGTCGTCGGCAAAGACGTCCAGCTCGACTGGGAGGCGCTGCAGAAGCGCCGCGCCGACGTCTCCGCCCAGCTGACCGGCGGGGTCGAAGGGCTGTGGAAGAAAAACAAGATCGAGTTCATCCACGGCGACGCCTCGCTGACCGCGGAGGCAAACGTCAAGGTCGGCGACGACGTCTACGAGGCCAAGGCGGTGACGCTCGCCACCGGCTCGGTGGCGCTGCCGATCCCCGGCGTCGAGTTCGGCGGCCGCGTGGTCGAAACCTGGGGCGCCTGGTCGCTGCCCGAGCGCCCGAACCGGATCGCCGTGGTCGGCGCCGGCGCTTCGGGCGCCGAGCTCGCCTCCGCCTACTCCCGCTTCGGCACCGAGGTGCTGCTGATCGAGATGCTCGACCAGATCCTCCCCGCCGAGGACAAGGACATGGCGAAAGTCGTCGAACGGGTCTTCAAGAAACAGGGGATCGAGATCTCGACCGGGGCGCCGGTGGAGAACGTCGAGGCGAGCGACTCCAGCGTCAAGTTCACCTACGGCGACAAGAGCGCCGAGGTCGACTACCTCTGTATCGCCGGCGGCCGCGCCCCCGACACCGAGGGGCTGGGCCTTGAGGAGGCTGGGGTCGCGCTGGAGGAGGGCGGCCGCAAAATCAAGGTCGACGGGTACCAGCGGACGACCAACTCGAAGGTCTTCGCGATCGGCGACCTGGTGAACAGAAAGGCGCTCGCCCACAAGGCTTCCGAGGAGGGCGTCGTCGCGGTCGAGACCGCGGCCGGGGTCGAGACCCACTCGATCGACCAGGAGCTGATGGTCGGCGCCACCTTCTGCCAGCCGCAGGTCGCCAGCGTCGGCCTCACCGAGGCCCAGGCCAAGGAGGCCGGCCACGAGGTCAAGGTCGGCAAGCAGAAAATCGCCGGCGAGGGTGCGGGCGTCGTCTACGACGATAAGGACGGCCTGGTCAAGCTCGTCGTCGATGCCAAGTACGGCGAGGTGCTCGGGGCCCACGTGGTCGGCAACCGCGCCTGCGACATGATCGCCGAGCTGGTCGCGACGATGGCGCTGGAGGGCGGCTACCAGGAGCTATCGCGGATCGTGCATCCGCACCCGACGGCCTCAGAGGCTGTGCTTGATGCCGCCCGCGCCGTCGATGGCTGGGCTATCCACGCTTAGCGCGTGAGCCGCGCCACCTTCTATTACGACCTCGGCTCGCCCTACGCCTACCTCTCGGCCGAGCGGATCAGCGGGCTCTTCGCCGAGGCCGAGCTGGAGCAGCCGGAGTGGCAGCCGATCCTGCTCGGCGGGCTTTTCCACCGCTTCGACCGCGGGTCCTGGTCGGAAACGCCGGCCCGGGCCGAAGGGATGGCCGAGATCGAGCGCCGCGCCGCCGCCTACGGGCTGCCGCCGATCGCCTGGCCGAAGCCGTGGCCGGGCAACACGCTGGTGGCGATGCGCGCCGCGACCTTCGCCAAGCAGACCGGGCGCGCAGTCTCCTTCTCCCTCGCCGGCTTCCGTCAGGCCTTCGCCGCCGGCCGCGACCTGACCGACGTCGACAACGTGGCGATCGCCGGCGCCGCCTGCGAGCTGCACCCGCGGGCGCTGCTGAAAGCGGTCGAAACCGACGTCGTCAAGAGCGGCCTGCGCGAGACGACCGACCGCGCCGGCGACCTCGGCGTCGAAGGCGTTCCCAGCGTCGTCGTCGAGGGCGAGGTCTTCTGGGGCGACGACCGCCTCGAGGAAGCGGTCGAGGCGGCAGGCCGATAGTGCGGCGTGTCGACTTTGTTGCCCTGTGGGCCACTAAGTCGACACGAGGGGCCGCGGCGGGTAGTTCTCTAATGTGAACTCGATGGCTGAGCTGCCTGACGCCGCCACCTGTTACGAGCTGCTCGCGCGGATGGCGCTGATCCGCCGCTTCGAGGAGGAGGCGGGGCGCCAGTACCAGCGGGCGCGGGCCGGCGGCTTCCTGCACCTGGCGATCGGCGAGGAGGCGACGATCGTCGGCACCACCTCGGTGATGCGCGACGAAGACTTCCTCATCGGCACCTACCGCACCCACGGCCACGCGATCGCCCGCGGGACCGAGCCGAAGCGGGTGATGGCGGAGCTGTTCGGCCGCGTCGACGGGACCAGCGGCGGCCGCGGCGGCTCGATGCACATCTTCGACGCCGAGAAGCGGTTCATGGGCGGCTACGGGATCGTCGGCGGCAATTTGCCGATCGCCGCCGGCATCTCCCTCGCATCCCAGTACAAAGGCGAAGACGCGGTCACCGTCTGCATGTTCGGCGACGGCGCCTCCAACACCGGCAACTTCGGCGAGACGATGAACCTGGCCGCGCTGTGGAAGCTGCCGGTCCTCTTCCTGGTCGAGAACAACCACTACGGGATGGGGACCTCGGTCGAGCGCCACTCGGCCCAGACCGACCTCTCGAAGAAGGCCGAGGGCTACGGGATCTCCGGCGCGAAGGTCGACGGGATGGATGTCGCCGCGGTGCGCGAGGGCGTCGCCGAGGGGATCCGCCTGGCGCGCGAGGAGCAGCGGCCGACCTTGCTCGAAGCGTCCACCTATCGCTACCGCGGGCACTCCGCCGCCGATCCCGAGGTCTACCGCGAGCGCGAGGAGGTCGAGGAGTGGCAGGAGAAAGACCCGATCGAGCAGTTCGCGAAGCGCTGCCTGGAGGCCGACGTGCTGGGCGAGCGCGAGGTGGCGCAGGCGCGCGAGGCGGCTGACGAGACGGTGAAGGCCGCGGTCGAGTTCGCCGAAGCCTCGCCCGAGCCGCCGCTCGACACGATGTACGAAAACCTCTACGCCCAGACCGAGCCGGGCGGCTGGTACGCGGTCGACGAGCGCAGTCCGGAGCCGCACCGCGGTGAGGACGAGGGACACATGCCCGACGCGGCGCGCGAGCTGGCCGAGGCCGGCGCCGCCTACGCCGGGCAGCCGGAAGGGCCGCGACCGAACCCGGCGACCCACGGCGACGCGCAGGAGGGGGTCGAGCCGCGGGTCGCGGCCGAGCGTGAGGTAGGCGACGAGCCTGAGGGCGCGGACGCGAATGGCTCGGTCGCGGAGGACGAGGGCTGATGGCGCAGTTGCGAATGCGGGAAGCGCTGCGCGACGCGATGGCGGAGGAGATGCGCGCCGACGAGGCGGTCTTCGTGATGGGCGAGGACGTCGGCGTCTTCCAGGGTGCCTTCAAGGTGACCGACGGCCTGCTCGCCGAGTTCGGCGAGCGGCGCGTCCGCGACACGCCGATCTCCGAGAACACGATCGTCGGCACCGGCGTCGGCGCGGCGATGAACGGGCTGCGCCCGATCGTCGAGCTGATGACGGTCAACTTCAGCCTCTTGGCCTTGGACCAGATCGTCAACCACGCCGCCGCGATCCCCTACATGTTCAACGGCCAGGCCAAGGTGCCGATGGTGATCCGGATGCCGGGCGGGGGCGGCCACCAGCTTGGCCCCACCCACTCCCACAGCTTCGAGGCGCTCTACCTGCAGGTGCCGGGCCTGCTCGTCGCCTGCCCCTCCACCCCGGCCGACGGCAAGGCGCTGCTGAAGGCGGCGATCCGCGACGACAACCCGGTCGTCTTTATCGAGCACGAGAGCCTCTACGGCGTGCGAGGCGAGGTGGACGAGGGCGAGAACGGGGCCGAGCCGCTGCGCTTCGGCGAAGCGGCGGTGCGGCGCGAGGGCGGCGACGTGACGATCATCGGGGTGCTGAAGATGGCCCAGGTGGCCGAGAGCGCGGCGACCCAGCTTGCGCACGAGCACGGCGTCGAGGCCGAGGTGATCGACCCGCGCACGCTGCGCCCGCTCGACCTCGACACGATCCTCGCTTCGGTCCGCAAGACGAACCGCGCGGTGATCGTCGAGGAGGGCTGGCCCCACGGCGGCGTCGGCGCCAACCTCTCGACCTTGATCACCGAGCAGGCCTTCGACTACCTCGACGCCCCCGTCCAGCGCGTAACCGGCGCCGACGTCCACATGCCCTACTCCAAACGACTGGAGCAGGCGGCAATTCCCCACGAGGAGCACGTGGTAAAGGCGGCTTTAGCGACCCTCGAGGGCGCAGTTTCCGGCGATTCCGGGCGGGCACTTTAAGTACTTCTTTGTAGTCAGGAATCGTCTGGAAGGGTGGGCCCCATGTTGGCTCACATCGGCGGGATCCCACTCGAGGAGGCGGCAATCGGCCTACTCCCGATCGCGCTGGCGACGCTCGGCTACTGGAGGGCGCGGTGAGCCCGGCCGTCACCCCAGCGCCCGCGAGCGCCCCGCGCCGGCTCCGTCACCGCCGCAGCGTGCGCCGACTCACGGCGGGCCAGCTCGCCGATTTCCGCCAGGCGATCGAGGCGGCGCAGGGGATCAACGACGATCGCGGCTTCCAGGCGATCGCCGGAATCCACGGGCTGCCGTTGCCGATCTCCTGCGTCCACCACCGCGAGCTCTTCCTACCCTGGCACCGCGCCTACCTCTACGTCCTCGAGAAGGCGCTGCAGGAACGGATACCCGGAGTGACTCTGCCGTGGTGGAACTGGACCGCCAACCACGCGGAGGGGATCCCCGAGGCCTACTCGCGGCGGCGCGTGAACGGAAGGAAGAATCCACTCTACGACTCGCCAATCCAAGCCAGCGGCCGCGAATCGCCGGGCCAGACCCGAACCACGCGAGCGCCTGGCCCACCGGGGCAGCTGCCGAGCGCGAGCGAGCTCAAGCAGGTTCTGGGCAACAGCGACTTCTTCACCTTCCAGACGCAGCTGGAGAGCCTTCACGACGGGGTCCACGTCTGGACCGGCGGCACGATGGAAAGCATCGCCACTGCGGCCTATGACCCGATCTTCTGGGCGCACCACTGCATGATCGATCGGGCCTGGTACCTCTGGCAGCTCCGTCACCCCGGAGCGAACCTGCCCTCCCCATTGCTCAACCGGGCGCTCGCCCCATTCCCGCTGACGGTGCGCGACACCCTCGACGTCACCCAGCTCGGCTACGACTATGCCGCATCCACCGCGGCGACGGGAGGGCCGGCCAATGGTTGAGCGCTTCAGCAGCGACCGACTGGAGCTGCCGCCGGCAAACCGGCCATTCGAGCGAGCCGATCTCATCTTCTACGGAATCGACCATTCCGGCCCATCTTTCGAAGCGCGGGTGTTCATGGACCAGCGTGGGGTAAGCCACGGCGCCGACTCGACCCACCGCGCCTACGTCGGCGCCTTCTTCATTTTCGGCCACAACGGCTGCTTCGGCGACGTCGGCCACTGTGACATCCCGTCCGAGCGCGACCCGTTCGACCTGCGCTCAGCCCATCAACTCGAACCGGCGCTGCGAGTGCTGACCGTGACCGACGCCGTTCGCGACCTGCTCGAGCGCGAGCTCGACGCGGTCAAGGTCACCGTCACGGCCCACACTGAGGACAAGACCTCCAACGACGTGCTGGCCTTCGACACCGTGAGGCTGACGACCTATGCCTGAGAAAGCACGGCCTTGGGCGTGGAGAGGCTGAGGGCGATCGGCGGGCTCGTCGCCGTGGTGGTAGCGATCCTCGCCGTCAAAACCAACGAACAAGCCGAAGAAGCCGCGGTCGCCCAGCACGAGGCCAACGTCGCACAGCAGAAACTCGCCGCCGTGACCGACAGGGTCAAGGAATTGATCCCCGAGGAAGAGGCAGCCGCAATCAAGGAGTCAGGGGAGAAGGTTGAGAAAGAGTTGCGCGCCCCCCGAACCCGGCACCACAAAATCTGACCGCTGACCCCCTCAGCAGGTCTTCTTCGCCCCCGTAGCCGCCTTCCAGGCGCGGCTGACGCTGAAATCGGCGGCGACGCGGAAGACGCCGGGACGGCTGGCGCGGGCGACGGTCCAGTCGCCGCGGTGGAGGATGCAGCCGGCGCCGTGGGCGATCGACCAGTACGGGGTGAAGCTGACGCGGACGAGGAACTCGCCCGGCCGTTCGACGTCGAGGGCGAAGCCCTGGCGGCCGAACCAGAGCGTCTCGGCCGCGGCGGCGCCGAGCGGCGCGACCAGCGGCTTCGGGTCGCGCACCTGGTAGATCCGCCAGTGCTCGGTGGCGGAGCGCAGCTTCAGATAGGAGGGATCGCTGAGGATCAGCCGGCGCTCTGCCTGGGAGGAGTAGTCGAGGGGGGCATCGGGCAGCGCCACGTAGGAGATCGCGTTGGAGCGCAGCCAATCGCCGTAGGTCGCGGCGGTCAGGGCCTTGTCGTCGTAGAAGATGTCCTCGCGCGTGGTGTCGAGCTGCCGCAGCCAGCCGCGGGCGAGCTCGAACTTCGGCGCCAGGTAGGCAGCCTCCCAGTGGTTCGCCGTCGGTGGCACCTCGATCCGCTTCCCCTCCGCTTCGTGGTCGCGCAGCCAGCTGACAACTGGGTGGAAGTAGGTCGAGGCGGTCGATGGGTCGCCAACCGAGCGGGCGATCTGGGTGACGCTCGCGGTCAGCTGCCAATAGAGACTGCCGGCGATCGCCAGCACCAGGAGCGGGGCGAAGATCCATGTCGGGAGGGTCGGCCGCGGCCTACGCGAGAGCAGGACCGCGGCCAGCACCGGGCCGCCGAAGAGCGCCCCGAGCCGCACCGCGTTGCCGCCCATCGCGTTCGGCGCCAGCCAGAGCAGGGTCGAGGCGAGGAGGTAGGCGAACAGCACGCGGCGCAGCTGGCGCTCCTCGTTGCGGACCCCTTGGGTGAGGATCAGGGCACCGGCGCACCAGAGCGGGATCGCGACATAGGAGGAGAAGACGAAGGGGAAGTGGCCGGCTTCGGGGAAGGCGAGGTTCGGCGCCAGCACCAGCCCCAGCGCGATCGCCCCTACTGCCAGCGCCACGCGGCTGAGCCGGCGACCGGGTTCGACCGCCCCGGCGAGGACCACCCCGGCGAGGAAGGCGCCGGCGACCGGGCTCGCCAGCGGGCAGGCCGCGGCGGCGAGCAGCGCCAGCGGCGCTTTCCCGAGCTGCAGGCAGCGCAGCGCCGCCAACCCGAAGGCGACGCCGAGGGCGAAGGTCAACTGCCCGTCGGCGAGCAGCGTCACCACGCCGGCCGCGAACCAGAGCGTCGCCCAGCGCGCCTCGACCCCCCAGCGATCGCGAACGAGGCGGTCGAAGAGGTAGGAGGAGGAGACGACGGCGAGCATCCCGACCACCTTCGGTCCCAGCAGGGCTGCCAGCGGCGGGAAGAGGACGCTGTAGGTGAGGGTGTAGTGGCCGCCGTACCAGCTGCCGTTCCAGATCGCGAGGCCGGCGCGCTGGAAGAGTTCGGTGCGGAAAACTTGCGCGGCGAGATCCCCGACGGGCGGGCTCCACAGCAGCATCAACAGCGCCAGCGCCGAGGAAAGCGCTACCGCCGGAAGCCATTCGGGTCGAAGTGGCTTGGACTGGACCATGGTCGGCGGCTTTAAGGATAGGGCCGCCTCCTGCAACGATTCGTGAATGAGCCGTGAGATCCTCGTCACACGCCGCGGAATCGTCCCTTATGAGGAGGCGCGCGAGCTGCAGCAGCAGCTTGCGGCGCGGCGCCAGCGGGGAGAGATCGGCGACGTCCTGCTGCTGCTCGAGCACCCGCCCGTCTACACGCGCGGCCGCCGCTCGCAGCCGGAGGAGCTGCCGATGGGAGCCGCCTGGTACGAAGCGCAGGGGATCGAAGTCCGCGACACCGACCGCGGCGGGCTCGTCACCTACCACGGGCCCGGCCAGCTGGTCGCCTACCCGATCGTCGACCTGCGCGGCTACGGCGACGACGTGCACGAGTACGTCCGCGGGCTGGAGCGGACCATGATCGCCGCCCTCGGCGAGGCGGGGGTGCGGGCAAGCGTCATCGAAGGCCTGACCGGCGTCTGGGTACAACGCCGACGGGACGAAAACCGGTCTATGTATCCGAAAATCGGCCCGTCGCCGGGGGGGCCGCGCAAGATCGGCTCGATCGGGCTACACGTCAGCCGCGGCGTCACCACCCACGGCCTGGCGATCAACGTCAACAACGACCTGCAGCCGTTCGAGTGGGTCGTGCCGTGCGGGATCGAGGGGGTCTCGATGACCTCGCTCTCGCGCGAGCTCGGCGCCGAGCAGGACCTCGACGCCTTCGCCGGCACCTTGATCGCCGCCTACGCCGAGGTCTTCGACCGCGACCCGGTTGCCGACGACAGCGTCGCCGCGTAGGCTGCCGCGACCGTGCGCCTCGTCCGTCCGCTTCTCTTCGTCGCTGCCATGCTTGCCGCCGTTCTACTGCCGGCGGGGTCGGCGCTGGCGCTCTCCTACCCGGTGACGAGCACGAGCGACGAAGATGTGAAAGGCACCCTGCGGGCGTCGATCAAAGAAGCCAATGCCCATCCGGGCGCGGACTCGATCCCGATCGAAGTCACGGGAACGATTCAGCTCGAAACCGCACTCCAGGTCCTCTTTGGCCCCGTTTCGATCATCGGCCCCGGTGCCGACCAGTTGGAGGTCCGCCGCACCGGATCGTCCGACTTCGCGGTTTTCGGATTGACGAACGAAGCCAGCCCCTCCTCTCTGAGCGGGCTCACCGTCAGCAATGGCCGCGGGCCGTTCGGCGCCGGGATCAGGAACTCCGAAGGCAGCCTCACCCTGACCGGAGTCGTGGTCCGGGACAACGAAGCGACGGACGAATCAGGCGCCGAAGGTGGCGGCATCTACAGCGAAGGGCCGCTGACGCTGCGGGAAACGGTGGTTACGGAAAACGTCGCCCGGGCCAGCGGCAACCCGTCGCTGACGAAAGCGCTGGGAGGGGGTATCGCTGCGAGCGGGCCGGTGACGATCGAGGCGAGCACGATCAGCGGCAACGTCGCCGAAGCCGAAGCGGACGGATCGGCGGTGACGGCTCAGGGCGGCGGGCTGCTGGCGGGAACGGAGGTGACCATCAGCCGCAGCACGGTCAGCGGCAACGCGGTCGACGCCTCGGGAGCGGCCTCTCAGCTCCGGGCGCAGGGAGGCGGGATTCAAATCAGCGAAGGGACGCTCACCGGCTCGACCCTCGCGGCTAACTCGGCAACCTCCGACGGGCTGGCGCTCGGTGCCAACATCCACTCCCTCGTCAGCACCACGGTTCGCGGCACGCTGCTCGCGCAGCCGCTCGGGGGAGCGAGCAACTGCAGCGGCGGGCTGGCGCCCGGAAGCGAAGAGTTCACCTCCGGCGGCTACAACCTCGACGAAGACGACAGCTGCGAGCTCGGGGATTCCAGCGACCTCATCGGCGTGGTCGCCGGGCTCGATCCGGTCCTGAGGGACAACGGCGGCCCGACGCCCACGCTGGCGCTGCTCGAGGGCAGCATCGCGATCGACCGCGGCAACTCCTTCGGCAGTGGCGTCGATCAGCGCAATCTCCCCCGCCCCAGCGACTTTCCGGAGACCAGCAACAGAGAAGGCGGCGACGGCTCCGATATCGGCGCCTTCGAGCTGCAGGTGCCGCCGGGGCCCGAGCCGGTGCGGATCTCCGAAACGGCGGCGGACACGACCCCGCCCAACACCCGCATCGTCAGCGGCCCGCCGCGCAACACCTACAAGCGCCTGGCGAAATTCCGCTTCGCCGCGACTGAGGCGCAGTCGACCTTCCAGTGCAAGGTCGACAAGAAGAAGTGGCGCGGCTGCGCCAACCCCTACAAGCGCAGCGTCAAGCCCGGCAAGCATGTCTTCAAAGTGCGGGCGACTGACCGCTTTGGCAACGTCGATCCGACGCCGGCGCGGTTCGGCTGGCGGGTAAAGCGGCTCAGCTAACGTAGGCGTCGGTGTCCAGCGCCGAACGCATCCACGTCACCCGCTCCCGCGCCAAGCCCGGCGGAACCGACGCCGACGCCGAGGGCACCGTCCCCTTCCGCCGCGCCCGCAAGCCGCCGTGGCTGAAGGTGCCGGCGCCGGGCGGGCCGAACTACCGCCGGCTGAAGGAGAAGATCGGCTCCGACAACCTCCACACCGTTTGCGAGGAGGCCAACTGCCCGAACGTCGGCGAGTGCTGGGAGCGCGGGACGGCGACCTTCATGATCCTCGGCGACGTCTGCACCCGGCGCTGCGGCTTCTGCAACGTGCAGACCGGCAAGCCCACCTGGAACGACCCGCTGGAGCCGCTGCGGGTCGCCAACCAGGTGAAGGCGATGGGGCTGCGCCATGCGGTCGTCACCTCGGTCGACCGCGATGACCTGCCCGACTACGGCGCGAGCGCCTTCGTCGGCGTGATCCGCTCGATCCGGATGCTGGCGCCTGGCTGCAAGGTCGAGATCCTCACCCCCGACTTCCGCGGCCAGGAGATGCCGCTGGCGAAGGTGATCCACGAGCGCCCCGACGTCTTCAACCACAACGTCGAGACGGTGCCGCGCCTCTACCCGCTGGCCCGCCGCGGCTCGGTGTTTTTCCGCTCGGCGCGGGTGCTGCGGATGGCAAAGGAGATGGGCGGCGAGGAGGTGGTGACCAAGTCGGGGCTGATGGTCGGCCTGGGCGAGTCCTTCGAGGAGATGGTCGAGACCTTCGGCCTCCTGCGCGAGCACCAGGTCCAGGTCCTCACCGTCGGCCAGTACCTCCGCCCCACCGAGAACCACCTGCCGGTGGTCCGCTACTGGCACCCCGACGAGTTCAAGGCGCTCGAGACCGCGGCGTACGACCTGGGCTTCGAGCACATCGCCGCGGGGCCGCTGGTGCGCTCGAGCTATCACGCGGACGAGCACGTGCAGCAGAGCCGGGCCGGCGTGGGCCCGGTGGCGGCGGCCTGACGCACCCCGGGCTGTAGCCTCCGGCGTCGGCGCCGGTGTTCCCGCTCAAGGACAACATCCCGACGGAGCGCTTCCCGTACGTCACGGTCGGGTTGATCGTGGTCAACGTGCTGGCGTACTTCCTGTTCCAGCACGGAACGATCTCCCTCGGGAGCCCGAACGACCCGGCCTACCTGAGCAACCTCTTCCGGTATGCGTTCATCCCCTACGAGCTGACGCACCCCGGCGTGCAGTGCATCCCGGAGGGGAGCGCGATCGCCTGCGTCAAGGGCCCGAACCTGCCGCCGACGTCGGAGACCGTCTTCACGGCGATGTTCATGCACGGCGGCCTGCTGCACTTGGGCGGCAACATGCTGTTCCTGTGGATCTTCGGCAACAACGTCGAGGACGCCATGGGCCGCGTGCGCTACCTGGCCTTCTACCTGCTCGGGGGCTGCGCGGCGCTCGCCGGGCAGATCCTGATCGACCCGTCCTCGACGGTCCCGACGCTCGGCGCGTCCGGGGCGG
>JAWVFA010000032.1:0-4547 GCA_033856415.1 Solirubrobacterales bacterium | reverse complement strand
CGCGAACTTCTCGGAGTAGGTGTGCACCGGCCCGTCGATCTCGCGGATCTCGACGAGACCGTCGCCGATTCGCAGGGCGGTCTCGACCGAGTCGTTCAGCCGCTGCCGCAGGTCGTCCTTGATGATCAGGCGGTCGACGACCGCCGAGATGTCGTGCTTGAACTTCTTGTCGAGCGCCGGCACCTCGTCGAGCAGGTAGGTCTCGCCGTCGACGCGGACGCGCGTGAAGCCCTCGCCGCGCAGGCTCTCGAGCACCTCGCGGTGCTCGCCCTTGCGGCCGCGCACGAGCGGCGCGTCGACCGTGAAGCGCGTGCCCTCGGGCAGCGCGAGCACCTGGTCGACGATCTGCTCGGCGGACTGCCCGGCGATCGGCCGCCCGCAGACCGGGCAGTGCGGGTGCCCGACGCGCGCGAAGAGCAGGCGCAGGTAGTCGTAGATCTCGGTGACCGTGCCGACCGTCGAACGCGGGTTCCTCGACGTCGTCTTCTGGTCGATCGAGATCGCCGGGGACAGCCCGTCGATCGAGTCGACGTCGGGCTTCTCCATCATCTGGAGGAACTGGCGCGCGTACGCCGAGAGCGACTCGACGTAGCGGCGCTGGCCCTCGGCGTAGATCGTGTCGAAGGCAAGGCTCGACTTGCCGGACCCGGAGAGTCCGGTGATGACGATCAGCGCATCCCGGGGCAGCTCGACGTCGATGTCCTTGAGGTTGTGCTCCCGGGCGCCGGAGATGACGATTCGCTCAGAGGCAGCCACTCACGTCGATTCTAGACAGGCGAACAGATGTTCCCGGGGGAGAATCTGGGCCGAGTGCGCCCTTTATGTCGGTATGCAGGACAAAGGACGAACTCAGCACGAGGTAGCGGCGCTGGCCGCGCGGCAACACGGTGTTGTAGCGGCGCGGCAGTTGGAACGGCTGGGCTATTCGCGGGAGAGGATCTCGCGGGAAAGCTCCGGCGGGCGGCTCCACCGGATCTATCGGGGTGCCTACGCAGTGGGACATCGAGCCCTCACGCCTCACGGACGGTCCCTCGCCGCTGTTCTTGCCTGCGGCGAGGGATCCGTCCTCAGCCACGGGTCCGCAGCCTGGCTCTGGGGTCTCGTCGGGGAGCTGTGGCTGCCGGTCGAGGTTCTCGCAGACACTCCGAGGCGATTCCGGGGCACGATCCGGATCCACAGCACGGTCGGCCTGCGCTCCCAGGACCACGGCTGGAGCGAGGGCGTACCCGTTTGCGGCGTGCCGCTGACGATCCTGCAGATGGTCGCGACGCGACCGGCCCTGGACCCCGGCGGCTTTCTTGCCAGAGCGGAGCGGCTCGGACTGCTCGATGTCGGCGCGATCGGAGAGTTGATTTTGGATCGGGCCGGCTACCGCGGGGTTGCCCGCTTGCGCCTGGCTCTCGAGGAATTCAGGGAGCCAGTTTTCACCCGCTCACGGCTGGAACGCCGTTTTCGCGTTCTGGTCCGAGAGTTCGGATTGCCCCTTCACTCGACCAATTACGTCGTTGCCGGTTATGAGGTCGACGCGTACTGGCCGGAGCTGCGATTCGGCGTCGAACTCGACACCTACGAATACCACGGCGATGCTCGCGCCTTCGAGAAGGACCGCGAACGCCAAGAGGATCTGAAGCTGGCGGGAATCGAGATAGTCCGGATCACCGGCCGTCGCCTCGCGCGGGAACCGCGAGTGGTCATGGCCCGCCTGCGCACCCTTCTCCAAAACCGCGCCAGTGAGCTAAAACGCCAGCCCAGTCGTTGAATGCGTCTTTTGTTCGGCCCCGCGCAACAAAAGGCGCACTCGGCGGGAGGGTCAGCCGAGGGCGGCTGACAGCTTGCGCCGATAGGCGCGGGCGGTCGGATCGGCGGGGTCAAGGTCGGTGAGGATGCCGACGATTGCGCGGCGGAGATCGTCTCGGCTTGCGTCCTCGGCGCCGGCCAGAGCCTCGAGCAGCGCATCCAGCGCCGCCTCGCGCTCGCCGCGGTCGAGGGCGGCGAATGCGTCGATCCCGACTCCGCCTTTGGCGAGGCGGACTCGGGCGGCGATGCCGGCGGCGGCGAAGTCGGCTTCGTGACCCTCGACCGCCTTCAACGCCTCGTCCTCGGCGCCGCGCTCGAGCCGGGCCTTGGCCAGGGCAACGGCGATGTCGGCGCGCCCGGGCTCCAGTTCGGTCGCCTCGCGCAGGGAGAGCTCGTCGCCCGCCGCCAGCAGCTCGTCGGCGCGCGAGGGGGCGAGCGAATCGAAGAAGGCCTCGACTTTTGCCGGCGGCAGGGCGCCGACGAACTCGTCGACGACCTTGGCATCGCGGAATGCCTTCACAGCCGGGATCCCCTGCACGTGGAACGCCGCGGCGAGGCGCTGGTTGGCGTCGACGTCGACCTTGGCGAGGACGACCTTGCCTTCCCGCGCCACCTCGGCTTTCTCCAGCGCCGGGGTCAACTGCTTGCACGGCCCGCACCACTCGGCCCAGAAATCGACCACCACCGGCAGCTGCCGCGAGCGCTCCACGACCTCCCGCTCAAAAGTCGCCTCGGTGACGTCTAGGGTCATCTGCCGCTCAGGTACCCGCCGTCATCCCATCCAGATCGCGGCGCAGCTCGCGCAGCTCGTCGCGGATCCGCCCCGCCTCCTCGAAGCGCAGCTCGTCGGCGGCCGCGAGCATCTCCTCCTCGAGCGCCACGATCGTCTTCTCCAGCTCCTCCGGCGTCTCGAAGTCGTCGCCGCGCCGCCGGCGGCGTTTGCGCGGCGCCCGGTCCTCCATCGCCAGGAACTCGCTCATCTCGGAGATGCCTTTGCGGACGGTCTCCGGCGTGATCCCGTGCTCCTCGTTGTACGCGACCTGGATCGCCCGGCGTCTATCCGTCTCGCGCATCGCCGCGCGCATCGCGTCGGTCTCCTTGTCGGCGTACATCACGACCCGCCCGTTGACGTTTCGAGCCGCGCGGCCGATCGTCTGCACCAGGCTGGTCTCCCCGCGCAAGAAGCCCTCCTTGTCGGCGTCGAGGATCGCGACCAACGAGACCTCGGGCAGGTCGAGGCCCTCGCGCAGGAGGTTGACGCCGACGAGGACGTCGTACTCGCCGAGCCGCAGGTCGCGGACGATCTGGATCCGTTCCAGGGTGTCGACCTCGGAGTGCAGGTAGCGCACCTTGACCCCGTACTCGAGCAGGTAGGCGGTCAGGTCCTCGGCCATCTTCTTGGTCAGGGTCGTAACCAGCGTGCGGTCGCCCTGCTCGGCAACCTTCTTGACCTCGTTCATCAGGTCGTCAATCTGGTTCTTCGTCTCGCGCAGCTCGATCTCGGGGTCGACGATCCCGGTCGGGCGGACGATCTGCTCGACGGTGCGCGTGGCTTCGGCTTTCTCGAACGGCCCCGGCGTCGCCGAGACCATCACCAGCTGCTTGACCCGCTGGAGGAACTCGTCGAACTTGAGCGGCCGGTTGTCGATCGCCGACGGCAGACGGAACCCATAGTCGATCAGCGTCGTCTTCCGCGAGCGATCCCCCTCGTACATGCCGCCGATCTGGGGGATCGTCTGGTGGGACTCGTCGACGAAGACGACGAAATCGTCGGGGAAGTAGTCGATCAGCGTGTGCGGCGGGCTGCCGGCGGGCCGGCCGTCGAGAATCCGCGAGTAGTTCTCGATCCCCGAGGTGAAGCCGAGCTCTTTGATCATCTCGAGGTCGTACATCGTCCGCTGCCGCAGCCGGTGGGCCTCGAGCTGCTTGCCTTCCTCCTCCAGCTCGACGGTGCGCGATTCCAGTTCGGCGCGGATTTCTTCGACGGCGCGGTCAACCGTCTCGTCTTTGGTCACGTAGTGCGAGGCCGGCCAGACGGAGACGTGGTCGATCACGTCGAGAACCTCGCCGGTCAGCGGGTCGAAGTGCTGAATCCCCTCGATCTCGTCGCCGAAGAGGGCGATCCGGTAGGCCGACTCGGCGTAGGAGGGCATGATCTCCAGCACCTCGCCGCGGACCCGGAAACCGCCGCGGCCGAGCACCTGGTCGTTGCGCTGGTATTGCATCTTCACCAGCTTGCGGAGGACGTCGTCGCGGTCGATCGAGTCCCCGACTTTGAAGAGCTGCATTTTTTCGTTGTAGACCTGCGGCGAGCCGATCCCGTAGATGCAGGAGACCGAGGCGACGATGATCACGTCGCGCCGGGCGAACAGCGCCGCGGTGGCGGCGTGCCGCAGGCGGTCGATCTCGTCGTTGATCGAGGAGTCCTTCTCGATGTAGAGGTCCTGGGCCGGGACGTAGGCCTCGGGCTGGTAGTAGTCGTAGTAGGAGACGAAGTACTCGACCGAGTTGTTGGGGAAGAACTCGCGGAACTCGTTGCAGAGCTGCGCGGCCAGCGTCTTGTTGTGGGCAATGACCAGCGAGGGCCTCTGGACCGCCGCGATCGTCGCCGCCATCGTGAAGGTCTTGCCGGTCCCGGTGGCCCCGAGCAGCGTCTGGAATCTCTCGCCGCCGCCCAGCCCCTCGGCAAGGCCGGCGATCGCTTTCGGCTGGTCGGCGGTGGGCGTGTAGGCGGGGTTCAGCGTGAACTC
>JAWVFA010000031.1:0-16255 GCA_033856415.1 Solirubrobacterales bacterium | reverse complement strand
GTCGCCCTGCTCGCCGCCGACTTCGGCAACGACACGCGGCTGGCCCGGTGGACGGTCACGATGGGGGCGCTGGCGATCCTGGGGAGCGTGGCGGCGTGGCTGGTCGGGCGGCTGTCCGAGCAGCAGGAGCGCATCGCGCGCCACACCGGCTCGCTGCGGCTCGCCGAGACGCGGATGCGGCAGATCCTCCAGACCGCGCAGGACGGCCATGTGATCCTCGACGCCGACGGCGTGCTCCTCGACGCCAACGAGGCGGCCGAGCAGCTGCTCGGCCGGGCGCGCGCGGACATGGTCGGGCAGCGGTTCGCCGACTTCGCCTTCGCCCCGGAGGACGCCGCGCGCCATCACGAGCGCCGCGCCCAGATGCTCGCCGAAGGGGGGCGGCGGAGGTTCGAGGTCGATTTGATGCACGCCGACGGGACGCGCGTACCGGTCGAGAAGTCCGCCGCCGTCATCGAGGTCGACGGCGACAAGCTGGTGGCCGGGTTCCTGCACGACCTCCGCGGCCGCCGCCAGCGGGAGCGCGACCGCCGCATCGCCGAGACGTTGCAGCGCAGCCTCCTGCCCGAGCAGCTTCCGGACCTCGCCGGGGTCGAGCTCGCCGCGCGCTACGAGCCCGCCGCCGGCGAGGCCGACGTGGGAGGCGACTGGTACGACGCGATGGTCCTCAACGGCGACTCCCTCGCCATCGCGATGGGCGACGTCGCCGGCAAGGGGCTCGCGGCGGCGGCGATGGTCGGACGGCTGCGCAGCGCGCTGCGCGCGTACGCCTTCGAGCACGACGACCCGGCGGTCGTGGTGGACCGCCTCAACCGGCTGCTGGCCTCGGAGCCGACCGAGATCGAGCTGACCACGCTGCTGTTCGCCGTGCTCTCCCCCTCGTCGGGCCGGCTGGCCTGGGTCAACGCGGGGCATCCGGCGCCCTTGGTCGTCCCCGAGCACGGCGAGCCGACGTGGCTGACCGACGGGCTGGGGATCCCGCTGGGGGCGATGACGTCGCCCGGGTACCGGGTGGCCGAGACCGTGCTCCCCGCCGGCGCGCTGCTGCTGCTCTACACCGACGGGGTGGTCGAGCGCCCGTCTCGGCCGCTGGACGAGGGGTTCGCCCGGCTGGCGCGGGAGGCCGGCGCAGCGCGGGGCGACACGGCGACGCTCGTGGACGCGGTCGTGCGGGGCAGCGCCAACAGCGGCGGCGGCCACGACGACGTGGCGGTGCTGGCGGTGCGCGCGCTGCCGCTGGGCGCGCGGCTCGCGCTGACGCTGCCGGCTCGCGCGGACTCGCTGTCGGCGATGCGCGGGACGCTGCGCCGGTGGCTGGGCGAGCAGCGCGACGTCTCCGCCGAGGAGGCCGGGCGGATCGTGCTGGCTGTGCACGAGGCCTGCACCAACGCGGTGGAGCATGCCCGCGGGGCGGGCGCCGACAGCTATCGCCTCGTCGCGGAGGCCGCGGACGGGGAGCTCGTGATCTCGGTCCACAACGCCGGCGCGTGGCGCCCTGAGCGCGACGCGCCGGAAGGCGGCCGGGGGCTGCACATCATGCGAGGCATCATGGACTCCGTCGACGTCGAGACGGCCGCGGCGTCGACCACGGTGCGGCTGCGGCGCCGCCCGGGGCGCTGACGCCGGGCGCTAGGACTGGCGGCGCTCGCGCTCGACCCGGATGCGCCGGGGGCCGGGGGGCGGGATCGGCGCGACGTCGCGGGCCGGGAGCAGATCGGTGGAGTGGCTGTAGGGCACGAGCTCGGCGCGGAACGAGCGGCGCACGGACTCGATCTCGCGCTCCATCTCCAGGGACATCTCCTCGGTGCGGCGCTCGAGGGCTTCGAGGCGCCGGTGGGCGCGCTCCAGCTGGGCTTCGAGCTCGAGCACCCGCTCGACGCCGGCCAGGTTGAGGCCCAGCTCCGAGGTCATCTCCTGGATGCGCCGCAGCTTCTCGACGTCGGACTGGGAGTACAGCCGCGTGCCCTTCGGCGAGCGCTTGGGCTCGATCAGCCCGCGCTGCTCGTACATCCGCAGCGTCTGCGGGTGCATCTCGGCCAGCTCCGCGGCCACGGAGATCATGAACACCCCGCGGTGCTGAGAGACCGTGATGCGGGTCGTGCTGCGCCGGCGGTCGGAGGCCACGGGTCAGGCCTCCTCGAACAGCCGCGACCGCGGGTTGCCGTTCATCACAGCCGACAGCTTGTCGACGGCCTCGGACTGCTCGGCGCTCAGCGCGCTGGGCACGTCGATCACGAAGCGGTAGTGGATGTCGCCCCGCGCCTTGGAGCCCAGCTTGGGCGGCCCTTCTGCGCGGAGCCGCTGGACGGTGCCGCCCTTCGTCCCGGCCGGGACGCGGAGCTTCTTGCGGCCGTTGAGCGTCGGGACCTCGACCTCGGCGCCCCGGGCGGCCTCGGCGAAGGTCAGCGGGACCTCGACCTCGAGGTGATCGCCCTTGCGGCGGAAGACGGGCGAGTCCTCGACCCGCGTAACGACGTAGAGGTCGCCGGGAGGCCCGCCGTTGCGGCCCGGCTCGCCCTTGCCGGCCAGCCGCACCCGGCTGCCGTCCCTGACGCCCGGCGGGATGTTGACCTTGTACTTCTTGACGGTCCGCCGGGCCCCCGTCCCGCCGCACGTGGCGCACGGATCGTCGATGACGGTGCCGCTGCCCTGGCAGCGCGAGCAGGGCTGGGAGATCGAGAAGAGGCCCTCGCCGCGCGACTCGACGCCGCGGCCCTGGCATTGCGGGCAGACGTGCGGGCTGGTGCCCGGCTTGGCGCCGGTCCCACGGCAGGTCGGGCACATGGCGGCCACCGGCACGCTGAGCGGGATCTGCGCGCCGGCGATGGCCTGCTCGAAGCCGATCGACGCCGAGGCTTCGACGTCGCGACCGCGCTCGGGGCGCGGGGCCCGCGGGCCGCCCCCGCCGCCTCCGCGGCCGAAGAGGTCCGAGAGGATGTCGGAGAACGAGCCGAAGTCGGCCTGCGTGAAGGTGCCGGTGAAGCTCCCGCCGCGATCGAACTCCTTGCGCTTGTCGGGGTCGCCGAGCACGTCGTAGGCGGCCGAGATCTCCTTGAAGCGCGACTCCGCCGCCGCATCGCCGGGGTTGCGATCCGGGTGGTACTGGCGGGCGAGCTTGCGGTAGGCCTTCTTGATCTCGTCCTGCGACGCCTTTTTGTCGACGCCGAGTGCCTTGTAGGGATCGCCCGCCATCTAGGCCGCCACGACCACCTTGGCCGCGCGCAGGATGTCGTCGTTGTAGCGGTACCCCGACTGGTAGACCTCGACGATCGTGCCGCTCGGGGCGCCCTCGACAGGCTGCTGGGCGACGGCCTCGTGCTGGTGGGGATCGAACAGCTCGCCCTTGGGCGAGTAGGGCTCGACGCCCACCCGCGTCAGCGCCGCCAGGAGCTCCTGCTGGACCAGGCG
This sequence comes from Solirubrobacterales bacterium, assembly GCA_033856415.1. Classification (GTDB taxonomy): domain Bacteria; phylum Actinomycetota; class Thermoleophilia; order Solirubrobacterales; family 70-9; genus VAYN01. The sequence continues at coordinate 12,847 of JAWVFA010000031.1, read as the reverse complement.
GATGCCCTTGGTCAGGTGGTGCTCCTCGTCCTCCTCCGCTGCTTCGGCGGCCGCGAGGGCGCGGTCGAAGTTGTCCAGGGCGGGCAGCAGCTCGCGCACGAGCCGCCCGACGCCGCGCGTGTGCGCCGACTCGATGTCGCGGCGGGCCCGCTTGCGCACGTTCTCGGCCTCGGCCGCCGCCCGCAGGTAGAGGTCCTTGTAGTCGGGCTCCGCCTCGGGCTGGTCGTCGCCGGCCGGATCGGCCCCGGCCGGGGACTCCGGCTCGGCGGTCGCTTCGTCGACGGGCGGCGCAGGCTCCGCCGCGGGGTCCACGTGGACCCCGTCGACGGTCTCCTCCTGCGGCTGGGGCTGGTCGGCGGCCATCGCCTACTTGCCCTCGTCGACGACCTCGGCGTCGACGACGTCCTCTTCGGCCGAGCCCTCGGCGTCGGCAGCGGCGCCGTTGGTCGAGCCCGCGGCGGACTCCTGCTCGCTCTGCGCCCGGGCCTGAGCGGCCTCGTACATGCGCTCGCTCACCTGGTGGAAGGCGGACTGCAGCGCCTCGGTCTTGGCGTTGATCTCCGCGGCGTCCTCGGACTCGAGCGACTCGCGCACATCCTTGATGCGAGCCTCGATCTCGGTCTTGGAGTCGGCGTCGACCTGCTCCCCGAGGTCCTTGATCTGGCGCTCGGCCTGGTAGGCGGCGTTCTCGCCCTGGTTGCGGGCCTCGGCCAGCTCCCGCGCCTTGCGGTCGTCCTCGGCGTTGGCCTCGGCGTCGGAGACCATCTGCTTGATCTCCTGGTCGGAGAGCCCGCCGCCGGCCTTGATCTCGATCTTCTGCTCCTTGCCGGTGCCCAGGTCCTTGGCGCTCACCGACAGGATCCCGTTGGCATCGATGTCGAAGGCGACCTCGATCTGGGGGATCCCGCGCGGGGCCGGCGGGATGCCGGTGAGCTGGAACTTGCCCAGCGACTTGTTGTAGGCGGCCATCTCGCGCTCGCCCTGCAGGACGTGGATCTCGACCGACGGCTGGTTGTCCTCGGCCGTGGAGAAGATCTCCGACTTGCGGGTCGGGATCGTCGTGTTGCGCTCGATGAGCTTGGTCATGACGCCGCCCTTGGTCTCGATGCCGAGGGTCAGCGGCGTGACGTCGAGCAGGAGCACGTCCTTGACGTCGCCGGCGAGCACGCCGGCCTGGATCGCGGCGCCGACGGCGACGACCTCGTCCGGGTTGACGCCCTGGTGCGGCTCCTTGCCGGTCAGCTCTTTGACCTTCTCGCGGACCGCCGGCATGCGGGTCATACCGCCGACGAGGACGACGTGGTCGACCGAGGTGTCGGCGTCCGCCAGCGCTTGTTTCACCGGCCCGACCACGCGGTCGAGCAGGTCGCCGGTCAGCTCGTTCAGTTTCGAGCGGCTCAGTTTCAGGTCGAGGTGCTTCGGCTGCCCCTCGACGGCGGTGATGAACGGCAGGTTGATCTGCGTCTCCTGCGTCGAGGAGAGCTCGATCTTCGCCTTCTCCGCCGCCTCGTAGAGGCGCTGCAGCGAGTTCTTGTCCTGGGAGAGATCGACGCCCTGGTCGCGTTTGAACTCCGCCACCAGCCACTCGACGATCGCTTTGTCCCAGTTGTCGCCACCGAGGTGGTTGTCGCCGGCGGTCGACTTCACCTCGAAGACGCCGTCGCCGATTTCCAGCACGGAGACGTCGAAGGTGCCGCCGCCGAGGTCGAAGACGAGGATCGAGTGGTCGGCCTCCTCTTTGTCGAGGCCGTAAGCGAGCGAGGCGGCGGTCGGCTCGTTGATGATCCGCTTGACGTCGAGGCCGGCGATTTTGCCGGCGTCCTTGGTCGCCTGCCGCTGGTCGTCGTTGAAGTAGGCGGGGACCGTGATCACGGCGCTGTCGACGGTTTCGCCGAGCTTCGCTTCGGCGTCGGCTTTCAGCTTTTGGAGGATCATCGCGCTGATCTCCGGCGGGCTGTACTGCTTGCCTCGCGCCTCGACGCGCACGTCCCCGTTCGGGCCGGCCTCGACCGTGTACGGGACGATCGTCTCCTCCTCTTTGACTTCGGACTCCTTGCGGCCCATGAAGCGCTTGATCGAGAAGATCGTGTTCTCGGGGTTCATCACTGCCTGGCGTTTGGCGACGGTGCCGACGAGGCGCTCGCCGCTCTCGGTGAACGCGACCACGGACGGCGTGGTCCGCCCGCCCTCGGCGTTCTCCAGAACGGTGGGCTCGCCGCCCTCCATCACCGCCACGCACGAGTTGGTCGTGCCGAGGTCGATACCGATCGTCTTTGCCACTTTTCCGCCTACCTCCAGATGAGTTGGGTTGACCAAGCTATAGAAATCTAAGTGGCAGTATGGCAGATATCAAATGGGATGCCAAGCGCCGATTTGCCAGCGAGCGATTCGTTCGGGTAGGAACCGGGTTACACCTAGTGCAGGCAGGTGGGAGGCGGGACAAACGAGGAGGAGACTTTGAACCGCATGAATAACGCTCGCGCAGCCCGGCTGGTCCTGCTGGCGCTGGCCGTGCCGCTCGTGCTGGGCTTGTTCGCCGCCAGCGCCGCGGCTAAGTACGGCCCCGGCACTCAGGTCAACGTGATGACCCGGAACCTTTACCTGGGCGCCGACCTGGCCCCGGCGATCGCCGCCAAAAACACCAACGAGTTCGTCAAAGCCAACGGGCAGATTCTGCGCGAAGTCACGGCCAACGACTTCCCGGTGCGGGCCAAGGGCCTCACCCAGGAGATCCTCAAGAAGAAGCCGGACCTGGTCGGGCTGCAGGAGGTGGCGATGTGGCGCACCGGCCCGCCGAGCCTCGAACCGCTGCTTGGCAGCGCCGGGCCGACCGCGTCCACCGTCCGCTACGACTACCTGACCGAACTTCTCGACCGCCTCAACAAGGGCAAAAAACGCTACCGCGTCGCGGTCGTCCAACAGGAGTTCGACTTCGAGGCGCCCGCCGACGAGAACGGCGTTCCCGGCGACGGGCCCAACGGGCTGATCAAAGACGCCGAGATCAACGGTCGTCTGACGATGCGCGACGTGATCCTGGTCCGGCTCGGCTCCGGCGTCGTCACCAGCCACCCGCAGAAGGGCAACTTCCAGAACCTGCTGGTGGTGCAGCTCTCCGGGGTCGAAGTGCGGGTGCTGCGCGGCTGGACCGCGATCGATGCCAAGGTCCGCGGCAGCGGCAAGTTCCGCTTCGTCAACACCCACCTGGAGGCGTTCGACGACTCGAGCCAGGTGCCGAGCGTCCGTGCCCTGCAAGCGAGCGAGTTGGTCGCCAAAGACGGGCCGGCGACGACCAGCCTGCCGGTGGTCCTGCTCGGCGATCTCAACTCCGATGACAACACCGTCCAGGACGGCGACCGCCAGGCCTACCAGACGCTTGTCAAAGCCGGACTGCGCGAGCGCAGCACGGGCAAACCGCTCGGCTGCTGCCTGAAATCCAGCCTGTTGGCGGTTGGCGCCGGCGGCAGCGTCGCCGACTTCGACCACCAGGTCGACCACGTGATGACCCGCGACCCGAAGAAGGTGAAGCTGATCACCTCCTCGGTGACCGGGCGCCAGCCGGTCAACGGCTTCTGGGACTCCGACCACGCGGGGCTCTTCAGCTCCCTGTGGCTGCTGCGGTAGGGGGAAGTCAGAGCGCGAGGGGCGGGCGACGCCCGTCCCTCGCCGAGACCGCAAAAATGGCCCCTCAAGGACCCTTTTTGCGGTCTCGCTGAGGTTTTACCCCTCGCCGGCGGTGCGAGCGACGAATTCGGAGACTTCTTTCGCCTGCTCTTCGTTGAGGATGCCGCCCGGCATCCGTCCCGGCGTGGTCGAGCTGTTGACGCCGTTTTCGATCGCGTTGAGGACGCGGCCTTCGGTCGATTTGACCGTGCTTTCAATCGTTTTCTGGTCGCCTTCGGGCGGGCCGTTGGGCGCCAAGAGTTCGTCCAGGTCCGGCGCGTAGTTGCCGTCGGTGCCGGCGCTGTAGAGCGTGTGGCAGGTGCCGCAGTTGGTGACGAAGAGGGACTGGGCGCCCTCGAGGCTCGCCGGCACCTTGTCCTCGCCGGTCTCGCCGTCTCCCTTGGAACGGAAGGCCGCGAAGGGGATGACGACTGCGAGGACGAGGACCAGGACCCCGAACCAGATGAAGGTGCGTTTGCTCATACGGCGGCGCGCATACTACTGGCGCCCGCCGCTGCGCGGTTGCCCCGGCAGGGTGCCGCGGTTCTCGCGGTACCACGGGCACATCCGCCGCAGGTCGCACTCGCCGCAGCGCGGTTTGGGCCGGCAGACCGCTCTGCCGTGCCGGATCAGGTTGACGTGGAGCTCGTGCGCGTCCTCCGGCGGGACGATCGCGAGCATCTCGTCGTGGGCTTTCTCGAAGGAGGCCTTGGCGGGGAAGAGGCCGAGCCGGCCGCCGACCCGGTGGACGTGGACGTCGACCGGGATCTCCGGGATCCCCCAGGTGAAGATCAGGACGCAGGCGGCGGTTTTGCGCCCGACCCCGGGCAGGTCGAGGAGGAACTCGAGCGACTCCTCGCGGGGAGCGCTCTCGGTCCAGTCGAGGTCCGGAGGGTCGCCGAGCCGCTCGAGGATCGCCTGGATCCGCGGCGCCTTCTGCCGCGCCAGACCGCCGGGGCGGATCGCGTCCTCGAGCTCGTCGACCGGCGCGTCGCGCACTTCCTCCCAGGCCGGGAAGCGCTCTCGTAGCGCCGCGAAGGCGACGTCGCGGTTGCGGTCGTTGGTGTGCTGGGAGAGGACGGTCTTGACCAGCTCGCCGACCGGGTCCCCGTGGGGCTCCTCGGCGGGCACCCCGTACATCTCCCGCAGCCGGTCGCGGATCGCTCGCACCCGCCGCTTGTCAGGCCGCTTCCAGCTCACCGCGCGGACCTTAGTAGGGCCTGTCCATGAAGCTGGGGCGGTGGGCGCGGCGATCGAAGAGGGGCGGCTGCGCGTCGACGGCGTCGACGCCTTCTATCGCCGGGTGGCCGGCGAGGGGACTCCGACCGTCTACTGCCATGGCAACCCGACCCACAGCGAGGACTGGTTGCCCTTCCTGCAGCGCGGCGGCTCGGCGCTGGCGATCGACATGCCCGGCTGGGGCCGCTCGGCGCGCCCGAGCGCTTCGACTACTCGATGTACGGGCTCTCCGCCTTCTTCGAGCGCTGCCTGGCGGAGCTCGGCGTCGAGGGTCGCAAGCTCGTCGTCCACGACTGGGGCGGGCAGGCGCTGATCGGGGCGCAGCGGCGGCCGCAGCTGGTGGAGAAGCTGGTGGTGATCAACGCCGTCCCGTTGCTGCCCGGATACCGCTGGCACTGGATCGCCCAGCTCTGGCGACGGCGCGGAGTCGGCGAGCTGCTCAACGCGACGACCACCCGTTCCTCGCTGGCGCTCCTCCTGCGCCAGGCGCGTGGGGACCGGGGGCGGATGCCGCCGCAGTTCGTCGACATGATTTGGGACCACTGGGATGCCGGAACCCGGGCGGCGACCCTGGCGCTCTACCGCCATGCCGACCCGGATCGCCTCGCCGTAGCGGGATCGCATCTGGGGAGGATTCGGTGCCCGGCGCTCGTCCTCTGGGGAGACCGAGACCCCTACCTGCCGATTCGCTTCGCCCATGCCATGCGGACGCCCTGCCCGGAGCCGAGCTCGAGCTGGTGGCCGGCGCCGGGCACTGGCCCTGGATCGAGGATCCGGCCCTCGTCGATCGCGTCCTCGGCTTCCTCGCCTGAGCCGAAAACGCCCCCGCCGCCGTTAACGGCGGGGCTACAATTGACCGTTCGTGTCCCGTGCCATTGCCGCCATAACCGCTCGCCTGCCCAAGGGCTGGGGCGACCTCGGTCGCCAGGTCGTGATCCTCGTCGGTGTGGACCTCGCCTACACGGCCGTCCGCGGGATCGCCGACGGCGAGAAGTCGATCGCGATGACGCACGGCCAGCAGGTGATCGATCTCGAGCGCGCCACCCACACCTTCTTCGAGCCGAGCCTGCAGGCGTTTTTCCTGCCGGCTCAGGGCGTGATCGACGTCGCCAACCAGCTCTACCTCAACGCCCAGTTCTCGATCGCGCTCGGCTTCCTTGTCTGGCTCTACCTCTTCCGCAACGAGTCCTATTACTTCGTGCGCAACATGTTCGTCGTCTCGATGGGGCTGGCGCTGGTCGGCTACTCGCTCTACCCGACCGCGCCGCCGCGGATGTTCCCCCAGTACGGCTTCGTCGACACGCTCAACGCCTTTGCCGGGGTGAACCACGACTCCGCGCTCGCGAAGAGCTTCATCAACCCCTACGCGGCGGTGCCGAGCATGCACTGCGCCTTCGCGATGATGATCGGCGTCAGCGGGATCAGGGTCTGCCGTCACTGGTGGGCGAAAGCCTGGTGGGCGTCCTGGCCGCTGCTGGTTTCCTGGGTCACGATCGTCACCGCCAACCACTACTGGGTCGACGCCGCGCTCGGCTGGATGGTCGCGCTCTGCGCCGCCCTCGCCGCCCAGCGCCTCGCCCAGGCCCGGCCCGAAGCCTGGGCCTTCCGGGCTGTCGGCCGCGCGCCGGCCCCGCAAGAGGCCGAGGCGTAATAGCCTCAGCGCGAATGGGACCTTCCGCGCCCCCGCGGCGCAGCAACCGTGCCGGTGCCCGCAATGGGCAGGAGCTTCGCTCCTACGCCCGCGATCGGCTGATCGAGTCGCGGCTGACGCCGAACGCGATCTCGATGGTCGGCCTGCTCGGCAACCTCGTCGCTGCCGCGCTCGTCACCCAGCGCCTCTTCTTCCTCGCCGGGGTCGCCTTCGTCCTCGGCTCGGTGATGGACACGCTCGACGGCCGCTACTCGCGGATGTCGGGCAAGGGGACCCTGTTCGGCGCCTTCCTCGACTCGACCTTGGATCGGATCGAGGAGGGAATCGTGCTCGCCGCGGTGGCCGGTTACTTCGCCGTCGAAGGCGACGACTTCGCCGCCGCGATGTGCGTGGTCGCGGTGCTCTTCTCGCTGATGGTCTCCTACACCCGCGCCCGAGCCGAGGCTCTGGGGGTCGAATGCAAGGTCGGTTTGGCCACCAGGCCGGTCCGCGTGGTGATACTTTCGATTGGCCTGATCTTCGCCAAGGGCGCCGGAATCGGCGATTTCGAATTGCTGGCGCCGGCGGTCTACGCAATCGCCGCCTTGACGATATTCACCACTTTTCAGCGGGTATTGCATGTGAGAAACGAGCTTTCCGGCGAGGTCGCCAGCGTCCAGGACGATGACGGCGGCGCTGGGGACGTGTAACCAGCGAAGCCGCCAGGTGTCTTCAGCCACCCAGCGCAATCCAGGAGGACTTCGAAATTCATGAGTGAGAACGGAGCAAACGGCCACACGAACGGCGTCGGCCGCACGGACGAGAAGGTCCGCGTCGCGATCGTCGGCGTCGGCAACTGCGCCAACAGCTTCATCCAGGGCGTCCAGTACTACAAGGACGCGGACCCGAGCGACGAAGTCCCGGGTCTGATGCACGTCGACCTCGGCGGCTACCACGTCCGCGACGTCGAGTTCGTCGCCGCCTTCGACATCGACGCCGAGAAGGTCGGCAAAGACCTCGGCGAGGCGATCTGGTCGGGGCAGAACGACACGATCAAGTTCGCCGACGTCCCCAACATGGGGATCACCGTCCAGCGCGGCATGACCCACGACGGGCTCGGCAAGTACCTGAAAGAGAAGATCACCAAAGCCCCGGGCGAAACCGCGGACGTCGTCGGCATTCTCAAAGAGACCAAGGCCGACGTTCTCGTTTGCTACCTGCCGGTCGGCTCCGAGGAGGCGACCAAGTGGTACGTCGAGCAGGCGCTCGCCGCCGGCGTTGGCTTCGTCAACTGCCTGCCGGTCTTCATCGCCCGCGAGGACTACTGGGACAAGCGCTTCCAGGATGCCGGCCTGCCGATCATCGGCGACGACATCAAGAGCCAGGTCGGGGCGACGATCGTCCACCGCTCGCTGGCGCGCCTCTTCCATGACCGCGGCGTACGCCTGGAGCGGACCAGCCAGCTGAACGTCGGCGGCAACATGGACTTCTACAACATGCTCGAGCGCGAGCGGCTGGACTCGAAGAAGATCTCGAAGACCAACGCCGTCACCTCGATCATGGGGCACGAGCTGCCGCCTGAGAACGTCCACGTCGGCCCGTCCGACTACGTGCCGTGGCTGACCGACCGCAAGTGGGCGCACATTCGCCTCGAGGGCAAAGCCTTCGGCGACGTGCCGCTGACCGCCGAGCTGAAGCTCGAGGTCTGGGACTCGCCGAACTCCGCCGGCGTCGTCATCGACGCGGTGCGGCTGATCAAGCTGGCACTCAACAACGGCGTCGCCGGCCAGCTCGACGGGCCCTCCAGCTACCTGATGAAGTCGCCGCACAGCCAGCGCCCCGACGACGAGGCCCGCGAACAGACCGAGGAGTTCATCGCCGCCAACCAGCGCGGAAAGTCGCTGCCGGGCCAGCAGGCGTCCGAGACTTCGGGCGCGACTTCGGCCTGACGTCTGGCGATCAGAACTGGAACGCCGAAACCGCGAGAGACCCCGCTTAACGACGGGCTCTCGCGGTTTCGCCATTTCTGGACTCATATGCTGCGCCTGTGACCAACGAGCCGCTCTCGATCGCCCAGGTCTTTCCGGTCCGCCGCAACGGCGCAAACCCGGCGGCTCAGTTCGCGATCGCCGTCTCCGAGGAGCTCGAGCGACGTGGCCACCAGGTGCTGCGGATCTCGACTGGGGATCCGGTCAAACGGATGCTGAAATCGCGGTCGCTGGACGTCGTCCACGTCCACGACCCGTTCGCGCCGAGCGCGCCCTCGGCGGCGCTGCGGCACTCCTTCTCGCTGAACGTCGCCACCTTCCACGACCCGCGGGAGCGGGTGCTCGCCACCCAGGTGGCGCGGCCGTTCGTCGAGATCTTCTTCGGCCGCATCGACGCGCGGACGGTGACCCAGTCGGAGACGGCGGAGCTGCTGGAGCGCTTCTTCCCTGCGGGGTACCAGCTGCTGGAGGGGGCTGGCGAGGAGCCCGAGTGGGGGCGCGTCGCCGACGAGCTGGAAGCGATCTACCGCCGCCTGTTGGCCCGCCGCCACGACCCGACCGGCGACCCCGAGATCCGTGAGCGGATCTCGAAGCGGCCCTTGATCGAGGTCGACCTGCACATGCACACCGACCACTCCGGCGACTGCGCAACGCCGGTCGACGTCCTCGTCAACACGGCCCGGGACCGCGGCCTGGGGGCGATCGCGATCACCGACCACAACGAGGTCTCCGGCGCGCTCGAGGCGCGCAAGCTGGCCGAACAGCTGGGGGACATCAAGGTGATCGTCGCCGAGGAGGTGAAGACCGCCGAGCAGGGCGAGGTGATCGGCCTCTTCCTCGAGGAGAAGATCCCGAAGGGGCTGACGATGGCGGAGACGATCGCCGAGATCCGCGCCCAGGGTGGGCTGGTCTACGTGCCGCATCCGTTCGACCGCTTCCACTCGGTCCCCGACTACGAGCATCTGCTCGACATCGTTGAGGAGATCGACCTGCTCGAGGTCTTCAACCCGCGGGTGGCGGTGACCGCGTTCAACGAAGAGGCGGTGCGGTTCGCGGCCAAGTACCGGATCGTGCCGGCGGCCGGGTCCGACAGCCACGTCGCCCAGGGGCTCGGCAGCGTTCGGCAGCGGATCCACGATTTCAACGGGCCGGCGGAGTTCCTCGAGGCGATGCGGGGCGCCGATATCACCCGCAAGCACAAGAACCTCGTCTACGTCCAGACCCTGAAGTTCCTGCAGACGACGGGGCGGCCGAAGGCGCCGAAACGACGGGTGCCGGACGCGAAACCGGTTCGCGGCGGCCGGCCGCGGCGGCGCAAAGAAGGGCGGCGGGCGAGCAAGTCCTGATGCAGACGGACCGTCGCAAAGGAGCCGCGCCCGCCTCGTCAAAGAGTGCCCCGATGCGCAGCATTGACGACGAGATTCGTGAGAAGTACCTGGAGCGGGCGATCCGCGAGCTCAACCAGATGAGCCGCGAGGTCCAGGAGTGCTCGCACTGCCCGCGCGGCAAGCTGATGCCCGTGCTCGGCTCCGGCCACCCGCAGGCCGACGTCTTCATGCTCAAGCACGCGCCGCTGGCCTCGGAGATCGAGGAGGGGGTTGCCTTCTACGGCCGCGCCGGCAACGCGCTGATGAAAAGCTTCAAGCGACTGGGGATCGACCCGCTGGTTGTCTACGGGACCCTTTGCGTCAAATGCCCGATCGCCGAGCCGGACCTCGCCCCCGGCGAGTGCGTTGGCCGCCTGGTCGAGGAGCTGGCGATCGTGCAGCCAAAGATCGTCATCGTCATGGGCGAACCCGCCCTCCGCGTCCTCAACGGCCTCAGCGTCCCCCTCTCCCGCCCGATCGAGCAGCGTGAGGGCGAGATCCAAGCCTTCACCCCGACCATCGACGCCCTCTACGTCCCCGACATCGATGCCTCCCTAGACGAAGAGGGCGCCAAGCAACGCTTCTGGCGAGCGTTCAAGACGCTCGGCGAGTGGTACGACGATTTGCCGCCGTACTAGCTGTGGGGCGGTCCGCCTTTACGCGGGGTGTCGCTCGGGTTGCCGGCATGCTTGGCCGGGTGTCTTTCGCCCTCCGGCTCCGGCCTGTGCTCCTGCCGTGAGCCAGGCTCCTTAAGCGCGGCTGCTGCGGCTTTCGCCTTGTCGGTGAGGCTGCCGCCGCCTTTGGCGACCTTCTTCAGCTCCTCGGCGTCGGCTTTGAGGCTATCCATGCCTCCCCGCTCGTCGATCGTCTGCTTGGCTCTGTCGGCGAGTTTCTTGAAGTCCATGTTCTCTCCAGCCTCGTGGGGTGCGCTTGGTGACTTGTACCCCCTATAGGGAGGAAAACTCATCAATCGCGGACGCGAGGATTCAGCTGGCGGCTGGCGCGGCGGCCTCGGCGAGGGCGGTCATTGGGTCGACCTTCGCCGAGGCCAGGCCCCTGACGACGATCGTGTCGAGGGGGCCTTCGTAGGCGGCTAGTTGGCGTTGGGCCTCGTCGCTGTCGGCGGCGGCGACGCCCACGGTGCCCTCGGGCTCGGCTAGGCGGTCGAAGTGGTCGCGGTAGCCCTTGTGGAGGTCGCGGTAGAAGGACTCCTCCTTGGCCAGGCGCTCGGCGGCGTCGGGGCCTACGGCGGTGCGGACGTAGCCGAAGACCGGGGGAGCGGGGCGGCCGGTGTCGGCGGCTCCGGCCTCGACCTTGGCGCGGGCGCCGGCGGCGAAGTTCGGGGTCATCCAGTTGAAGAAGACGCCGTCGTAGGCGCTGCCGCCGAGTTCGCACATCTTCGGGCCCATCGCGGCGAGGACGAGTTTCACATTGGGCAGCAGCCGGCGCAGTTCGGGCAGGGACTCGCGCATCGTCGTCAGCGGCTTCTTGGTGAAGCCCGCCCCGACGCCGAGCCAGAGCTTGGCCGGGTCGATGCCGAACTCCTCGACGTCGGCGGCGATCTGCTCGGGAGGGGTGCGGTCGAGGGCGATCACGGCGACGCCCAGCTCGACCCCGGGCGCTGCGGCGGCGAACTCGGCCAGCGTCGCCAGGCCTTTCGCCCCCGGGTGGTCATTCGACCAGACCGAGTCGTATCCGAGCTCCGCGCAGCGCGCCGCCAGCGCCCGCGCCACCTCCGGGTCCAGCCCCGCTGCGACTCCGAAGGCGCGGTTCCCCATCAAGCGCCGCCTCCTCCGCTGGCGCGTCCGGGGGCGGCGCCGCGCCGGGCGGTCTGGCGCTCGAAAAGCGCGACGCACTCGATGTGCGGGGTCTGGGGAAACATGTCGACGGGCCTCACGCGGGCGAGCTTATAACCGGCCTCTCCCAGTTGGGCGGCGTTCGGCGCCAGCGTGGTGGGGTTGCAGGAGACGTAGACGATCTTCTCCGCCTCGCACTCGATTACCCGGCGGACGATCTTCTGCGAGAGCCCGGCCCGCGGCGGGTCGACGACGACGACGTCGGGCTTGCCGGCTTTCTCGACCAGGGGTCGCACACCGGTGCGCGCGTTGGCCGCCACGAAGTGGGCGTTCTCGATCTTGTTGTGCCGCGCGTTGCGCTCGGCGTCGGCGATCGCCTCGGGGACGATCTCCAGCCCCCAGACCTCTTCCGCCTGCGCCGCCATCGTCAGCCCGAGCGTGCCGATCCCGCAGAAGAGATCGAAGACCCGCTCGCGCCCGCTCAAGCCGGCGAACTCCGCCGCTACCGCGTAGAGGCGCTCGGCCATCTCGGTGTTGGTCTGGAAGAAGGCGCCGTGGGACATCTCGAGTTTCAGGCCGCTGAGCTCCTCCCGCAGCCGCTCCTCGCCGAGCACCCCGGTCGGCCCGTCGCTGCCGCCGGCGTCGCCCTCGACGATCGTGTGTAGGTCGACAGGCGGCCGAGGGAAACGCGCTTTGGTCGTCACCAGGCGGGTCTGGATTTGGCCGGTGCGCCGCCCCTCGCGCACCGCGAGGTTGCGCAGCACGCCGCGCCGCGCCCGCGCGTCGTAGGCCGGGATCGCTTCCTCCCGCGCCCACTCGCGCACCGCATTCCGCGCCTCGTTGCCCGCCGCGGAGCCGAGGTGGCAGTCGTCGACGTCGACGATCAGGTCCCAGCGGCCGCGGGCATGGAAGCCGAGCCCGAGCTCCTCCTCGCTTTCGCCGAAGCTGTATTCGAGCTTGTTGCGGTAGCGCCACTGCTCAAGCGCCGGGACGATCTCCTCGGTCTCGAACCCGTCGAGGCCGCCGATCCGCCGCAGCGCGTCGTCGACCTGTTCCTGCTTGTAGGCAAGCTGGCGCCCGTAGGGGAGGCCCTGCAGGGGCGCGCCCGGGCAGGGCTCGCCGCCGTGAACGCAGGTGTCCGGCAGGCGGTCGGGCGCAGCGCCGCCC
>JAWVFA010000030.1:0-58887 GCA_033856415.1 Solirubrobacterales bacterium | reverse complement strand
GGCGGGGCCCGCGGCGGTGTAGCCGGGGATCTCGGGGCCCTCGAGCGGGCCGCCGGTCTGCAGAGCGCGGTCGTAGCCGGCCGCCTCGTCCACGCCGGTGCGCGCGAGCCAGCGCCTGCGGATCTCGCGCATCATCGCCTCGTGGGTCCACAGCTTCGACGCGCGCTTGTCGCGGTCGATCGTGACCATGAACTTCTCGCCCGGCGCGAGCGGCTTCGGCTCCTCCACCATGCGCTCGACCGAGACGACGCCCGGCTCGGAGCTGAAGACGTAGTCGTCGGGCGTGGTCACCTGCCACAGCGGGCGCAGGCCCAGCGCGTCAGCGGAGAACACGCACTCGTCGTCGTGGCGCGCGATCAGCGCCACGGGGCCCTGGGCGAACGGGCCCATGACCTCGCGCAGGTACATGAAGAACGGGTGCAGGTCCGCAGGCAGCGAACGGATCTCGTTGACGACCGGCGGCACGAGGAGCTCCATCGCCTCGGCCAGGGACAGCCCCTCGGCGCGGACCAGGTGTTCGATCGTCCGGTTGAGGTCCTGGCTGTCGGAGCCGCCCGCGGGGATCCGGACGCCGAGCGCGCGGGCCTCCTGGCGCAGCTGCTCGATCGTGTTGATCTCGCCGTTGTGGCCGAGGACGGAGAACGGCTGCACGCGACGGAACGAAGGCCAGGTGTTGGTCGAGTAGCGGTTGTGCCCGAAGCAGCCGATCGTCTCGAAGCGTGGGTCGCGCAGGTCTGGGTAGTACTCGCCGAGCACCTTCGGCGCCCCCATCACCTTGTACACGCAGGTCGTGGCGGAGAAAGAGGGGACGTGGACGCCGAGCTCTTTCTCCAGGCAGATCATCAGGTCGAAGAGGACCGCGTCGCGGCTCTTCGCCTCGGGGACGAGGCCAGCGAGCTGCCAGAAGATCGGCTCCTCCTCGCGCGCGGTCGGGCCCAGCGCCGGGGAGTTGACTACGCCGACGCGCTCGGCGAGGACCCGGAAGCCCCCTTCGGCGAGCAGCTCGCGGGCGTCGTGCATGATCTTCTCGACGTCCTGCGAGCGCTCGATGAAGACGTGGGCCACGGCGAAGGCCTCGTCGGTGGCCAGCGAGGGATCGTGGCCGCCGGAGCGGACCTCCTCGGCCCAGATCTTGCGCGGGATGTCGAGCAGGAGGCCGCAGCCGTCCCCCTCGCCGTCGACGTTGCCGGCGCGGTGGAGCATCTTCTGCAGGGCGGGGATCGCCAGCTCGATCGGTTCATGGCTCGGCGTCGCGTCTTTGCGCACGGACGCGTAGATGGCACAGGCGTCCTTGTCCTCCACGCTTGGCGGCGAGACGAGGGGCCGGTAAGGGCGCTCTGGCGAGTAGCGCTCGACCTCAGCGCTGCGATCGGACTGGGTCTTCAATTGGACCTCCCGGGTTCCACGCCTTCTTCGAGCGGGCGCGCGACGGGTTAACGAGTTACGGGATTATAGGGGCCGGCGTCAAGCCCACGACATCGGCTCGTAGCCGCCCTCTGGCTGGACGCCGATCAGCATCGCGACGACGGTGCCCTCGGAGCGGTTGAGGATCGTGCGCGTCGCAGCCGGCTCGATCGAGGCGAAGGTGCCGGCGGGCGCGGGGTGGTCCTCCCCGTCGAGGCGCAGCACCGCCTCCCCCTCGAGGATCGCGTAGAGCTCGGCCTGGCCGCTGCCGGACTCGTCGTGCTCGGGGATCTGACCCCCGGGTGCGATCTCGACCAGGTTGTAGCCGAAGGCGGTCGTCCCGCAGGCCTTGCGCGCGAGCATCCAAGTGCAGCCGCCCGAGCCCTCCATCCGCTCGAACTCGTCGCGGTGCTTGATCGTGTAGTTGATCGGCATTAGGTTCGACCCTAGTCCCGATGACCGAGCCGAGCAAGGATTCCCCCGAGGCGCTGCGCGAAGCGATCGACCGCTACAACGTCGCCTGGAACGAGCACGACCTCGACGCGATCGTGGCAATGCACGCGCCCGGCATGGTCTTCGACAACCACACCGCGGGCGAGTCGGCGGAGGGCAAGGCGGTGCGCGCACACATCGGCGCGATCTTCGAGACCTGGCCCGACATCGCCTTTACGACCCGCCGGCTCTATGTCCGCGAGGGGATGGTGGTGCAGGAATGGACCGCTTCCGCCACCCATACGCAGACGATGCGCCGCGGCGACCTCGTCGCCGAGCCGAGTGGGAAGCGCGTCGAGTGGGACGGCCTCGACGTGATCCCCTTCGAGGACGGCCTCGTCAAGCGCAAGGACGTCTACTCAGACAGCGTCTCGATCCTGCGCCAGGTGGGATTGCTCGATTAGGCGTGTCGCTTTCCTCCCTAGCGTCGGGGAAGAAAGCGACACCCTCACCGGTTCCAGCTCGGTTCGAAGGCTTCCTTCACCAGCGTCTTCGGCTTGCCGCCGGAATACGGGACGGTCTGCACCTTGTGGTTCTTCAACCCCGGGTCGAAGCCGCCGTTGAAGCCGAGGACGAGCTTGCCGTCGGCGGAGAGGTCGGTGCCGACGAAACCGGCCTCCCCCGTCCCCGCTACCGGGCGCTGGGCGCCGGTCTTCGGGTTGACGACAACCGCGTAGCTGACGTCCTGTCCCTGGAACTCGGTCAGCAGGCGGGAACCGTCGGCAGACCACTCGGTCGGGAAGAGACCCTGCAGGAGCGGGTCGACCTTGGTGTGGGTCAAGCGCTTGACCCCCTTCCCCTGCGAATTCATCAAGAAGAGCTCGTTCTTGCCTCCGTACTGGCGCTTCTTGCCGTCCACGGCCTTGACGAAGACGATCTTCTGCGGGCCCCAAAGCGGCTGCGAGGAGTTGCGGTCGCCGGTCAACCGCACCGGTTCCGGGGCGCGGACGTTGACCACACCGGGGATCGGCACCGGGAAGCGGAAGACGTCGCTGCGCGGGGGGAACTTTTCCTTTTGCGCCAGCGCATAGGCGATTTCGGTGCCGTCGGGGGAGAAGCTGAAACCGCTGAAGAAGCCCTGGGCGACGACGCTCTGCAGGCCGGTCGCGACGTCGATCAGGACCAGCTTGCGCTTCCCGAGTTCGGGGCCGCGCAGCGCCGCGATCGTCTTCGAGTCGGGCGACCAGGTGACGTAGAAGGCTTCGCGCACACTCTTCATCAGCGTCTTGCCAGCCCCACCGGTGGCAGGGGCGAGCTTCAGTTCCTGCGCGAACTTCGGCCCTTCGTGGAGGTAGGCAACCGAGAGGCCGTTTGGGGCGACATGCGGGTTGTGGCCGGTCTCCACCTTGCGGCCGCCGCTGCCGTCGTCGTTGGCGACGAAGACGGTCGCGTTGAACGGGTTCTTCACGTAGCTCAAAGTCGCGCCCGCAGCGGCCGGCATCGCCAGCAGCCCGGCGAGGACGAGGGCGAGCAGCAGCAGCCTCGGCTTCAGGCGGGTCGGCATACGGCGATGCTAACCCGGCCCAACGACGGCAGCGACAACCAAGCTGCCGCTCATCGCGACGAACGAGACGACCGCCAGCGCCCGGTACCAGAGACGTTTCTCGACGTTGGGGTCGAAGGCGAGCGGGACGAAAAGGAAGGGGTTGACGAAGGTGCCGAAGACGAGCGCCGCGGCGACCGCGGTCGGCAGGTCCGGGACCGCCAGGCCGACTCCGATCAGGATCAGGCCCATCATCACGTAGTCGAGGTGGACCTGGCGGATCCGATGCGGGGCGACGACGCCGATCCGGCGCAGCCACTCCGGCCGCTCGTCGCGCATCACCATCGCCCAGCCCAGGAGCCCACCGAGCGCCAGCTCGACCAGCCCTATTCGCACCACCCAGTCCATCTCCGCTTCAGAGCTCCGGAACGTCGGCACCGAGCGGGGTGAACGGCAACCGCCTGACTTCGGCCCAGCCGGCGCAACGCTCCTCCAGCGCGGCGGCGACGTTGCCGGCGTCCTGCCAGGTGGTCCAGACGAGCACGGTCGGACCGGCGCCCGAGATCGTCGCTCCCAGCGCCCCCAGCTCCCGCGCCGAGTCGACGATCTCCATCGAGCGCGGGTAGAGGTCGCGGCGGCGGTCCTGGTGGATGCTGTCGCGCAGGCCGCGGGCAAGCAGGTCGAGGTCGGCGCTGCGCAGGCCCAAGACCAGCATCGCGGCGGCGGAGACGTTGGCGACCGCGTCGGAGAGCGGCACCTCGGCCGGGATCGCCTTGCGGGCCCGCTCGGTCGAGACCTCCTCCGGCGGGATCACGACGATGCCCTCCAGGCCCTCCGGCGGGTCGAAGCGGGCCGCCGTCGGGCCGCCCGGGTCCGAGCCGCAGACGACGAAGCCGCCGTAGATCGCCGCCGCGACGTTGTCGGGGTGGCCCTCGATCTCCGTCGCCCGCGCCAGCATCTCCTCCGGCGAGAGCGCCAGCTCGTAGAGGTGGTCGGCGGCGGCCAGCCCGGCGACGATCGCCGCCGCGCTCGAGCCCAGCCCCCGCGCCAGCGGGATCTCGCTTCGCAGCCGGAAGGCGATCCCGTCCGCGGGACGCAGGCTCTCGAAGGCCCGCACGATCAGGTTGTCGCGCCCGGTCGAGACGTCCAGCCCACCCGGATTGAAGGAGAACTCGCCGGCCTCTTCGACCTCCAGCTCCAGGTGCAGAGCCATCGCCGCCGCCATCGCGTCGTAGCCGGGGCCGAGGTTGGCCGAGGAGGCGGGGACGCGGACGAGCCGGTGGCGCGCGGTCAAACGCAGGCCCCTAGTCGAACACGGCGCGCTCGACGGCGCTGAGGTCGTTGTCGCAGGCGATCACCGCGGGGGCTTTGCCGAGCGCGGTGTCGGGGTCCTTGAGGCCGTGGCCGGTGAGGACGCAGACGACGGTCTCGGGACGGGCGCTGCCCTCGACGACCGGCAGGCCGTGGGCGAGGAGGCCCGCCACCGAGGCGGCGCTGGCCGGCTCGCAGAAGACGCCTTCGTTGTCGGCGAGCCACCGGTAGGCGTTCAAGATCTGCTCGTCGGAGACGGCGGCGACGCGGCCGCGGGAAGCGGTGAAGGCGGCCATCGCCTCCTCCCAGCGCGCCGGGTTGCCGATCCGGATCGCCGAGGCGACGGTCTCGGGATTGGCCACGGGCTCGCCTGAGACCAGCGGCGCCGCGCCCTCGGCCTGGAAGCCGTAGAGGATCGGTGCGGTGTCGACCTCCTGGAAGCCCCGCCAGTAGGCGGTGACGTTGCCGGCGTTGCCGACCGGGATCGCCAGCGCGCCCGGCGCTTCCCCCAGGTCCTCGACGACCTCGAAGGCAGCCGTCTTCTGGCCTTCGATCCGGTGCGGGTTGACCGAGTTGACGAGCTCGATCGGGTGCTTCTGCGAGAGCTCCCGGACGATCCGCAGCGCGTCGTCGAAGTTCCCCTGCAGGGCGACCACGCGGGCGCCGTGCATCAGCGCCTGAGCGAGCTTGCCGATCGCGATCTTGCCCTCCGGGACGATCACCGCCCCTCGCAGCCCCGCCCGCGCCGCGTAGGCGGCGCAGCTGGCGGCGGTGTTGCCGGTCGAGGCGCAGATGATCGCCTGCGCCCCGCGCCCCTTCGCCCGCGATACCGCGACCGTCATCCCCCGGTCCTTGAACGACCCGGTCGGGTTCAGCCCCTCGAACTTCAGGTAGGCCTTGGCCTCGATCCGCTCCGAGAGCCGCGGCGCCTCGATCAGCGGCGTCGCGCCCTCGTTCAAGGTCACCACCGGATCCCCCGGCTCGAGCGAGAGGCGGTCGCGGTAGCGCTCGATCAACCCCGCCGCCACTAGTACTCCTCCTCGATGACGCGGATCGAGCGCGGCGGTGCGCGCAGGTCGTCGAGCTTCGCCAGCTCCTCGACCGCCGCGGCGAACTTCGACTCGAGGCACTCGTGGATCACCATCACCAGCCGCGCGTCCTCTCCGGTCCCGCGCTGGACGAAGCTCTTGACCGAGATCGCGTGGTCCCCGAGCACAGTTGCCACCGCCGCCAGCACGCCGGGACGATCGGCGACCTCGAGGTGCAGGTAGAAGGACGAGCCGACGTCGGTGACGATCGGCAGCTCGACCCGGGTCTCGTGCACCGGCGCATCGCCGGCGAGGATCGAGACGACGTCGCCAAGCACCGCCGAGGCGGTCTGCAAGCCCCCCGCCCCCGGTCCCGACATCGTCACCTCGGTGATCGCCGGCGCCTCGACCATCACCGCGTTGAACGGACCCTCGATCGGCGCCAGCGGGTGCCCGGGATAGAGGAAGCAGGGGAAGACGCGGACGCTGATCCCGGCGTCGCGCCGTTCGGCGACGCCGAGCAGCTTCAGCGAGAGGCCGAGCTCCTTCGCGTAGGCGAGGTCGTCGGGCTGGATCGCCTCGATCCCCTCGTAGGCGACCTCGGAGAGCGTCACCGGCGTGTGGAAGGCGAGGCGGGCGAGGATCGCCATCTTCGCCGCGGCGTCGGCACCGTTGACGTCGTCGGAGGGATCGGCCTCGGCGTATCCCAACTCCTGCGCCCGCGCCAGGACCTCGTCGTAGCCGGCGCCGGTCGCCGCCATCTCGGTGAGAATGAAGTTGGTGGTGCCGTTGACGATCCCGAAGACCTTGGCGATCTCGGTGACGCCGAAGCTCTCCTGGATCGTCCGCACGATCGGGATCACTGCCGCGACGGCGGCCTCGAAGCGGAGCTGAACGCCGGCCTCGCGAGCCACCGCGAAGAGCTCGTCGCCGTGCTGGGCGAGCAGCTGCTTGTTGGCGGTGACGACCGGCTTGCCCGCCCGCAGCGCCGCCAGCACGTGTTCGCGCGCCGGCTCGGTCCCCCCCATCAGCTCGACGATCAGGTCAGAGCCGGCGAGGATGCCCTCGAAGTCTCCCTCGCTGCGGGTCAGCGCCCCGGCTATCTCCGGCCGCCGCCTGGTCGCCGCCTCGACCGCATCGGCGCGCTCGGCGACCAGCTCGGCAAAGGCGGCGCCGACCGTGCCGCGTCCAAGCAGCCCGATGCGAACGGGTTTGGAGCCTTCGGAGCCCACGGCGCTCAGACGTCCCTCGCCGTCAGGTCCTCGTAGGTCTCGCGCCGCACTACCACCCGCGCCTCGCCGTCGCGGCAGAAGACGACCGGCGGCCGCGGCACCCCGTTGTAGTTGTTCGCCATCGCGTAACCGTAAGCGCCGGTCGCCGGGGTGACGAGGACGTCGCCGACGGCGGCCTCCGCCAGCATCGCATCGCGGACGATTACGTCGCCGGACTCGCAGTGCATACCGGCGATCGTCACCAGCGTCTCGGCCGGGGCGGCGGCGCGGTCGGCGACCACCGCCTCGTAGCGCGATCCGTAGAGCATCGGCCGCAGGTTGTCGGACATGCCGCCGTCGACGGCGACGTAGGTGCGCACCCGCGGGATCTCCTTGACGGTGCCGACGCGGTAGGCGGTGAGGCCGGCGTTTGCGACCAGCGAGCGGCCCGGCTCGACCAGGATCCGCACCCCCGGTCCAAAGACCTCGGCGACGCCGCGGACCTTGACGTCTACGTACGCGTCGATCGAGGGCGGCTCGTCCTCGGCCGTGTAGGCGACTCCGAGGCCGCCGCCGACGTTGACCACCTTGCACCACTCGCCGGCCAGGTCGCCGAGCGCCCGGATCGCCAGCGTGTAGGGCTCCAGCTCGAAGATCTGCGAGCCGATGTGGGCGTGCAGGCCGACAAGCTCGAGCTTGTCGGAGGCCAGCACGCGCTCGATCGCCCTTGCAGCCAACCCGTCCTCCAACCCGAACCCGAACTTCGAGTCGAGCTGGCCGGTGGTGATGTAGTCGTGGGTCGAGGGCTTGATCCCGGGGGTAACGCGGATCAGGACCCGCTGCGGTTCGTCGAGCAACCGCTCGCAGCGCTCGATCTCGTCGAAAGAGTCGAGGATCAGGTGGCGGATGCCGGCGCGGGCGGCGCAGAGGATCTCCTCATCGGACTTGTTGTTGCCGTGCATGTGGATCCGGTCGGGATCGAAGCCGGCGCCAAGCGCCATGTGCAGCTCGCCGCCGGAGGCGACGTCCACGGAGAGTCCCTCCTCGGCGAAGAGCCGGTAGGCGGCGGTGCAGGGCAGCGCCTTGCTGGCGAAGAGGACCTCGAACTCGGCGTCGCGGGACTCAAAGGCTTCACGGTAGGCGCGGGCGCGCGCCCGCATGTCGTCCTCGGCGTAGAAGTAGGCCGGGGTGCCGAACTCCTCGGCCAATTCGACCAGGTCACAGCCGGCGATCTCGAGGTGGCCCTCCTCGTTGACGCTGCTGCCTTGCGGGAAGACCGCCGAGCCCGCGATCGGATCGCTTGCCAAAGACCCCGCCTGTCCTTGCTCCGCCATAGGACGGGCATTTTGACGATTAGGCGGTGAGGGGGCGGAACGCTTGATTCAAAAGGGATTACTTGCCGCCGAGGATTCCTTCGACGGCGCCGACCGTTTCGTCGACGACTTTGCCGACCGGCGAATCCGGCCCGGCGACGCCGTCGACGGTTTCTTCGGTCACCTGAGTGACGCCGGTTTCCTCCAGGGCGCCGCCGGTGACGGTTTCGTCGACCTGGTTGACGGTTTCGTTGACGGTGCTGGTGACTTTTTCGGAAGTCGTAGAGGTGGTCGTCCCACTGCCACCCCCGCCGGTCGACCCACCCCCGCCGGAGCCGCCACCGCTGGAGGCCGTGCCAGTGCCGTCGGAAGTGCCATCCGTCGTCTGGCCTGGCGTCGAACCGTCGCCACCCGGGGCTTCGCCCCCGCCGCCGTTGCCACCGGTGTCGCCTGGCTGCTGGCCGGTCCCACCGACGCCCTGTTCGCCGCCGGCAGGACCGCCCCCGGCCCCGTTGCCTTTGGCTGCGTTGCCGCCGGCGTTGGCGCCGCCGCCGGGCGCTCCGGCACCGCCGGCGCCTGCTCCCACGCCGCCGGCTCCCGCAGCGGCATCTGCCGTCTCGGCGGCCGAGACCGCGACCTCGTCGTCGGCGCCGATCAAGCCGCTGATCGGGAAGTTCTCGAAAACCTGGGCCGAGACGAGCAGGACGAAAGCGACCACGGCGACCGCAATCAGGCTCGCGCCCGACATCGCACCCACCAGATAGCTCCGCGCTTGCCTGATCATCCATTGTTGGCTTACCCCATCGGAACCGGACTCCTAACGGATCGGACCTCTGAACTACTAAAATTAAGTAGACGAGGGTTGCAGGTTCTGGGTGTTCAGCCGCTCGGGGCGTTCTCGACGTGAAGGAGCTCCTGACTGGCCTCCTCCTCCATCTGCAGCGTCGTGTGTTCGATCCCGTAGCTCTCGCGCAGGATCATCTCGAGCCGACGCCGGATCAAGTCGCGGTCGACCCCCTGGGCGACGACGACGTGGGCCGCGATCGCCCCGAAGCCGGAGGTCACGGTCCAGACGTGGAGGTCGTGGACGGAGCGCACCCCCTCCTCGCGACAGATCTCCGCCCCGACCCCGTCGACGTCGACGCCCGCCGGCGCCGCCTCCATCAGCACGTCTACCGGCTCCTTGATCAGGCGCCAGGACGAGGCGAGGATCAGAACCGCGATCAGCAGGCCGACGATCGGGTCGATCACCGGCGAGCCGCCGAGCAGGACGAAGCCACCGGCGAGGACGACCCCGATCGAGCCGAGCGCGTCGGCGGCCGAGTGGCGCAGGACCCCCTCGAGGTTGATGTCATCCCGCTGACCGCGGGCGAGAACGATCGTCGCGGCGACGTTGCCGGCCAGCCCGAAGACGCCGAGGGCGAGCACGCCCCAGCCGTCGATCTCCGGCGGGTTAGAGAAACGGCCGAAGGCGGCGATCGCGACGGCGATGCTGACCGCGACCAGGAGCAGCCCGTTGACCAGAGCCGCCAGCACCTCCGAGCGCTGATAGCCGAAGGTGCGCCGGCCCGCCGCGGGCAGGGTCGCCAGGCGCGCGGCGATCAGCGCGAGGACGATCGAACCGGCGTCGGAGAGGACGTGGCCGGCGTCGGCCAGCACCGCCAGCGAACCGGTGAGGATCCCGCCGACCGCCTCGGCCAGGAGCAGGCCGACGTTGATCCACAGCGCCCAGCGCATCCGCTGCCGACTGTCGGCGCGGCGGGCGTCGAGCGCGTGGCTATGGCTATGGCCGGGTCCGTGCACGCACCGAGGATACGTCCGCCGACGGGACGAATACCGCTTACGTAGACCGGTTTTCGTCCCGTCGGCCCCAGGTCAGGCCGCGACGGGCTCCTGCTTGATCGCCTGCTCGGCAATTTCAGCGGCGTAGCCCAGGCGCTCGGCGTACTCGCGCGCCTGCATCCGCGAGATGACCATCCGCTGGATCTCAGCCGTGCCCTCGAACAGCTGGTAGATCTTGGCGTCGCGGAACCACTTCTCCAGCGGGCACTCGGTGCTCTGCGCGTAGGGGCCGACCAAATCCATCAGCGTGGTCGTCGCCCACATCGTCACGTCGCCGGCCTTGAGCTTCGACATCGAACCCTGGCCGCCAGTCATCGGCACCCCGTTGCGGCCCATCCAGGCGGCGCGCTGGACCAGCAGGCGGGCGGATTCGATCTCGGTCGCGACGTCGGCCAGCGTCTGCTGGATCCGCTGCGCCTGCAGCATCGGCACCCCACCTTCGCTCTGCCCGTCGAGGTACTCGAGGGTCCACTCGTAGGCGGCCTGGGCGATGCCGAGCGCCGAGGCGCCGACCAGGGGGCGGGTGATCTCGAAGGTCGCGAGGGCGTCGGCGCCGCGCGATTTCTTCCCTTCGCGGCCGCGCTGCAGCTTCTTTTCCAACTTCTCCTCGCCGCCGAGCAGGTAATCGACCGGGATGCGGCAGTCGTCGAGGACGACCTCGGCGGTGTGGGAAGCGCGGATCCCGAGCTTGGTCTCCTTCTTGCCCTGCGAGAGGCCTGGGGTCCCTTTGGGGACGACGAAGGAAGCCTGACCGCGGGTGCCGAGCTCGGGGTCGACGGTGGCGACGACGACGTGGACGTCGGCGATGCCGCCGTTGGTGATGAAGATCTTGTTCCCGTTGAGAACCCACTCGTCGCCGTCGCGCTTGGCAGTGGTCTTCAGGCTCTTGACGTCGGAGCCCGCCTGCGGCTCGGTGACGGCGTAGGCGCCGAGCTTGATCTCGTCGCCGGCGCCAAAGCACTCGGGAACCCAGCGTTGCATCTGCTCGGGCGTGCCGGAGGCGGCGATGCCGGCGGCGGCGAGGCCGGAGCCGCTAATCGCCAAGGCGATCCCGGCGCAGCCCCAGTGAAACTCTTCGGCGGAGATCACCTGCATCTGACCCTCGGGGTCCGAGGCGTTGCGCTGAATTGCCTCGAGGCCGCCGAAGCCCTGCTTCCGCGCCTCTTTGATCGCCTCCCAGGGGATGCTCTCCTCTTCATCGTGCTTGCGCGCGACCGGCCGGATTACCTCGCTGGCGAACTTCCGGCACCGCGCTTTGAACTCTTGCTGTTCCTCATTCAGTGCGAAATCCATCCTCTTCCTCTCTCTGCCACCTACCGATTGACTGGTCAGTCAGCCAGTTCGGGAACCTTACTCCTCCTGCCGGCAGGTCCCCCGGTACGTTTCCCCGGTGATCCCGAAGCGGCCGATCAACGCCGACGTCCCGGCGGAGGAGGGAAAGGCGGGGAAGCCGGCTCCGGAGGCGCCCCCTCCAGCGGACAAGCCGGCGAAGCCGAAGGTCGAGACACCCAAGGAAGGAAAGCCACCCGCGATCCAGCCCACGGGACCGGGCGCGCCGAGGCTGCTGATGGCGCTGGTCGCGCTTGCCCTGGTCTTCATCGTCGTCGCGGTCGTCTGGGGAACCAGCGGCGGCGAGGACAGCGGCAGCAGCGAGGCCCCCGCCCCCGCCACGGCGCCCCCCACTGAGAAGAACCCAGACGAAGCCGCGGCCGAGCAGACGGCCGAAGCGCTCGGGTATCCCGGCTTCGCGACCAACAACACGACCCGCATCGGCGGCTCCGACCCGGCGGCCAATGCCGCCGGCGCCGCGCTTGCCGTCTTCCCCTCGACCACCCCCGCGCAGCGCCCCGGGGCGGTGACCGTGGTCGGCGAAGAAGACTGGGCGGGGGCGATCGCCGCCGCCGTCCTGATGGCCACGCCGGTGCGGGCGCCGATCCTCTTCTCCGGGCCCGATGAGATGCCCGAGGTGAGCGAAGAAGCGCTCGCGGCGTTGGACCCGGAGGGGAACGAGGACACCGGCCAGGCGTCCCTATTTGCGATCGGCACCGTCGCCTATCCCGGCAAGGCAGCGCCGGTCGACTCGGGCGACCCCGCCAGCACCGCCGCCCAGATCGCCACCCTGCGCGACCGGCTCTTCAACGAACCGCCCAAACACATCGTCGTCGCCTCCGACTCGCGTCCTGACTTCGCCGTACCTGCCGCCGCCTGGTCCGCCCGCTCCGGCGACCCCGTCCTTTTCTCCGACGCGAAGAAGCTGCCGGGACCGACCGCCTCGGTCCTCAAAGCGAACTCGAAGGCGCCGGTCTATGTGCTCGGCCCCTCGTCGGCGATCTCCTCCGAGGTCGTGCGCGAAATCGCCAAGATCTCCAAGCGGGTAAAACGCGTCGCCGGCGAGGACCCGATCGCCAACGCCGTCGCCTTCGCCCGCTACCGCGACGGCAGCTTCGGCTGGAACGTGAACGACCCCGGGCACGGGTTCGTCCTCGCCCGCAGCGACGCGCCCACCGACGCCGCCGCGGCGGCGGCCCTCTCGGGTTCCGGCACCTGGGGCCCGCTGCTGCTCACCGACGACGCCAGCAAGCTGCCGGAGGAAGTGCGCAGCTACCTCCTCGACGTCAAGCCCGGTTACACCAACGACCCCACCCGGGCCTTCTACAACCACGTCTGGGTGATCGGCGACCAGGAGGCGATCGGAGTCGACCAGCAGGCGGAAGTCAACGAACTGGCCGAGCTTGCGAAGATCGGGGAAGAAGAATGAGCGAGTCGGAGAACCCCCAGCTGCTCGGCGGCGAAAAGGAGATCACGGTCGAGGACATCCGCGCCCTCGCCGGCCCCGTCACTCCCCATTTTTCGCTGCAGGTCCGCAACCGCATCCGCCGCCTGATCGAGCCGCTGGCAGCCGACCACCCGGCGCGGGTCGAAGGCGAGCGCCAGATCGCCCGGCTCGAAGAGCTCTCCCGGCACAGCGGCGAGCCGCGGGACGGCCTCGGGATCTCGCATTGAAGTACCTCGCGCCCGGCGTTTGGCGACTGAAGGAGCTCCCCCGCCCCCTGATCAACGTCTACCTCGCCGAGGACGTCCTGATCGACGCCGGCCGACGCTGGGACAAGCGGCGAATCTTCGCCGAGCTCGAGGGGCGGGAGATCTCGATGGTGGCGCTGACCCACGTTCACCCCGACCACCAGGGCTGCGCCAAGTCGGTCTGCGAGGCGCACGGCGTGCCGCTCGCCTGCCACGAGGACGACGTCGATGCGATGGAGGGAAGGCGCGCCGTGGCGGCGACCGCCAACCCGGGCGCCAAGTTCTTCGCCCGCATGTGGGAAGGGCCGCCACACCAAGTGGACCGCGTCCTCCGCGAGGGTGACGAGGTGGCCGGCTTCCGCGTCGTCCACGCTCCGGGGCACGCTCCTGGCGAGGTGATCTTCTTCCGCGAGTCCGACCGGGTCGCGATCTGCGGGGACGTCATTCGCAACTGCACCTACGTGACGATGCGGACCCGCCTCGCCGAGCCACCCGACGAACTCACCCCGGATCCGGCCGAGAACCGCCGCTCGATCCGCAAGCTGGCCGCCCTCAATCCCACCCTGATCCTCCCGGGCCATGGCCCCGCCGTGACCGACATCGACGCCTTCGAGCGCTTCGTCTCGGCGCTGCCCGGGTAGCCCCACCGCACCGACTCGCCGCCTGGCGGGTTACCGAATTTGAGGTACTCGGTCACTACTGGAAGGGAGCCAGGATGAAAACGCTTTCGAAGAGGCGCCCCTCGCCGGCGATGGTGGTGGCGCTGATCGCGCTCGTCGCCGCGCTCGGGGGGACGGCATACGCGGCGCAGTCGATCAACGGCGGAGCAATTCAGAAGCAATCGATCGGGGGCGGCAAGCTGAAGAAGAAGACCCTGACGGGGTTCCAGATCAACACCAACAAGCTCGGCACGGTGCCGTTCGCGAAGGTCGCGACCCACACCTTCTGGGCCGTCGTCGACAATCCGGCGAACCCCGGCAACGCTGCCCTGGCCCGGGCAAGCGGGCCCAACATCACCGCCACCGAGGGCGGCGGCGCGGTGACGGTCGCCTTCCCCTTCAACGTCGCCGGCTGCGTCAACGTCGCTGGCCGCAACAACGCCGGCACCTCGGTTCCCAACTCGGGCTACGCGCAGACCAACAGCTCGGCCGCGAACCCGAACGCGCTCGAGGTCCGCACCCGCGGCAAAGACGGCAACAACGAGGACGCCGACTTCCACCTGATCGTGATCTGCCCTTAGGAACCGCCGGGGAGGCGGGCGCTGCTCATGTCGACGCGCTTCCCGCGGAGCGGGACGCCCTCGGCTCGAAGCAGCGCCGCCTGCCGGTCGCCCTTCGCGAGTGAGCCGTCGGCGCGGACCACGCGCCACCAGGGCAAGTCAGGATCGTCGGCCTGAAAGAGAACGGTGCCGGCGAACCGAGGCGCTCCCGGCGAGACATCCCCGTAGGTACTGACGAACCCGACGGGGATCTCCCGCACGCGCTCCAGCACCTCCAACTCGCGAGACCGCAAAAACGGCTCCCCAGGAGCCGCTTTTGCGGTCTCGGCGCTCACGCCTCCGGGCCGAAGGCGTCGATGATGCGGTTCTGAAACTCGCTCAGCTCCTCGGGCGAGATGAAATAGGTCGGCGGGGTTAGGAAGAGGCCGTCGGCTCGCTCGGCGGTCGCCTCGACCCGGGCGCGGACCTTGTCGAGCGGGCCGGCGGCGCAGTAGGCCTCGACCATCTCGTCGCTGATCGCGGCCGGCACGGCTGCGAGGTCGCCGCGGCGGAAGGCCTCGCCGGCGGCGACGGCATTGTCGGCGAAGCCGTGCATCTCCCAGAGCGGCATGTAGGTCTTGACGGTCGCGTAGAAGGAGATCGTGCGGCGCGCCATCTCGATCGCCCGGCCCTCGTCGTCGTCGATCGCGCAGCAGACGGTTGGCAAATAGTCGAACGCGCCGCGCTCGCGCTCCGAGCGCCGCAGTCCCTCCTCGAAGGCCGGAACGACGACCTCGTCGATCCACCTCAGGCTTTGGATCGGGTGGCCGATCAACCCGTCGGCGACGTCGCCGGCCATCCGCGCCATCCCCGCCTGCACCGCGGCGGTGTAGATCGGCACCGCCTCGCGCGCTGCTGGGTGGGGACGGACCCAGCCCTTGATGTCGATGTCGTAGTACTCGCCCTCGTAGCGGATCGGCTCGCCGGCAGTCGCCTGTCGCATGATCAGCCGCGTCGCCTCGATCGCCTCGCGCAGGTGCGGGGCCGGCCGGCCGTAGTCGGCGTTGTGCCAGGTTTCGTTGAGGCGTTTGACGCCCGCGCCCATGCCCAGGCGGAAGCGGCCGCCCGACATCTCGTCGACGTCAAGGGCGCCGATCGCGTGGATGAAGGGGCTGCGGGTAAAGGCCCAGACGATCCCGGTCGCGACGCCGATGCGCTCGGTCTTCGCCGCCAGGTAGGTGGCTTGGGTGACGGCGCTGCGGAACAGCTCCGGCGCCCAGACGCACTCGACCCCGGCCGCCTCGGCCCGCAGCGTCTCCGCCTCGAGGTCGGCGACCGAGGTGCCGATCGCGGCGACGGAGATGCGATCGAGCGCGCCCACGTGACTCTGGGTTCAGGCGCTCGCCGGCGCGGTCTCGCCCGCCAGCACGGCATCGGCGACTCGCTCGCGATGCCACTTTGCATCGCCGAACATGGCTGCGTTGGCACGGCCGCGCTTGAGGAAGAAATGGAGGTCGTGCTCCCAGGTGAATCCGATCCCGCCATGGACCTGGATCGCGGCGTCGGGGACCCGCCAGCCGGCATCGGAGGCATAGGCCTTCGCCATCGAGGCGGCCAGCGGCAGCGACTCCGGCTCGGCGTCGGCGGCCCAGGCGGCGCCGAAGACGGCGGAGCGTGAGTTCTCGGTCTCCAGCAGCATCTGCGCACAGCGGTGGGAGACGGCCTGGTAGGCGCCGATCGGGCGGCCAAACTGCTGGCGGTCTTTGGCGTACTCGACGGAGAACTCGAGTGCCCGCTGGGCGATACCGGTCGACTCCGCGGCGAGGGCGACGCAGGCACGGTGGAAGACGGGGTGGTAGTCCTCGCCGCCGCCGGGCAAGGTGGCCTCCGGCCGGACGCCGTCGAAGCGGACGGCAAAGAGACGGCGGGTGGGGTCCATCGACTCCTCCGCGCTGACGGTCACGCCCTCGGCCCCCTTCTCGACGATGTAGCGACCGCCGTCGGCAGTGGCGACGAGGAAGAAGTCGGCGCTGCCGGCGTCGAGCACGAGCGTCTTCTCACCGGTCAGGACATCGCCCGCGGACATCGAGAACTTCATCGGCTCGGCGAGCCCCTCCGCATCGACGAGCGCCGGAGTCCCGCGCAGGGAGCCCTCGGCAAGCGGCCGCAGCCAGCGCTCCTTCTGCTCGTCGGAGCCGCCGGCGGCGAGCGCCAGGCCGGCGATCGTGTTCGAGAGCAGCGGCGAGGGCGCCAGCGCGTAGCCCATCTCCTCAAAGAGCACCGCCAGCTCGACGGTCCCCAAGCCCTGACCACCCCACTCCTCAGGCAGCGCCAGCCCGGCCCAGCCGAGCTCGGCCATCTCCTTCCAGCCCGCCTCGTCGAAGCCGTCCTCGCTGCCGGCGATCTCGCGGATCCGCTCAGATTTGAAGCGTGCTTTTAGGAAGCCGTTGGCGGTCGACTTGATCGCCTGCTGCTCGTCGGTGAGATCGAAGTACACGAAACGCTCCTCAGGTCCCCTAACGCAACCGCGGCAGGCCCAGGACCCGCTCGGCGATGATGTTTTTCAGGATGTCGGTGGTCCCACCCTCGATCGAGTTGGCGCGGGAGCGGAGGAACCCGTACTGCCAGGCGCCGCCGGCGACGGCGTGCTCGGAACCGCGGGCGAGCATCGAGTAGGCGCCCTCGATCTCGAGTGCCAGCTCGGTCAGGTCTTGGTTGATGTCGGCCCACTGCCACTTGCCCAGCGAGCCCTCCGGGCCGGGGATACCCGACTGCATCGTCTTGGTCAGGCCGCGATAGGCGTTCAGCCGCATCGTCTCCACCTCGATGTAGAGCTGCGCGATCCGCTGGCGGAAGTAGGAATCGTCGGCCGCGGTGCCGCCGTTCGACGGAGTGTCCCGCGCCAGCTTCGAGAGCCGGCCGAGGCTGTTCTGGATCTGGGAGATCGCGCCGAAGGCGAGCCCGGCGCGCTCGTTCATCAGGGTCGTGATCGCCACCGCCCAGCCGTTGCCGACGCCGCCGACGACGTTCGCGTCGGGCACCCGCGCCTCCTCAAAGAAAACCTCGTTGAACTCGCCCTCGCCAGTGATCTGCACCAGCGGCCGGGTTTGCACCCCCTCCTGCTCCATGTCCATCAGGAAGTAAGTGAGGCCCTGGTGCTTGGGCGCGTCGGGGTCGGTGCGAGCGACAAGCATGCACCATTTCGCGTACTGGGCAAAGGTCGTCCAGACCTTCTGGCCGGTGACCACCCATTCGTCGCCGTCCTTGACCGCGCGGGTCTTCAGCGAGGCGAGATCCGAGCCCGACTCAGGCTCCGAGAAGCCCTGGCACCAGATCTCCTCGCCGGTCAGGATCGGCTCCAGGTAGCGGGCCTTCTGCTCGTCGCTGCCGTGGGCGATCACCACCGGACCGCCCATCGCCAAGCCGAGGACGTTGGCCGGGGCCGGCGCTTCTTGGCGGCTCGCCTCGGCGGCGAAGATCGCCTGCTCGATCATCGTCGCGCCGCGGCCGCCGTACTCCTTCGGCCACGAGATCCCGGCCCAACCGGCCTCGTGCAGCTTCAACTGCCACTCGCGCCGGAAGGCCATCACCTCGTCGAGGCCGGCCTCGGGCTCAGGCCCCGGGTGGTTCTCCTGTAGCCAGGAGCGAACCTCGTCGCGGAACTCCTCCTCCGATGGCGACAGCGTCAGGTCCATCGGAGGGGAGCATATAGAGAACGCCTGGCTGGTCAGCCAGGCGTTCTCTAGGGGCTCTAGGCCCCGCAGTTCAAACCGAGGGCGGCAGCTTCTTTCTGGAATGCCAGAAGATCTGCTGCCTTGCGCAACCCGTCGACCTTTTCTTCTTCGAGCCTTTCAATCCCAGTGTTGAGATCTTCCATCAGCTGTTCGTACTTGGCCTGGCTTGCCTTCGGCACTCCTACGTTTTCCAGTTCCTCCTGCTGCTTCTTCATCGAAGGGAGGAGAACATCGTCGAATTTCTTTTCCAAATTCGGAGGACTTTCGGGTTTCTCCCCGTTCGCCACCAATTCTTCGTCGTAGACGCCGATTTCGTCGAAGCGGTCTTCCTGGGTTTTTTTGCAGATCGCGTTGACCGTCTTGGTGAACTCGGCTTTGCTGAGCGTCGTAGTGGACGTGCTCTCGTCACTTCCACCACCGCACCCAGCTCCAATTGCCGCCAGGACCCCTACCACCACGACGTAAATCCACTTCCTCGCCACTTTGTCCTCCGAAGTATTTGAGTAATCGATGCAGATCTATATGCGAGGCCTGCTCGGAAGTCAACGGCGCGCAAAAATGCGAGGCCACAGAAGCCGCTACCCCTAAGCCATGCAACGGCCAAGGTGAAGCCGCCTAGCTTCTTCTGCGTACTGTTCGAGCTGCGGAGCGTTGGTCAGCCCATCGAACCCCTGCTCTTCCAGCGTCTCGATACCGCTGGCGTAGTGATCGAGCATGCGCTTCCACTTTTCTGCATCGGCTTCGGGGGCCTCGAGCGCTTCGAGCCCATTCAGGCGTTCTCTCATCAAGGGGATGAGCAAAGTGACCAGTTTTTCTTCGAGGCCTGCTCGGCCATTTGGGTTTTCGCCATTCTCGATCGCGCGTTCGTCGTAGGCGGCGATAACGTCTCGGCGCTTCTTTCGGAGCCGTTCGCACACCGCGTTGGCCTGCTTGACGAACTGAGCCTCCGTGAGGCTGGCAGTGGTAGCCGTTTCGTCCCCTCCCCCGCAGCCGATGAGCAGGGCCGCTACCACGACGAGCCCCAACGCCATCCCACCGATAGCCCTCAAGATCCCGTTACCTCCTACTTAGTTGATCAATCAGAAAAGCTATTAGTGAGGAGCGACTCAAAAGTCAACAACGCGCAGAAATGCGAAAAGAGAAGGGCGCCCGGAGGCGCCCTCCAACCCGCCAGGTGGAATCAGCTCATTCCTGGCCGCAGACCTTGAAACCGTAGGCTTCCGCCAGCTGGTTCGGCTTCTCCAGAGTTTTTTCTTCGAAGACCAGGCCGGGCTCGTCTTCGATTTCCCCCGTCGCATCTTCCAGCGCGACGACGATCTCTTCGACCTGGTCCTCGTCGCCCTTGGGGGCACCCAGAGCCTCGAGTTCTTCCGCCTGCTTATTCAAGCTCGGAACGAGCACCTCGGCGACGGCTTCTTCGAGCTGATCTTTGCTCGCTTTTTCAAGCGTGAAGTCGTTTTCCTCGGCGAATTCTTCCGCTTCGGATTCGTTCTCTTCGTTGGCTTCCTTGCAGATCGCGTCTCCCTGCTTGATGAACTCCGTCTTCGTCAGGGTGACGGTGGCGCTGTCGGTGGTCTCGTCGCCGCCGCCGCAGCCGGCGACGAGAGCGGCAAGCGCCACCAGGGCGGCAAGGGCCAAGAGAAATGCCTTGTTCAAGTTGACTCCTCTACCTCGGGGTGGACGAGGCAGGCAAGCTACCCACTGCCCCGGTCCTTACACCCGCTGGATCAGCGTCCCGGTGCCGAGCCCGCCGCCGCAGCACATCGTCACCAAACCCATCTCCTTGTCGGAGCGCTCCATCTCGTGCAGCAGGGTGGTGATCAGCCGGGCGCCGGTGGAGCCCAGAGGGTGGCCGAGGGCGATCGCGCCGCCGTTGACGTTGACCCGGTCCATGTCGGGTACGAGCTCACGCCGCCAGGCGCCAAGCACCGAGGCGAAGGCCTCGTTGATCTCGACCAGGTCGATGTCGTCCATCGTCATCCCGTTGCGCTCGAGCAACTTGCGGGTGGCCGAGATCGGACCGGTCAGCATGATCACGGGGTCGACGCCAACGGTGGTCTGGTCGAAGATCCGCGCCCGCGGCTTCAGCCCCAGCTCGTCGGCTTTCTCCCGCGTCATCAGCAGCACCGCCGCGGCGCCGTCGGAAACCTGCGAAGAGTTGCCAGCGGTGATCTTGCCGTCCTCCTTGAAGGCCGGCTTCAGCGCCGAGAGCCCCTCGATCGTCGTCTCGCGCAGGCCTTGGTCGGTGGCGTAGGTGTCGCCGTTTACCTGCATCGGCACCATCTCGCGGTCGAAGCGGCCCTCCTCGGTCGCCTTCGCGGCTAACTGCTGGGAGCGGACGCCGAGTTCGTCGAGCTCGGAGCGGGGGATCTCCCACTGGTCGGCGATCATCTCCGCCGAGAGGCCCTGCGGGATCAGGTTGTAGCGCTCCAGCAGCTCCGGCGAAAAGGCGAAGCCGTGCTCCTGCATCACCGAGGCCGAGTCGGCGAAGGAGATGTGCCCCATGTGCTCGACGCCGCCGCCAATCGCGACGTCGTGGACGCCGGAGGCAACCAGCGCGGCGGCGAAATTGACCGCCTGTTGGGCTGACCCGCACTGGCGGTCGACGGTCGTCGCCGGCACCTCCTGAGGCAGCCCCGCCTCGAGCCAGGCGTTGCGGCCGATGTTCAGCCCCTGCTCGCCGAACTGCTGGACACAACCGGCGATCACGTCGCCGACCTCGTTCGGGTCGACGCCGGAGCGGTCGATCAGCTCCTTGTAGGTGCGGGCGAGGAGGTTGGAGGCATGAAGGTCCTTGTAGTAGCCCTTCTCCGGATGGCCGCGGCCGATCGGGGTGCGGACCGCCTCGACGATGACTACCTCGTTGCCGCCGAACTTGCCTTTCCCGTTGTCCATCGCCAGCCTCCGTTCCTCTGAAGATCACGGGCGCGCCTGTGCGCGGCCTCTCCTCAGAGTAGCTGACTGACTGGTCAGTCAGCTAGGCATCGGGGCTTGCCGAACCCGCGCGTCATCCTGCTGCGAAGGCGTGATAGGAACCCCGGCCAATGAGCGCTAACCAGGGGTACACGAGTCCGGGGATCGCGGGCAGCGGGGCGATAGCCACCGGCCTTGCCGCGGTCTCGACCACGACCGCAGACACGATTCTGCTCGCCCGCAGCGAGGCCTCGGCCTGGCGCGCGGAGGAGAAAGTGGTCGCGGCCTGCGCCAAGATCGAGGGCGGCGAGCCCTCGCGGCTGCGGGTGACCACCGACCCGAGCGATCTCTCCGACTGCGACGTGATCGTCGAGGCGATCGTCGAGGAGGTGGCGCCGAAGGGCGAGCTGCTGCGGACGATCGCCGAGGCCTGCCCCGACGCCGACCTGGCGACCACGACCTCCTCGCTCAGCATCGCCGAGATCGCCATGGCGGCCGGCACCGAGAAGCTCTTCGGCTTCCACGTCTTCAACCCGGTGCCGCGGATGAAGCTGGTCGAGGTCTGCATTCCCGACGGCGCCGCCGACTCGCGCGAGAAGGCGCTCGCCTGGTGCGCCGCGCTCGGCAAGACCGCGGTCGAGGTGCCCGACGAAGCCGGTTTCGTCGTCAACCGGCTCCTCTTCCCCTACCTCTTCGACGCCGCGCGGATGATCGAACGAACCGGGATGGAGCCGGGCGCGGTCGACACCTGCATGAAGCTCGGCGCCGGCCACCCGATGGGCCCGCTGGCGTTGCTCGACTTCGTCGGCATGGACGTCTCCAAGGCGATCGGCGATGCGCTCTACGCCGAGTCGAACGAGCCGACCCACGACCCGCCGCCGATCATCGTGAAGATGGTCGACGAGGGCAAACTGGGCCGGAAGTCGGGCGCAGGCTTCTACAGCTACGACTAATTCGGTCTAGGCGGCTTTGCGGCGGCTAGCGATGTCCCAGATGACGTCAGCCTCACTGATGCCCTGACGGCGGGCTACGGTCTCGACCTCTTCCCAGGGCAGCTCCGCCTCGGGCAGGTCGTCCCAACGGGCGAGGTCGAGGGCCTCGATCGAGCCTTTCAGCGCTGGGCCGAGGTGCTCCTCGGAGCGCAGCAGTGCCCTCAGTACCTCGAGCTGCTTGTCGGTCAGGCGTACAACCCACATGCGGTACCTCCAAGATTGAAGCTGGCGCGGGTTGCCCGATGAAGTTAGGCCGAGGTGCGGACGGAATCGCCGCTGCCGCCGCTGATCCGCACCGCCTCGATCCGATTCTCTCGAACCGCTTCGACCCGGATCGTGTAGCCATTGGAGACGATTGAGTCGCCGCGTTTCGGCAGTCGCCCCAGCTCGCCGAAGACGTAGCCGCCGACCGAGTTGTAGGCGTCGGTGTCGACCGGCAGCTCGATGCCGGCGTCGGCGAGGTCGCCGAGCGAGACGTGCCCGCGGACGAACCAGTCGCCGTTGGTCA
This sequence comes from Solirubrobacterales bacterium, assembly GCA_033856415.1. GTDB lineage: Bacteria > Actinomycetota > Thermoleophilia > Solirubrobacterales > 70-9 > VAYN01. The sequence continues at coordinate 36,437 of JAWVFA010000030.1, read as the reverse complement.
GCCTCCGCACCGCGGCGGCACGGGGGTCGGTCTCGTCCTCGATCTCCCCCACCACCTCCTCGAGAATGTCCTCGACGGTGACGATTCCAACCGTCCGCCCGTACTCGTCGACCACCACCGAGAGCGAGGTCCGCTGGACCTGGAGGTCGTGCAGGAGATCGTCGAGCGGACGCGTCTCCGGGACGATCAGCGCGTCGCGGGTGACGGTATCGAGGACGGCATCAGGTCCCTCGCTCATGTAGAGGCGGGCCAGGCTGTTGTTGTGGACGACCCCTTTGACTCGGTCGGGGTTGTCGTCTTCGATCACCACCAGGCGGGTGTGCCCAGAGGTGACGCAACGGCGCAGCGCCGCCTCCACCGAGTCGGAGGCGTCGACGGTGACGACGGCCGGGATCGGCGTCATCACCTCGCGCGCCTCCTGCTCGTGCAGGTGGAAGACGCCACCCAGCATCCCCGCCTCGCCGGGATCGAGCGTCCCCCCCATCCGCGAGCTGTCGATGATCTGCTTCAGGTCCTCGGAGGTGTGGTGTTCCTCGAGGTCTTTGGGGTCGACGCCGAAGAGACGCACCACCCCGTTGGAGACCCAACTCAGTGCTTTGGTGACCGGGGTGGTGGCCGACGCAAACCAGCCGAGCGGTCGCGACACCCGCCGCGCCGTCCGATCGGGCTGGGCGATCGCCAGCATCTTCGGCACCTGCTCGCCGATCGAGATGTGCAGCGCCGTGACGAAGGCGAAGGCGATGGCAAGGGCGATCCCCGCGGCTGCGGCGTGAGATAGCCCCCCGAAGAGCGGCTCGATCAACTTCGCCAGCGAGGGCTCGCCGAGGAACCCGATCCCGATCGAGGCCATCGTGATCCCGATTTGACAAGCGGACAGGGATTCGTCGATCCGGTCGAGCTGCTCGACCACCGCCTCGGCGCCCGCTTCGCCCTCCTCGACCGCCTGTTCGATTTTGCCGCGGCGCGTGCGCACCAAGGCGAACTCGGCCGCAACAAAGAAGCCGTTGATCGCAATCAACAGCGCAAGAAGGACGAGCAGTAGGACGCTCATCGGCTATGCGGCCCGGTACTTCGGGCTGGGACGTCCTCGGCCATTCGGCATCGTGAATATAGCTACCCGCCCCGCCGGTCCGGTGCCAGGCCGCCCGTTAAGTGGGATATTGACCGAGCAATGCGAATCGCCACCCTCAGCGAGATGCTCGAAGAGGTCGTGCTGCTGGGCGAGGCGACGGGGATGGAGGATCACGCTCACGAGCTGCGGGGTGAGCTCGAGGGGCGATTGGCGACGATCCGCGCCGCCGTCGCAGGCGTCGGCTCGCCGCGGGTGATCGCCCTGCAGCGGCTCGACCCGCCGCGCGTCGGCGGTTTCTGGATCCCAGAGATGATCTCGATCGCCGGCGGGGAGGACGTCGCCGGCGACCCCGGCCTCAGCCCGCCTGCCGTCGGCTGGGGCGAGATGACCAGCCTCCGCGCCGACGTCGTCATCGTCATGCCCGAAGTCTCGGTCGAGAACGCCCAGGCGCAGGCAATGGAGCGCTGGGAGCACATCGCCAGCCTCGGCGCGACGAGGCTCTACGCGATGGACGGGACGCTGTTCACCAACCCTGGGCCGCGCCTTGTAGACGGTGTCGAGTTGCTCGCCCATGTCCTCCATCCCGATCTCGTCGACCCACCCGGCAACGTGGGCTTCGTCGCCCTGCGGGCGCCGCTAGGCGACCGCGAGCGCGCCGGCCACTGAGACGGCCGCGACCACGACCATCGCCGCAATCTCCAGCGGCAGCCGATTGCGGCCGAACAACCCTTGCTCGCCGGCGACGATCGCCAGCGCGCAGATCGTGCCGCCGATCAGGCCCCCGACGTGGCCGCCGACGCTGATGTTCGACCCAACAAAGCTCCAGACCAGGTTGAAGACGATCAGGAACCCGATCTCCCCCGCGAGCTGATTCATGCCGCGGCCGCGGGCGATGACGAAGACCGCGCCGGCGAGACCGAAGACCGCACCGGAGGCGCCGACGGTCAGCGCGTTCGGCTCGACGACGAGCGCCCCGAACGACCCGGCGAGCAACGAGGCGAAGTAGAGGACGAGGAAGCGAGGCGTGCCGAGGGCGGGCTCCAGCAGGCGGCCGAGGATCAGCAGGAGGAACATGTTGAAGCCGATGTGAATGATGGAGACGTGAAGGAAGCCGCTGGTGATGAGGCGATACCACTCACCTTCGGCAACTGACGGCCCGAAGAGCGCGAAGTCGGCGAAAAAGCGGCTTGCCTGATCCGAGAACAGCCCGCCGCCGCCGTTCGCCATCTCAACCAAGAAGACGATCACATTGATCGCGATCAGGACGTAGGTGGCCGGAGAGGACTCGAAACCGGGAGTGCCGGTCGGGTTCCGCACCACCTTGGTCCGCTGGCTGGCGCACTCGGGGCAGCGCATCCCGACCGGGGTCGGGGTCATGCAGTCGGGGCAGATCGGCCGACCACAGGAAGAGCAGGAAACGCGGGTTTCGCGGTCGGGGTGGCGGTAACAGGTCTCGGCCATCGAGCCAGGCAGCCTACAATCGCCGCCGATGGAGGCCCCGAGTCCCGCCCGTCTCTACGCCGCCGCGGCCGGCGTCCTCCTGCTTGTCCTCGGCGTTGTCGGCTTCTTCTACGACGCCTCCTTCGGTCCCCTCGACCAATACGAGGAGGCGCTCGGCGCCCTGCGGGTCAACGGCTGGCTCAACCTCTTCTACGTCGCCACCGGCTCGGTCGGGCTGCTGGTGGCGGGAGTCTCCTCGCGGACCTACTCGCTGACCGTGGGGGCGCTCTTCACGCTGCTCGCGATCGTCGGCTGGGGGACGGGCGGGCTCAACCTCGCGGTTGGCTTGCTCGGACTGGCGGCCGTGGCCGGTACCCCTCGAGCGAAGCGCCCCTCGAAGGTCGTCTCCGGGGCGGGAAAGAAGGCGCGGAAGCTAAAGCCGCGACCGAAGCCCGCTGGCAAGCGAGCGTAGGCCGCTCTCGCTGCGGTTGCGACCGCGGCGCCGCAGCTCCAGCAGCACCAGGGCCCCGGTGGCGGCGCCGCCGGCGCCGACTGCGACCACGGGGCGCACCCAGTTGCGTGGGTCCCGCAGGGCCCGCAGCTCGCTCTCGGAGAGCTCGTCGGCCCAGTCGGAGAGCTCCTCGGCCGCGGCTTGGGTGACCGCCGCGAGGGTGTCCTCGAAACGGCCCGAGAGCCGCTCCGGCGGCTCGATCGGGCGCAGTGCGTCGTTCAGCAATTGCTCGACGTCCCAGGTAGACCCGCTGAGGGTCTCACGCGGTTCGCTCATCGCTCATCTCCTCCTGCAGCTGCTTGATCGCGCGATGGATCAGCACCTTGGTCGCCCCGTCGGAGCGGCCCAGCGCCCGGGCGATCTCGCGGTTGTCCATGCCGAGGGCGAAGCGCATGATCAGGGCGTCGCGCCGGTCCTCGGGAAGGTGCTCCAGGTGCGCCATCACCTGCCGCAGCTCCTCGCGGCCCTCGGCGATCGCCTCGGTGTCGTGGCGGGCGGCGATCGGCTCGGTGCTTTCCAATGGCGTCTGCGGCCGGCGCGAGCGGTCGCGGTAGTAATTGGAGGCGAGGTTGTGGGCGATCCGGATCACCCATGGGCGCAGCGGCCGCCCGTCGGACTCGCGCCGGGCGCGATCGAAGTGCCGGTAGGCCTGCAGGAACGCCTGCTCGGTCAGGTCCTCGGCGTCGTGGTGATTGCCCACCCGGTAATAGGCGTAGGAGTAGACGTCGCGCAGGTGCGCTCGGTAGAAGTCCTCGAAGGCGCGGTCGAGCTCGGCCTTGGCCGCCGGAGCCAGTTCCGTCGGCTCGACGTTCTGCTCGCGGGCGCTCACCGGCCAAGCCTACCCCGGCGCTGGCGGCTCCGCCGCGCATTCAGGCAGCTCGCCTCTCGCGCTCGACTTCGCGCAAGCTCGCCATCCATTCCTCGACGTTCGACTCGCCGCGGATCAGCGCCGCGAGGGCGGCGAGAGCCTCGGCCTCGACCCCGGAAGCGGCAACGGCCTCGGCGAGAATGGGGACGGTGTCGAGCCCCTCGGAGGCTTGGCCGATCTTGCCCGGGATCTCGCTTGCCGGGGTACCCGTCCCCAGCAGCTCGCCGGCGCGGCGGTTGCGGCCGGAGGGGGCCATCATCGTCGCGGTCAGGTCGCCGACCCCGGCGAGTCCGGCAAAGGTCTCAGGCTCGGCGCCGCGGGCGACGGCGTGGTCGATGCACTCGCGCCAGATCGCGGCAACGGCGATCCCGGCGGCGTTCAGCCCGTGCGGCTCGGCGGCCGCGGCGGCGAGTGCGGCGGCGTTCTTCGCAGCGCCGGCCATCTCGACGCCGATCACGTCGCGAGAGCGCTCGCAGACGAGACCGGCGCGGTCGAAGACCTCGCCGATCTGGACCCGCAGCTCCTCGTCGGCAGAGCCGAGGACGAGCGCCGCCGACCCCGAGACCGCCTCGCGGGCGTGAGCGGGGCCACCGAGACAGGCGAGGGCACGCGCCCGCACCCGTTCGCCGACGTACTCGGAGGGAAGCTGTCCTTGGGAGCCGATCAAGCCCTTGGTCAGCATCAGGACCGCGCTGCGCGAGCTGACCCGGTCGGCGATCGCCCCGACCGCCTGCGGCAACTGCGCCGAGGGGATCGCCAGGCAGATCAGGTCGAGGCCGGCCAGCTCGATCGCCGAGGCGGGGCGGACGTCGATCGACTCCGGCAGCGGCACGCCCGGCAGGTAGCGCCGGTTCTCGCCGTCCTCGATCAGCTCCTCGACCCGCTCCGGCGTCCGCGCCCCAAGCTGGACATCGAGGCCGCCACGGGCGAGCAAGACGGCGACCGCCGTCCCCCAGCTGCCGGCGCCGATCACCGCGGCGCGGCGCATCGGCGGCAGGCCGCCGAGGTCTTCCCACTGCAACAGCACGTTGGGCCAGATCCGCGCGGTGACCGTTTCGGCTAGCGCCGGCGAGGGCTCCTCGGCGCGGGGGAACGTCATCGGCGGGCCCATCCGCACTTTCACCTTGCGCGGGCGGATTCGCCAACCGCGGCGGACGTTTTCGGTCCCGAGCACCGCGGTCGGAATCACGACGGCCCCGGTCTGCAGGGCGAGGCGGCCAACGCCGCGCTTGGGGTTAGCGAGGGTGCCGCGGCGGATTCGGGTTCCCTCGGGGAAGAGGCAGACGGCACCGCCGCGTTCGGCGATCATCCGCGCGGTCAGCATCGAGTCCTCGTCCGACTCGCCACGGCGCACCGGGAAGGCGCCGAGCCGCGAAAGCAGCCAGCCCTGCCAGCGCCGCTCGAAGAGCTCGACCTTGGCCATGTAGTTCATCGGCCGCCGCCAGGGCAAACAGGCGCCGGCAATAAAGGGATCGAGGAAGCTGCGGTGGTTGGAGGCGACGATCACCCCGCCCTTGACCCGCCCGTACTCCCTCCCATGGCGGTCAAGCCGGAAGTAGATGAGGAAGAACGGCAGCAGGAAGATCCTGGCCAGGTGGTACAGCGGCCAGTTGACGCTGTGCTTACGCGTGTAGGCATGGTAGGCGGCGAGCCGCTCAGGGCTCAAGGGTTCCCGGGTCACGCGTAGCGCTACACGCCCAGCGAGCGACAGTTACGCCCCCGCCTGCCGAGACCGCAAAAACGGCTCTTGAGGGACCGTTTTTGCGGTCTCGCGAGGTTGCCCCTGCTACCAGGCCTCGCGCACCAAACGTTCGAGGTCGGGACGCGACGGGGGACCGGGAACGCTTCCAACCTCTGGGCGCTGGAGCATTGCCTCGATCGCCTCAGAGAGCTTCGCCTCCTCGCCGCCGAGATCGCCCAGGGGTTGGGGCCGGCCTAGCTCCGCGACACGCTCGGCCAATCCGCCCCGGTCGGTGCCGAGCGCGCCGGCTAGGTGCTCGTAGGGCTCTGGCGCTCGCTCGGCCAGGAACGCCAGCACCGGCGGCAGGATCGCGGCGTTGGTCTCAGCGTGCGGAGTGCCGCAGACGCGGACCAGGGTCTGGCAGACGAGGTGATGGAGGCCGATCCCGGCGGAGTCGATCGCGTAGCCGCAGAGGATCGAGCCGAGGGCGAGATCGGCGCGGTCGCGCTCCTCCCGCGCTTCGTCGAGCGCACCGGCGATCAGCGCCGCCCCGCGCAGCGCGGTCATCTCGGACACAGGGTTCGAGTCCGGCAGGTAAAGCGTGTCGGCCCCGTGCGCGAGCGCGTTCATCGCGCTCGCCCGCAGTTGCTCCTCGGGTTGCCCAGTCATCGCCTCGGGGTCGGCGATCACCAGCGACGGCCGCACCATCCCCCGCGCCCGCTCCTGCGCTCCGGCCGGCAGTCGGTGGATCCCGGTCATCTCCGCCCCGGAGAGCGTCGTCGGGATTGCGATGACCTCCGCCCCCGACACAGCAGCGATCGCCTTTGCCACGTCGACCACCCGGCCGCCGCCCAGCGCCACGAGCGGGCGCACTTGCACCCCCTCCTCTGCCTGTGGTGGGGGTGCAAGTGCGCCCGTCAACGCCGCAGCGGCGACCGGGACTTGCCCTTGAACCACCTCGTGGACCCGGCTCGCGCTTTCCGCCAACTGATCCGCCCCAACCAGCGCCCGCTCCGTACTCAGCAGCTCGAACTCCCCCACCCCGTGCTCGCGCAGCAGCTCGGCCGCCTCCGCGACCCCGTCCCGCCGGAAGACGACGGTCCGCCCGGCATCGCGCCAGGTGAAGTCGCGCGTCAACCCTGGGTCTTCAGGCGCGGGTTCTCGACCGGGCGCAATTTCGGTTCGACCTCGTCGCGCAGGTGCTCGAAGGCCGGCGGCAGCGAGAGTTTCTCGCCGAGGTGCTCGACCGGCTCATCGACCGTGAAGCCCGGGCCCAAGGTCGCGATCTCGAAGAGGACGCCGCTCGGCTCGCGGAAGTAGATCGAGCGGAAGTAGTGGCGGTCGATCACCGGGGTGGGGCGCCCCCCGCCCTGGGCCACGCGCTCGCGCCAGGCCTCGTGGTCCTCGTCGTCGGACGTCCAGGCGACGTGGTGCACGGTCCCGGCGCCCTGGATGCCGCGCTCGGCGGGCGGCTGGTCGTAGACGTAGGCGGAGCCGCGCTGGCCGCCGCGCGCCTCCCAGCTGTCGCCGTCGCCCGGCTCGAAGCCGAGCGTCTGGAGCATGTGCCGGCTGCTCTCCGGCTGCGAGCCGTAGGCGCGCACGGCGTGGAAGCCCTGCAGGGCGTGCTCCGCCGGCACCTCGGGGTGCTCGGCGGTGAGCGGCTCGTCGGGCACGTCGGCCACGAGCAGCTCGTGCTCGAGGCCCTCGGGGTCGGCGAAGCGCAGGCTGTCGCCCTCGCGCTCGCTCTCGATGCCCTCGTCCGCGAGCCGCTGCGCCCAGAAGTCGAGCGCGTCGGGCCCGCCCACGCGCCAGACGACGCGGTAGATCATCCCGTCGCCGGCGCGGCCGGGGGCGGCGCCGGGGTACTCGAAGAAGGTCAGGTCGAGGCCGGGGTGGGCGTGCTCGTCGCCGTAGAAGAGGTGGTAGACGGTCGGGTCGTCCTGGTTGACGGACTTCTTGACGAGCCGAAGGCCGAGCACGCGGGCGTAGAAGTCGACGTTGCGCTGGGAGTCCGCGGTGATGGCGGTGATGTGGTGGATGCCGTCGAGCTGCATGGCGGTGGCGCTCCTAGTGCTTCCCGGGGAAGTGATTGCGCATGCAACTATATCACTGCCGGCGCTTGACCGCCGTCAGCCGCGCGCGCATGCCGCGGGCCTCGTGTCCCTCGAGCGAGCAGAAGACGACGTAGCGCCCGGGCCGCCGCAGGCGGACGGCCAACGTGCCGGTCTGGCCCGGCCGCAGCTCCGGCAGGGCGCCGAGCAGCCGTCCGCTGCGCGTGCGCACCGCCAAGTCGTGCCCGTCCTCGCCGAAGTTGCGCGTATTGAGCCGCACGACTCCGACCGGCACGCGGCTGCGGTAGAGCGAGACGCGCCACTCGCGCTCGCCGACGCCGACGGCGGTGGCGCCGCTGCCGGCGCCCAGGGCCGGCGGGCCCAGCCCGGCGCAGGCGGCCAGGGTGGCCAGCGCTAGTGCGGCTCGCCTCACGCTACGAGCGCAACCCGGCCGAAGGCGCCGGCCCGCGGGATCACGGCGGCCGCGTCGGTGCCGAGGTGCTGCTCGAGCAGGCTGGAGTAGACGCGCCGAAAGTCGATCGTCACCTGCAGGTTGTCGTGCTCGTCGAGTCGCCCGAGGTCGGGGTAGTCGCTGTGCACGCCGCCGCGCGCCCGGTCGCCCTGGACCCACGCCAGCCCGCCGGCGCCGTGGTCGGTGCCGCTGCCGTTCTCCTCCGGCCGGCGTCCGAACTCAGACCACACGAAGGTGAGCGTCCGGTGCGCCACGCCGCGCGCCTCGAGGTCCGCCTGGAACGCCGACAGGCACTCGCTCACGTCGGCGAGCAGCCCGTCCAGGTCCGCCTGGTTGTCGTGGGTGTCGAAGTCGCCGTCCGCGTGCACGTCGGCCACGCGGATCCCCAGGGGCTTGGAGATCATCGCCGCGAGGTAGCGCAGCCGCTGGCCGAAGTCGCTGTCCTCGGGGTAGGCCACGCTGGAGGCAAGCGGATCGACTCCGTCGCGCTCGGCGTAGGGCTCCAGCCGGTCGGCCACCTGCTTGGCCAGGCGCGCCGCCTCGCGCGACGCGTGCAGCGCCTTCCCGCCCCCGCGGACCTTGCCGAGCCGCCCGTAGGCCGCCATGGCCTCGTCGTAGGGCTCGCCCCAGACGTTCCGGATCCAGAAGCCGGCGTCGCCGGGCGAGGCCACCGCGGCGACCGGCGCGCGGCCGGAGCGCATCACCGGCGACAGCCCGTAGCCCATCGAGATGCCCTGGAGCGGGTTGTCGCGGCCGCCGGAGCGATCGAGCCAGCGCCCCAGCCACCCGGGAGCGTCGCGGTCGGTGATCAGGCCCGTCTCCCAGAAATGGCGGGAGTGGAAGTGCGAGAGGTCCGGGTTGGCGTAGTCGATGCCCGGGAGGAAGCCGATCTTGCCGCGCTCGTACAGCCCTTTGATGCCGCCGCCGGCCCCGCGCGCCAGGGACGGATGCACGCCCAGGCTGGTCCCGGCCAGCGGCACGCCCTCCACCTTGAGCTTGGGGTGGAGGTCGGCGTAGCGCCCGTAGTCGTGCAGGGGCACGAGCGTGTCGAGCAGGTCCACGCCGCCCGGCAGGAAGACCGACACGAGAATCGGCGCGTCGGGCGCCGCGGCCGCGTCGGCCGCCGCGGCCTCCAGCACACGCTGGACCGGCATGGCCGCCGACAGGTAGAGCGCCAGCCCGCCGCCCACGCCCAGCCCGAGCACCTGCCGGCGCGTGAGCGGCGGGCCGCCCAGATAGTCGCGGCGCAGCGTCTCGGAGCTGCGGTGGAAGTCGTCGCATGCGCGGTGTCGGTTCATCAGTGCACCTGGGCGTCGGGTCCGCAAAGGAGCAGCTGCCGCAGCACGCGCTGGCACATGTCGGCGCGCTGCTGCTGGGGCTGGCGCCATTCGCCGCGCTTCAGCTCGCGCTCGCCGAGCACGCGGCGCGCCACGCGCTGCAGCTCGGCGTCGGTGCGCCCCGATGTCCACGGCTCGCCCACGGCGCGGCGGGCGCGCGCCACCGCCCGCCGCGGCGATAGCCCGGCCGGCGTCGAGCCGTCCTTCACCGCGATGCGCGGCGTGTCGAGCAGGTAGTTCGCGAAGTCGAAGCGCACGCGCATGGAGTTGGACGACAGCCAGGCCGTGCCCCATTCCCAGCCGGCCACCGACGGCGGGCGGAACGGGTACTGGCCCATCCCCTCAAGCAGCCAGGCATACGACTCGCGATCGATGCCCTGGCCGGCGCTGCGCAGCGCGCCCGCCACGAAGACCACCGGCGACTTCACCATCGTCGGGGCGTCGAGGCTGCGGTAAAGCGCTGGGTGGGCGAGGATCGCGCCGACGACCGGCCGCACGCGGTGGCCGGAGCCGCGGTAGATGCGCGCCAGCCGGGCGCGGGTGGCGCGCGGCGGCTCCCCGCCGACGAAGAACTCCCAGAGCTTCCCGGCCAGGAACGGCGCGTGCGCGGGATGCTGGACGCAGAGCTCCAGCACGTCCTTCCAATCGAAGCGCCCGACCTTGCCGAACACCCGCTTGGCCCCGGCATCGTGCGCCTCGCGCTCGTACGACATGCGCACGCTGCCGTTGTCGCGCCAGTCGGCGCGGAAGCCGGTCAGCGCACGCGCGGCCTGGCGGATGTCGCGCTCCTTGTAGCCGCGCCCCAGCGTGAACAGCTCCATCAGCTCGCGCGCGTAGTTCTCGTTGGGCGCCTCCTTGTCGGAGTTGGCCAGCGACAGGAAGAGCAGCATGGCCGGGTCGCGCGTGACCGCCTCCAGGAGCGCGGGGAAGCTGCCGAGCGCGTGCTGGCGCAGCGTGCGGTTCTGGGCCAGCATCATCGGCGTGTCCTGATCGCTCGTGGCGAAGTGGTCGTGCCAGAAGAGCGTGAGCTTCTCCTCGAGGGGGTGCCGCGACCGGACCATCCGGTCCAGCCACCAGAGGACGTCGTGGCCCCATTCGTTCTCCGGGTCGAGCCGGCGTCCCTCCAGCCTGGGTCCGCGTATGCGCGGGGCGGGGGAGGGGCCGCCGTTCAGCAGCCAGCGGATCGTGGCGGCCTTGCCGCGGCGCGCCCAGTGGCTCGCCTCACGCGGAGTCGCGCCAAAGCCCGCACGCCAGAACAGGCGCCTTACGTGCGCCTCGCTCCAGCCCGCGCTGCGTCCCCGCCGCCTGGGTCCCCGTGCCACCGCCCGATGATTCCAGCCGTTCCGGGGACGGCCCGATAATGCACAGCTTCAGGGACGCAGGCCGCGCATCCTGGGTCCGGATCCGGCCTCCAGCTGCACGAGCTCGTGCGCGCGCTCGGCCCAGTCGCACAGGAGCGGCCGCGTGTCGCGCGGGTCGATGATCTCCTCGACCGAGAAGCGCTCCGCCGTGCGGAAGGGGGAGGTGACCGCCTCCAGGCGCGCGGCGATCTCGGCCCGCAGCGCCTCGGGGTCCTCCGCCGCCTCGAGCTCGCGCCGGTACGCGGCCTCCAGTCCGCCCACCAGCGGCAGCGAGCCCCAGCTGCCGGAGGGCCAGGCGTAGCGCAGGTTGAGCCGCGAGCCGTCGCCGTGGCCGGCGCCGGCCACGCCGTAGACCTTGCGCACCAGGATCGACACCCACGGGACGCTCGCCTGAACCACGGCGTACAGCCCGCGCGCGCCGCGCCGGATCGTGCCGGCGCGCTCGGCGTCGGTGCCGATCACGAAGCCCGGCACGTCGACGAAGTTGGCCACCGGCAGGCCGAACTGGTCGCACATGTCGACGAAGCGCGCCGTCTTCTCGGCCGCGGCGGCGGTCACGCCGCCGCCGTAGTGCTCGGGGTCGGAGGCGAGCACGCCGACCGGCCGTCCGCCCAGGCGCGCGAGGCACGTGATCGTCGGCCGCCCGAACTCCGCGCCCAGCTCGAAGACCGATCCGCGGTCGAGCACGGCCTCGAGCACGCGGCGCATCTTGTAGGCGTGGCGCGGATCGCGCGGGACGATCGAGAGCAGCTCCTCGTCGCGGCGGTCGGCGGGGTCGCTCGAGTGCGTGACCGGCGGCGCCTCCCAGACGCTGCCGGGCAGGTAGGTGAGGAAGCGCTTGAGCTGCGCCAGGGCGTCGTCCTCGTCGGCGGCCACGTTGTCGACCGCGCCGGCTCGCGCCTGCATGCGCGCGCCGCCGAGCTGCTCCTTGTCGGGCGCCTCGCCCATGCCTGCCATGGCCACGACCGGGGGGCCGGCGACGAACAGCTGCGCGGTGCCGCGCACGATCACCGAGAAGTGCGAGCACACCACCCGCGCCGCGCCGAGGCCGGCGACAGGGCCCAGCGCGGCGGCCACCACGGGGACCCGGGACAGGTTCTCCACGACCAGGTCGAAGCCCGGCAGCGGCGGCACGTACGAGAAGCCCATCTGCTCGAGCGACTTCACCGAGCCGCCGCCGCCCGTGCCGTCGACCAGGCGCACGAGCGGCACGCGCAGGTCGTGGGCCAGCCGCTCGGCGTAGACGGCCTTCTCCCAGATGGCGGCGTCGGCGGCGCCGCCACGGACCGTGAAGTCGTCGCCCTGCACGACCACGCGGCGCCCGTCGATGCGACCGCGTCCGACCACGGTGTTGGCGGGCAGGAAGTCCGTCAGCTCGCCGTCGTCCCCGTACGTCGCGCGTCCGGCGAGGGCGCCCGTCTCGTGGAAGCTGTCCGCGTCGAAGAGCCGCTCGATCCGCTCGCGCACGGTCAGCCGGCCGGAGGCGTGCTGGCGGGTCACGCGCTCCTCTCCGCCCATCCGCCGCGCCAGCTCCTCGCGGCGTCGGAGCTCCTCGAGCTCAGGCTCCCAGCTCACTGGGGGCGGGAGCGTACCGGGCTGGGCGCTACGCCACCGGAGCCTTGGCGACGAACGCCTCGCGGGCGGCGCGCTGACGCAGCCGCCAGACCTCGGCGCGCTGGCTGTCGGCGCGCTCGGACAGCCGGGTCAGCTCGGCGCGGTCGAGGCGCGGGTCCTCGTCGGCCACCTCCAGCAGCGCCTCCCACAGCGAGAGCTTTCCGGTGATGCCGATCGCCAGCCCTTCCAGCTCTACCAGCCGGCTCAGCGGCGAGTAGCCGATCAGCTGACCGTTGAGCTTCAGGCGGCCCACCTTCTCGGCCACCCAGCCGGCGATCACCTTGGGGTGGTCGCGCTTGATCTCGAAGGTATCCATCAGGCGCTCGAGTGCCTGGCGGTCCTCCTCGATCTCCTGAGCCACGCGCGCGAGCACGACGCCGTACTCGTTGCCCTCGTTCGCGCCGCGGATGCGCTTCGCCAGCTCGACGCCCGTGGTGGAGCCGCCGAGGTGGTCGTTGAGGTAGATGCCGAGGCGCTTGCGGTCGAGCATGACGGGGAACGTACCCGGACCGGCGTCAGGTGAAAAGCTGCGGCCCTGTGGAGACGAGCGAGCTCGGGCGTGCCCTGGCCGACGCCGGCGGCGCCGACGCGCCGCTCGAGTGGTCCGCGCGGCTGCGCGCGCTGCTGAGGGCGGAGCTCGAGCGCGGGGCGGCCGAGCTGGTGGAGGCCCGCACCGGCCGGGAGCGGCCGATCGCCCTTGCTGTTGCCGCCGACGAGGCGGCGGTGCTGGCCGTGCTGCCGCTGCCCCCCGAGCTGCGCGCCGACGCGGGCGCGGCACCGGGCCGGGGCGCGGAGCTCGCGGCCGCCGCCGTCGAGCGCCTCGTGGAGGCGGCCGATCCCGGCCCGCCGGGGGCCGCGGCCGACCTGGGCCTGCTGCTGGGCGCGCACGATGGCTTCCTCGCGCTCGCCTATCCGGCGCCGAGCCCGCGCTGGTCGGCCGAGTACGCCCGCGAGGCGCTCGACGACGCGGCCGGCGCCATCGACCGCCTGCGCGCCGAGGCCCATCTGCTCCCGGCCCACGTGCTGGCCGTGGAGGACCTGCGCGCCCCGATCGGCGCCACTCACCCGCTGCGGGTGGCCGAGGCCGCGGCGCGCCTGGGCGGCTCGTCGCTCGACGAGGAGTCGCTGGAGACGCTCGGGCCCGAGCTGCTGCGCCTGCTGGAGCCCGCCGGCGCCACGGCGCGCGCCCACGACGACCCCGACCCGCGCCGGCGCGCGATGAGGCGCATCCTCCAGCGCCTCGACGGCATGGGCAAGTGGGGCGGCTACCACACCGCCATCGACCACCTGGCCCGCGGCTTCGCCGGCAACGAGCGCGCGCTCGCATACGAGGTGGGGGAGGAGCTGCTGGCGGCGGGACTGCTCGAGCAGAAGCCGAGCGTCGGCCAGCGCCACGTGAACCTCAATCCCCGCCGCGCCGGAGAGATCCGGCGGCTGATCGATGACGGCGAGCTGCCGCCGGCCCTGAAGCGCTAGCGCCGGGCGCGAGCTTCGGCGAGCGCCCAAGGGGGTTGGGCGCTTTATGGGTTCATATCGGTACAAAAAGCGCCCAACCCCCGCTCGCGGGCGCCGTGGTCGGGGCCCTACGGGACTTCGTTGACCCGCAGTCCGCCGTCCGGGTTCACGCTCAGCGCGCGTCGGCCGGCCACCAGCTCGCGCAGCTCGTCGCCGACCAGCTCGCCGCGCCAGCCGTGGGCCACGCGCACGTGGTCGCCGTCGTCGCCGCGCCGCAGCGCGGAGACCAGCGCGCTCAGCTCCGACTGGGTGGCGATCAGCTCCACGGCCACGCCCTCCTCCATCGAGCGGTGGCGCACGAGCGCCTGCGCGAGCGACACCAGCGGCGCGTCGGCGGGCTCGCGCGGGCCTGGCTCCGGAGGGGCCGGGGGCGCGGGACGGTTTCGGCCGCGGTCGATCGCCTGGAGCAGCGAGTCGCCACGGCGGTGCATCGTCTGGGCGGGTAGGCCGCGGATCTGCTCGAGGCCGTTGCGGTCCGAGGGGGCGCGCCGGGCCAGCTCGATCAGCGCCTGGTCGGGCAGCACGTAGCTGGGCGGGCGGTCCACCGAGCTGGCCTGCTGCTCGCGCCACTCGACCAGCTCGCGCGCCATCGCGCGCGCGGCGTCGCCCAGCCGGCTGAGGCGCGGCAGCCGGTCGTAGACCCGGTCGGGGTCGCGCTCGTCGCTCGACGCCTCGAGCACGCGGCACTCCTCGAGCGCCCAGGAGAGGCGGCCACGCTCGTTCAGCTGGCGCTCGATCTCCTCCCCGAGCCCCAGCAGCAGCCGCGCGTCGTCGCCGGCGTACTCGAGCTGCTGCGCGGTCAGCGGCCGGCGGTCCCACTTGGTGAATCCCTCGGAGCCCTTCAGCTTCACCCCGAGGACCTTGCGCACCAGGGACTCGTAGCCCTCCTGGTTGCCGAAGCCGATGAAGCCGGCGCCGATCTGGGTGTCGAACACGCGCGTGATGTCCGTGTTCCAGGTGCGGCGCAGGATGGCGATGTCCTGCCGTCCCGCATGCATGACGACCTCCACGTTGGGGTCGGCCAGCACACGGGCGAGCGGGGCGGGATCGGGCGGATCGTCTCCGAGCGGGTCGACCACCTCGGTGCGCACGCCGTCGGGCGCGTCGGGATCGGGGACCGCCACCTGTGCCAGGCAGAGGAGCGCCTGGTAGCGCCGCTCGGACACGAACTCGGTGTCGATCGCTATGCGGCCGTGGGCGGCGGCTCTCTCGGCGAGCTCGACTGTCAAGAACGCCACCATACTCAGGGACGTGTCGTTCCTGGGCGCAGCAGTGCTTGCCGCCGCCATCCTGGCGGGATCGCCGCAGCAGCCGCTCGAGCGGCCGGCGGCGGCCGCGGCCGAGACCGTGATCGGTCACTCGGTCGAGGGCAGGCCGATCCACGCGGTGCGCATCGGCCCTGCCCGCACGCACGTGAAGCTGCTGATCGTCGGCGCCGTGCACGGCAACGAGCTGGCCGGCAGGGCGGTGGTGGAGCGCCTTCGCCGCGCGCGCCCGCCGCGCGGCACCGCGCTCTGGCTGATCGCGGACGCCAACCCGGACGGCTCCGCGGCGGGGACGCGCCACAACGCGCATGGCGTCGACCTGAACCGCAACTTCCCCTACCGCTGGCGCCCGCAGGACGGCGTCTACGAGTCAGGGCCCGGGCCGGCGTCCGAGCCGGAGACCCAGGCGATCCAGCGCTTCGTCGAGCGCGAGCGCCCGCGCGTGACGCTCTGGTACCACCAGGCGCTGCGCATGGTCGTGAAAAGCGCCGGCGACGCCAAGCTCCAGCGGCTCTACGCGCGGCTGGGCGGGCTGCCGCGCCGCGCGCTGCCGGCCTACCACGGCACCGCCACCTCCTGGCATAACACGACCTTCCGCGGCGACACCGCCTTCGTGGTCGAGCTGCCCGGCGGCCCGCTGCCGGCGGCGGGAGTGCGGCGCCACGCCGGCGCCGTCCGCGCGCTGGCCCGCGCGGTCGCGCCGGCGCGGGTGGTGCAGCGGCCGATCCCGTACGGAGACGAGCGCAAGGGCGACATGCGGGCCTACGCCCGCCGCCACTACGGCATCGACGATCACCGGCTGGTCAGCCCGCGTGTGATCGTCCAGCACTACACGGTCACCGACACCTTCCAGCCCGTCTACGACACGTTTGCGCCGAATCGGCCGGACGTCGAGCTGGGCGAGCTGCCGGGCGTGTGCAGCCATTACGTGATCGACCGCGACGGCACGGTCTACCAGCTCGTCCCCACGAGCATCATGTGCCGCCACACGGTCGGCCTCAACTACACCGCGATCGGCATCGAGCACGTCGGCCGCAGCGACGCCCAGGTGCTCGGCAACCGGCTCCAGATGGCGGCGTCGCTGCGGCTTACGCGCATGCTCCAGGGGCGCTACGGGATCAGCACACGCAACGTCATCGGGCACAACGAGAACCGCACGAGCCCGTTCCACCGCGAGCGCGTCCGCCGGCTGCGCTCACAGACGCACGCGGACTTCCCGAAGCCGGCGATGGACAGCTACCGGGGCCGGCTCGAGCGGCTGCCGGCGCCGGCCAGCCTGCGCTGAGCCCGCCTCACCCGGCGCGGGTGACGACGCATCACCCTTGCAGGAAGGATCCTGAGCGGTGGTGGCCTCCACCGGCTACGAGATCAGGATCAAGGGCAGGCTGAGCGACTCCCTCTCGTGCGCGTTCGAGGACTTCACGGCTTCGGTCAAGCCGGCCGAGACGATCATGCGCGGCGAGCTGCGCGACCAGTCCGAGCTGCACGGGGTGCTCGACCAGATCCAGTCGCTGGGGCTCGAGCTGATCGAAGTGCGCCGGCTCGAGGGCTAGCCGGCGGCTCGCGTCCCGGGGCCGTACTGGCGCCGGTAGTCCAGGTACTCGCGGATCGCGATCTGGATCGCGGCCGCCGACGGGATGGCCAGCAGTGCGCCCACCACCCCGAGCAGGGTGCCCCCGAACAGCGCCGCGATCACCACGACGAACGGGTCGAGCGACACGGCGCGGCTCTGGATGCGCGGCTGGACCACGTAGTTCTCGAACTGCTGGTAGGCGATCGCGAAGATCGCCCAGACGATCGTGTCCGTGGGGAAGTCGCTGAACAGCGTGACCACGCCGACGACGACCGCCCCGATGGTCGCGCCGACCAGCGGGATCAGGTCGAGCAGCGCGATGATCACCGCCAGCGGCAGCGGTGACGGAACGCCGAGGATGGTGAGCATGAGGAACGAGGCGATGCCGGCGATCGCCGCCTGGGCCAGCGCCCCGCCCACGTAGCTCGCGACGGCAGTCCCGATGCGGTCGGTCGCGCGCCGGATGCGCTCGGCCTGATGCCGTGGTCGAGACGACAGCGCGGCCTCGCGCCAGGTCTTCCCGCGCGACACCATGAACATGCTCATCACCAGGATCGTCAGGAGCGCGAAGATCGAGGACACCAGGCCGGCGCCGATGTCGGCCAGCGCGCCCGCTGCGTCGCCGAGGTCGGCGACGAGGGTGTTGGCCAGATCGTCGAGCTTCTGGGTGACGTCGTACTTCGCGTTCAGCTCCCTGAGCCGGTCGTTCTCGTCGAAGGCCTTGTTGAGGTCCTCCACGTACCCGGGCAGGTTCTTCGCGAGCTTGACACCCTGCTCGACCGCCGGCGGGATCAGGATCGCGCCGATCGCGAGCGGTGCCAGCACGATGCCGAGGTAGACGATCCCGATGGCGAGTCCGCGCGGCAGCCGTCGGCTGAGCAGGTTGACGGGACCAGAGGCGGCGACCGCGACGAAGGCCGCGATCAAGAGCCAGCTGAGCGGCTCACGGACGAGATAGATCAGGTACAGCGCGAGAGCGCTCAGCACCACGGTCACGACCACGCGCAGGACGGCGCGGACCGAGGGGCCGTTGTCCGTCATGCTGGCCACGTGCACATTCGCCCGGCCGCCATCCTGCGCGCCGTCGTCGTGCTCCTTGTCGACGCAGCCGCTCTGCTGCTGCTCTCGGAGCTGCTGCCCGGGCTCACCTTCGACGGAGCCGGAGCCGCGCTCGGAACGGCGGCGGGAGTAGGACTGCTGAACGCCTTCCTCTGGCCGCTGCTCGCCCGGCTGACCGTGCCGCTCAGCGTGCTGACGCTGGGGCTGGGCGCCCTGGCGCTCAACGGGGCGCTCGTCGCGCTGGTGATCGCCGCCATCCCCGGCGCCCACGTCGACGATTGGGGAACGGGGATCGCCGTGTCCCTCGGACTGGCGGTGCTCACGGCACTCCTGTCCGCCCTGCTCGCGATCCAGGAGGACGAGTCCTGGTATCGCAACGTGGTTCGCCGCCAGGCGCGCCGGCGCGGCGGGGCCGCCGAGTCCGACGTGCCGGGCGTGGTCTTCCTCGAGATCGACGGCCTCGCGCACGACGTACTCCGCCGGGCCCTGCGCGACGGCAACGCGCCCACGCTGTCGCGCTGGCTGCGCGAGGGCACGCACCACCTCGCCGGGTGGGAGACGGACTGGTCGTCGCAGACCGGGGCCTGCCAGGCCGGGCTGCTGCACGGCAACAACCACGACATGCCCGCCTTCCGCTGGTGGGAGAAGGACCGCGGCGCGCCGATCGTGACGAACCACCCGAAGGACGCGGCCGAGCTCGAGCGCCGCCACTCGGACGGGAACGGCCTGCTGCACGAGGACGGCGCCAGCCGCGCGAACATCCTGTCCGGCGACGCGGTGCATTCGATGCTCACCATGAGCACGGTGCTGCATCGTCGCCGACCCATCGGACGCGACTACTCCGCCTACTTCGCTCGTCCGTACGCCGTCGCGCGCACCCTCGCCGGGGTCGGCGCAGAGGTCATCCGCGAGCGCCGCGCGCAGGCCGCCCAGCGCCGGCGCGACGTGCACCCGCGCATCCGGCGTTCGCGCGAGTACGCGGTCATGCGCGCCTTCGCCACGGTCATCCAGCTGGATCTCCAAGTGGCCGCCGTGGTGGGCGACATGTTCGCCGGGCGGCCGGTCATCTACACGACCTTCCTCGCGTACGACGAAGTCGCTCATCACTCCGGCATCGAGCGCCCCGACGCCCTGGCGGTGCTGGCCAAGCTCGACCACGAGATCGGGCGCGTGGCGGCCGCGGCGGCCGACGCGCCGCGCCCCTACCGCCTGGTGGTGCTGTCGGACCACGGCCAGTCGCAGGGTGCGACGTTCTTGCAGCGCTACGAGACCACGCTGGAGGAGCTGGTGCGGTCCCTCTGCGAGGCGACCGACGTTCACAGCGAGACCGGCGAGGAGGACGGCGCCGCCGCCTACATGCGAGCAGGTCTGACCGAGCTCGCGCGTGACGACACGGCCGCGGCCCGGGCGGCCGACCGGGCTCAGCGCCGGATGGAGGCCCCGCCGGAGGATGCGGCGGACGGCCTCCCGGACCTATCCGTCATGGCCTCGGGCAACCTGGGGCTGATCTCGCTGCCGCGGGAGCCCGGGCGCGTGACGCTGGAGCGCCTGGAGCGGCTGCACCCGCGCCTGCTGCCCGCCCTGCGCGAGCACCCGGGGATCGCGTTCGCGCTGGTCCGCTCGGAGCGCCACGGCGCGCTGGCCCTCGGCGCGCACGGCACGCACTATCTCGACGAGCGGCGCGTGGAGGGCGAGGACCCGCTCGCGGGCTTCGGCCCGAACGCCGCCGATCACCTGCGCCGCACCGACGCGTTCCCGCACTGTCCCGACGTGATGGTCAACAGCACCTACTGGGACGAGACCGGCGAGGTGGCGGCCTTCGAGGAGCTGGTCGGCTCGCACGGCGGGCTTGGAGGCACCCAGTCGCACCCGTTCGTGATGCACCCGGCCGACCTGCCCTGGCCGGACGAGCCGGTGGTGGGGGCGGAGCGCGTGCACCGCGTTCTGCGCGGCTGGCTGGCGCGGCTTGGGCAGACTGCCTACAGCTCGAGCCCCTCGCCTGCGGAGAGCACGCGCACCTCCACGTCGGGTGCCAGGTCCGCCACCTGAGCGGCGAACTCGCGCGGCGGATCGGTGAACCAGCCTCCGCGGCCGCGAGTGACGGGATGGAGGGTCCCCCAGTGGATCGGGACGGCCACGCGCGGGCGCAGGAGGGCGGCGGCGCGGGCGGCGCGCTCCGGGTCGAGGTGGCCGGGCCCGAGCTTGGGGCTCCAGCCGGCAACCGGCAGCAGCGCCACGTCGACCGGGCCCAGCTCGGCCATTCCGTCGAAGAGGTCGGTGTCGCCGGCGAAGTAGACCGAGCGGTCGCCGCGCATGACGAAGCCGATCGCTTCCGCCTTCGGTCCCCCTGGGCGCCGTTCGCCCTGGTGCTCGGCGTGGGTCGCCTCGATGCGCAGCGCCCCGACCTCCGTCGCATCGCCCGCCCTCAATTCGTCGACGCGGTCGAAGCCGGCGCCGCGCAGCAGGGAGGCGGCACCGGCCGGGACGAGTGCGCGGGGTGAGTCCAGCCCCCGCAGCGAGGGCAGGTCGAGGTGGTCGTAGTGGAGGTGGGACACGAGGACGGCGTCGATGCCCTCCGGGTTCTTCGGCGCAGGGCCGTGCCGTCGCAGATGCGCGACCCGCGACCGGAGCACCGGGTCCGTCAGCAAGCGGACGCCGCCGAGCTCCACCAGCACGGTCGAGTGGCCGAGCCAGGTGAGGCGGCTCACTCGGCGGGCCTTGGGTCCACCGCCGTGACCGTCAGCCAGGCTGCCGCTGCGCCGAGCACAGCGGCGGGTATGGCGTCGAGGCCAGCGGTCCCCACGAGCAGCGCCGCGATCAGCAGCGAGGAGATCAGCAGACGCGTGACGGCCGCCGTGCCGGCCGCCGCGCCCACGGCGACGGCGAGCGTCGGCGACACGTCGAAGACGATCGCCGCGAGCGTCCCCACGCCCACGCCGAGGAAGATCGCGGGGAACACGGGACCGCCGCGGAAGCCGCAGCCGAGGCAGATCCCGTACGCCAAGGCCTTCGCCGCCACCAGCACGATCACGACACCGGCGGAGCCCTCCACCACCAGGCCCGGCAGCGCCGCCTGCCCCGAGAAGAGGACGTCCTGCGAGTCGGCGCCGAGGACGTCGGCGAGCTGAGCCAGGAAGCCCACCGCGAGGCCCCCGGCCAGCAGCAGGGCGGGCATGCCGATGCGCCGCTTCCGCAACCCCGCGATGGACGCCGCCAGCCGCCGGCTTCCGATGACGAGGACCGCGGTGGCGACGCCCACCGCCGCCCCGAGCAGCATGTCCTCCAGGCTCGTTCCCTCGTAGCGCGGCAGCCCGGACACGGACAGCGCCGCGGCGTCGATCCCGCCCCAGTCGCCCAGCCCGACGAAGATGAGGTAGCCGAAGGCGGCCGCCACCAAGCCGGGGACGAGCAGCGGAAGCAGCGCGGCGCCCATCGTCAGCCCCGCCTCCACGAGCAGCACGCCTGCGGGCAGCGGTCCGCCGAACAGCGCCGAGATCGCCGAGAAGGAGCCGGCGGTGGCGAGCACGGCGTTCTCGCGCTCGCCGAGCCGCACGAGCCGGCTTGCGGCCACCCCCACGACGGAGCCGAGCGCGATCAGCGGCGCCTCGGGCCCGAGCACCGCACCAAACGACAGCGTCCCGAGCGCCGCGAGCGCGACTCCCGGGCCGGCTCCGAGCGGCGTCGGCTGCACGCTTATCCCGTCGAGCGGCTCGTGGCCGCCGTCGCCGGGCAGCAGGCGGGCGAGCGCCACCAGGCCCGCACCGACGACGGGCAGCCCGATCACGAGGAACCATGGCGGCGTCGAGTAGCCGAGCACGTCGGGGAAGTCGTGCCAGAGGACGTGTTCGAGCTCGTGGACCAGAGCCAGGAAGCCGGCCGCGAGCAGGGCGGCCGGTACCCCCACCAACGCCCCGAGCAGCACGAGGCGCAGGTATGCCGCGCCGGCGAGCGGCTGCGCGTCTCGCGCCGCGTTCACGGGGCGACCCTAACGGCGCCCGGCGAGGGCGCATCACCCGCCCCGGGTGATTCCCGCTCACCCATGGGGCTCGAAGAATCCACGCATGCGCAGCCGGCGAATAGCAGTCGGGGCATTGCTCGTCATCGGCACCCTGCTCTGGACCGCCTTCGGTCTCGGCCTGTGGGCCAAGCGCCAGGCGCTCGAGACCGACAACTGGGTCGAGACGAGCGGCCAGCTGCTCGAGGACGATCAGGTCCGCACGGCGCTCGCGGTCTTCATAGTCGACCAGCTCTACGACAGCGAGGCGGTCAAGGACCGTCTCGAGGAGGTGCTGCCGCCCCGTCTCGACGGACTCGCCGCACCGGCCGCCGCCGGCTTGAAGGAGCTCGCGCGCCGCAACGCCCCCCGCGTGCTCGGCAGTGCGGCGGCGCTCAAGGCGTGGGAGGCCGCCAACAGGGCCGCGCACACCGCGCTGATCACCATCGTCGACGAGGGTCTCGAAGACCGCGGCGTATCCCTCGACCTCAAGTCGCTCGTCGAGCAGGTGGCCGCCGGCACCGGGTTGCCGGCCAGCGCTGTGGACCGGCTGCCTCCCGAAATCGCCAGCCTCCAGGTCGCGTCTCCCGACGATCTGGACACCGTGCGCCAGCTGCTCGACCTGTTCAAGACCCTCGTGTGGGTGCTGCTGGGGCTCGCGGTGGCGGCGTTCGCCGGGGCAATCGCGCTGGCGCGCGACAGGCGCAGGACCGTGCTGAACGTCGGCGCGTGCCTGATGTTTGCGGCGATCGCCCTGGTCGCCATTCGGCGCGTCGCCGGCAAGGCCGTCGTGGACGCGCTCGCGGACGCCCCGAACGCCCACGACGTGGCCGACGACGTCTGGGAGATCACGACCGCGCTGATGGTCGACGCCGCGCAGGGCTCGTTTTTGTTCGGCCTGTTCGTCGTCGTTGGGGCGTGGCTGGTGGGGCCGGGGCGGCGCGCCACGGCGGCGCGGCGCTTCGCCGCGTATGCCCTGCGCGAGCACGCCGGGTTGGCGCGGGCCGGGCTCGCCACGGCGATCCTGCTGCTGGTGATCTGGGGCCCGGTGCCGTGGACGCAGCGCTTCTGGCCGCTGGTCGTCTTCACCGTGGTCGCCTTCGTGTGGCTGGAGCGCATCCGGCGCCGGTCGCTCGCCGAGTTCCCGGACGAGCCGCCGCCACGCTTGCCCGGACTGCGGCGCAGACCGACCACTGTCACCGAATCCGGAGGTACGACGCAATGACCGAGATCGGACCCGTCCAGCCCTTGAGCATCGGCTTGGAGCCGGGCGCGAACTTCGAGGGCCGCATCGCCGACGAGCTCGTGGTGCTCGAGCCGGAGATCGTGGCCGCGGTGGAGCCCGAGCTCGCGGCGATGTCCGCCGCTATCGAGGAGACCGTGCCCCGCGCCGGGTGATTCCCGCACACCAGGAACGAAAGGAGCAAGCCCATGTCAACCGATCCCTACCAACCCAGACCGGGCCCCGACGACGTATCCGGCTGGGCCGTTGGCGGCGTCGTCTTCGCCGCCACCGTGATGATGATCATCGGCTTCTTCCAGATCATTGCGGGGCTGGTGGCGATCATCGACGACGAGTTCTTCGTCGTGACGCGCAACTACACGTTCGACCTGGACACGACCGCGTGGGGGTGGATCCACCTGATCCTCGGAATCCTCCTGGTGATGGTCGCGTTCGGGCTGTTCGCCCGGAGCACCTGGGCCGGGGTGACGGCGATCATGCTGCTCGCGCTCAGCGCGGTCGAGAACTTCTTCTTCATCCCGTACTACCCGTTCTGGGCCATCCTCGTGATCGCGCTGGACGTGTGGGTGATCTGGGCGCTGACGCGGCCGGGTGTCATCAGAACCTGACGATCAGCCGATTCCCGACATCCCCGCCGCTACGGCGAAGCCGAGCGTGGTCACCAGCCCGGTGGCGCGCCCGGCCTGCCGGTGCGCCTCCGGGATCATCGAGTCGACGAGCATCACGACGAGGGCGCCGGCGGCAAAGCCGTTGATCGCACCCTGGAGGGTGTCGGAGACCGTGTCGGCGATCGCGAAGCCGACTCCCGTGGCCACGGTGCAGATCGCGGCAACAGCCGCCCACAGGGTGGTCACCTGGCGACGGGTGCGGCCCGCGCCACGCATGGCTGCCGCGGAGCCGATCGCCTCCGGCAGATTGGACACGAAGATGGCCCCGAGCAGCCCGACGCTGACCCCGTCGCCGAGCGCGATGCCGAGGCCGAGCACGAGCTGCTCGGGGATCCCGTCCAGGAAGGCGCCCAGTGCCAGCGCCGAGCCGTCCTCCGCGTTTCCCGCTCGGCGCTCGATAGCCGTGTCGCAGGCGTAGTAGGTCAGGGCGCCCACGGCGAGGCCCACCCCGACCGCCGGGCCTCCGCCGATCTCGACGCCCTCCTGGGCGAGCTCGAAGGAAACGGCGCTGATCAGTGCACCCGCGCCAAAGCCGAGCACGAGGCCGATCGCTCGCGGCGGCCACGGGCGGACCAGGCCGACCAGAGCCCCAATCAGAAGGGACGACGCGGCGACCGCACCCCATGCGAACGCCTCAACCATGGCCGAAACCTACTTGCGCCAGAAGGCGATGCGTCACCCGGCGCGGGTGAGGGCGCGTCACCCGGACGGGCGGGAGGATCGCCGCGATGAGATGGACCGCGCCCGCCACCGCCGCCGTGTCGGTCGCGCTACGCGCGGAGCGGGGAGTGAGGCGAACGGTGGGACGGCGCGCCGAGGACGCCGCGCTGGCGACGCTCGATGCCGTACTGGCCTCCCGCGTGGGTGCCGAGGCGGTCGACCGCGTGCTCGCGAGCGAGCTGGCCTCGCGGACGCTCGGCAAGGTGCTGGAGGGGCCGCTGGTCGAGGCGGTTGCAAGGGATGTGGTGCGGTACGGGGTGCTGGAGCGGCTCGCCGACAGCGTGCTCGACAGCCCGGCCGCGGAGCGGGTCCTGGTGCGGGTGCTCGACAGCAAGCTGCTCGACGAGGCCGTGCGCCGGCTGCTCGAGGGCGATGAGCTCTGGCTGGTCGTTGACGAGGTCGCGCAGAGCCCGGCGGTGACCGAGGCGATCACGAGGCAGAGCGTGGGGTTCGCCGACCAGGTCGCCGGAGGCGTGCGCGGCCGCTCGCGGAACGCGGACGCCTGGCTGGAGCGCGCCGCGCGCCACGCGCTCAGGCGTCCTCCGGCGGGCCCGCCGCCGGAGACCCGGTGAGCTACCAGGGACTCGTTACTCGGACGATCGCGTTCGCCGTGGATGCGGCCCTGATCAACGTGATCGCCCTCGTGGTCGGGGTCGGTGTGGGGCTGGCGCTGTCGGTCCTGTCGATCCCACACGACCTCGAGGTCGTGCTGCTCGCGATCGGCGGCGCGGCCTTCGTCGTGTGGACAGTCTCCTATTTCGCCGTCTTCTGGTCGACAACCGGGCAGACGCCGGGCAACCGGCTGATGCGCATCCGCGTATGCGGGGAAAACGACGGCGCTGCGCCGAGCCTGCGCCGTTCGCTGCTGCGTTTCGGCGCTTTGCTGCTGGCGGCCCTGCCGCTGTTCGCGGGGTTCCTCACGGTGCTCGTGGACGACCGCCGCCGGGGCCTGCACGACATGCTCGCCGGGACGGTCGTGGTCGGCGTCTAGGCGACTGCCTTCGCCTTGATGGCCTCGAACTCCGCTTGGTTGATGGCGCCGCTGTCGAGTAGCTGCTTCGCCTTGTGGATCTCGGCGGCCGGCCCGCTGGAGTCGGCCACCGACTTGAGCTCGCGCTTTGCCATCTCGTCGCCGTTGGCGATCAGATAGACGAGCACCCCGAGGAAGGGCAGCACGATCACGAACAGGAGCCAGGCCGCCTTTCCCCAACCCGAGGTGTCTTGCCTGCGGATGATGTCTCCAATGACCCTGAACAGGATCATCAGCCAGGCCACCCAGGCAACGAAGACGATGATCGTCCAGAAGACGTCGAGGAACGGATAGTCGGCGGCGATCAGCATGGGTTCGTCCCTTCTCCGGGTGCGGTGATCAGCTCGCGAGGATGCGGGCCTTCTCTGCCGCGAACTCCTCCTCGCTCAGGACTCCCTGCTCCTTGAGGGCAGCGAGATCTTTCAGCTGTTCGACGCGATCCCCGCCCGCGGCAGCCGGCGCGGGAGCCGCTGCGGCATCCTCGGCGCCCCAGCGCTCGGCCTGACGGCGGCTCACGCGATTCGAGACGGCGGTGGCGGTGCCCGAGACGACGGCGGTACGGGCCATCCCGCGAAGCAATCCTGGCATTGGGCAGTCCTTTCGGTCAGGCCGCCGCTTCGGCGGCATCAAGGGCGTCAACCAGGTCCTGGACCGGGATTCGCTGGTTCTCGATGAGCACGCCGCCGTTGCGGCGGACGGCGGCCGCAAAGGGCGCCGCCCAGCGGTTCTCGTAGATGAGCATCACCGCGGCGCCGCCTGGCTCGATCGCGTCGCCGACGGTCGTGACGTCGTCTTCGCCCAGCAGGCCCGAGCTTGCACCCTCGAAGGTCTTGAAGTCCCCTACGGACTTGTCGTCGAGGTCGGTGGCGTTGAAGCCCGAAACGCTCCCGTCCAGGTCCCGCGTTACGAACATGACGTCGAGCACGCGGATGATCCCGCGTTCGACGAGATCGAGCAGCAACGGGACGGCGTCCCCGGTCATCGGTGCATCGGCCCGAAAGCCGATCACGACGATGTCGATCGGCCCAAGTTCCTCGTCGTGAGCTTCCATCCGTCCTCCGTTCGTTGGCGCTGCCGATTCCAACACGCCGCTGGGTGAGCAAGCATCACCCGTTTGGGATGAACTACTGCTTGGCCATCGCGACGCGCAGGCGCTCCTCCGGGCTGATCAGGTGGTCCACGTCCTCGGCCGCTTCGTCGATGTCGATTTGGACCCAGCGCACGCGGCCTGTGAAGCCGTTGTGGGGCCCGTGGTCGTCGCTGACGGGAGTGGCGCTGTCGCGACCAAGGTCCAGCGTCTCGTCCGCGGAGAAGAGCATCGGCACGGTGTGCTCGACGCGACCCTCGCCGACCTTGTCGCCGTCTACGTAGAGCGTGACGTCGCCGCCCTTGCCCAATCCGCCGCCGTCGTAGGCGAACTCCATGCGGATCTGGTGCTCGCCCGCGGGGACGGGTTGCTCTCCGTAGATCTTGAACCGCTGGAGGCCGAAGAAGTTGTAGCAGTAGGCCGGTCTGCCCTCGTGGAGGTACAGGCTCCAGCCCGCGTAGTCGCCGCCCTGGGCGATGATCACCCCCTGGCCGCCGCCCTCGGGCACCTCGATCTGGGCGGTGACGGCGTGTGACTTGTTCTTGGTGACGAGGACCGAGTTCTCCGATAGCCGGCCCATGCCCTCGTAGAGGAGCTGCGACTTTCCTCGGATGAGCTGGGGGCGGCCGGCGAGGTCGGCGTTGAAGCGCTCGGCGCGGCGGTCGTCGAGCGGCAGCACGCTGTAGCGGGCCGCTTCGATCAGGAACAGGCGCTGGAGCTCGGCGAGCTTCTCGGGCTGCTCCGCCGCCAGGTCGCGGGCCTGGGTCCAGTCGTCGGGCGCGTAGAGCTCCCAGACATCGGAGTCGATTGGTGGGCTCTCGGCGAGGAGCCACGGGATGCTGTGGCGGGTGACCGCGGTCCAACCCTTCTGATAGATGCCGCGATTCACGAACATCTCGAAATACTGGGTCTCGCGGTGCTCGGGTGCTGCCGGGTCGTCGAAGGTCGGGACCATGCTTCTTCCGTGCAGCGGCAGCTGCTGCACGCCGTGGACGAACGTCGGCGCGGGCAGGCCGGCTGCGTCGAGCACCGTGGCCGCCACGTCGATCACGTGGCTGAACTGCGCGCGCACCTCGCCGCGAGCGGTGAAGCCGTTCGGCCAGTGGACGATCGTGCCGTTGCGCGTGCCGCCCCAGTGCGAGGCCACCTGTTTGGTCCACTGGTAGGGCGTGTCCATCGCGTGCGCCCAGCCGACCGCGTAGTGGTTGTTGGCGGCGATCGTGCCGAACTGGTCGATTCGCGACGCCAGGAACTCAGTCGTCTCGATCTCGCCCGCCCCGTTGAGCGGGATCGTCTCGTTGAACGTGCCCTGGGGGGTTCCCTCCGCGGATGCGCCGTTGTCGCCGATGATGAAGTAGATCACCGTCTCGTCGAGGATCTCGAGGTCCGCGAGCGCCTCGACGAGCCGGCCGACGTGATGGTCCGTGTGCTCGAGGAAGCCGGCGTAGACCTCCATCTGGCGCGCGAGCACCGGCTTGAGGTCACCCGGGATGTCCTCCCAGGCGGGGATC
Source organism: Solirubrobacterales bacterium (assembly GCA_033856415.1). Classification (GTDB taxonomy): domain Bacteria; phylum Actinomycetota; class Thermoleophilia; order Solirubrobacterales; family 70-9; genus VAYN01. The sequence goes on along the minus strand of JAWVFA010000030.1, from coordinate 8,365 downwards.
TCCTCCGGCCTGTCGGTCAGCTCCGCCTCGGGCGGGATCACGCCGAGCTCCTGCTGCCGTGCGAATGTCGCCTCGCGCAGCGCATCCCAGCCTGCGTCGAAGCGGCCCTTGTACTTGTCCGACCACTCGAGCGGCACGTGGTGCGGCGCGTGCGTGGCGCCCGGGGCGAAGTAGGTGAAGAACGGCTTGTCCGGCATCAGCGCCTTCTGCTGGCGGATCCAGTCGATGGCGCGGTCGGTCATGTCCTCGGTGAGGTGGTAGCCCTCCTCAGGGGTGCGGTCGGGCTCGATCGGGACGGTGCCGTCGTAGAGGGCTGGCGCGTACTGGTTGGTCTCACCGCCGATGAAGCCGTAGAAGTGCTCGAAGCCCCCGCCGCCGGACGGCCAGGCGTCGAACGGCCCCAGCGGGCTCGTCTCCCAGACCGGCACCTCGTGGCACTTGCCGAACTGCGCGGTCGAGTAGCCGTTGAGCTTGAGTGTCTCCGCGAGTGGCGCCGCGGAGTTCGGGCGGATCGAGTTGTACCCCGGAGCGGACGTGGCGATCTCCGTGATCCCGCCCATCCCGACCGAGTGGTGATTGCGACCGGTCAGCAGCGCCTGGCGCGTCGGTGAGCACAGCGCCGTTGTGTGAAAGCGGTTGTACTTCAAGCCGTTCGCGGCCAGCCGCTCCGCCGTGGGCGTCGCGCAGGGGCCGCCGAAGGCACTCGACGCGCCGAAGCCCACGTCGTCGAGCAGAACGATGAGCACGTTCGGCGCACCGGTCGGCGGCCGCAGCGGCTCGATCGGCGGGAAGGACGTATCGGGATCCTTCGCGTCGTAGGTGATCAGTCCCTCGTAGGGCCGGTGTGGGATCGGTAGGACGTCGCGCTCCATGCGGTCAGAGTCGCCGCGCCGAGGGTGACTTCGCATCACCTGCTCGGGGTGAATCAGTCGTGCAGCGCGGCGAAGTACTCGAGCGCAGCGCGTGTCTTCGTCTCCTGCTCGCCCGACACGTTCAAGCCGAGGCCGACGAGGTAGTCGCGGGACTGCGTCGTGGCTTCGAACCACTCGCCGGGCGGGCACTTGGTGGACAGCTCCAAGATCCGTGAGCCGTCCGGGTACAGCCACAGCTCCACCGCCAGCTTGCGATCCAGGCCCGGGGGGAGCAACTTCAGCTTGAAGGCGGTCACCGGACCGAGCACGGCGAGATCGTCGAGCTCGATCCCCGTGGGAGCGTGTGCTGCGAAGAACGAGCGTTGCGGCTTCGAGAACAGCTTGCGCAGCGGCTGCCCTCCCGACACCGTCTCCTTGACGGCGTTGGCCTTCCCCTTGAACGATCCTGAGCAGACGTACGTCCCCGGCATCGCGTCCACCTCGACCACGAAGTCCTTGCGCGCGCGCAACTCTGCCGGGAGCTCGCTGGGGACGACCGGGCGGAGCTTCACGACCGTGTCGTCCGGCGCGCCCTGGGTCCGCCGCGCACGCACCACCACGCCGCTGCGGTCGAGAGCCAGGTCGGGCGTGTCGAAGAAGTACACCTGGCGCACGCGCGCGTCCAGGGGGTCGACGCCCAGGGCGGCCGCCGCGGATTGCCGGTCCTCGTCCGGCATGGTGAGCTTGAGCTCGACGCTGTCGGCGTCGCCGACCAGCCTGAGCATCTCCTCCAGCTCCGGCGACAGCAGCGGCGCGGTCGGCATGCAGCACAGTCTCGCCGCGACCGCATGCGTGCGCGTCACCCGTGCGGGGTGATTCTCGGCGGGGTACGATCGACACTGGCTCTCCGCGAAAGGACTCGCTGACGACTGGATCTGCCCCCAAGATGCCGGTCCTTGCCACGAAGCTCGTGGCGCCCCGCCCGCCGCCGGCAATGGTTCCCCGACCGCGGTTGCGCGACCTCCTCAGCCGCTCGGCGCTGCGACCGCTCACTCTCGTCAGCGCCCCCGCGGGCTGGGGAAAGACGTCCCTGCTGGGCGAATGGATCGACTCCGATGCGCCGCCCGGGCCGGTTGCCTGGGTGGGCCTGGAGCCGGCGGATGGCGAGCGTCACCGGTTCTGGAGCGCCGCGAGCCAAGCGCTCCGCGGCGCACGAGACGGCCTCGCGGGCCTCCCTCATCCGCGCCGCGCCGCGCTCGATGCCTTCGTCACCGAGCTGCTGAACGCGCTCGACGAGGAGCCAGCTCCGGTGGTGCTCGTGCTGGACGACCTGCACGACGCGACCACGCCCGAGGTCGTCGCCGATCTCGAGGTACTGGCCGAGCACGCACCACCGTCGCTGCGCCTGGTCCTGTCGACGCGCGTCGATCCCCCGTTGCGCCTGGAGCGGCTGCGCCTGGCCGGCCGCCTCGGGGAGGTGCGCGCCGCCGAGCTCGCGCTTACGACCGAAGAGGCTCGCTCGTTGTGCGCAACCGCCGAGGTCGAGCTCGCCGACCGCCACCTCGATCTGCTGCTGGAGCGCACCGGTGGCTGGCCGACGGGCGTGAGGCTCGCGGCGGTGTCGCTGGAGGGCAGGTCCGATGCGGGCGCCTTCGTGGAGAGCTTCGCCGGTAACGACCGCGGCGTGAGCGACTACCTCGTGAGCGAGGTGCTCTCGCGCCAGCCGCCGCAGCGGCTCGACTTCCTGCTGCGCACCGGCCAGGTCGAGCGGGTGAGCGGAGAGCTGGCCGACGCCCTGACCGGAGGCAGTTCAGGCCGGGCCACGCTCGCGGAGCTCGGCTCCCATCATGGGCTCGTCACCGCGCTCGACACGCGCGGCGACTGGTACCGCTACCCACCCCTGCTCCGGGAGGTACTACGCCTCGAGTGCGAGCGGCGGATCCCGGATCAGCTCCCGGGGCTCCACCGGAGGGCCGCCCGCTGGTTCGCGGACCACGGAGACGCGCTCGCCGCGCTCCGCCATGCCGTCGCGGGTGAGGCTTGGGACCTCGCGGCCGACGTGGTGGGGCAGCACTGGCTCCCGCTCGTCGCGCGCGGTCAGGGCTCGTCCCTGCGCGCCTGCGTGAGACGCATCCCCCAGCAGGTTGTCGGCGCCGACGCCGAGCTCGCGCTCGCAGCCGCGGGGTTGCTGTTCGAGGCCGGAGACGAGGCGGCCGCAGATCGCCTCCTGGCCGGCGCATACGAGCTGGCTTCGTCGCTGCCCGAGTCGCGACGCCTGCGGTTCGGGGCCACCGCGACGGCCACGTCTCTCTATCGCGCGCGCCTGCGGGGCGACGTGGACGCCGCGCTGAAGGCAGCCCGCGTCACGCTCGAGGGGCACTGGGGAGAGGTCGTGGGGCCCGAGGTGCGAGCTCTGACCCTGACGAGCCTCGGCATGGCCGAGTTCGTGGCAGACGACATGGAGGCGGCGGGGGAGCACATGCGGCAGGCGGCTGGCCTCGCCGAGCTGTGCGGGAGCGACTATCTGCTGCTCCTTGCGGACGCCTACGGGTCCGCCGTGGACCTGCGCGCCGGTCGCGTCGAGAGCGCGGAGGCCCGTGCCACCACCGCTTCCGAGCTGGCGGAGCGCCGCGGCTGGACCGAGACCTCCCCGGCCGCCCAGGCCTACCTGTCGCTCGCGGCGATTCGGGTATGGGAAGGGGACCTGGCTGCGGCCAGCTCCCTGATCGACCGTGCGTCAGCCGCTGCGGCCAGCTCCCCGGACCACTTGCTGCGGGCGTGGATCGCGCTGATGAGAGGCCTGGTGCTGCTGCTCGCCGGACGGTCGCTGGAGGCCGTGGACGCGCTGCGGGCAATCCGCTCGCTCCTTCGAGCTCTCCCGGCTCACATCGCGGTGCCGGCGGTTCTGTGGGAGGCCGACGCGTGGCTCGCGCTCGGCGAGCCGAAGCGCAGCCGGGCGGCGCTGGCCGTTCCCGAGGCCGCCGGCGTGCCGGACGTCTCGCTCTCCCGAGCGCGACTCGAGCTCGCCGAGGGCGACCCCGATGGCGCCCTGCGCGAGCTGGACGCCTTCCGCCGCGCGGAGCGCGAGCCGTTCATGCCCTTCGCCGGCTGCCAGGCGCTTGCAATCGAGGCGCTCGCCCGCGACTCGCTCAGAGACGAGCCGGGCGCCCTGAACGCGCTCGAGCGCTGCCTCGACCTGGCAGAGGCACGCGGTCAGGGCGCCGTGCTCGTGGGCCTCGGCGCCCAGGTGCGCTCGCTGTTGCGGCGCGCGATCGCGCGCGGCACGGCGCACCGCTCGCTCGCCGGGGAGCTGATGGCTGTCCTCGACGGCGAGTCGGCCCCGGGAACGGGAGCGGTCACCCCGCTGCTCGATCCGCTCAGCGAGCGCGAGCTCACCGTCCTGCGCTTCCTGCCGACGATGCTCTCGAACGCCGAGATCGCGGCGGAGATGTTCGTCTCGCCGAACACGGTGAAGACTCATCTCAAGCACGTCTACCGCAAGCTCGACGTGGCGGATCGCAGGCAGGCGGTCCGGCGCGGGAGGGAGCTCCGCCTGCTCAGCTCGAGCTTGCGCGCCCGTTGAAGCTGCCGCGACTCGATGCGGCGGTGGCCGAGTTCGGGCTCGCCTGTCTGCGCCGCTTCGTGGCCATCGAGGGCACGCTTCAGGCCACCGTCCTCAGCGCCCAGGCGTTCACGTCGCTGATCCCGTTCATGGTGATCGCCTCGGCGTTCGCTCCGGGCGACTCGGACATGGCCGATGCCATCGTGGAGCGCTTCGGGTTGGAGGGCAAGTCCGCCGCGAGCGTGCACCAGCTGTTCGCGAGCGCGGGGGACACGCAGAGCGCCGTCACCTGGATCAGCGTCGTCATCCTGCTGCTGTCCGCGCTGTCGTTCACCCGTGCGCTACAGCGGCTGTTCCAGCGGGCGTACGGGCGCCGAGCCGAGGGGGTCCGCGATGCACGGCGGGGGCTCGCCTGGATCCTCGCCTTCGCCGCGTGGGTCACGGTCGTCTCGCCCCTGCACGAGACGCTCGAGGACGCGGGCGGGGTCGTATTCACCGTGGCGGTCGCGACGGTTACCGGCTTCTTGCTGTGGCTCGCTACGCCCGTCCTGCTGCTCGGCGAGCGTGAGTGGCGCCGCATGGTGCCGGGAGCGGCCGTGTCGGGCCTGCTCGGCGCGCTGCTCGGCGTGGCTTCGGGCATATACGTTCCGATCGTCATGGAGTGGTCGGCCGACAGATACGGCCTGATCGGGATCGCCTTCGCGCTCCAGTCGTGGCTGTTGGTGGCGGCGTTCCTGATCGTCATCGGGGCGGTCGTGGGCGCCACCGTCGTGGAGCAGGTCGGCGAGGTCAGCCTCAGGAGGCTCCGTGAACGGATCCGCTGACGGCGACGTCACCCGGCGCACGCGGCTGGCCGCCGAGCGAACCTGGCTGGCCTGGTGGCGCTCGGGTATCGCCGCGGCCACCGCCGCGGTCGGGGTTGGCGGCGTGGTGCCCGAGCTCGTCGACGGGGGGCGCACGCCCTACGTCGTGCTCGGAGCCGGTTACGCGGTACTGGCGGCTGGCATCTTCCTCGCCGCCGGGCTGCGCCGCGTGCAGGTCAACCGGGCGCTGGACCGCGGCGAGTACGCGGAGGTGGGGAACGAGGCCGTCCTCGTGATGACCTTCGTGGCGCTTGTGCTCGCGCTCGGGACGCTCGCCGTCATCGTCGCGTAGCCCTGAGGCGCTGCCAGCCGTAGCGGGCCAACAGCACGGCGAGATCGGCGAGCACGCTCCAGAGGTGGCCCAGCGGACCGGTGACGATCCAGGCGGCGGCGCGGTCGCGAGCTCTCACGAATGCGCACGGTATCGTCAGCCGTCGAATGGCTGCCGGCTTGAAGACGAAGACGACCGACCTCGGCGACTCCCGCGTGCGCGTGGAGGTCGAGGTGCCCAGCGAGGCGCTCGAGAGCGAGCTCCGCAGCGCCGCCGCCGAGCTGGGGCGCGAGATGCGCGTGCCCGGCTTCCGCAGCGGCAAGGTGCCCGCGGAGGTGGTGCTCAAGCAGGTCGGCCGCGAGGCCGTGATGGACGAGGCCGTCCGCCGCGGGCTGCCGACCTGGTACGAGGAGGCCGTCGCCGACGCCGGGATCACGGCGGTGGGCGATCCTCAGCTCGACCTCTCCGACCTTCCCGAGCGCGGCTCGCCCCTGTCCTTCACGATCGAGGTCGGCGTCGTGCCGCCCGCCAAGCTCGGCGACTACAAGGGCCTCGAGGTCGGCCGCCGCGAGGCGACCGTGGACCCCAACGAGGTGCAGACCGAGCTGGAGCGGATGCGCGAGTCGCTCGCCTCGCTGGAGACGGTCGAGCGCGAGGCGGGCCAGGGCGACTTCGTGGTGATCGACTTCGTCGGGTCGGTCGGCGGCGTGCCGTTCGAGGGCGGGGAGGCCCGCGGCCACCTGGTCGAGATCGGCTCCGGCCGCCTGATTCCGGGCTTCGAGGAGCAGCTGACCGGCGTCTCGGCGGGCGACGAGCGCGAGGTCAAGGTCACCTTCCCGGACGACTACCCCGCCGAGGAGCTGGCCGGCAAGGACGCGTCCTTCGCCGTCGAGGCCAAGGAGGTCAAGGAGAAGCGGCTGCCCGAGCTGGACGACGAGTTCGCCGTCGAGGCCGGCGGCTTCGACTCGCTCGACGAGCTGCGCGCGGAGCTCGAGCAGCGCATCGGCGAGGCTCAGGAGCGCCAGATCGAAGGGGAGTTCCGCGAGGCCGCCGTCGACGCCGCAGTCGCCGCCGCGGACGTGCAGGTCCCGCACGAGCTGGTGCACGCCAAGGCGCACGAGATGTGGCACCGCACCTCACGCCGGCTGGCGGCGCAGGGCGTCGACCCGCACCAGTACCTCCAGCTGACCGGCAAGACCGAGGAGGAGCTCGTCACCGAGACCGAGCCCGACGCCGAGCTCGCGCTGAAGCGCGAGGCCGTGCTGACCGCGATCGTGCAGGCAGAGGGGATCGAGGCGACCGACGAGGAGGTCGACGAGGCGCTGCGCCAGGCCGCCGGCCCGGACGCCACCGACAAGCAGCTCAAGCGCGCGCTGAAGCGCGCTCGCGCCCAGGGGGCCGAGGATGCGCTGCGCGAGGACATCGCGATGCGCAAGGCGGTCGACCTGCTGGTGGAGAGCGCGACGCCGATCGCCGCCGAGACCGCCGCCGCCCGCGAGAAGCTCTGGACGCCCGACAAGGACAAGGACGAACAGGGCGCCGGCGAGATCTGGACGCCCGGCTCCTAGCCGGGGCCGCCGCCCGCCCGTCGCTAGACTGGCCCGCTCTATGAGCCCACTTGTTCCGATGGTCGTCGAGCAGACCTCCCGTGGGGAGCGTGCCTTCGACATCTACTCGCGCCTGCTCAACGAGCGAATCGTCTTTCTCGGCACGCCCGTGACCGACGAGATCGCCAACCTGATCGTCGCGCAGCTCCTCCACCTCGAGTCGGAGGACCCCGACAAGGACATCTCCCTCTACATCAACTCGCCGGGCGGCTCGGTCTATTCCGGCCTGGCGATCTACGACACGATGCAGTTCATCAAGCCGGACGTGCAGACGATCTGCGTCGGCATCGCGATGTCGATGGGGGCTCTGCTGCTGTCCGGGGGAGCGCAGGGCAAGCGCATGGCGCTGCCCAACGCGAAGATCCTGATCCACCAGGTGAGCTCCGCGTTCCAGGGGCAGGCCACGGACATCGAGATCCACGCCAAGGAGATCATCGACGTGCGCAGGCGCCTCGACGAGATCCTCGCGAAGCACACGGGGCAGGACCTCGAGAAGGTGGCCCGCGACACCGAGCGGGACTACTTCATGAGCGCGGATGAGGCCCAGGAGTACCACCTCATCGACCGCGTCATCTCGAAGCACTAGTACCCACCGGGAAGGGACCCGGTCCTCGGGGGCGTATTTCTGCGGTACCCTCGTCCGACCGAGCGAGCTCTGACCCCGTGGCCCGACCAACAGACTCAAACGAGCAGCTCCTGTGCAGCTTCTGCGGCAAGTCGCAGCGCCAGGTGAAGAAGCTGATCGCAGGCCCCGGCGTGTACATCTGCGACGAGTGCATCGACCTCTGCAACGAGATCATCGATGAGGAGCTGACCGGCGCTCCCACGTTCGACCTCGAGAACCTGCCGAAGCCGATGGAGATCAACTCCGTCCTGCAGGAGTACGTGGTCGGCCAGGAGCCCGCCAAGCGCACGCTCTCGGTAGCGGTCTACAACCACTACAAGCGCGTGCAGATGATGCAGTCGGAGGGCGAGAACGACCTCGAGCTGCAGAAGTCCAACATCCTGCTGCTCGGACCGACCGGCTGCGGCAAGACGCTCCTCGCGCAGACGCTGGCGAAGATCCTCAACGTTCCGTTCGCGATCGCTGACGCCACGGCGCTGACCGAGGCCGGCTACGTCGGCGAGGACGTCGAGAACATCCTCCTGAAGCTGATCCAGGCCGCCGACTTCGACGTGAAGAAGGCCGAGACCGGGATCATCTACATCGA
>JAWVFA010000029.1:0-52052 GCA_033856415.1 Solirubrobacterales bacterium | reverse complement strand
TGGATCACGGCCATCCGCTCGAGCCCGAGCCCCGTGTCGATGTTCTTCGCCGGCAGCTCGGTCAGGGAGCCGTCCTCGCCGAGGTCGTAGGCGGTGAAGACGAGGTTCCAGTACTCGAGGAAGCGGTCGCTGTCGTCGCCGGGACGGTCGTCGACGTCCCCGAACTCCTCGCCGCGGTCCAGGTAGAGCTCGGTGCAGGGCCCGCAGGGCCCCGTCGGGCCGGCCTGCCAGAAGTTCTCGGAGCGCGGGAGCTGGACGATGCGCTCGTCGGGGACGCCGACCGAGCGCCAGATCGCGATCGACTCCTCGTCCGGGCCAAGGCCGAGCTCCTCGTCGCCCTGGAACACCGTCACCCAGATCCTCTCGGGGTCGAGGCCGAAGCCCTCGGTGCTCAGCTCCCAGCCCCAGGGGATGGACTCCTCCCTGAAGTAGTCGCCGAAGCTCCAGTTGCCGAGCATCTCGAAGAAGGTCATATGGCGGGCGGTCACCCCGACCTCGGTGATATCGGTGGTGCGGAAGCATTTCTGCACGTCGGCGAGGCGCGACGCCGGCGGCTTTTCCCGCCCCAGGAAGTAGGGCTTGAAGGGCTGCATCCCGGCGGTGGTGAGCAGCACCGAAGGGTCGTGAACCGAGGGCACCAGGGAGGCCGAGGGCACAATTTTGTGGTCGCGCTCGGCGAAGAACGACAAATAGGTCTCCCGGATCTCCTGCGCCCTCATGTTAGGAAGCCTAAATATTCCCGAGATCGGACACCTGTCCGCCCAGGGGTGCCAGGTCGGCCACTCGGAAATGTTTGCCCTTATAGATCTCCGGAACCAGTCGTTTCAGCGTGACTGGATCGTTCGTTCGACGTTGTCGAAGGAGGCAAAACGATGAAGCTGCGCATGATTCTCGTACTGGGGATCGCCGTGCTCTCGATGGGGCTTCTCCCCGCGACTGGCATGGCCGATGGGCCCGATTATCAGCCCCCGGAAGGTCCCAATTACGAACACCCCAACCATCCGCCGCAAGGGCCGAAGTCGGCGCCGAAAGGCAAAGCGTATGGCTACCACTGCCGCGGGGAGAGCAAGAAACACGTGAAAGGCGAGAAAGGGACCGCCTTCAGCCGCTGCGTGAAAGCGTTGGCGCAGGCTGACAAAAACGACGCCCTGACCGCGAAGAAAGCGTGCAAGGCGCTGAGCAAGAAGCACGTCAAAGGCGTGAAAGGCACGCCCTTCAGCACCTGCGTCAAAGGCGTCAACCAGATGCGAAGGGAAGAGGCGGCAACCGTCGCTTCCAGCTCGGCTGTCTGACCGGGCGAAGCTTCCTTAGGCGGCGATGGTGCCATGGCCAACGATCCGATCGCCGGCCATGAGCACCGCCGTCTGCCCAGGGGCGACGCCGGCGAAGGCTTCGCCCAGCTCGACCTCGAGGGACGGATGGCGCCCGGTCCCGGCCGGCGCGACCCTGGCCGGCAGGGCACGAGAGCGGTAGCGCAGCTTGACCGCGTCGACGGCCTCGCCGTCGCGGTGCAGGACCGCGTCGCGGACTCGCACGGTCCGCTGCTCCAGCTCGGCCTTGGTGCCGACGGTGACGGTGTTGGCGGCGGCGTCGGTGGCGAGGACGTAGAGCGGCTCCGGCGCCGATACGCCGATCCCGCGGCGCTGGCCGACGGTGAAGTCGTGGTGGCCCCGGTGGCGGCCAAGGGTGCGACCGGCGGAGTCGACGATCGCACCGTCACGCTCGCGCAGGCCACCGTGGCGGCGCAGGAAGCCGCGCTTTCCCTGGCCGGCCAGGAAGCAGAGGTCCTGGCTCTCCGCCTTGCGGGCGACGGCGAGCCCGTGCCTGGCGGCGATCTCGCGAACCTCGGGCTTGGTCAGCTCGGTGAGTGGGAACCCGAGACGGGACAGCATCTCGGTCGGCAGGGCCGCGAGCATGTAGCTCTGGTCCTTGGCGCTGTCTGCGGCGGTGGCCAGCAGCGGTCCGTCGGCGTCCTCGACGATGCGGGCGTAGTGGCCGGTGAGCAGACGCTCGGCGCCGACGCGCTCGGCGAGGTCGATCATCGCCGCCAGCCGCACCTCGCCGTTGCAGAGGATGCAGGGGTTGGGCGTGCTGCCCTCGGCGTAGCCGCCGATGAAGCGATCGACGACCCGGCGGCGGAAATCCTCCTCGAGGTCGAGGGTGAAGTGCGGGATCCCGAGCTGGTGTGCGAGGGCGCGGGCGCCGAGGACGGCCTCGGGCGAGCAGCAGGCCTTGGCGCCGTCGGTGTTGGGGTCGGACCAGAGCTTGACCGTGATGCCGACGACCTCGGCCCCTTCCTCGCGGGCGAGGAGCGCGGCGACGGCGCTGTCGACGCCGCCGGACATGGCTACGGCGACGCGACGCCCAGCGGAAGGGCCCGTGCTGCCGGTGGTGTCGGGGGGAGGGCAACCGTCAGCATCGGGTGAGGTTGCCCTCCCCCCTGGCTTCGCGGCGGAGATCAAGGACAGGGATGAGGATGCGGCGCCTTGGAGGGCACGGTGGAGGGCGTCGGTGGCGAGTTGGGCTGCGTGGCGCTTGGCTGGGGTGAGACCGCCGATAGCGGCGTCGACGGTGTCGATGTCAAGGAGGGCGGCATCGAGGACCGGGGCGCCGTCGACCATCTCCGCGACGGCTGCGGTCGCGGCACGGGTGGCGCCACAGCCCTCGGCGTCGAAGGAGACGTTCTCAATCAGCCCATCGACCACAGTGAAGGAGACACGCGAAAGATCTCCGCAAGCAGCCCCGCCCGCAGCACCCGTAAAGGCACCCTCGGCCACCGGCCCACGCCGGCTCTCGTCGCTCAGGTAGTGCTCGAAGAGCTCTCTATCCACGCACCGAAGGGTAGAGCGCCGCAGCTTGCTCCCACCCCACCCCGCAGGAGGCGAGGGCGTTCCTCCAACTCCGCCCCCCACCGCCAACGCCCCTCGCAGGGCCGTCACCCACACCTACCTGCCGGGTGGGTGTGGGTGACGGCCCTGCCCAAGCGCCTTTTCCAGATCCGCCGCGACCTCGGTCGGTTCGTCTTTCAACTGCCGCCAGGTGACCCGCACCGTCCGCCAGCCCTCGGCGAGGAGGATGCGGTCCCGCTGCTTATCGCTCTCGAAGTTCTTGTTCGTCCCGTGAACGGTGCGGCTGTCGAGCTCCACCGCGACCCGCTCGTCTTCCCAGAGGGCATCGATCTCGAAGAAGCGCCCGCGCAGCGCCAAGGTGCCATTCATCCGGGGCCGTCGCACCCCGTGCTCATCGACGAAGGCCACAAAGGCCTCCTCGAAGTCGTTCCGCGTGAACCCCAGCGGTTCATCCGCCTCCAACAACGCCCGCAGGTTCCGAGCCCCTCTCCGACCCGGATACCGCTCCAGCAGCATCGGCAACGACACCCGGTCCCGCAGCCCCCGCACTTCCGCCTCGTGCCACGCCCGCTCGAGCCCCCTCCGGTCGAGCACCGCCGCCAGATCGAAGACCGTCCGAAACACCGAGGTCACCGGAATCCCATCCAGGACCTCCCGCTCATCCGCCGCGACGATGGACTCATGGGCGACGATGCCTTTCCGCCTGACCACGCGGCCGGGAGGACACGTGAGGTCAATCCATTCGTCAGCTGGTGACAGGAGCCGCCAGAGGCGTGCCGCGGAGCGATGGCTGAGCACGGTCCCGCTCCCTCCCGTCAGGACGGCGGCCATCCAGCGCCCTCGACGACTGATCCGCCGGGCTCCGAATACATAGACGCCGCGGAGCACCTCGTGCAGTTGACCGCGCTGCAGTCGTCTCTCGATAGCTCTGCCGCTGATTCCGATCTCCAACAGCTGCCTGCGACTCACCATCCCATGCTGCCGCTGCGCGACCCTGGCCATCGCCTGGTCCCTTGCGCGAGCCGATGATTTGCCACCTGTGAGGTGGTCAATCGCAACCTCGTTCTGCATCCCGCCGAGGGTGAGGCAAACGGACGCGCGTGTGGCGCGGACTGTGAGCCAACTCTGCCTCACGACGCGCACGAAAAAGGCCCCAACCCGCCGTTGCCGCCTCTGGCTTTGATCCCTTCAAATGAAGGTGGGTGCCTGCTCCTGCCCCCAAGGGGACCGGAGACGTTCCAGCTCCCGTGCCGTTTGTGTTGGGTCAAACGGTGAGACGGCTCTCGTACGGGTTCGAGCCTGGTGCAAAGTTACCACCCGGACGGCCTGTCTAAACCGGAAGGAAGACGCTTAATCGAGGTTCGAGAGGTGCCACTCGGCTTCGCTCCAGCGGTCGGCTGGGACGCGGAGGGAGATATCGCCGCGGCCGAAGCGGTCGAGTGGCCAGTCGGAGGTGAGGACCGCCTCGATCTCGGCCTCGATCAGCGCCTGGTGCCAGGCGCGGGCGGTTTTCAGCTCGGCGAAGTCGCGCACCACCTCCCAGCTGTCGAAGCTCGGGTCGTCGATGTAGACCGGCGTCTGCCCCGGCCCTGGAGCCAGTCGCCATCTGCGGGGTAACCAGTCCCGCAGGCCCATCTCAGTGGCCGGGCAGTTTGGGTTTGTGGATGCCGATCGCGAGTTCGCGCAGTTGCAGCTCGTCGACCGGGGCCGGGGCTCCGGTAAGCAGGTCGAAGCCCGAGGCGGTCTTCGGGAAAGCGATCACGTCGCGGATCGTCTCGGCGCCGGAGAGCCGCTGGACGATGCGGTCGACGCCGTAGGCGATGCCACCGTGCGGCGGCGCCCCGTACTGCAGCGCCTCGAGCAGGAACCCAAAGCGGGCGCGCGCCGTCTCGGCGTCGATCCCGAGGGCGGCGAAGACCGCCTCCTGCGTTCTCGCGTCGTGGATGCGGATCGAGCCGCCGCCCAGCTCCTGACCGTTCCAGACGACGTCGTAGGCCTGGGCGCGGGCGGCGCCGGGGTCGTCAGGATCGAACTCGCCCGACGGCGCGGTGAACGGGTGGTGCAGCGCGTCCCAGCGTTTCTCGTCCGCATTCCACTCCATCAGCGGCCAGTCGACGATCCAGACCAAGCGGTCCTCGCTGGGATCGATCAGGTCGAAGCGCTCGGCCAAGTCCAGCCGCATCTGCCCGAGCACGGCGTTGACGACCGCGGGCTTGTCGGCGACCAGCAGCAGCAGGTCGCCCTCCTCGGCGCCGACCCGCTGGTTGAGGTCGGCCAGCTCGCCCTCGCTGAGGAACTTGGCCGTCGGCGAGCGCCAGCCGTCGCCCTCGCGGAAGGCCCAGACCAGTCCTTTCGCCCCCAGCTCCTGAGCACGGGAGATGAGGCCGTCGAGCTCGGAGCGCGGCATCTCCCGCCGCCCGGCGTTGATCCCGCGGATCGAGCCGCCGCCGTCGAGCACCGAGCGGAAGACCTTGAACTCGGTCTCGCGCAGGGCGTCGCCGAGGTCGACCAGCTCGAGGCCGAAGCGCAGGTCGGGGCGGTCGGTCCCGAACCGCCACACCGCCTCGTCGTAGCCCATCCGCTGCATCGGCACCTCTACCTGCGGACCGCCGGCGCGCTCGAAGACGTGCGCCAGCAACCGCTCGTTGACGGCGAGCACGTCCTCGACGTCGACGAAGGACATCTCGACGTCGAGCTGGGTGAACTCGGCCTGGCGGTCGGCCCGGGTCGCCTCGTCGCGGAAGCAGCGCGCCACCTGGTAGTAGCGCTCGAACCCCGAGACCATCAGCAGCTGCTTGAACAGCTGCGGCGACTGCGGCAGCGCGTAGAAGGAGCCCTGCTGCTGGCGGCTGGGGACGAGGAAGTCCCGCGCGCCCTCCGGCGTGGAGCGGGTCAGGACTGGCGTCTCGACGTCGACGAACCCCTCGCCGTCGAGGAACTCGCGCATCGCGGCGACGACGCGGTGGCGCAACAGCAGCGCCTCGCGCATCTGCTCGCGGCGCAGATCGAGGTAGCGGTAGCGAAGCCGCGTGTCCTCCCCCACCTCGCCGCTGAAGCCCTCGATCTGAAACGGCGGCGTCTCCGAGCCGGCCAGCAGCTCGGCGCCGGTGACCAGCAGCTCGACCTCGCCGGTGGCGAGCTCGGGGTTGACCGTCTCATCGGAGCGGCGCACCACCGTCCCGGAAGCGCTCAGCACGTCCTCGGCGCGCAGCTTGTGCGCCAGCTCGAAGGACTCGCCGGAGCTGTCGGGGTTGAAGACGAGCTGGACGATCCCGGTGCGATCGCGTAGGTCGATGAAGATCAGGCCGCCGTGGTCGCGACGCCGGTTGACCCAGCCGGCGACCCGCACCTCCGATTCGACGCGCTCGGGCAGCACCTGGCCGGCCCAGGTGTCGCGGTAGCCGTTCGCGCGCAGCGCCGGCGCCTCGGTGCTCAACTTTCCCCTCCGGTCATCTCGTCGAGAAGCTTGCCGGGATCGGCGGCGCGCTGCTCGCCGGTCTGCATGTCGCGCAACTGGGCGCTGCCGTCGGCCTCGAGGATGAGGACGCGGCCGGCGCCGATCCGGTCGGCGTGCTTGAGCTGGCTCTTGAGGGTGCGGTCGGCGAGGTCGACCTCGACCGCGACCCCGGCGTGGCGCAGCTCGACGGCGAGCGCCATCGCCCGCGCCCGCTGGCTGGGATCGGCGACCGCGATGAAGGCGTCGCGCCCCGCCGCCGGCACCTTTTCATCAAGCGCCAGCAGGATCCGCTCGATCCCCGCCGCGAAGCCGACGGCCGGCGTCGCCGGCCCGCCGAGCTGCTCGATCAGGCCGTCGTAGCGGCCGCCGCCGCCGATCTCCGACTGCGCCCCGAGGGCGTCGCAGACGAAGGAGAAGATCGTCCGGGTGTAGTAGTCGAGGCCGCGGACCAGGGTCGGGTCCACGACGTATGAGATGCCCGCCGCGTCGAGCAGCGCCCGCACCTCGGCGAAGTGCTCGGCGTCGGAGCCCTCGAGCGCGCCGACGATCGTCGGCGCGCTCGCCATCACCGCCTGCGTCCCCTCGTGGTCGGAGTCGAAGGCGCGCAGCGGGTTGATGTCGATCCGCTCGCGCACGTCGTTGGAGAGCTCCCCCTCGTGGGCGTGCAGGTGCGCCTTCAGGTCCTCGAGGTAGGCACGACGCGCCTCGAAGGAGCCGAGGCTGCCGAGCCGCAACTCGACCCCGGGCACGCCGAGCTCGCCGAGCAGATCGGAGAGCAGCATGATCACCTCGGCGTCGGCGAGCGGCGAGTCGGTGCCGATGCACTCGATCCCCAGCTGGTGGAACTGGCGATAGCGGCCGGCCTGCGGGCGCTCGTGGCGGAAGAAGGGGCCGAGGTAGGAGAGCTTCACCGGCTGCGCCAGTTTGTGCATCCCGTGCTCGAGGTAGGCGCGGCAGATCGAGGCGGTCCCCTCCGGGCGCAGGGTGAGGCTGCGCTCGCCCTTGTCCTCGAAGGTGAACATCTCCTTGCGGACGATGTCGGTCGACTGGCCGACGCCCCGCTCGAACAGCGCCGTGTCCTCGAAGACCGGCGTCGCGATCGGCTCGTAGCCGGCCCGGGCGAAGACCTCGGCCGCGGCGCGTTCCAGGCGCGCTCGCGCCCGCGCCGCCTCGGGCAGGATGTCGAAGGTCCCGCGGGGTGCCTGGAACTTGCTGGCCATCTACCGCGTCAGCGACCCGAGGAAGGGATTGGTGGCGCGCTCGCCGCCGAGCGTCGTCAGGCCCATGTGGCCGGGATGGACGACGGTCTCGTCTGGGTAGGCATCGAGCAGAGCGCCGAGCGAGGCGAGCAAGGTCGGCCCGTCGGCGCCGGGCAGGTCGGTCCGCCCGACCGAGCCCTGGAAGAGCACGTCGCCGGAGAAGATCGCGTCCTCGCCGCGTACGGCGTAGGTGACGTGGCCGGGGCTATGACCGGGGGTGAAGACGACGTCGAGTTCCATCCCGGCCAGCTCCAGAGTCTCGCCGCCGCGAACGACCTCGTCGGCCTCGTAGCTATCGAACGGGCCGAAACCCTCCCAGGGGACGAAGCGCATGATGTCGGCGAGGATCGGGACCTCGATCTCCGGGCAGTAGACCGGCGCTCCAGTCGCCTCGGCCACCGGCGTCACCGCCCCGATGTGGTCGAAGTGGCAGTGGGTGACGAGGATCGCCTCCACCTCCGCCCCGGTCGCCTCCACCGCCGCCAGGATCCGCTCCGCCTCCTCGCCGGGATCGACGACCAGCAGTTTGTCGGCGCCGGGGCGCCGGAGCAGGAAGCAGTTCTCGGCGACGGGGCCGACCGTGAGCATCTCGACGTCGAGGGCCACCGGACCCTCTACTCGCCGCGGGCGCGGATGCGGGCGCGCTCCCGTCGCCGCCACATCGCCATGTCGATGTAGTAGCCGGCGGGAACGTAGAAGGCGAGCATGAAGGCGCCGAAGGCGAGCGAGGCGCCGAGCGGTTTTTTGAAAATCAAGACCAGCAGGACGGCGAAGATGACCGCCGCGAAGAGGCCGCGAACGAAGGAGTTGCGCCAGGTCGGCGGCAGATCCTGCTGAGGGGCCGGTTTACGGCGCGAGCGGGCGCGCGCCTTCGCTTCCTCGCGGCTGCGAGGGCGACCGGAGCGCGGGTTGGTGTCGACCCGCCCCCCCTGGGTGCCGCGGCGCTTGCGCTGGCGCTTCTTCTTCGTCTGGGCCATACCGCTCCAAATCTAGTCGGTCGCGTCGGCGAGCCGCGCCTCGATCGTCTGGCGCCGGGGGTCGAAGCCGCGCATCGGCACGTCAGCCGGGTAGCCGGCGAGCGCGGCCTGCGGGATCAGGCCGACCAGCTCCGCTTCCAGCGGTCGCGCACCGAGCGGCGCCGCCAGCTCGCGCACCCGCTCGACGACCTCGCCGAGGGGGACGGCAAGGGGATCGTGGACGTTGGTCGAGACCTGGGCGCGCCCGCCCCCGAGCAGCAGGCCGATCGCCCGCACCCCGGCGAGGCCGCCGCCCGACTCGCGCAGCCCCGCGGCAACCGCGCGGGCGATCTCGATGTCGCCGCTGTCGAGCTCGACGTTGAAGGCGGCCAGCGGCGGGCGCGCCGTGACCAGGGTGGCGCCGGCGGTGCGGTGCGGCAGGCCGGGACCGAAGTCCGGTCGCAGCTCCCCCGACTCCATCCGCAGCCACAGCTCGCCGAGGCCGCCGTTGCGGAAGTAGGCGCGCTCGGCCCGGCCCGAGTCGCGCGCCAGCTCGCCGTAGAGGAAGACAGGGATGCCGAGGCCGCCGATCTGGGTCGCGACCGCGATCGCCTCGGTGCGTGCCGCCTCGCGATCGGCGGGGTCGAACCAGACGACCGGGCAGACGTCGAGGGCGCCGATCGCCGGATGGGCGCCGCGGTAGCGGTCCATCTCGATCGTCTCCAACGCCTCCTCGGCTCCGGCGGACAGCGCCTCGGTCAGCGCCCCGCCGTGGCCGGCCAGGGTGAAGACGGTGCGGCCATGGTCGGCGTCGGAGTGGCGATCGAGCAGCGTCACCCTCTGGGCGAAGGCGCGCTCCAGCCGCGCCAGGCGCTCCCGGTCGCTCCCCTCCGAGACGTTGGGAACCGCGAGGAGGGGCGGCATCTTCCCGGGCCTCAGAGGAGGAGGTCGCCGCCGCTGACGATCGTCTCGCCGTCGATCTCGACCGTCGGTTCGAGGACGACGCAGTCGAGGTGGACGGGGACCTGGACGGTGCCGCCGATCGCCGCCGAGGCACCGAAGGCAACGTGACAGGTGCCGAGGATCTTCTCGTCCTCGAGGATGTTGCCGGTGAGCATCGCCTCCTCGTTGGTGCCGATCCCAAGCTCGGCGACGTTGGTGCCGTCCGGGCCGTGCGCGGTGAGCAGCTCCATCAGCCGGGCGCCGTCGGCGCCGGTGGCCTCGACGAGGTTACCCTCGCGGACGGTTAGCAAGACCGGCGTCTCGAGTAGCCCGATTTCGGCGATCGAGCCGTCGACGACGAGCGTGCCCTCGGTCGTCCCCTCGAGCGGGGCGATGAAGCCCTCGCCGCAGGGCAGGTTGCCGAAGGCCCCTTTGTTGCCGAGTTCGCCGGCGTCGACCGTCCCCAGCCTGCCTTCGAGGCCGATCCGGAGGTCGCTGCCGTGGCCGCAGGTGATGCGCGCCTCGGAGCCGCGGTTGAGCGCGGTGACGATCGCCCAGCCACGGCGGCGGATCTCCTCCAGGTCGCCGGTCATCAACCGGCTCAGCATCTCTTCGGTGACGCCGGGCAGCGAGCCGACGCGAACCCCGGCATCGCTCGCCGCTTTGCGCGCCGCGGTGTGGGAGAGCGACTGGATCGTCGCCGCCAGGACCACGTCGGCCGCGGCCATCGCCGCCGCCACCGCCCGCGGCGGCTCGGCGGCGGCCGAGTCTCGCTCGGAGATGACGGCGAGGGTCGCGTCGGCGCCGTCGCCCTGCGCCTCGATCCGCATCAGCGCGCCGATCTCTTCGGTCACCGGGTTGCAGACGACGAGCACGTCCTCGCCCGGCGAGATCCCCATGCACTGCCGGACGACCGTCTTCACTGCCCTGTCCAGTTCAGCGGTCACCGGGCAACCCTACCCATGATGCCTAGCCGCTGCAGCCGTTTCCCCTGCAACCGTCGCATTTGGCAGCCTTTTACATGAATCGATTCCAGCATTTTCCCAAAACCGACGACTCATCGGTCGTCGCGCCGGTGTCCAATTGCCCAGACCTCAAAGACGATCAGGCCGATCAAGACGAAGCCGAAAGCGAGGAACGGCGGCAGCCACCCATCGGGGCGCGCGATCGCCAGCGAAGCCACCGCAAACAAGTCCGCGAGGATGAGAAGACCAACCAGCACAGGACGCATCGCCGACCAGCCAGTTTGGGGAGATCCGCTGCGCCGCTGCACCGATACCATCCTCCTCCCCGCCGGAGTAGCTCAGCTGGTTAGAGCAGCGGAATCATAATCCGCGTGTCGGGGGTTCGAGTCCCTCCTCCGGCATCGCAGCAGCAAGCGGAACGTGCCGCATCCCGAGGTTAGAAGGTGCCGTTTTGGCAGGGGGGTGGCAAGGGAAGTGGCAAGGGGAGGCGCCCTGCGCGCGCGGGACCGTTTCCGAGGCGTCGTCTACTCCGCCTGGCAAGATGCATCATCTAGCCCGCCGGACCCCCCGCAGTTCAAGGGGCGCGAATAGCATTTGGCCGTAGCCCGAGGTGTGTCTGCTGCCTCTGCAATGGTGGGTTCCTAGCCCGGTAGCTGACCGCCTGTCGAAGGGTTGGCGCACCAGTTCGGCCGTAGCCCGAGGTCTGTCTGCTCCGCCTGCGAAGGTGGCCACCTAGCCCTAGCGAGCAAGGCAGCCCATCTCCAAAAAGGGCCTGCCCCTCCAGCCCCGGGCCGTAGCCCCCGCTGTGTGCTGACGCGGGCTTCTCCCCGCCGCCGAATGGCGGCTTCATTGTCCAAAGAAGGAGGCTCCTTGACGGAGCTGGACTTCCTGCTGCGCCTCGCGCAGCTGGTCCTCGCCGCGCTGCGGATTTCGGACTGGCTCAGGCGTCGCCGGAACCGCGCGGACGACTAAGCGGCCGTCCGCCGATCCCTCATGCTCTACCTCGCATCAAATCTCTGCCCCTCAGGTGTGGAGTGTTTCGCCGTGCCATTTTTCAGCGAACGAAAAGAGTGCCGAGCCTCCCCCTCCCGCCAGCCTCCCGATGAATAGGCTGCCCCGCGTGGCAAAGGACCTGCTCGCGTTGCGGCGCGACGGATACCGAGGCCCCGAGTCTCCCGTCTTCGCATCGAAGGCGGGCACTCCCCTGCGGCCCGAAAACGTCTATCGGCGTGCCCTTGCTCCCGCAGCCATCGGGGCCGGGTTCAAGGTCGAGGTAGAGGTCAAGGGCAAGAGGAAAGAGCGGTCGACCGTCTCCTTCCACACGTTCCGCCATACCTGCGCCAGCTTGCTCTTTGAGGCAGGCCGGAACGTGAAGCAGGTTCAGGCGTGGCTAGGTCATGCCGACCCCGGCTTCACCCTCAAGACCTATATCCATCTGATGGATGCGGGTGTAGGTGACGCTGCCTTCTTGGATCATGCCGTTGGTCAAGCCACCCTCGCCGAGGACAGCGAATCGCTACCTCCGTGCGGGGATCCGCTTCCGGCCGGGGCAGACACCGCTGCCCCAGCGGCCCCCGTTCCCCTTGCCGGGTAGCCTCGAAAGGAATGAATGAGGCGGTTCATCACGAGGGAGCCGACCACCCCCAGCGAAGGAACCCCAATGCCTGACAACAGCGCGATTGAGTGGACCGAGGCGACCTGGAACCCGGTCACCGGCTGCGATCAGGTATCACCCGGCTGCGCCCACTGCTACGCCAAAACGTTCGCTGAACGCTGGCGCGGCATTCCCGGTCACCCCTATGAGCAGGGCTTCGCCCTTCGTCTCTGGCCCGAGCGCCTAGAGCAGCCGTCCAAGTGGAAGCGCCCCCGCCGCATCTTCGTCAACTCGATGTCCGACCTCTTCCACGAGCAGGTGCCCGACGAGTTCATCGCCCGCGTCTTCGACGCGATGGAGGGAGCAAGTCAGCACGTTTTTCAGGTGCTGACGAAGCGCCAAGATCGACTTCTCGACCTTGCTCCCTCCCTGCCGTGGCCCTCCAACGTTTGGATGGGCGTCAGCATCGAGAACCGTCGCTTTGTCCATCGGGCCGATGCGCTCCGCGAGGTGCCCGCATCTATCCGCTTCATATCTGCGGAGCCGCTACTAGGGCCGCTTGAAGGCCTCGACCTCAGCGGGATCGACTGGCTGATCGCCGGTGGCGAGTCCGGCCCCGGCCATCGGCGGGTCGATGAAGCGTGGATCGTGGATCTGCGTGACCGCTGCAACGCCGAGGGGGTCGCCTTCTTCTTCAAGCAGTGGGGCGGCCATCGCCCGAAGTCGAATGGGCGCGAGTTGGCCGGACAAACCTGGGATGAGTACCCCGGCTCCGACCGAGCCTTAGTGCCCGCTTAGTCCAGCATCGAAATCTGACCGTGGGCGTTGTCTTTAGTAGCGCCCTCGAAAAGCTTCGTTGCCAATGGATGCTTGCTGGCCATGACGAAGTCGTAAAGAGGGGTGCGGGTCTTTTCTCCCCGCACCTCCTTTGAGGACGTGTAGGCGTAGCCAAATTTGCCGAGAAGGTCGCGGTAATGCTCGCGCACCGCGACCCGCCAGTCGTTCGGATTGCAGCGTGGATAGTCCGGACCGAGGACCCGTTCGACAGCTTGGAAGTACCCGGCCGCCAAGCTGCGGTAAAGACCGTGGATCGGCAGGTTGATCATCAAGTCCATCGGCCG
This sequence comes from Solirubrobacterales bacterium, assembly GCA_033856415.1. Taxonomy (GTDB): domain Bacteria; phylum Actinomycetota; class Thermoleophilia; order Solirubrobacterales; family 70-9; genus VAYN01. Next base: position 38,909 of record JAWVFA010000029.1, on the reverse strand, counting down.
TTCCTGGGTCAGCGCCTCGATAGTTGCGGGTTCCAGAGTGCAGCCCTGTGGATCAAGAAGAGCAAGGGTCAGCGTCCGCCGACGCGGGATCACGGAGCGCACCCAGGCGATGGTGTCCGCGTCGTTGGAGTCGGCGCACTTGATGTGCGGCTTCGCCGCCAAGCCCGCCACCCGGCGTTCCAGGGCGTCTATGCAAACGCTGTCGTTGTCGACGAAGGCGAAGTGGGAATAGGCGGGCTGGACGCCGAGCGCGATCAAGGGCGAGCCAACAACGAATTCGCCAGTGTCCTTGACCCAGCACATTCCCGGCCCGCAGTAGGTGTCGATGTACCCGAGTCCACCCCACTTGTTCTTCATCGCCGCCGCCACTATCCCGGTGTACCGCTCGATGTAGTGCTTCTTGTGGGCGTTGTGCGCCTTCACAACCCTGGCAGGGAGGCCATCAGGCGCTATCACCAGTTCATCGGTCCGCCCAGGGTAGACGGGCGGGTTCAGGTCCGGTTCTGCGTCGAACGCCGGGGGGAGGCTGATCGCGGGCAGCGCCACCGAGCCAGCGTAGGGACGACCCCGGACGTTCCTATCGCCCTCCGATTCGATCCCGGTCACTCAGAGTGGCAAGGGGGTGGCAAGGAGACACCCGCAAACGGCCGAAAACGCGGGCGAGGCCCAAACCACCGCTTTGGCTCTGTGATGCCGAAAGGCTCTGACAGCCGTAAGCTCCGGTCACCGCTGCAGCAGCATCATCCGCGTGTCGGGGGTTCGAGTCCCTCCTCCGGCATCTCTTCCCGGCCCGGTTTCCATCGCTTTGGTCTCCACTACGTCCCCGGCGGGCGGCCTCGGCGGTACGGTGCCGACGCTTGCAAATCGCAATTCCTTGGAGGGCACCGATGCCGGACACCACCTGCCACATGTCGATCTCGCTCGACGGCTTCGTCGCCGGGCCGGACCAGAGCCGGGAGAATCCGCTGGGGAAGCGCGGCAGGGAGGTCCATAGCTGGCACCTCGGCGACGAGCGCGCGAACGACGCCGACGCGACGGCAGAGGGCTGGCTGATGCGGCCGCGCGGGGCCTACGTCATGGGCCGCAACATGTTCGGGCCGATCCGCGGCGAGTGGGATGAGGACTGGGATGGATGGTGGGGCTCCGAGCCGCCCTATCACGCACCGGTCTTCGTGCTCACCCACCACGCCCGCGAGCCGATCGAGATGGCGGGCGGCACGAGCTTCCACTTCGTCACCGAGGGCTTCGAGGCCGCCTACGCGCAGGCGCTCGAGACGGCCGGCGAGGACGGCGTCGACATCGCGGGCGGCGCCTCAACCGTCCGCCAGGCGCTCGCCGCCGGAGCGATCGACGAACTCACGCTCGACGTGGCCCCCGTCCTGCTCGGGTCCGGCGAGCGGCTGTTCGACGGAGTCGAGTCCCTCGGGTTCGAGCCGGTCGAGGTGCTCCACTCTCCCCTCGCCACGCACATTCGCTACCGGCGCGCGAGGTGAGAGCCGACCTCGACGGCTGAGCTCCTGCCAGGCACCTGCGGAGACATGCACCTCCGCTTGGAGGCCGACGGCGACGTCACCGCGGCGACCAGCGACGACAGCGCTTCGCTGTCCCTGGACGGGATCACCTTCCGCGCGGTGCCGTAGCTCACTCTCGGCGCGGGGAGCCGATTACGGCACCCCGTCGCCGAAATTACGGCACTCTCACTGATGTATAGGCCTCCCGGCCGGCCTAATTTCGTGGTGCAACGTCAAACACGCGAAATTGGAGGCAACAATGCAGCTGTACGGAATTCTTCGTCGCAACGGTTGGCGGACCCCGGCCGACCTGGAAGTCGCCGGGAAGAAATCGGCCGAAGTCGGGGATCAGCCGGGCTCGGGCGTCCGCTGGATCCGGAGCTACGCGCTCGGTGAGGAGAGCGGCGAGGTCGGCACCTTCTGCGTCTACGAAGGCGAGAGCCCCGAGACGATCCGCGCCCATGCCGAGGCCGCCGGCCTGCCCGCCGACGAGATCATCCCGATTCTCGACACCGTCGTCGTCCGGCCCGATCCGGTATCCGCGGCGAGCTAGCGACAGTTGGGCCCGGCGCAAGGCGCTTTTGTAAACCAGTGGTTTGCAAAAGCGCCTTGCGCCGCCTGGGCTGACTCACGAGCCCTCGCGCCTAGACTGACCTGAAGATGAGCGAGCGGACTCCCCTGGTCGGGCGGGCGGACGAGCTCGCCCATCTGAACGAGGCGGCCGAGCGAGCCCGCCTCGGCCACGGCTCGATCGTCCTCCTCGCCGGCGAGGCGGGGGTCGGCAAGAGCACCCTGGCCGCCGAGGCGGCCGCTGGCTTCGACCGCGTCCTCTGGGGATCCGCGACCGACGGGGCCACGGTCTCCTACGGACCGATCGTCGACGCTCTGCGCTCGCGACTGCGGGTCGACCCCGACGCACTTGCCGAGTGCCGGCCGCTCCTCCCCCACCTCGCCCTCCTCCTGCCCGAGCTCGGGCAAGCCGCCGCCGAGAGCGAACGGGCGACGATCTTCGAGGCGGTCCGCTGCGCCCTTGCCCACCTCAGCGACCAGGAACCGCTGCTGGTCGTACTCGATGACCTGCAGTGGTCCGACGAGACCACGCTCGAGCTGCTGGCGGCCCTGGCGGGGCCGCTGCGGCAGATGGCGGTCCTCGTCGTCGCCGCCTATCGCTCCGACGGGCTGCCCCGCGACCACCGGCTGCGCTGGCTGCGCAACGAGCTGCGCCGCGGCGGCCAGCTCGAGGAGCTGACCCTGGAGCCGCTCGACCGCCCCGCGGTCGCCGAACTGCTCGGGGAGCGCTTGCCCGAGGCGCCCTCACCCGCCCTCGTGCGGACGATCCACGACCGGACCATGGGCTCGCCCTTCTTCGTCGGCGAGCTGGTCGCCGCCCTCAACGCGAGGAACGCGCTGCGCTCGGGCCAGCGCGGCCTCGAGCTCGCCGAGCGGGACGAGGTCCCCGTGCCGGACTCGATCCGCGAAGCCGTTTTGGTCGGCATCTCCGAGATCTCGCCCGCGGCCCACGAAGCAGCGGAGACGGCCGCGGTGCTCGGCCAGCAGGTCGACCTCGAGCTGGCGGCCGAGTTTGCCCCCGCCGCCGGCCTCGCCGAGCTGGTCGAAGTCGGGTTGCTGCAAGAACGGGGTCCCGGCACGGCGACCTTCCGCCACGCCCTCGCGCAGGAAGCCCTCTATGCCGAGGTGCCCTGGATCCGGCGCCGGGATCTCCACCGCCAGCTGGCCGAGTCGCTGGAAGCGCGCGGCGGGCGCAGCCTCGAGATCGCCGCCCACTGGCGCGGCGCCGGCAACGAGGCCCGCGCCCGCCAGGCGCTGCTCGCCGCCGCGCAGGAGTCCGAGGCGGTCCACGCCCACCGCGACGCGATGCGGGCGGCGCGGGAAGCGCTCGAGCTCTGGCCCGAGGACGAGTCCGAGGACCTGCGGACGGAGACGCTGCAGCGCTACGGGCGCTGCGCCGAGCTGGTCGGCGAGCTCGGCGAAGCGACGAAAGCCTGGCGCGAGCTCGCCGCCAGCTGCGACCGGCGCAGCGACCGGCTCGGATACGCCGAGGCGCAGCGACGCCTGGCCGCGGTCTATGACCTCGGCGGCGAACGGGAGCAGGCCTTCGCCGCCCGCCGCCTCGCCGCCGAGTCGTTCGCCGTCGCCGAGCACCCCGCGGAGGCTGCCCTGGAGCGGGTGGCGATGGCCGACCACCATCGCCGCGGAGCGCGCTACGCGGAGGCGATCGAGCTGGCCAGGCTCGCGGCCGAGGAGGCCCGCGAGGCCGGGCGCACCGATCTCGACGCCCGCGTCCTCGGCCTGCAGGGCGTGGTCGAGGCCAAGGGCGGAGATTTCGAGCAGGGACTGGAGTCGGTCCGCAACGGCCTCGCGCTGGCGCTCGAGCACGACCTCACCTCGGTCGCCGCCGAGCTCTACCAGCGGCTTAGCCTCGTCCTCTACGACGGCGCCGACTACCGCCAGGCCGAGGAGGCGCTCGACACCGCGCTCGACCTCTGCCGCACCGACGGCGACGCGGGTACCGAGGTCGCCTGCGTCACCTGCCTCGTCTACGTCCTCCGCGAGCGCGGCGAGTGGTCGCGGGCGGCGGAGCTCGGCCGCGAGCTGATCGAGTCCGACACCGCCGTCTGGGTCGCCGAGGGGCTGGTTGGCGCAATCCACGCCTTCGAAGGCAAGTACGGCGTGGCGCGGCGGATGCTGACCGCCTCGCGCGCGGTCTCCTCCTCGGTCGGCCACTACAACATGTACGTCGACTCGACCACCTCTCTGGCGATCGTCGCCGCCGCCGAAGGGCTTGAGGACGAGGCGACGACCCACTGCCGCGAGCTGCTCGCCCGCTGGGAAGAGAGCGAGGACCACCACTACGCGGTCTGGGGCGTTCGCTGGGCGTCCAGCTGGTTCGCCCAGCAGGGCCGGCGCAAGGACGCGCAGCTCTGCGCAGCGGCGCTGGGGAAGATGGCCTCCGAGGGAGGGCACGACGACGCGATCGCGGCGTTGGCGCAGGCGGTTGGCGAGCTTGCCTTGCTCGAAGGCGACGCCGCCGGGGCGGCGGAGAGCCTCTCCCGCGCGGTCGAGCTGCACCGCAACATGGCGACGCCGCACGAGCGGGCCCAGGTCGAACTGCGGGCCGGCGTCGCTCTCGCCGCCGCCGGCGAGCGCGAGGAGGCGCTGGAGCGGCTCTGCGACGCCTACCGCTGCGCCGCCAAGCTCGGCGCTCGCCCGCTGGCGGCGACCGCGGCCAAAGAGGTGGCGAACCTGGGCGAGTCGGTCGCCCAGCGGCTCGGCAGTCGCGCCGCCGCGGCCGCCGACGGCGTCCAGCTCACCCGCCGCGAGCTCGAGGTCCTGCGCCACGTCGCCGTCGGCCGGACCAACCGCGAGATCGCCCAGGAGCTCTTCATCAGCCAGCGGACCGTCGACATGCACGTCCGCAACCTGCTCGGCAAGCTCGACTGCCGCTCGCGGGTCGAGGCGAGCCACCGCGCCGGCGAGCTCGGGCTGCTGAGCTAGACAAGCGGGTTCGCCGTGCTGCGGTTAGGGTCGTGCACGATGACCGATTACTCAACCACTCCGCTGCAGGACTGGGGCGAGCTGATCTCCTTCGAGCCCAACACGGTGTTGCAGCCGACCAGCATCGAGGAGCTGAAGGAGATCCTGGAAAGGGTGCATCGCGGCGAGATCGGCAACGGCCGGGTGCGGGTCCCGGGCAGCCTCCACTCCTGCTCGGAGATCGTCGTCAACGACGCGCTCCTCGACGTCTCCTCGCTGCCCAAGAGCATCGAGCTCGAGGCCGGCGAGACGGCGGTGACGGCGACGGCCAACGTCTCCCTGCACGAGTTCCTCGCCGAGCTCGGCCGGCACGGCAAATCGGTGACCGCGACCGGCGGCACCGACCACCAAACCCTGGCGGGGCTGATCTCCACCGGCACCGCCCCGGCGAGCTCCCACCACGGGCTCTACGAGAAGCTCGAGTGGGTCGAGCTCGTCACCGTCGAGGCCTCCGGCCGCGCGGTCGAGCGGCGCATATCGCGCGGCGACCCGGAGTTCCCGGCGGTGATCTGTTCGCTCGGCCTGCTCGGCGTCATCACCCGGGTCAACTTCAGCCTCGTCGACGAGCTCTATTTCGACGTCGTGATGAAGGTGGCCCGGCTCGACGAGGTGCTGACCGACCTCGAGGCCACTTCAACTACCTACGACTTTTGGCGCGTGAATTGGCTGCAGAAGAGCGACAAGGCGCTGCTGTGGGCCGCCACCGCGGTCCCTCGCGAGCAGTCGAAGCCCGACGGCGATTACCCCGAGGAACAGTCGGAGCAGGTCCTCGACTTCGTCTTCGCGGCGATGGACAAGGTCGCCGACACCGGGCCGCTGCTGAACCCAGTCCTCGAGGGGATCTACAACGTCCTCGCCCTCACCTACGAGGAGTCGCGCTTCACCGGACCGCTGCGCAACATGCTCCCGGTCGACCGGCGGGCGCCGCTGCGGGTGGCGATGGCCGAGTGGAGCTTCCGCCCGCAGGACCTGCAGCGGGTGCTGGGCGAGTGCGAGGATTACTTCGAGGAGGCGGGATGGCCGAACATCCCGACCGAGATCGAGCTGACCCGCGTCGACGGCGCGCTGATGTCGGCCTGGAGCTGGGACGACGTTCCCTACGTCGTCAAGCTCAACTTCATGCACCTGACCGAGGTCTGCCGGTCCCCTGGCGAGAAGGAGGAGATCTACGCCCACCTGCGCGGCCTCTGGGAGCACCTGCGGCGGGAAGGAGTCCCCTTCAAGGCGCACTGGGGGAAGGTCAACTTCATCGACCCGGAGTTCGTGCGGCAGAACCACGACTTCGACCGCTTCCGGCCGCTGATCGCGCCGATCTTCATGAACGACTACCTGGCGGAGAGGCTGGGACCCCTATGAGCAACGGCACCGCGGCCGGCTACCCCGGCCTGACCGACATCCACGCCCACCCGGCGATGAACGCGTTCTTTTGGGACCGCGACCTGCGCAAGCACTACTTCACCGGCAGCACCTTCAACCCGCTCGCCAGCCTCACCGACTTCAAGATGCTGAGGCAGGGCGACGTGCGGGTCCTCTGGTCCGTCCTCCACGTCCCCGAGGAGGAGTACTTCCGCAACCCGCCGATCCGGCTGCTGGCCCACTTCACCCGGGGCGGCCGCACGATGCTGAAGCTGAACGCCTGGGAGTGCATGCTGCGGATGATGGGCGAGATGGAGCGGCAGGTAGCCCGGGCCGGCGACGAGTTCCAGATAGCCCACTCGAACGCCGAGCTTGACGCCGCATTGGCCGCCGGGAAGCGAGCTTTCGTCCACACCGTCGAGGGCGGTCACATGCTCAGCGCCGGCCTTCCCGAGGGGGACATCCCGGCGCGGCTGGCGCGGCTGGAGGAGCTGTCTCGGCGCGGCGTCTGCTCGCTGACGATCGCCCACCTTTTCCGCAACGACCTCGCCGGGCACAGCGAGTGCATCCCACCCGAGCAGCACAAGATCCTCTTCTGGCGGCTCGACACCGGGGTCGACGATTCCCGCGGCCTGACCGAGGCCGGGGAAGCGGTGATAGAAAAAATGGCCGAGCTGCGGATGGTGCCCGACGTCACCCACTGCACCCCGGCCTCACGCAAGCGGATCTACGAGCTCGTCGGCAAAGAGATCCCGGTCGTCGCCACCCACATCGGGGTGCGTGCGCTGAGCGACCTTCCGGTCAACATGGGCGAGGTTGACGTTGAGGCGATCGCGGCCTCCGGCGGCGTGGTCGGCGTGATCTTCATGCCCTACTGGCTGGAAAGCTCGCACCCCGGGCCCGGGCTCGAGGCGATCTGGCGGACGATGGAGCAGATCAACGCCTGGAGCGGCGGCGAATGGCAGCACGTCGCGATCGGCACCGACTTCGACGGCTTCACCGACCCGCCCGACGACTGCGACAGCGCCGCGCAACTTCCCCGCGTGCGGGAGATGCTCGAGGCGAGGGGCCTCTCCCGCCCCGAGGTCGAGGCGGTCCTCGGCGGCAACGCCCGCCGCGTGCTCAAAGCCGGCTGGCGGTAAACCTTGTAGATCGCTCACCCTCGATCCATGGGTGCGCGGCAACCGCTGGGTCACCGTCGCCCTACTCGGTCCAATCCCTCCCGCGGTCGCGACGCGAGGCGGCGGCGGCCACTCTCGCCCGCGAGGCGTTCAGGCTGACGGCCCGGTAGGCGGCGGAGTCTCCAGCATCAGCGTCACCGGCCCGTCGTTGATCAGCGCCACCCCCATGCAGGCGCCGAAGACCCCCTTCTTCGCCCCCAGCCGCTCGCAGAAACGGTCGTAGAGCGGCTCGGCCACCTCCGGCCGCGCTGCCTCGACATAGCTGGGCCGGTTGCCGCGGCGAGCGTCTCCGTAGAGGGTGAATTGGCTGACGCAGAGGACGTCGCGATCGCCGAGCGGCTCGTTCATCCGCCCTTCGGCGTCGTCGAAGATCCGCAGCTTGCGGACCTTCTCGGCGAGCCGGTCCGCCTCCTCGGTGCCGTCGCCGACCCCGACCCCAAGCAGGATCAGCATCCCCGGCCCGATCTGGGCGACCCGGTCCCCCTCGACATCGACCGCCGCCTGGCTGACGCGCTGGACCAGAGCCTTCATCGGCGCCGAAACTAGCGCAGGCCCGCGGGTCAGCGACCGTGGCGGAAGGTGGCGCGGTCCCGGACGGGGGGACGGCCATGCACGTGCCGGTGGCGGTGCTTGCGCTTCTTCTTCACGCAGCGAACCTTGCCGTGCACGCGCTTCTTGCGGAAGCCCTTCTTGCAGCGCTTCCGCTGGTGCTTGACGAGCACCGGGCCCGTCGTCACCGGAGGCGTCACGACGGGAGGCACGACCGGGCCATGGTTGTCACCGAGATCGGCGTCTATCCCGGTCAGGATGCTTCCCGCGGTCAGCGAGAGAACGTCGGCGTCTTCCCAGGTTGCCCTGTGATCCCAGAACTGGATTAGTTCCGAGGTGTAATCGAAGAATTCGACTTGGTATTCATCCGCGGGCAGACCCTGCAGGGCATAGCGGCCATCACCGCCGGAGTAGGTGCACCTCCCCCCACCTTCGGGATCGGTGCTCCAGATGCAGACTTCAGCTTCGTTGACCGGCGCACCGCCGGTGCGCACCTGACCTTCGACGCCGGTTCCCGGCAGAAGGTCCGCATCGATCCCGGTTTCCACCGCACCGAGAAACACGGCGACCGGATCGGCTTCCCACCATTGGGACTGATGGTCGTACCACTGCGGCTGGTAGTTCTGCCCCAGGGGCCAGAATTCGATTTCGTAGGCGCCTGCCGGCATGCCTTTGAGCTCGTATTCGCCGCTGGCGTCGCTTTCGGTGCAGCCGCCGAATTCTTCGTTGGAGATCGTCCAGGCGCAGACAATGACTTCTTCGAGTGGATTGCCGCTCCCGGCCTCCTCGACGTTCCCCTCTACCCGGCCGCCGACAACCATCGCGGCGTCGATTTCAGTGATGGCGCCGGAGCCGACCAGAACCGGGTCGCTTTCCCACCAGCGTTCCCTGCCGTCGAAATACTGCGGCACGTAGTTCAGGGGGCGACCCCAGAACTCGACCGCGTATTCGTCGGGGTCGAGTTCTTCGATCGTGTATTCGCCGCTGGCGTCGGTGTCTTCGCAGAACCAGGTTTCCCATTCTTCGGAAAGCGGATAGGCGCAGACTTCGAGGCCTTCGACGGGTTCGAGGGTTACGGCGTCGGTGACGGCGCCCGAGATCGACCCCGCGAAGGCGGCGGCGGGCGCAAATGCCGCAAGGCCCAGCAGGCCCGTGAGCACCAGGACCGCGGCCCAACCGCGTCCGATTGAGTTCTCCCCAGAAGTCAAGACGCGGCAGTATATACAGGAACGTCGGAGGTATCCGCTAGGACTCCAGCGCCTCGACCAACGAGCCGGCGTCGTAGGCGCCGAAGAACCGCATGCCGTTGACGAAGAAGGTCGGGGTGCCGGTGGCGCCGCTGGCCAAGGCCGAGGCCAGGTCGCGGGCGACGCGGTCGCGGTGCGCGCCGGAATCGAGCTCGGCTTTCATCCGCTCGACGTCGAGGCCGAGGTCGCCCCCCACCTCGACGATGGTCTCCGGCGAAAGACGGGGCTGGGCCGCAAAGAGGGCGTCGTGGTAGTCCCAGAAGCGACCTTGGGCGGCCGCCGCCTCGCTCGCCTCCGCGGCGAGCGGCGCCAGCGGGTGGCGCTCGGGGATCGGCAGGTGGCGGAAGCCGAACAGGAGCCGGTCGCCGAGCCGCTCGCGGACCCGGCGCAAGACGGATTGGGCGCCGAGGCAGAAGGGGCACTGGAAATCGCCGAACATCACCAGCTCCAGCGGTGCGCCGCGCTCGCCGCGAACGTGATCCAGGTCTTCCAGCGGGGGTGAGAGCAGTTCGTCCACGTCCCCCTTGATGTTATGTGCGCGTGCACGACATCGAGTCGATCCTCGTTCTCGTCCTCGCCGCGGCCTTGCTGGTGCGGCTCGCCGACTACGGCAAGATCCCCGCCCCGATCGTCCTCGTCGTCGGCGGTCTGGCGATCGCCTTCATCCCCGGGCTGCCCAGCGTCGAACTGGAGCCGGACACGATCTTCCTCGTCTTCCTGCCGCCCCTGGTCTACGCGGCGGGTTGGCGCGTCTCGCCGCTGGAGCTGCGGACGGCAACGCGGCCGCTGGCGCTGCTTTCGGTCGGCCTCGTCTTCCTCACCGCCGCCGTGGTCGCCGCGGTCGCCCATGCGACGGTGCCGGGACTGAGCTGGGCCGAGGCAGCCATCCTCGGCGCCGTGCTCGCCCCCACCGACACCGTCGCCGCCACCTCGATCTTCCGCCGCCTCGGCGCCCCCGAGCGGGTGCGGCTGCTGGTCGAAGGCGAGTCGATGATCAACGACGGCACCGCCCTCGTCCTCTACCGGATCGCGGTCGGGGTCGCCACCGGCAGCGCCTTCAGCTTCGGCGGCGCGGCGCTGGAGTTCGTCGGCGTCGCCGCCGGCGGCATCCTCGCTGGACTTGCGATCGGGGTCCTCTCCGACCGCATTCTCCGCCGCCTCAGCGACTCGGACCTGACGATCATGCTCTCCGTCCTGACCGCCTACGGTGCCTACATCGGCGCCGAGGAGCTGCACGTCTCCGGCATCCTCGCCGCGGTCGTCGCCGGGCTCTACGCGGGGTATCGCTCGCCGCACACCCTCGACGCCGACGTCCGCCTCAACGCCGTCGCCTTCTGGAGCGTGCTCGTCTTCGGGCTCGAGATCACCCTCTTCGTCCTCCTCGGCCTGCAGCTGCCGGAGATCGTCGACACCCTGGAAGCGAGCCCGACCGGGGTCGGCGAGCTGGTCTGGCCGATCGTCGCGATCGCGGCGGCCTCGATCGGCGCCCGCCTCGCCTTCGTCTTCGCGATGGGGTCGGACGCCGGCGAAACCGCCGGCCAGCGCTTTGCCGTCGGCTGGAGCGGGATGCGCGGCGCCGTCTCCCTCGCCGCCGCCCTGGCGGTGCCGCTCAGTGTCACCGGTCGGCCGCAGATCATCTTCCTCACCTTCGCCCTGATCCTGGTCACGATCGTCGGCCAGGGGCTCTCGCTCCCCTTCATCGTCCGTGCCCTGGGGCTGGAGAACCCGCGGCGCTGGTCCGACGAAGAGGCGGTGGCGCGGATGGAGGCGGCGCAGTCGGCCCTCGACCGGCTCGACCAGATGGAAGACGACGAGCGCGCCAGCGAGAAGCAGCTGACGCGCCTGCGCGACCTGTACCGGGCGCGCTTCCGGATGTGCCAGGCGGTCCTCGCCGGCGAGGACCCCGAGACCGCTGCCCGCGAGCAGCGGATCGCCGACTACGGCCAGCTGCGTCGCGAGCTGATCGGGGTCGAGCGCGAGGAGCTGCTGGCCCTCCGCGGCGTCGGCCGCCTACGTGACCAGACCCAGCGGCAGATCGAGCGAGACCTCGACCTCGAAGAGGCTCGGATTCGGAGCTGAGGTTCTCTGGGGAGGGGGTTGGAGGGGGTCCCTGGGAGCACCTCCGCCGAAACCGCAAAAACCGTTCTTGGAGAGCTGTTTTTGCGGTCTCGGCGTTGAGAGCGTGTTGGGAGGGGGTGGGTGCCCCTTCCCGGGTACTCAGCATGGAGCTGAGCCAGCGTGGCTCGGGGCGTCAGCCAATCCCCGCTTCTCTCAGCGGAGGTGCTCCCGGGAAGGGGCACCTACCCCCTCCCTACCAATCACCTAAGCGAGGAACTCCTTCGCCCGCTGGATCACCAGGTCCGTCTTCTCTTCGACGATGAAGTGGCCGCAATCGGGGACCAGCTCGACCTGCATGTCGTCGGCGTGGCGTTGGTAGCCGGCCAACATCGAGGGTCGCAAGGCAAAGTCGTCTTCGCCGAACAGCATCAGCGTCGGCACAGTCAGCTTGGCGTCGGCGTAGCGGCCGCGGACGATCGGCCCGATCTCGTGCCAGTTGAAGACCCGGTAGAGCTGCACGCCGGCGCGCGATCGGGCGGGTTCGGCGAGGTTGTCGGCAAAGGCGGCCAGGTCCTCGTCGCTCCAGACTTCTTTGTTCGTCGAGCCGCCGACGAGGATTTTGCGGATGAACTGACCGCCGCGATGCAGCCGGTAGCCGACGATCGGGGTCAGGACGAGCTGCTGGTACCAGAAGCGCCAGAGATGACCGACGACCGCTCTCGTCGCCACCCACGGCGGCACGATGTTGAGGCAAAGAAAGCGCTCGAACCGCTGCGGCTCGCGCAGGCAGAGCAGGAACCCGATCCAGCCGCCCCAGTCGTGACCGACCAGCTTCACCCGCTCGACCCCGAGCTCGTCGAGGACGGCGAGCACGTCGTCGGCCATGTTCTCCTTCTCGTAGCCGTCCTTGGGAGCCTCCGACCATCCGAAGCCGCGCAGATCCAGCGCGATGACCCGGTGGCGGTCGGCCAGGGCCGGCATCAGGTTGCGCCACTCGTACCAGTGCTGCGGCCAGCCGTGGAGGCAGAGGACGACGTCCTCGCCGCTGCCGGCTTCGGCGTAGTGGAACTCGATCCCGCGGGCTCGCACCGTGTGGTGGGAGACGCCTTCGACCTGGGGTAGTGACTGGCTCACCAGCCACACCCTAGTAAGGCGTGGCACAGATCGTGCTCAGGGGTGGGCGAGGCGACCGGCGGCGCGCCGGGTAAGTCGCGCCAGTCGCCTGCCCCTTTCGCTCAGCGCAGCGCGGCCGCCGCTGCTTGGCGAAAGTCGTTCAGCATCTCCTCCATCGCCCCGACCTCGCAGGGGACCATTTCCGGCCAGCTCTTCTCGGGATGCTCGTGCAGCGTCTTCAGGCCGTTGCCGCTGATCACCGCGACGACGGTCTCGTCGGGGGCGATTTTCCCTTCCTGCGCCAGGCGGGCGGTCGAGGCGATCGTCGTCCCGCCGGCGGGCTCGGTGAGGATCCCCTCAGTCGCCCCCAGCAGGTCGATCGCGTTCCAGATCTCCTCGTCGGAGGCGGTCGCCGCCGAGCCCCCGCGCGAGCGCACCGCGTCGACGACGAGGTTGCCGTCCCCCGGGGCACCGATCGCCAGCGAGTGAGCCGCCGTCTCCGGCGTCTGGTGCTCGATCTCGCCGCCGCCGAGGATCGCGGTCGCGATCGGCGAGCAGCCGCTGGCCTGGGCGATGTCGATCTTCGAGCCCGCGGTCTCGGCCAGACCGACCTTCTCCATCTCCACCAGGCCCTTGTGGACACGTGAAGAGAGGGTGCCCCCGGCAGCCGGGATGACGAAGTGGTCCGGCGCCTGCCAGCCCAGCTCCTCGACGACCTCGAAGGCCATCGTCTTCGCGCCCTCGGCGTAAAACGGCCGCAGGGTGATGTTGGCGAACTCCATCCCGGTGGCGAGCGCCAGCTCGCGGCAGGCGCGGTTGGCCTGGTCGTAGTTGGCGTCGAGCTGGATCACCTGCGCGCCCATCGCCCGGCAGGCCTTCGCCTTGCCCTTCTCCATGTTGCCCGGATAGAAGATGTACGGCTTGGCGCCGGCCTGGGCGGCCAGCGAGGCGACGGCGGTGCCGACGTTGCCGGTCGAGACGCAGCCGACCTCGTCCTTGCCGAGCTCGAGTAGACGGGCGATCGCCATCCCCACCACCCGGTCCTTATATGAGAGCGAGGGCCGGTTGGTCGAGTCGTCCTTCAAATAGAGGTTGCTGAGGCCAAGCTCGGCGCCGAGGCGCTCGGCGTGGATCAGCGGCGTTTTGCCCGCGAAGGCGCCGACCCGCTGCTGGGCGCGGCGGTTGAGGATCGGCAGCAGCTCCTCGAAGCGCCAGATGTTCCAGGGGCGCTCCGCCAGCGGACGCTCCTCGATCCGCTTCTTCGCCAGGTCGTAGTCGTAGTCGACATCGAGCCCTTCGCCACAGGCCGGACACTTGAAGGCCCGATCCAGCAGCGGCGTGCGGTAACCGCAGTCGCGGCATACGAGTTCGGTGGCGCAGGAGTCGGTCCGGAGCCCATAGGGCTCGGTGAGGTGCGGATCTGCCGCGTCACTCATAGCTCCTCCTTTGCCGCCGATGCCTCGGCGCTAGTCCAATTGGTCGCACGGGTATAACACATGGTCTCTCACTGCTCAATGCATTCTGCGTAAAACACCCGAGATCGCCGGGCCGATCCCTCCCAGGAAGGTAGCGGAACCGGGAGCGGGCGCAACTTGGGTGAACTTTCCTGTCTGTAGAGTTTCTGTCCGCAAACGAGAAGGATCTGCCGCCATGACTCCTCAGGAGCGTTTCGCCGTCAACTTGAGAAAGGCCCGCACCGAGGCCGGGGTCTCCCAGGAAGAGCTGGGCTACCTCTGCGATCTGCACCGCACCGAGGTCTCACTCCTCGAGCGAGCCGGGCGCGAGCCGCGCCTAGCCACGATCGTGAAGCTGGCTGGCGCGCTGAAGACGACGCCGAATGAACTCTGCGACGGCATCGGCTGGCTGCCCAAAGCGCGGCGCTTCGATGTGAAGCGCCCGCCGCGGGCGTAAGCGCCGCACTTCGCGCAGCAGCGTCCCCCAACGCTGCCTACATACCCCTGGAAACTCCGCCGAGCGGGAAAGAAGTGAAGGGAGGCGGGGCGACGCCGGCCGAGCCGACGTGACCAGGATCCGTCATGACGATTTAGATCCTGGCTCAGGATTGGTCCTCCTTTGCCACCCCAAGGCGGTTTCCCATATCCGAGAGCCCCGCCTCCTTCACCGGTTGATCGCCCGGCAGGTGCATTCATAACAGACTTACCTGTAGCAATCAAGGGTATTTGCTCAATCACCCGGAGGGGCCGCGAGTGCGCGCTCAGGGAGCGGGCGTAGCGGCAGGCGAAACCGGGATCTCGGCCGTCTCCGGCCAGGTGCTGAGCGCCTCAGCGCTGTCCTCCACGCCAAGCGCGACGAGCAGCTCCTCGGCCACGTGGGGAGCAAACGGGACCAGCGTCCGCGCCAAAAGAACGAGTGCGGCGATCTGCGCTTCGGCGTCGGCACGATCGAGTTGACCCCGGCGCTGGAGCACCCGCTTCTCGTAGTCCTGGATCCGCTCCAGCAGGCGGGTGATGTTGCGCACCGCCTTGTGCATCTGCAGCTGCTCGACGTCGGCGGTGATCCGCGCCAGGCCGTTCTCGCACCATTTGCGCAGTCGGTCGCGCATGTGCTCGGTGTCGGCCGCGGCCTCGGGATCGTGCGCCAGCCCCTCCAGCCCGGCGATCCGCTCGTGGCTGTAGTTCCAGAGGTTGCGCAGGAAGCGCGAGGCGAAGCGGACCGCGCCGTCGTTCCAGTTCAGCGTCTTCGCCGGACCCGCCGCGTAGAGGACGGCGAGGCGGACCGTGTCTGCCCCGTGCTGGGAGACCAGCTCGTCGGGGTTGACGACGTTGCCGAGGTGCTTGCTCATCTTGCGACCGTCGGCGATCACCATCTCGTGGAAGAGGCAGCCGGCGAACGGCTCGCCCTCGGTCATGAAGGCGAAGGGGCCGATGTCGCGCAGCGCCTTGGTGACGACCCGCTGGTCGAAGACGAAGCCGCCGCTGTCGTTGCCGGCGACGAGGCGCTCGGCGGGCAGCCACTCCCGCAGGTCGGGGTGGGTGAACATCTGCTCGTCGCGGTCCTCGGGCGGGACCGCCGCCGGGACCCAGAGCCAGAGCGCGTCGAAGTGGCAGTCGAGGGTGTCGGTCTCGCGCTTGGCGGCGCCGCCGCAGCGCGGGCAGTCGACGTCGACGAAGTCCGGGCGCTCGGCCAGCGGGTTCCCTTCGCCGGTCGGCTTCACGTCGCGCGGCAGGACGACCGGCAGGTCCTCCACGGGCACGGGCACCGGCCCGCACTGCTCGCAGAGGACGACCGGGATCGGCGTTCCCCAGGAGCGCTGGCGGGAGATCGAGAAGTCGTTGGCGCGGTAGCGGGTCGCCTCGCGGGCGCTGTCCACCGGTGCTGGTGGCGGCGCGTCCTCGTCCCCCTCCCCGCGCTCGGGCGTCTCGACGCGCTCGAGACGGGCAGCGATGTCGCGGTCGGCCTCGTCGATCGCCGGGATGCCGAGCGCGGCGGTCGGGCCGAAGCGGGCGTCGACCAGCGGCGAGACGATCACCGGCAGCTCCGTCCCGTCGGGGCCGGCGATCGAGGCCCCGGTGTCGACCACCGGGACCGAGCGGGCATCGCGGGCGCTCCGCTCCCAGCCGCCCGAGCGCATCTGCTCGAGCTCCTCGCGCACTCCCTCGTTGGCAACCCAGGCGTCGACGTCGGCGTGGCGCGGCGAGAGCAGGACGAAGCTCGCCAGCCCGGCGAATTTGCGGTGCGGCGTGAAGACGGTCAGGGCACGGTCCCCCGCGCCGAGGTCGAGCTCGACTCCCTCGGAGCGGCCGAGGATGTAGCGCTGGGTCGCGAGCGAGAGGTCGTCCCACTTCCCGCCCGACGCTAGCCGCTCGGTGTTGCCGTCGTTCTCCTCGAGGTAGGGGGTGATCCGCAAGAACCAGGTCGGGCGCCGGATCAGCCGCACCTCGTTGTGGCAGCGCCAGCAGCGACCGTCCTCGACCTGGATCGAGGCGAGGGTGGTCTGGCAGGTGTCGCACCAGTCGACGGTGGTGTCTGCGCGGTAGATCAAGTCGCGCTCCAGCAGGGTGACGAAGAGCCACTGCGACCAGCGGTACTGGCCCTCGTCGGAGCTGTAGAAGACGCGGTCGTAGTCGAAGGAGAACCCGAGCCGCTTCATCTGGCCGAGCATCCGCTCGCCGCACTCGGCGACCCACTCGGCCGGCGGCTCCTGGCGCTCGATCGCCGCCAGCTCGGCCGGCAGCCCGAAGGCGTCGAAGCCGAAGCCGAACAGGACCGCGTCGCCGCGGCCACGGCGGAAGCGGGCGTAGGCGTCGCCGATCGAGTAGTCGCGGACGTGGCCCATGTGCAGATTGCCCGAGGTGAACGGGCTCGAGGGCTTGACGTAGACCCGCTCTTGGCCGTCGCTGGGCCGCGGGGCGGCGAAGTCGCCGCGCTGCTCCCAGGCCTGCTGGCGCGCGGCCTCGATGGCCTGCGGGTCGTAATTAAGGCGCTCGGTCACAGTTTCAATGATGACTGAGGCGTAAAGGGAACCGCCCTAGAAGTTTCTCAGCCGTCAAACGTCCACAACTTGTTGCCCAGAAAGTTGAATGGCATCGCTACGGCTACGGCGATGGCCTGGGCCGGGAGTTCGCCGACTACGTCGCCTGAGATCAGAAGTTCCAGTACGACCAAGTTGATGACCAGAGAGGCGAAGCTGACAGCGAAGAATCGAGCTGCCTGGAAGTGCGCAGGCCGCTCCCCGGGCTCGAAGGTCCAGTGTCGGTTCCAGAAGAAGTTGTTGCTGACGGCGACGACGAAGGCGCCGACCGCAGCGGCGATGTGGTGGATGTCGAAGACGCTTGCGAGGAGGGCGAAGACGGCGAGGTTGATCAGGTAGCCGGAGCCGCCGACGATGCCGAATTTGGCCAGCTGCCACCAGCTCGCCGGGCGGCGAGCAGCGGCCCCGATGCGGATGGCGAGTTCGGAGGTAGGCGGCATCCCGAAACGGGCAGGTTAGCGAGAAGGGCAGCCGTTTCCCGCGATCCGCGTAGTCTTCCCGGCCGTGCGCGCGAGGACTGCATCCCTGGCTGCCATCGGCCTGGCTGCCGTGGCCGTGGCACTCGCGCTCGTCTTCGGCGGCTCGGAGAGCTCCGACGCGGCCAAGGCCGAGAGCGAAGCGAACCCGGGCGCGCCGACGGTCGAAATCGTCTCCCCCCGCAACGGCGCCCGCCAGGTCAGTCACGCGGCCGTGGTCAAGGTCGAAGTGGAGAACTTTCAGTTGGCCCCCCGCCATTTCGGCGGCGAACCCCAGCTCGGCGAGGGTCACCTGCGATTCAGCCTCAAGCGCGTGCCCGACTGCGTCGATCCGAAGAAGCTCTCCGACGCGATCAACAGCCCGGTCGGCAAAGGCCGGCTGGTCGGCAAATCGTACGACTACGGCATGTACGCCGGACCCAACGGCGTCCTCGCCGAGCAGATCGGCTCCGCCGGCGGTTACTCCCCCGCCACCCGGCCGGAGATCTACTACCACGGCCTGGTTCCTGGCTTCTACCGCCTCGTCGTCAACCTCGCCCAAAACAGCGGCATGACGACCCAGTTCCACGACGTCACCAACTTCCAGATCCTTCCCAAGCCCGGGCACGGCCCAAAACCATGCTCGGAGGGCAAGGTCCCCAGCGCCAAGGCCGCGGCGCGGCTCGAATAACCAATACTTCACTTTGTATAGTAGCTAGGTGCGTACTTACCGCCGCTTGATGGGGTTCCTGCGTCCTTACCGGGCGCAGCTTTGGGGTTCGCTGGCGTTCGCCTGGGCGGCGATGGGGATGACGGTCCTGATCCCGTGGCTGATCGGGCAGGCCGTCGACGCGATCAAGGAAGGCAACAAGCCCGACCTGCTGCCGCTGGCGCTGGCGATTTTCGGCGCGGCGGTGCTGCGGCTGGGGCTGATCGTGGTCCGGCGCGTGGTCGCCGGCAAGGTCTCGCTGGGGGTCGAATTCGACCTGCGGCAGACCTTCTACGGCCACCTGCAGCGGCTCGAGCTCGGCTTCTTCGACGGCCAGCAGACCGGCCAGCTCATGTCGCGGGCGACGGTCGACCTGCAGTCGATCCGCTTCTTCCTCGGCTACGGCCTGATCTTCATCACCCAGAACCTGCTGACGATCGTCCTGGCGAGCGCGGTGATGTTCGCGATGAACCCCTGGCTGGCGCTGGTCGCGCTGGCGCCGGCGCCGCTGGTCGTCTACGTCGCCTCGCGCTACAACCGCGTCTCCCGCCCCGCTCTGCAGGAGGTCCAGCAGCGGATCGCCGAGCTGACTGCGGAGGCAGAGGAGAACGTCTCCGGAATCCGCATCGTCAAGGCCTTCGCCCGCGAGGAGTACCAGCTGCGCCGCTTCCAGCGGGCGGTCGGCCGGGTCTTCGACCAGAGCATCTACTCGACCCAGCTGCAGGCCTTCTTCTCCCCCCTGATCGGCTTCCTGCCGCAGATGGGGATCGCGCTGGTGCTGCTGGTCGGCGGCCGCGAGGTGATCGCCGGCAACCTCAGCCCCGGCGACTTCACCACCTATTACTTCTATCTGGTGATGCTGGCCGGGCCGATGCGCTCGCTGGGAATGACGATGGGGATGGCGCAACGGGCGATCGCCTCCGGCAACCGCCTCTTCGAGATCCTCGACCGCGAGCCGAGTATCCAAAGCCCGCCCGGCGCCCCGGCGTTGCCCGTCGGCGGCGGCCGCGTCGAGCTGCGCGGCGTGACGTTGCACTACGAAGGCGGCCGACGGGCCGAAAATACGCCTATAGGGAGGGAAATCGTCCCGTCGGCGGAGGTGCCGGCGCTCTCCGGGGTCGATCTCGAGGTCGAGGCCGGGAAGACGGTGGCGCTGGTCGGGCCCTCCGGGGCCGGGAAGACGAGCCTGGTGGCGCTGATTGCGCGGCTCTACGACCCCGACGAGGGTGCGGTCCTGGTCGACGGCGCCGACGTCCGCGGGGTCGAGGTCGCCTCGCTGCGCAAGGAGATCGCCTTTGTCGCCGACGACAGCTTCCTCTTCACCGCAAGCGTCGCCGAAAACATCGCCTACGCGCAGCCGGAGGCGACGATGGAGGCGATCGAAGCCGCGGCGCGGCGGGCGCAGGCCGACGGCTTTATCCGCGCCCTCCCCGACGGCTACGAGACCCGCGTCGGCGAGCGCGGCCTGACCCTCTCCGGCGGCCAGCGCCAGCGGGTGGCGATCGCCCGCGCTCTGCTCGCCGACCCGCGCATCCTGATCCTCGACGACGCGACCTCCTCGGTCGACGCGACCACCGAGGCGGCGATCAAAGCCGGGCTGCAGGAGGCGATGGCCGGCCGCACCACCTTCATCATCGCCCACCGCCTCTCCACCGTCTCGCTTGCCGACGAGATCGTCGTCATCGACGGCGGCCGGATCGTCGACCGCGGCACCCACGAGGAGCTGATGGAGGGCTGCGGCTTCTACCGCGAGATCGCCGAGCACGGCCTCGCCGACTCGGTCTTCCTGCAGCGCGACCTCGAGGAGCGCGAGGAGATGGCGAAGCTGTGAACGGCAGCCCCAACATCGGCAATATCGGCCGCCTCTTCGTCGCGCTCTGGCAGCTCGTCCGCGGCGAGGATCAGCGCGGGCGCAAGGTTCGCTGGCTGATCGCCCAGCTTCGGCCCTACCGTGGCCGGGTCGCGCTGATGTTCCTCGGCCTTCTCTTTGCGACCGCGGCGGGGCTCGCTCCCCCCTACCTGGCCGGGAAGGCGATCGACAACGGCATCCTCGCCGGCGACGTCTCCGCACTCGACTTGATTGTCGCCGCTTTCATCGGCGTCTCACTCGTCTACGCGGCGGCCACCTACCTGCAGACCTACATGGTCGGCTGGGTCGGGACGCGGGTGCTGCAGGACCTGCGCGAGCGCGTCTTCGCCCACATTCAGGCGATGTCGATCGGGTTCTTCACCCGCCGCAGCCCCGGCGTCCTGATCTCGCGGATGACCAACGACATCGAGGCGCTGAACCAGCTGGTGACCACCGGCGTGGTGACGATTTTCTCCAGCACCCTGACCCTGCTCGGGGTGGTCGTGATCCTGCTCCTGCTCGACGTCAAGCTGGCGCTGGTCACTTTCATCACCTTCCCGCTGCTGATGGTGGCGAGCCTCGTTTTCCGCGTCGTCTCCGCCGGCGCCTACAAGGCGACGCGAGAGCGAATCGCGGCGATCACCGCCTACCTGCAGGAGTCCCTCAGCGGGGTTCGGGTCGTGCGCAGCTTCGGCCAGGAGCCGCGCCACGTCGACGAGATGACCGCGCTGAACGAGGCCAACCGGGCGGTGAACATGAAAACCGTCTACCTCAACGCCTCCTACTTCCCGGCGGTGGAAATGCTCGCCGCCGTCGGCACCGCGGTGATCCTGCTCTACGGCGGCAGCCAGGCGATCGACGGGGCGATCCAGATCGGCGTGATCGTCGCTTTCGTCGGCTACCTGAACACCTTCTTCGAACCGATCCAGCAGCTCTCGCAGCTCTACACGACCTACCAGCAGGGGATGGCGGCGCTGGACAAGATCTTCGACCTGCTCGACACCCCGGCCGACATGGTCGACGCGCCCGACGCGATCGACCCCGGGACGCTGCGCGGGGAGATCGAGCTGGACGGCGTCTGGTTCTCCTACGGCGAGGAGGGCGAGTCCGGGGCGGACACCTGGGCACTGCGCGACGTCGACCTGCACGTGCCGCCGGGACAGACCCTGGCCCTGGTCGGCGCCACCGGAGCGGGCAAGTCCACCTTCGCGAAGCTGGTCGCGCGCTTCTACGACCCGCAGCAGGGGACGGTGCGGGTCGATGGCCACGACCTGCGCGGGGTCCAGCAGCGGGCGCTGCGGCGACAGCTGGGGATCGTGCCGCAGGAGGGCTTTCTCTTCTCCGGCAGCGTCCGCGAGAACGTCGCCTTCGGCCGGCCCGAGGCGAGCACCGAGGAGATCGAGGCGGCGATCGCCGCGGTCGGCGCGACCGAGTTCGTCGTCGCCCTGCCCGAAGGCCTCGACACCCAGATCGGCGAGCGCGGCGTCCAGCTCTCCGCCGGCCAGCGCCAGCTGGTCGCCTTCGCCCGCGCCCTCCTCGCCGAGCCCCGCATCCTGATCCTCGACGAGGCCACCTCCAACGTCGACGTCCGCACCGAGAAAACGATCGAGCGCGGCCTCGAGCGCCTCCTCCACGGCCGCACCGCCATAGTCATCGCCCACCGCCTCTCCACCATTCGCAGAGCAGGAAAGATCGTCGTCCTCGAAAACGGCCAGATAGCCGAGCAGGGAACCCACGACGAACTAATAGCCGCGGCCGGCCCCTACGCCAAGCTCTACGGAGCCTGGTCCGAATCAGCGGCGTAGTGGCTGGAGGGTCGGTAGGGGGTCTCCGGGAGCACCTCCGCCGAGAGAAGCGGGAAATGGCTTCGCCTCGAAGCGTTTCGGCTCGGCTCCATGCTGAGTACCCGGATACCCCCTACCGACCCTCCACCGACAGAGCTCCGAGAAACGACCAGAGTTCAACAGCTTCTCCCGAAACCGCATGAACCCGTCTTCAGCAAGGGCTGACGCGGTTTCGGCGGATAGGGGCTGTCGAGGAGGGGCCGGTACCCCTCTGACAAAGGCTCAAGAAGTCGCGTTCGCGCCCGGAAGTTCGACCAGCTGCGCGACGGTCTTTGGCAGAGGGGTACCTGCCCCTCCTACCACTCAGCTTTGAATCAACCGGGTCCGACGCCGCCGGATTCGCCGCCCGTTTCGGGGGCCGGTTCCGGTGCTTCGGGGCTGCCCCCGGCGCCGCCGGTTTCAGGCGCTACTTCTTCTTCGGGAACGATTTCTTCTTCGGGGGCAGGTTCGACGTATTCGGGTTCGACCCCGCCTTCTTCGCCGCCTTCGAATTCTTCGCCCCCCGGAGTCGCTTCACCGCCGCCTGCCGGAGTCACCAGGCCGGGTTCGTCGCTGCAGTCTTCAAAGCCGTAGATCGCCGCCTCCGACTGGAAGCTTTCGAGGGCGGCAGCCGCTTCCTGGCCCTTTTCTTCCATCGCCGCGACGTCTTCGCGTTCGGCGGCGAGCTTCGCTTCGCCCTCGACCTTGGCCAGCTCTTCGCCGGCTTCCATGAATTTGGCGTAGTCGGCTTCTTCGCCCTCCGGAGCACCCAGGTCCTGGAGACGTTCGACCATGCCGGTGTAGAGGTTGGCGATTTTTTCGGTCGACCCGCCTGCCGTGGTTTCAGACGTTTCCGAGCCGCTCAGCGCGCCGACGGCGGCATTCACCTCGGCGCAGATCCCGTCTCCCTGCTCGATCAGTTCGTCCTTGGTCAGCGCCGCCGGTTCTTCAACGGTCGGCGTCGACGTTTCCGTCTCGTCTCCGCCGCCACCGCAGCCGGCGATCGCGAGCGCCGCCAGAGCGGCGAGGATGAGCAGGATCGTCTTCTTACCGGGGGTCAGCATTCGGGGCGACGCTAGCAAAGCAATTCGACGTCTTTGCAGGGGAGTTGGCGAGACTGCGGCCCAGGGGCTCGAACCCCGACTTCCTCGTCCAGAGCGAGGCGTGCTGCCATTACACCAGGCCGCAATGGCACTCCCTCAGAATAAGGGACTCAGGAGAAGGGGGTTCCCTCGGCGATCATCTGCCGCGCCTGCGCGAGTTCCTCGGAGCGGCCGACGCTGAGGCAGCCGGCGACCCGATCGCCCTGCAGGTACCAGACGGAGAACTCGCCGCCGTCGCGATCGCCGCGCCACTCCTCCCGGTCCCACTCGTAGGCCGGGCCGACGTACTCGAGGCTGGCCCAGTCGGCGAGGTCGCTGAAGAAGTACGGGACGACCTCATAATCGGCGTCGTCGCCGAGCAGGTTGCCGGCGGCGTGGCTGCCCTGCTGCATCGCCACGTCCCAGTGCTCGACGTGGATGCGGCGGCCGTGGACGACGCTCTCGTACGAGCAGCAGTCGCCGGCGGCGAAGATGCCCGGCACCGAGGTTTCGAGCTTCGAGTCGCAGACGATGCCGCCATCGCCGACCTCGATTCCGGCCCGCTGGGCAAGCATCGCGTCGGCTTTGACCCCGGCGCCGACGACGACCGTGTCGCACTCGATCGCCAACCCGCTCTCGGTGACGACGGCGTTGACCCGCCCGTCGCCCTCGAAGGCGCTCAGCGTCTCGCCGCCGTGGAAGGTGACACCGTTGGCTTCGAGCTGCTGCTGAAACCAGCGGCCGGCGTCCTCGCCGAAGGTCCGCGAGAGCGCCACCTCCTCCATCGCCAGGATCGTGCACTTGGTCCCCCGCGCGGTCAGGGAGGCGGCCACCTCGCAGCCGATGTAGCTGCCGCCGACGAGGACGACATGCTCGGCCGCCTCGGCGTCGGCGCGGATCGCGTCGGCGTTGCCGAAGGCGCGCAGGTAGTGGATCCCCTCGTTCTCGGCCCCCTCGACGCGGAGGATGTTGACCATCGCCCCGGTGCCGAGCAGCGCCTTGTCGAACCTCACCTCTTCGCCGCCCTGGATCTTCGCCGTCCGCGCCTCGGCATTTATCCCCATCACGTTCTTGCCGGTCAGCAGCTCGACCCCGTTCTCCTCGTACCAGGAGCGGCCGCCGTTGACGTGGGCGTCCTCGCGGCCGGCGTCGCCGCGCAGGTACTCCTTCGAGATCGGCGGCCGTTCGTAGGGCGGCTCCGGCTCGCGGCCGACGAGCAGGACCGGGCCCTCGGTGCCGCGGCGGCGCAGCTCGGCGGCGCAGTGGGCGGAGGCCATGCCGCCGCCGACCAGCAGGAAATCGACCTCGCGATCAGAGCCCATTCGGAAGCTCCACGTGCGTGGCTGGCGAGCGCCGGACCAAGCGGGGCAAGGACGCAGGGAGCCCCAAATGGCAGCGCCATTTGGGCGACTGAGGACGCAGCACCGCGCTGTGTCCGCCGCCGCCAGGCGCGTGCGTGGAGGTTTCGAAGGGGCTCCTAGCCATCGAGAGCCCGGCTACCCGGATTCAGGACTCGTTAGCCCCGTTGGACCCGTTGCCGTCGGGGCCGAAGAGGGCCTTCAGGTCCTCCTCCTTGCCCGGGTCGAGCACGGCGAGAATCTCGTCGCCTTCCTCGAGCACGGTGTCGGCGTTGGGGACGAAGCCCTTACCGGAGCGCAGAACCGAGATCAGCAGGCTCCCTTCCGGCATCTGCAGGTCGCCGACGCGGCGGCCGGTTACGCCGGAGTCCTTGCCGAGCAGCATCTCGATGATCTCCAGCTGCTCCTCCTGCAGGTCGAGCAGGTGGACCAGGCCGTACTCGGGCACCTCGTGCTCGAGCAGGCGCAGGATCAGGTCGGTTGCCGAGACCGAGGGCTTGATCCCCAGCAGGTCGAAGTGGCGGCGGTTCCGCGGGTTGTTGACGCGGGCGATGATCTGGTCGACCAGGTACTTCTCCTTCGCCACCTGGCAGATCAGCATGTTGTCCTCGTCGTCGCCGGTGACCGCGATCACCATGTCGGCGCGCTGGATCCCGGCCCGCTCCAGCACCCAGAGCTCGGAGGCGTCGCCATAGGAGACGTTGTGCTCGAGCTCCTGCTCGACGGTCAGGTAGCGACGGCGGTCGTTCTCGACCAGGGTCACCTCGTGGCCTTTGTCGAGCAGCTCGCGCGCCAGGTTCCAGCCGACCTTCCCCGCTCCGACGACGATGATGTACATGGCTCCCCGGCTTCTCTCTACGCCGCCGCGGGCGTGTCGTCGGGGGAGTTGCCGCGGGCGCCGGCCTCGCGGACCGCGTCCTCGAGCATGTCGATCGCGACCCGGGTCGGGCAGACCGTGTTCAAGCCCTGGCGCTGGTACCACTCGGCCCGCAGCGGGTCGAGCACGCGCGCGATCACCGTCGTCACCTCATAGCGCCGCTGGGCGATCTGGGCGATGACGATGTTGGTGTTGTCGCCGTCGGTGGAGGCGATGAAGACGTCTGCCCCGGCGATCCCGGCGGCCTCCAGCGCCTCGGTCTCGAGCCCGGCGCCGACCGTGAACTGGCCGCCGAGGTCCTCCCAGCTCTTCTCCAGGCCCACCTCGAGGCGGGCGTGGGACTCCGGGTCCTCGTCCAGGCAGGAGACCTGATGCCCCTCGCGGAGCATCGCCCTTGCCACCGAGGAGCCAACCCGGCCGCAGCCGACGATCAGAACGAACATGGGCCGGATACTAGACCGCTACTCGGGTTCCGGCGGAGCCGTGAGCAGCACCCGGCAGGGAGCTTTCTTCAGCACGTACTCGGTCGCGGCGCCGATCTCCGCCGGCTTGGCGGCGCCGATCCCGCCGAGGACGCCGCCGCCACGGATCTTGGTCGGCGCCTCGCCCCCGATCACGATCGCTTCGGCGTTGCTGCGCCGCGCCGCCTCGAGGATCCCAGCGCCGACCTTGCGGGCACGGATCACCTCGGTCGTAACCTCCACGTCCTCGTACTCCTCCCCCACCTCCCGCGCCCGCTCCAGCGCGCGGCGGGCCTGCTCCTCGCGCTCCTTCGGCAGCTTCGCGTCGAGCGGCAGGGTGAGCGGCACCTCGATCACGTAGACGACGTCGAGGCGCGAATCGTGCCCGCCCTTGGGAGTGCCGGCCTCGGCCGCCGCCAGACGCCCAGCGGTGGCGACGATGTCGTCGTCGAACTTGGTCCCGAAGACGGGGACGAGGATGTTGCTGAATTCGATCTCCGGGACCTGCTTGGTCAAGGCCCGCTCGGTGACCGAGACGCGCTTGGTCAGGGTCGTCCCCTCGAAGACCTTGCGGTAGACGACGTAGAAGGTGAGGCCGAAGAGCATCCAGCCGAGCCCGACCCAGCGCGCGGTCGAGTGGTAGGCGAGGACGCTGACGAAGGCCAGCGCGCTGACCAGCGCCGCGAAGATCGCCGGCAGCGGCAGCTGCACTTGTCCCCAGGTGAAGCCGAACGGGATCCGGAACGGCCGCCGTTTGTCCGGCTGGGTGATCCGCAGGCGGATGATCGAGAGATGGGCGATCGTGATCGCCAGGGTCGCCCCGAAGGCGTAGATCCCAGCCAACAGCTTGACGCTGGTCGGGACCACGAGGCCGATCGCGATCAGGCCGCTAAGCACGATCGCCACGTAGGGCGTGGCCGTGCGGCGGTGGAGCTTGCCCAGCCAGCTGGGGATCTGGCGGTTGATCGCCAGCGTGTAGATGTGGCGCGAGACGCCGAGCATCGAGGTGCTGGCGGCCCAGATCAGGACCGGGGTCGCGATCGCCGCGACCAGCCAGCGCATGGTGTTCGCGACCCAGGCCGGTTCGTAGGCGGAGACGACGCCCAGCACCGGCTCCTCGACGAACTCGCCGCCGAGCGCGGTGTGGGGCCCGTCGGGCCCGCCGATCACCGGCACCGCCATCAGCGCGATCGCCGCCATCCCGGCGTAGACGAGCGGCACCCCGATCGCACCGAGGCTGGCCACTCGCCGCAGGTCCTTGCGGCTGACCTGGATGTCCGGTGCCAGGTCGGAGGCGGCCTCGATCCCCGCGTAGGCGAGCATCGCCACCACCGACGCGTAGACGATGTCGCGGAAGCTGGGGTCGGTGAAGAGGTCGAGCTCGGCGGTCAGCCGGTCGGGGTGCATCACCGCCAGGCAGCCGACGACGACGACCGCCAACTGCAGTCCGAGGTCGGCCAGCGCCAAGAAAGTCAAGGAGCCCTGCCTCTCGCGGCCGGTGACGTTGAAGATGTTGAGCACGCAGACGGCGACGATCACCACCGCCGCCATCCCGACCTCCCAGCCGGGCTGGGCGAAGTCGGCGCTGACCGGCTCCAGGTAGTGGGGCACCGAGAGCGCGGCCAGGGCGATGACGATCAGGTAGTCGATCAGGATCGCCCAGCCGGCGATGAAGGCGATCAGCTCGTTGAAGGCGTGGCGGGCGAAGGTCGAGGAGCCGCCGCGCTCACGGAACATCGCCCCGCCCTCGACGTAGGTGAGGGTGGTCAGGCCGAAGAGCAATCCGGCGGCGAGGAAGATCAGCGGCGTCAGCCCGAGCCCTTTGTCGGCGACGACGCCGAGGGAGAAGTAGATCGAGAAGCCGACCGCCGAGTAGGCGGCGGCGAAGAGCGCGGGAACGCCCAGCCCCCGCATCAGCACCGGTTCGGAGCGCGGCTCCTGCGCTTTGGCCCCAGGCTTGCCGTCCTGGCTGGGCGTGCCCTCCGGAGCGCTCATCGTTCCATCCTCGTGCCGAGCCAGAGGCGGCCGACCCCGACCACCAGGAAGGCGATCCCCATCAGGAAGCCGAGCGAGGCCGGGCCGCCACCGTTGGCCAGGGTGACGACCAGAACCACCAGGCCGATCGCGACGAAGGCCAGCGAGAAGGCGCGAACGGCGCCGCGGTAGACGCGCTCGCCGCTCACCGGCCCGTCTCCGCCAGCGCCGCGCCGGGAATCGCCGGCGGCTTGTCGGTCGGGTCGGAGACGACGATCACCCGGCAGGGGCGCTCGCCGAGGATCGTCTGCAGGGTCTTGTCGTAGAGCGGTACCCCGTTGCGGTAGCGCAGCCCGACGACGATCGCCTCGGCCTTGATCTCCGCCGCCTCGTCGGCGACCGAGTAGCCGGCCTGACCGGGCCGCACCCGCGCCACGTGGCCGGTAACCCGCTGGCCGCCGATCAGTTTCGCCTCCTCGATCTTGCTCTGCGCCTCGGCTTCGCGCTCGGACATCTCCGCGTTCAGCGGCAGGTTGGTCGGCACGGTCATCATCGAGTGGACGTGGATGCCGCGGCGGCGCTTGCCGGCGAGCTTGACCGCGGTCGCCACCATCTCCGGCGAGAGGGCCTCGTCGTCCTCGAAGGCGACGAGCACGCTGCGGTACTCGACCTCCTCGACCCCGAGCGGCTCCGGCAGCACGACCTTGACCGTCTGCGTCAGCGGCAGGCCCTGGTTGCGGCGGTAGAGGACGTAGACGGCGATCCCCAACGCCATCCAGCCGAGCCCGACGATCAGCGTGCGCGGGTTGAGCGCCATCACCACCAGCCAGGCGATGAAGGTGCCGAGGCCGCCGAGCACCGCGCTGATCGGCACCTCGAAGCCGAAGGCGCGGAAGTTCAGGGGCGGCTTCCAGGTCCGTTCGACGTCGGGTTTGTTGCGCCGCAGCTGGATCACGGCGACGTGGGCGATCGTGAACGAGAGCATCGCCCCGAACGAGTACATCGTCGCCAGGAAGTCGGTCTGGCCCGGCAGCAGGGTGACGATCGCGATCGCAGCAAAGATCAGGATCGCGATGTAGGGCGTGCGGTACTTCGGGTGCACCTGGCGCAGCCCCTCGGGAAGCTGGCGGTGCTGCCCCATCGAGTAGGTGAGGCGGGAGACGCCGATCAGGCCGGCGTTGGTGGCGATCAGGAGGATCACCGCGGCGAGGATGCCGACGTAATAGCGGAGGACTTCGGTCGGCAGATGCGCGAGCCCGAGGTTCTCGACGATGCCGAGGATCGGGTCGTCGGCGAAGGTCGAGCCGAGCGCGGTCGTGTAATGGCCGGCGGCGTCCTGGGTGACCGGCATCGCCGAGAGGGCGACGATCGGGATCAGCAGGTACAGGGCGAGGACGGCGACCACCGTGAGACCGACGCTGCGCGGGATCGTGCGGGCGGCGTTCTTGGCCTCCTCGGCCATGTTGGAGATCGTCTCGATCCCGGTGTAGGCGATCATCCCGACCGCGATCCCGAGCAGGAAGTCAGTCCAGGTCGGGGCGACGCCAAAGTGGACGTTGTCGACCAGGATCTCGGGGCTGAGGACGAGCACCAGGCCGATGCCGACGAGGATCACCTGGGTCGCCAGGTCGGCGACGGCGAGGATCAGGTTCAGTTTCGCCGACTCCTCGGTGCCGCGGATGTTGATCAGCGCGAGGGCCACGATCAACACCGCGCCGCCGATGATGTCGCCCGGGCTGTCCCCGAGCCAGGGCCAGAAGACGGCCAGATAGTGGGGCACGAAGAAGGCCGAGATCGCGACCGTGATCGTGTAGTTGAGCATCTGCCCCCAGGCGGCGATGAAGCTGACGAACTCGTTGAAGGCGTGGCGGGCGAAGCTGGAGGAGCCACCCGCCTCGGGGAACATCACCGTCGCCTCGGCGTAGGTGGCGGCGGTGGCGGCGAAGATCAGCCCGGAGATGATGAAGGCGACCGGGGTCAGCCCGAGGGCGAAGGCGGCGGTGACGCCGAGGGCGTAGTAGATCGAGGAGCCGACGTTGCCGTAGGCGGCGGAGAACAGCGCTCCGACGCCGTGGACGCGGCTCAGCGATTCGTCTCTGGGGATTCGCTGGGCCATCTATGAAGGACGAGGACCGGTCACTCAGACCGAATATACGGACGTGACCGGGGCTCTCCGCACGTGCGCGCGGGTCAGCTCGGCGGGCGAGGTGCAGCCGCAGAGGCCGAGGGTCAGCTCGAGCTCCTCGCGCAGCATCCCTAGGACCCGCGCGACGCCTTCTTTTCCGCCCGCCGCGAGGCCCCAGAGGGCGGGGCGGCCGACGAGCACGGCGTCGGCGCCGAGCGCCAGGGCGGTGGCGACGTCGATGCCGCGGCGGATGCCCCCGTCGACCAGGACGGTGGCCCGCCCGTCGAGCGCCTCGGCGATCTCCGGCAGGGCGTCGGCGGTGGCGATGCAGCGGTCGAGCTGGCGGCCGCCGTGGTTGGAGACGACGACGCCGGCGGCGCCGTGGTCGAGCGCCAGCTCGGCGTCCTCGGCGGTGACCAGGCCCTTGACGAAGACGGGAATGCTGCATTCGGAGGCGAGGTCGGCGACGTCTTCCCAGGTGAGGGCGTGGTTCATCAGCGCGAAGGTCTCCTCGATCGTCAGCGCCTTCTCGCCGCCGGTGGCGGCAGTCAAGCTCGGGGTGCCGAGCTCCTGCGGCAGCGTGAAGCGGTTGCGGCGGTCGCGCTCGCGGTTGCCGCCGGGCGGCGCGTCGGCGGTGACGATGATCGCCTCGAAGCCGGCCGCGATCGCCTCGTCCATCAGCGCCCGGGTGACGCCGGCGTCCTTGAAGGCGTAGAGCTGGAAGAAGTGCCGGCCCCCGGGCGCCGCGGCGGCAACCTCGGCCGGGCGGGTCGTGGAGAGGGTCGAGAGGCACATCGCCGTTCCCGCCTCGGCGGCGCCCGCCGCCATCCCCTGCTCGGCTTCGGGGTGCGCCATCCGCTGGTAGGCGACCGGCGCGACCAGGACCGGCATCGCGACCGCCTTGCCCAGTACCTCGGTTGCCGTCGAGACCTCGCGCACGTCGTTCAGCACCCGCGGCCGCAGCCGCCAGTGCCCCCAGGCGGCGACGTTCTCCCGCAGCGTGACCTCATCGCCGGCGCCGCCGGCGAAGTAGTCCCGCGGCCCCTGCTCGAGCTTCTCCGCCCCGAGTCGTTCGAAGTCCGCGACGTTGATCGGCCCGTCGTCCACGGGCGCGACCCTAGTACCGAACGCTCAGCGGCGGCGCTTAGGTGCAGCGATCGCGAAGCGCCCAACTGCGGCAGAGGCGTCCGTCAGCCCCGACGGGGCGACCGCCCGCACCCTGAAGGCGTGGCGACCCGGCTTCAGGTGACGGTAGGCCTTTGGCGAGGCGCAGGGCTTGAAAGCGCCCTTGTCGAGCTTGCACTGGAAGCTGCTTCCCTCCACGGTCGACGAGAAGCGGAACTTCGCGAGCCGCGCCTGCTGACTGAAGGCGCTCCTGGTGATCGCGGTCTCGGGCGATGGCTCGGGCCCCTGCGGTGGCAGTGGGGCGAGGATCGGCGGCCGAGGCAGCGGCGGCAGGCTCATCGAGACGTTGAGGGAGTAGTAGACCTGGGCGGCTTCGCCGGTCGCTTCGTCGAAGGCGCCGTCGACCGCGATCCGGTAGGTCTGGCCGGCGGTCACCTCGGCCCTCATTTCGGGAGGAAACTCCGATTCCGTCGGCAACGGGGTCAGGGCATCGACCGCGCTCCCGGTGTAGATGCCGAGCAGCGGCGATCCGAAGCAGCACATGGACATCCGCGCGGTCCCGGTGGCCGGCGCCGTCCACTCGTACCAGCTCGAGGCGCCGCCGGGATCGCCTTGGTGGTCGGGCTCGCCCTCCTCCTTGCCGGCGCTCCAGTTGTAGCTTTCGAGGCGGGCGAAGTAAAAGGGTTCCGGGGATTCGAGTTCGTAGGTTTTCCCGGCGGCCGTGAGGTCGGCGGCGTCGGCGAAGTCGTCGTTCGGCGGCGGCGGCGTCGCTTCGATCCGCAGGTGGACCTCGCCTTCGGTCTCGACCGGGATTGGTTCTGGGCCGGTGTAGGAGTTGCCGTCGACGCCGATCGCGTAGTCGGTTCCAGCGACGGCCTTGAAGGTGTACTCGCGTTCCATGAACGGGCAATGCGGCCCTTCCCCCGTGTTGCCGCTGGCGGCCTTCACCAGGCTTTCGAGATTGCTGCCGGTGAAGATGCCGACCAGCGCCGGGAAATCGCTGCCGCAGGCGCCGATCGTCGTCCACTGCGTGGCTGGCGCTTCCCACTCGAACCAGATCGAGTGCCCGGCTGCGAAAGGTGAGATCCCGTCGCCGAATGCACCCTCTTTGCCCGCTTCCTCGTTCGAGGCGTCGATTTCAAGCGGCAACGCCCCGCTGAGCGCCTGCCGGTTGGCGAAATCGTCGTTCACTGGCGCTGCGAGAGCGCTCGCCGGCAGTGCGAGCAGTATCGCGACCAGGGCGCTGGTTATCCCCCATTTCACGGCGCGAACCCTACCTAGCGCTCGAGGCGCCAGGGGTAACCTGACGCCGATGAACCGACCGCGCCGCCCCATCCCTGCGCAGATCCGCAGGCGCAGGCGGCTCGCCGTCATAGTTCTCGCCTTGCTCGCCGCCGGCGCCGTCTACCTCGCTCTTGCCGCCACCGTCTTCGCCCCGGTCGACGAGCACGGCGCCAAGGTCGAACATCTGACCGTCCACAGCAAGGCCGTCCACCGCGACCTTGGAGTGGCGGTCGTGGTGCCGGCCAAAGCGCCGCCGCGGGGCGAGCGGTCGCTGGTCGTCTTCCTCCACGGCCGCGGCGGCTCGGATGAGACCTTCACCGGCAACGAGGCTGTCTACGAAGGACTGGCGAAGCTGGGAGCACGGGCGTCGATCCTCGCCTTCCCCGACGGCGGCGACCACAGCTACTGGCACGACCGCGACGGCGGTCGCTGGGGGCGCTACGTGATGCGCGAGGCGATCCCGACCGTGGTTGAGCGCTTCGGCGTCGACCCGCGCCGGGTCGCGATCGGCGGCATCTCGATGGGCGGCTTCGGCGCCTACGACCTGGCGCTGCTGCACCCGCGGCGCTTCTGCGCGGTAGGCGGCCACTCCCCCGCGCTCTGGTTCGAGGGCGGCGAAACCGCCCCGGGCGCCTTCGACGACGCCGCCGACTTCGACCGCAACGACGTCGTCGGCATGGTCCGCGGGAACCCCGACGCGTTCGAGGGGATGCGGGTCTGGAACGACTACGGCGACGCGGACCCCTTCCGCGTCTACGACGAAGGGTTCGTCGACTACCTACGCGCCGACGGCGCCGACCTCAGCGCCCACTCCTGGGACGGCGGCCACGACAGCGCCTACTGGAACCGCCACTGGGCCGCGTACCTGCGCTTCTACGCCAACGCACTCGCCGCCTGCGGCGCTTAGTCAGCTATTCCAGTGTCGACTTTGTTGCCCTATGGGCCACAAATTCGACACTCACCCATCGGGCGATCCGGCGGGCGGGGTTCCCGGCGGCGGTTCCGGACCCCAGCTTTCGTGGCCGTCGGTGGTCGCGATCGGGATCTTCGGACCCGCCAGCGCCGGCGTATCCAGCGCGACGTCGGCGACCGCCTTGACCCGCGAGAGCACCTCGCGCACCGCGCTCTTGCGCCCTTGGACACCCCAGCCCTGCAGGTCGGCGGTGAGGCCGGTGGCGTCGATCCCGGCCGCGTCGGCAAGGTAGAGCGCCCGCGGCATGTGGAAGCCCTGGGTGACGACCACCGCGTCGCGAACACCGAAGATGCTCCGCGCCCGCACCATCGTCGCCCAGGTGTCGAAGCCGGCATGGTCCTCGAAAATGTCCCGTGGCGAGACCCCATCGCGCACCAGCGCCTTGCGCATCGTGTCCGGCTCGTCGTATTTCCACGCCCCGTGGTCGCCGGAGACAAGGATCTTCTCCACCTTCCCCGCATGCCAGAGCCGCGAAGCCTGCTCGACTCGAGCCGCCAGCATCGCGCTCATATCCCCATCCGGCTCAACCAAAGCCCCCGGCACAATCGCCACTTCGGCCTGAGGCACATCAGCGACCTCAGAAGTCGAATCTCCACCCAACGTCA
This sequence comes from Solirubrobacterales bacterium, assembly GCA_033856415.1. Lineage (GTDB taxonomy): Bacteria > Actinomycetota > Thermoleophilia > Solirubrobacterales > 70-9 > VAYN01. The sequence continues at coordinate 5,147 of JAWVFA010000029.1, read as the reverse complement.
GCACGTAGGCGTTGGCACCCACAACGAGCAAAACCAAAACCACCGCCGAGCCCAAAGCAGCTTTAGAGAGCCGAGGCCATCTCGTCCATGGGTAGCTGATGACTTTCCGCATCGCCGAACGGTATCGAGGAGGGGCGTGGTGCCCCTCCCCCTAGAACCGTTCCGAACTTCTAGAAGTGAACGATCGGGATGATCAGAATCGCGACGATGTTCGCGACCTTGATCATCGGGTTGATCGCCGGCCCAGCCGTGTCCTTGTAGGGATCGCCGACCGTGTCGCCGGTCACCGAGGCTTCGTGCGCAGGGGAGCCCTTGCCCCCGTGGGCGCCATCCTCGATCAGCTTCTTCGCGTTGTCCCAGGCACCGCCACCGGCGGTCATCGAGATCGCCTGGAAGAGGCCGACGACGATGACGCCGATCAGCAGGCCGCCGAGCGCGTCGACGCTGAGCAGGCCGACGATCACCGGCACGATGATCGGGATCAGAGCCGGCGCGATCATCTCTTTCTGCGCGGCCAGGGTGACGATGCTGACCGTTTCCCCGTACTCGGGCTTTTCGGTGCCCTCCATGATCCCGGGGTGCTCTTTGAACTGTTTGCGGACCTGCTCGACCACCTGCCCGCCGGCGCGGCCGACGGCCTCGATCGCCAGGGCTGAGAACAGGTAGACCATCATGCCGCCGATGATCAGCCCGATCAGCACGTCCGGGCTGGTCAGGTTGAAGAGCCCGTTGAGGTCGAAGCCGTCGGGGGCTTCGTCGGCGAGCTCGCTCTTGAAGGCGGCGAACAGCACCAGCGCGGCAAGCGCGGCGGAGCCGATCGCGTAACCCTTGGTCACGGCCTTGGTCGTGTTGCCAACCGCGTCGAGCGGGTCGGTGACGTTGCGGACGTCCTCCGGCAGCTCCGCCATCTCGGCGATGCCGCCGGCGTTGTCGGTGATCGGCCCGAAGGCGTCGAGGGCGACGATCAGGCCGCAGAGCGAGAGCTGCGCCATCACGGCGATGCCGATGCCGTAGATGCCCGCGAGCTCGTTGGCCCCGAGGATCGCGAAGGCGATGACCAGCGCCGGCGCGGCCGTCGACTGGAAGCCCTGGGCGAGACCCTGGATGATGTTCGTCGCGTGGCCGGTCTCGGAGGCCCGGGCGATCGTCTTCACCGGCCGGAACCGGGTCGACGTATAAAATTCGGTAATCACGAAGAGCAACGCCGTGACCGCGACGCCGATCACCGCGCAGAGCCAGAGGTCGCCGACCGAGACCGCGTCAGCGGCCGTGTCCAGCACCCCGACCCGGAGCGGGTCGCTCATCAGCCAGTCGGTGATCGGGTAGAAGGCCGCGATCGAGATCAGCCCGGCCAGGATCACGCCCTGGTAGAGCGCGCCCTCGACGCGGTCGGTTTTGGTCCGCACCACCAGGGCGCCGATGATCGAGGCGATGATCGCGACGCCGCCGATGACCAGCGGGTAGATCGCGACCTCGCGGGCGAAGTCGGCGTTAAAGGTGAGGACGCCGAGCAGCATCACTGCGACGGAGGTGACCGCGTAGGTCTCGAACAGGTCGGCGGCCATGCCGGCGCAGTCGCCGACGTTGTCGCCGACGTTGTCGGCGATCACAGCCGGGTTGCGGGGATCGTCCTCGGGGATCCCCGCCTCGACCTTGCCGACCAGGTCGGCGCCGACGTCGGCGGCCTTGGTGAAGATGCCGCCGCCGAGGCGGGCGAAGACCGAGATCAGCGAGCCACCGAAGCCGAGGCCGATCAGCGCGTCGACGGCCTCCTTGTCGGTGCTGCCGATGAGGAGCAGGAACCCGTAGTAGCCGGCGACCCCGATCAGGGCCAGGCCGACGACCAGCAGACCGGTGACCGAGCCGCCCTTGAAGGCGACGTCGAGCGCCGGCGGCACGCCGCCGCGGGCCGCCTCGGCGACCCGGGAGTTGGCCCGCACCGAGACGTTCATCCCGATGAAGCCGGTGGCGCCCGAGAGCACGGCCCCGATCAGGAACCCGACCGCGGTTTCCCAGTTCTGCAGCGCCAGCAGCAGGATCGCGATCGGCACCGCGAGCGCGGCGATGATCGTGTACTGCCGGTTCAGGTAGGCCTGGGCCCCTTCCTGGACGGCGCCTGAGATTTCGCGCATGCGGTCGTTGCCCGCGGGCTTCGCGAGCAGGCGCTGGGTGACGATAAGTCCGTAGATGACGGCGGCGGCTGCGCAGACAAGTGCGACGACCACCCCGTAATCGGTCAAGAAGTCGGTCAAGTTCCTATTCCTCCGGTGGTTTTAGCGGCGCGGGAGTCTATAGACGAAGGCGGCGACGAGCGCCGAGACCCGCTCTGGAAGGTGATTTGCGACCGCTGGCACCCGCTCAGGCGGGCTCGGAGGCGTGCGCCCCAGCGTAGGTGCGGCGCGTCTCGGCGACCGCGTCGCGGTAGATGTCCTCGATCGAAACCCCGGCATCGAGCGCCTCGCGCGCTCGCTGGGCGCCGTTTCGCTCCGGCAGCCGCAGGTCGAGCCCCAGCCGCGCCCGCGCCGGCTCGGTCCAGACCAAGACCTGCTCCAGCACCGACCGGGTCGGCATCTCCTCGCCGCGCCGGAAGTCGATCATCCGGCCGCCGGCACCGTGGCGGATCGCCCGCCAGAGGTTCTCCTCGATCTCGCGGTCGGCGAGCGGCGCGCCCCGCCCCTCGTAGCCGTGCTCGTCGTAATCGAGCGCGGTCTGGGCGATGCAGGCGGCGATCAACCCCGCCATCGCGAAGGACTCGTCGCCCCGGGTCTGCGCGTCGCAGATCCGCACCTCGACCGTGCCGAAGCTGTGGTGCGGTCGCACGCTCCACCACAGCTGGGTCGACTCGACCACCGAGCCGAGCCGCTCCAGAGTCTCGACGAAAGAGGCGTAGGAAGCCCAGTCGCGGAATGACGAGGGCACCCCGCAGCGCGGGAAGGTGCGGGTGAAGATCTCACTGCGGACGCTGTGCAGGCCGCTGTCGCGGCGGTCGAGGAAGGGCGAGTTGGCCGAGACTGCGAGCAGCAACGGCAGCAACTCGCGCAGCCAGTCGCAGACGGCAATCGCCCGATCGGCTCCCTGGATTCCCATGTGCAGGTGCAGGCTCCAGGTGTTGTTGCGCTGTGCGACGTAGCCGAGTTCGTGGCGGAGCCGGTTGTAGTGCGGCGTATCGATGATCCGCTGGTCGAGGTAGTTAGCCCAGGGGTGCGTCCCCATCGCGCCCAGGGTCAGCCCCAGCCCCCCGACGACCTCGAAGAGACGCGTCCGCCGCTCACGCTGGCGCAACACGGCTTCGCCAAAGGTTTGGGAGCGTCCTGAGCGGATCTCGACCTCCGCGGCGATCAGCTCCCCCGCCGCCGACTCGGCCAGCACCTCGTCGCGCTGGCAGGCCGCCATCACGTCCTCGAAGCGGTGCTCCAGCTCCAGCGTCTGGGGGTCGAGGATCGCGAACTCCTCCTCGAGGCCGATCGTGAAGTCCTGCGAGGACTCGAACTTCTCGCGGGCGAGATCGAGGTCTAGGGACAAGAGCCGGAGCCGCTAGGGGGCGGATTGCACGGCCAGGTGCGCCTGGGGGCGCGACTGGCCAAGCAGGTCGAGGACGCAGGGCGCAGCCTTTGCAGGAGGCAAAGGCAAGCCCGAGGACGAAGAGATGCGCAGTGCCAGGCGCGTCATCCAGGTGTGCATGGTCGTGGGATCCGCCCCCTACTAGGCGAGGTAGAAGTAGAGCGCGTAGAGCAGGTCGACAGCGGGGCTGGAGGTGTGCACCGTGACCTCTGGCGGCACCTGCAGCAGCTGCTCGGAGTAGTTGAAGATGATCTTCACCCCGGCTTTGACGAGGCGGTCGGCGACGTCCTGGGCCGCCTCGGCGGGGACCGCGAGAACGCCGACGACGATCTCCTCCTCGGCGACGACGTCGGAGAGGTCGCCGATGTCGCGCACGGTCAGCTCGCCGATCGGGTTGCCGACGACACCGGGGTCGCTGTCGAAGACCGCGACCACCTGGAAGCCGTGGTCGGCGAAGATCGAGGAGGTGGCGATCGCCTGGCCGAGGTTGCCGGCGCCGAAGAGGGCGATGTTGTGTTGGCCGGAGGTGCGGAGGATCTTGCGGATCTCCGAGACCAGCGACTCGACGTTGTAGCCGACGCCGCGCTTGCCGAACTTGCCGAAGCCGGAGAGGTCGCGGCGGATCTGGGTCGGGTTGATGTGGGTGTACTCGGAGAGCTCCTGCGAGGAGATCGTCTCGCGGCCCATCTTGCGCGCCTGCGTCAGCACCTGCAGGTAGCGCGAGAGGCGCGCGGCGACCCCGAGCGAGAGTCGCTCGCCTTCGATCGGCAGCCCGGCTGCCTGGATCTCGTCGATCACGTCGGCCATGCCCCCACAGTATCGAGCCTGGAGCGCACGCCTGCGTCGTCGTATACAAGCTCGGAGGCGACGATCCCGTCGACCTCGACCACCGGGATCTTCTCCAGGTGCCGGCGCAGCAGCAGGTCGTCGCTCTCGATGTCGACCTCATGCAGTTCGAAGCGGTATCCCTCGCCGTGCAGGGCGACGATCTTCTCGATCGCCACCTCGCACAGATGACAGCCGGGGCGCGAGTAGACGACTACCTCGACCTAGCCCGCCTCCACCTCGCTCACGCGGCCATCCGTTCGCCGGTGGCGAAGGCGTCATAGCCGAGGTAGTCCGGATAGGCGACCGGGCGCGCCCAGCGGGCGGCGGAGCCGATCATCGCGGCGTTGTCGGTGCAGAGGGTGATCGGGACGAGCTTCAGCGCGATCCCCTGGCTGGCGCAGAGGCGGGCGACGGCGTCGCGCAGCGGGCCGTTGGCGGCGACCCCACCGCCGAGCGCGACCGCCTCCCAATGGCCCTTCTTCAGCGCTCGCTTCAGCTTCGCGACGAGCTGGTCGACGACCGCTTTCTGGAACGAGGCGGCGAGGTCGGCGCGGCGCTCGGCGACGCCGTCCGCGCCGAGCTCCCGGCAGCGGTAGACGAGCGCCGTCTTCAAGCCGGAGAAGGAGAAGTCGAGGCCGGGGTCGCGCGACATCGCGACCGGCATCTCGAACGCTTCCGGGTCGCCCGCTTCGGCCTCCCGCTGGATCGCCGGGCCACCCGGGTAGCCGAGGCCGAGCAGACGGGCCGACTTGTCGAAG
>JAWVFA010000028.1:0-16757 GCA_033856415.1 Solirubrobacterales bacterium | reverse complement strand
CTTTCCTAGGCATATGCCTAGGAAAGGACGAACGCCGGCATCTGTTGGGCCCTTGGCGCGGCTTGCGGAGCGACAACATGGGGTCGTCTCAACGGTCCAACTCCACGAGTTAGGCCACGCGGAGAGCGTTGTGTTGGAGTGGGCAGCGGCGGGGCGCCTGCATCGCTTGCACCAGGGTGTTTATGCGGTGGGGCATCGGCGGTTGACTTGGCATGGGCGGTGTTGGGCCGCTGTGCTGGGGGCGGAAGCCAATGAGACCGATGAGGTCATTTGGCCGGCGGTGGCTAGCCACGGTTCGGCGGCTTACCTGTGGGGGATTTACCGGTTTGCGCCGGAAACGATCGACGTCACGGCGCCGATTCGCCGTCGGGCAAAGCGGGAGTTCCGGGTGCACTTCTCGTCGATTCTCACGCCCGAGGACAGGGAGGTGCGCCAAGGGATCCCGGTCACCGCCATGCCGCGGACGCTGCTCGATATCGCGATTCGCGCCAGGCCCACTCAACTGGACCGCCTGCTGGAGCGGGGAGAAGAACTTGAGCTCCTCGACCTCCGCACACTCGAAGACGTGCTCGACCGCGCCGGCGGACACCGTGGCCGCGGGCGCCTCCGCCGGGCGCTCGCCCTCTACCAGCCCGACCCCAGCTTCACCCGCTCCCGCTTCGAGAAGAGCTTCCGCCGCCGCGTGCTCGCCGCCGGCCTCCCGTCCCCGTCGATGAACTTCAACGTCGGCGGCTTCGAGCTCGACGCCTACTGGCCGGACCTCCGCTTCGCGGTCGAACTCGACCTCTTCGAGACCCACGGCACTCGCGCCGCTTTCGAGCGCGACCACGTTCGCCAGGAGGAGCTGAAGCTGTTGGGGGTGGAGATGATTCGAGTGACCCTGCCGCGCTTTCAGCGCGAACCGGAGGCGGTGATGCGCAACCTCGCCGCCCTGCTCGAGCGCCGCCGCGCCGAGCTGCACCAGCCGTGAACTAGGCTTGACGTGTGGCACCGAAGACCGCCAAAGGGGACGAGGCCGCGGCCGTCGCCGCCGCGATCGCCCAGTTCGAGGCCGAGTTCGCCACGACTGCGGCACCCGAGCAGCCGCAGGCGCCCGCCTGGCAGCGCGCGGCCCTGCTGGAGGGAGTCAGCGCAAAGGAGACCATCGAGGACCTACGAGGAGGATCCGCATGGCTGTCGTGAAAATCATCGAGCTGGTCGGCAGCTCCAAGACGTCCACCGACGACGCCGCCAAACAGGCGTTGCAGCAGGCGCAGGGCTCGCTGCGCAACATCCGCGCGGTCGACATCGTCTCGACCGGGATCCGGGGCGAGAACCTCGACGAGTACCGCGCCCACGTCCGCGTCGCATTCTTAATCGAGGGAACGGAGATCGACTGATGGCAGACGCACCTGAGGCCCGAGAGGTATCGCGTACCGACGCCCGCAAGCTGATCGACGAGGGCGCCCAGCTGATCGACGTGCGCGCCGATCACGAGTGGGAGGTGGGCCGGATCGCCGGCGCCACCCATGTGCCGTTGCCGGAGCTGCCGCAGCGTCTCGGCGAGATCGACAAAGACCGCCCGGTGGTCGTCTACTGCCGCGGCGGTAACCGCTCCTCGATGGCCACCGACGCGTTGACCGAAGCCGGCTACGACGCCGTCAAGCTCAGCGAGGGGATCGTCGGCTGGAGCGAGGACGAGCTGCCGCTCGAGCCGGAGGGCGGCTACGTCGCCGACTCGGGCGAGGCTGCGGCGATCCTCCAGGCGCAGAAAAAGCCGTCCCACAGCTGACCCTGTATTTGGCTCCCGGAGCGGGAAAATCCCGCTCCGCCGACCGGTCAGGAAATTAAATACCTGAATCCCAATCGGGTTTGCTACCTTTCCTCCCATGGAGGTAGCCGTCGCAGAGAACAAGGAGCAGCGGGGCAAGGGCCGGGTCGGGACCCTGACGAACCCGGAGACCTACGAGAACGTCCCCGGCCACGTCATCCCGATCATCGAGCGCGAGTTCGACGACTTCGACAACGAAGCCGAGCAGTTCCTCTCCGGAGAGCTGGAGGAGAACCAGTTCATTGGCTTCCGCCTCAAACAGGGCGTCTACGGGCAGCGCCAGCCCGATGTCCAGATGATCCGCATCAAGCTTCCGTTCGGCGGGGTCACGCCCGAGCAGATGGACACCTTCGCCAGCGTCGTCGAGAAGTACGCGCCGCTGGACAAAGGCCACATCACCACCCGCCAGAACATTCAGATCCACCACGTGCCGCTGCGCGACACTGAGCTGCTGCTGCGCGAGATCGCCGAAGTCGGACTCTCCTCCCGCGAGGGCTGCGGCAACACGGTCCGCAACGTCACCGGCGACCCCTGGGCCGGCGTCGCCGCCGACGAGGTCTTCGACCCGACCGCCTACGGCACCGCCTACGTCCGCTACTTCGTCCGTCACCCGACGACGCAGCTGATGCCGCGCAAGATCAAGACCTCGTTCACCGGCTCTGCGGAGGACCGCGCGATCAGCGGTATCCACGACATCGCCTTCCTCTCCGTCGAAAGGGACGGCGTCAAGGGCTTCGAGGTCCGGGTCGGTGGCGGCACCTCGATCATGGCCCGCGTCGCCCCGACCCTCTACGAGTTCGTTGAGGCCGACAACGGCGACTACCTCAAGGTCGCCGAGGCCGTCTTCCGCATCTTCGACCGCCAGGACTGGCTGCGCGTCAACCGCGCCCGTGCCCGAATCAAGGTCCTCGTCGACAAGATCGGCATGGACGCTTTCCGCGAGCTCGTCGACGAGGAGCTCCAGGGCGAGTGGGTGCAGGAGCGCGAATTCGGCCCCGAGCTGGTCGAGCGGCTCAGCTTCAGCGTCGACGAGGAGGAGAACGCCCCCGAGGCACCCCTCCAGCCGGCCTCGCCGAACGGCGACCGGACCGAGTTCGAGCGCTTCCTCGCCGGCAACGTCGAGCCGCAGCGCCAGGAGGGCTTCTCCACCGTCGAGGTCAAGGTCACCCGCGGCGACCTCACGCCGGAGCAGTTCCGCGGCCTCGCCCAGATCATGCGCGAGTTCACCGGCGGCGCCGCCCGCAGCACGGTGCAGCAGAACTTCGTCCTGCGCTGGGTTCGCGACGAGGCCCTCTACGACGTCTGGGAGCGGCTCACCGCTCTCGGCCTTGGCGAGGCCGGCGCTCGCGAGATCACCGACGTGGTTTCCTGCCCCGGCACCGACAGCTGCAAACTCGGGATCACCTCCTCGATGGGCCTCAACCGGGCGATCAAGGAGCGGGTCACCTCGATGCAGATCGGCGACGAGCTGACCAAGCGCATCCACATCAAAATGAGCGGCTGCCCCAACGGCTGCAGCCAGCACCACATCGCCAACATCGGCTTCTACGGCGCCTCGCTGAAAGTCAACGGCCGTCCGATGCCGGCCTACATCCCGCATATCGGCGGCAATTTCGAGGGCGGCGAGGTCATCTTCGGCACGCGGCTCAAATCGCGCTTGCCGGCAAAACGGGTCCCCGAGGCCGTCGAGCGCTGGATCCACCTCTACGAGGCCGACCGCAACGAGGGCGAGGAGTTCAACGCCTTCGCCGAGCGGGTCGGCGCCGAGCCCTTCGAAGCGGCGGTCAAGGAGCTGACCCTGCCGGCTGAGTTCAGCCTGGAGACGATGCAGCAGTTCATCGACTGGAACCGATCGAGCCCGTATGAGGTAGTGCGGGGAGAGGGGGAGTGCGCGATCTAGCGCGCGCCCGCGCGATGAAGCCCCCTCCCGTCACCCTCTCCGGCACCGTGCCTACACCGGCCGACCTCGACCACGAGGCGATCGCCGCTGAGCTGGAGGGACGCACGGCTCAGGAGTCGCTGGAGTGGATGTTCGAGAACTTCGGCACCCGTCACTACATCGCCTGCTCGTTTCAGAAAACGAGCTCGGTGACCGCCCACCTGGCGAGCACGGTCAACCCCGAGGCGCGCTTCTTCTACCTCGACACCGACGTCCTCTTCGAGCAGACCTACGAGACCCGCGACCGTCTCGCCGAGGCGCTGGGGATCGAGTTCGACCGCTTCCACAATCTGACGCTGGAGGAGCAGGAGGCCGAGCACGGGCCGGAGCTCTGGAACACCAACCCCGATGCCTGCTGCGGGATCCGCAAGGTCGAGCCGATGCGCCAGGCCCTGTCTTCCGTAGACTGCTGGGTCGCCGGCGTCCGCCGGGCAGACTCCAGCTCCCGTTCCAAGACGCCGAAGTTCGGCTGGGACAAGCGCTTCAACCTCTGGAAGCTGAACCCCCTTGCGGACTGGACCGAGCGCGACGTTTGGAACTACATCCGTGAGCACCACCTCCCGTACAACCCGCTTCACGATCACGGCTACCCGTCGATCGGTTGCACCCACTGCACCCAGCCGGTCGAACCGGGTGGGGATCTGCGCGCGGGCCGCTGGACTGGCCTGGCAAAGACCGAGTGCGGGATCAACTAGCGGCGCCGGCACGCCGCCCCAACCCCAAAGACCCTTTCCCCGACCCGATAGGTGAGATGAGCGAGACGATGGCTGAGTTGTCCCTGACCCTTTCCGAGCGCCACACGGCGGACTTCGAGATGATCGGCAACGGCGGCTTCGCGCCGCTGACCGGCTTCCAGGGCTCCGCCGACTGGGAGCGCGTCTGCAGCGAGATGCGGACCGTCGACGGCGATTACTGGCCGATCCCGATCACCCTGGCGAGCGACCTCGAGTGCGAGGTCGGCGACGTTGTCGAGCTCTCCTCCGACGAAGGCAAGAAGCTGGGCCGCCTCACCGTCGAGGAGATCTGGGAGCGCGACGTCAAGCGCGAGGCCGAGCAGGTCTACGGGACCACCGACGAGGCCCACCCGGGCGTCGCTGCGATCTACGAGGAGGGCAACCGCATGCTGGCCGGCCCGATCGAGGTCGACGCGCTACCCGACCACGACGAGGCCTTCATGCGCCGCTACAAGACGCCAGCCGAGCACAAAGCCGACTTCGAGGCGCGCGGATGGAAGAAGATCGTCGCCTTCCAGACTCGCAACCCGATCCACCGCGCCCACGAGTACCTGACCAAGGCCGCTCTGGAGACCTGCGACGGGCTCTTCATCCACCCGCTGATCGGCAAGACCAAGGCCGGCGACATTCCCGCCGACGTGCGGATGCGCTGCTACGAGGTGCTGATGGAGAACTACTACCCCGACGACCGGGTCGTGCTCGGAGTCAAGCCGGCGAAGATGCACTACGCCGGCCCGCGCGAGGCGGTCCTGCACGCGATCGTCCGCCGCAACTACGGCGCCACGCATTTCATCGTCGGCCGCGACCACGCGGGTGCCGGCGACTACTACGGCACCTACGACGCCCAGAAGATCTTCGACACGATCGACATCGACGAGCTCGGTATCGAGCCGCTGATGTTCGAGCACACCTTCTGGTGCAACGAGTGCGAGGGCCTGGCCTCGAACAAGACCTGCCCCCACGACCAAGACGCGCACCTGTTCCTTTCCGGGACGAAAGTCCGCGAGATGCTCGGCAACGGCGAAAGGCCGCCGCACGAGTTCTCCCGCGACGAGGTCGCCGACATCCTGATCGACGCTTACAAGGAGGACTGACAAAGCATGGCTGGTGAGAAGGGATTCACCCTCTGGTTCACCGGACTCTCCGGAGCCGGCAAGACGACGATTTCCCGAGTGCTGGAGGGACACCTGCGCGAGCGCGGCTCGAAGCTGGAGATCCTCGACGGCGACGTCGTCCGCGAAAACCTCTCCAAGGGCCTCGGCTTCTCTAAGGAGGACCGCGACACCAACATCCGGCGGATCGCCTTCGTCGCCGATCTGCTCAGCCGCAACGGCGTGCCGGTGATCACCGCGGCGATCTCCCCCTACAAGGAGATCCGCGACGAGGCCCGCGAGCTGATGGGCGATCGCTTCGTCGAGGTCTATGTCGAGGCCTCGGTCGACACCTGCGCCGAGCGCGACGTCAAGGGTCTCTACGCGAAAGCCTTCTCCGGCGAGATCAAAGAATTCACCGGCGTCTCCGACCCCTACGAGGCCCCGGAGAACCCGGAGTTCGTCTGCCACACCGAAAGCGAGACTCCCGAGGAGTCGGCCGAGAAGCTGCTGGCCTACCTCGAGGAGCGCGGGTTCATCCCGGCCAAGGAGACTGCCGCCGCTTAGTACTGGCGCACGAGCGTTACGAGGGGCGGGGATTTTCCCCGCCCCTCTTTTGTTGCGGAGTTGCAGCTGATTGCTTTGAGAGGATCCCGGAGTTCGCTCATTGCAACGAAGGGAGATTTGATGTTGGGTCGTAAAGGCGCGCTGATCGCGCCCTTCCGCATCGCCCTCGCAGGGCTGATGGCTCTGGCTGCGCTTTGCCTATTCACTACGCAGGCGCAGGCGGCGCCGGGCGCTTACCGGGTGCTGATGACCGAGACGGCTCCGGAACTGCCGAAAGAGCTTGCTGGTCAGGTGACGGCCTTTCCGGATGTCGCAAAAGTAGATCTCGTTGACACCACTGCCGAAACGCCGTCGGCTGCCCAACTGGCTACCTACGACATCGTCGTCAGCATCGGCGACAGCTCCTACCTTGACAATGAAGCGTGGGGCAATTCGCTCGCCTCTTATGTCGACGGTGGAGGAGTCGTCGTCTCGACGACCTACGACACCTGGGACAACGGTGGAGCGCCGACTGGACGCTGGGAAACGGGTGGTTATGCGCCATTCCTTTTGGGTGATAACGAAAATGAACTCACCACTCTCGGCAGCTTCGATGCGGCTAGCCCGTTGATGAGCGGGGTGGCCCCCGGCTCGCTGGAAACCGAACTCAACACCACCAACGCTCTTGCCTCCGGCGCGACTCTGGTCGCCAGCTGGGCAGATGGACGACCGGCGATCGCTTTTAAGGGCCGGGTGGTCAATATCAGCGCCTACATTGGCGACGGCTACGGAGACGTCTGGAACGGCAACTTCGGACAGATCGTTGTCAATACCGTGCGAACTCTGGGCAAGCAGCGGCTAACGGTCGCCAACTCGAACCCTGCCGCCGGGACCGTCACCAGCAGCGCCGGCGGCATCTCCTGTGGCACCGTCTGCAGCGCCGACCTCGTCTACCAGACGCCGGTGAGCCTCGCGGCAACCTCCAGCAAAGGGTTTGCTTTCGCCGGCTTCAGTGGCGCCTGCGCCGGTTTGGCCTGCGGGCTGACTATGGACTCGGCGAAGTCGGTAACGGCCAACTTCTCCGCGTTCAAATTCGGCAAAAAAGTGAAACGCAACAAGAAGAACGGGACCGCTGTGCTGACGGTCAACGTCGGTGCGCCGGGTGCGCTTGCGGTCAGCGGCAAAAAGATCAAGAAGCGCAGCAAAGCAGCGAAAGCCGCGGGCAACGTAAAATTGCCGATCGTCCCCAAGGGAAAAGCGCTTAAGGCCCTCAAGGCGACCGGCAAAGCGAAGGTCCAGGTCAAACTCGCCTACACGCCTACGGGTGGTGCGACCTCGACGCTGGTGCGGAAAGTCCAGCTGAAGCTGGTCAGCTAACAAGCGTTAGGGGGCGGAAGCCCTCTCCAGACACAGCTCGCCAATGGCTCGATATCGGGTGTCTGGAGAAGGGCTCTCCGCCCCTCTATTCGTTGATCCCCTATTCCGTGAGGCGTTCTAGTAGCTCGCGGTCTTCCTCGAGGCGTTGTTTGAGCCGGGCTTTGAAGGCTTTGTCAGAGCGCTGGGCCGCGACGTAGTCCTCGATCGCCATGCGGATCGCCCTGGATACCGAGACGCCGTTGGCGCGGGCCACGGCGGCGATTTCCACCGCTATCTCCTCGGGGAGGCGCAGGCTCAGGACTTTGGTCGCCATCAGTGGTTGGTGGCGATCTTAGTTATATATGTAATATTTTGTCTGTATACGGTTTGCGGTCTCTGTTACGGCATATCTGCTTGAATACGGTTGACGGTATGAGAAACCGGTTGAGCCTGGAAAGACTTTTGCTGATCGCCGAGGCGAGGCTCGGGGTGCCGTACGCGGAGCTGGAGGAGGGGGTCTGCGTGTACAGGGCGGAGGCGGCGTTGGCGGCGCCGTTCGTCCGCGTCTACGGCACCGCCCTCTTTCCCGATCCCATTGAGCAGGCGGCGATCTGCGCCAGGCAACTTATTCGCACCAAGCCGCTCCCCTGCGGCAACAAGGCGATCGGTTACGAGGCGATGCGGGAAATGCTCATCCTCGGCGAATGCCGTTGGTCCCGGCCGGCGGAGGAGGCCGAGGACGTGGAGACCACGCTGGAACGGGTCGAGAAAGGCGAAATGGGCCAAGCGGAGTTCGTCCGCTGGGTTCGCGAGCGGGCTACGGCTTAGGCGGCACCTGCGGCTCGCCGAGGCCGTAGGTGTCGTAGGCGCCGAACTTGGCGAAGGTCTTGTGGGTGGGACCGTGGTAGTCGGAGCTGGCGGTGGGGACGAGGTCGAGCTCGGCGCAGAGCTCGAGGAGGTGTTCGGTCTGCTCCTTGGAGTGGGTCGGGTAGAAGGTCTCGACGCCGTCGGCCTTGAGGGAGCGGATCAGGTCGTCTACCTCGTCCGGCTCGGAGATGTCCCAGTAGGGGTGGGCGATGACTGCGATGCCGCCGGCTTCGCGGATCAGCGCGATTGCCTGCTCGGCGGTCGGCCAGCGGCGGGGGACGAAGGCCTTGGCGCCCGGCACCAGGTACTCCTCGAAGAAGGGGCCGAGGTCGCCGCTCGCGCCGGCGGCACGGGCGATGTGGGGGCGGCCGATCGAGAGCGCGTCGCCGGCCTCGCGGACCGCGTCCTCGAGGTGCAGGTCGAACCCCTCGCCGCGCAGCTTCTCGATGATCTCCCCGGCCCGCATCACCCGCTCGTGCTGGGCCCGCTCGCAAGCAGCAGCGATCCGCCGCACGTCGATCCAGTAGCCGCAGATGTGGAGGTCTTCGGCGTACTCGTGGACGCACGACATCTCGATCGCCGGGACCAGCTCGATCCCCAGCCGCTGCGCCGCTTCCTCAGCCTCGACCACGCCCGCAATCGCGTCGTGGTCGGTCAGCGCCAGGGTCGTAACCCCGGCCTTCGCAGCTTCGGCCACCACCTCGGCAGGCAGAAGCTGCCCATCCGAGACGGTCGAATGGCTCTGTAGCTCGATCAACATTGGCCGCGCACCCTAGCGGCCCAAATAAATAGACTGCGCCGCCGTGTTCCAGAAGGTTCTTATTGCCAACCGCGGCGAGATCGCCATCCGCGTGGCCCGCACCCTGAAGGAGATGGGCATCGTCTCGGTCGCCGTCTACTCGGAGATCGACCGCGACGCCCCCCACGTGCGCGAGGCCGACGAGGCCTTCTTGATCGGCCCCGCCGTCCCGGCCGAGAGCTACCTGAACCTCCCAAAGATCATCGAGACCGCCAAGGAGGCCGGCGCCGAAGGGATCCACCCCGGTTACGGCTTCCTCGCCGAGAACGCCGAGATGGCGCGCGCCTGCGCCGAGGCCGGGATCACCTGGATCGGACCGCCGCCGGAGGCGATCGAAGCGATGGGCTCGAAGACCCGGGCGCGCGAGATCATGGAGCAGGCCGGGGTGCCGATCGTCCCCGGCTCGACCGAGGTCGCCAAGGACCTCGACGAGGCCCGCAAGCAGGCCGAGGAAGCCGGTTACCCGGTCGCCTGCAAGGCGGCGGGCGGCGGCGGCGGCAAGGGCTTCCGGGTGGCGATGACCCCCGACGACCTGCAGGAGGCCTTCGAGGGCTCGGCCCGCGAAGGCGAGAAGTTCTTCTCCGACGACCGCGTCTACATCGAGCGCTACCTCGAGGACCCGCGCCACGTCGAGGTCCAGGTGCTGGCCGACTCGCACGGCAACGTGATCCACCTCGGCGAGCGCGACTGCTCGATCCAGCGCCGCCACCAGAAGGTGATCGAGGAGGCCCCCGGGCCGCACGTCGACGCCGAGATGCGCGAGCGGATCGGCAAGATCGCCACCGATGCGGCCGCCGCCGTGGGCTACCGCGGCGCCGGCACGATCGAGGGCATGCAGGTTGGCGACGAGTACTTCTTCCTCGAGATGAACACCCGCGTCCAGGTCGAGCACTGCGTGACCGAGATGGTCACCGGGATCGACATCGTCCGCGAGCAGATCCTGGTCGCCGCCGGCGAGCAGCTCTCGATCGCCCAGGAGGACGTCGAGCTGAACGGCTGGTCGATCGAGTGCCGGATCAACGCCGAGGCGGCGCACAAGAAATTCGCCCCCGCCCCGGGCCCGATCGGCGACTCCTACCGCGAGCCCTCCGGCCCCGGCGTCCGCGTCGACTCCGGCGTCGAGGGCGGCTCCGAGGTGACGCCGATGTACGACCCGATGGTGGCCAAGCTGATCGTCTGGGACGTCGACCGCGAGAAAGCGACCCGGCGGATGCTGCGGGCGCTCGGCGAATACGACTCCGGCGGCCTCACCACCCTGATCCCCTTCCACGAAGCGATCCTCGCCACCGAGCAGTGGGCGAAGGGGGAGACCTGCCGCGACCTGATGGAGGACACCGAGTGGCTGAAGTCGACGGCGCCCGCCGACGCCAAGCCGCCCGAGCCCTCCGAGGACGGCGGCGAGGTCGTCAGCCGCGACTACAAGGTCGAGGTCTCCGGCAAGCTCTTCGACGTCAAGGTGATCGGCGAGGCCCCCGCGGGCGGCGGCGTCGGCGCCCCGGCCGCCGGTGGCAAGAAACCGCCTAAACGGGAGCGCAAAGGCGGCAGCGGTCCCAGCGCCTCCAGCGAGGCCCTGCCCTCGCCGCTGCAGGGCACGGTTCTCAAAGTCGCCGTCGAGAAGGGCGCCGAGGTCTCCGAGGGAGACCTGATCTGCGTGATCGAGGCGATGAAGATGGAGAACGAGATCACCGCCCACCGCTCCGGCAAAGTCGAGGAGCTCCCGATCTCCGAAGGCGCCGCAGTAGGCAGCGGCGACACCCTCGCGGTCATCAAATAACTCTCCCGGCCAGAGCCGCAAAGGCTGAAGCACTCACCGGCCGGTGAGGAGAGGGTCACACCCCCTCCGAACGGCTTGTACTTCTCGGTCGAGCGATTCTCGGACGGCCATTTCGGAGCCACCCGAGCAAGTTGAGAGAGGAGGGGGTGTGACCCTCTCCACAAACACCAAGAGCTTCAGCCTTTGCGTTTGTGGTGCCGTTTTTCTTCGCGTTCCTTTTCTTTCTGCCGTTCTTCTTCGCGCCGCTGCTTGTCGACCTTGCGCTGCTGCTCGCGGGTCAGCGGGAATTTCGGCGCGACTTCCTGGCAGGCGCGCCCGACGCAGGTCTCGAGGCGGACGAGCTGGGCGTGGAGGAAGGCGCGGATCGGGGAGAGGTTGGGGACGCGGACGACGTTGTTCAGCTCGTAGGGGTCCTTGGTGATGTCGTAGAGCTCTTTCTCGCCGTCCGGCCACTCGATGTACTTGTAGGGCCCGAGGCGGATTCCCTCGTAGTCCTTCGGGGGGGCGACGATCGAGGCGCTGGCGCCGTCCTTATCGGTGCGCCGGTGGCGCTTTAGCTCCTTCACCGCCCGTTGGGCGGTCGGTTCGCCGTTGGCTTCGACGTCGTTGGTCTCGACGAAGGACTCGAAGAGGATCGGCCGCCGCGAGCGCAGCGCCGGGTCGCGCATGTAGGGCACCAGCGAGCGACCGTCGATGCTTTTGTCCGCTTCTGCTCCGGCCAGTTCGAGGATCGTCGGCGCGAGGTCGATGTTGGCGGCTAGCTCCCCGGTCGAGGTGCCCGGCTTGATCCCCGGACCGCGAATCAGCAGCGGCAGGTGGGTGGCCGGCTCGTAGGCGATGAACTTGCCGCCGGTCAGCCGGTGCTCGCCGTAGAAGAAGCCGTTGTCGGAGGTGAAGACGATGTAGGTGTTGCGCAGCCGCTGCAGACCGCCAAGCGTGTCGACGATCAGTTTCACGCCTTCGTCCACCGAGCGCAGCGACTCCAGCGCCTTCTGGTAGTAGACGCGGTAGGTGTGGATCTCGTTCAGCGAGAGGTAGGGCGCTTCGCGGATGAAGCGCGGCTTGTCGTTGACGTTGCCCTCGTTGAAACCCTGCGAGCGGCTGTGCGGGTAGGGCGCGCCGGCGAAGGTGTTGTAGTGGCGCGTCGCCGGCTCCGGCCCGGCGGGGCGGCGGAAGTCCCCGTGCGGAGCGGTGTAGTCCATCTGCAGGTAGAAGGGCTGTTCGGGCGAGGTCTGGGTCAGCTCTTCCCAGGCGATCGTGTTGAAGCGATCGGTCTCGTAGAAGCAGGGTTTGCCGTTCAGCGGCGCGCTGGGACAACCGAAATCGTCGCGCTCGCCGTATTCGCGCGTTTCCCAGCTGCCGGGATCGCCGTACGGGCCTTCCAGCGCCCCGTTGTTGTTCAGCGTGTAGCCGTAGAAGTAATGGTTGGTGTCGGCGCGCAGGACGCTGTGCCAGGCGCTCCAGCCGGGCGGCACGTCTTTGCCTTCGTCAAACGGTTCGTCGCCGTAGCCGTTGAGGAACTTGCCGATGTGGATCGTCCGGTAACCCGCCGCCTGCAGCCAGGTGGCGAGGTTGTGGCTGTAGGCGCCGCGGGCTTTGAAGCCGGTGAACCCCCCGTTCGGCGGCACGTTGCCGCGGACGTTGTGGTTGTGGGCGTAGCGGCCGGTCAGCAGGCTGACCCGGCTGGGGCAGCAGAGGGGGTAGGGGACGTAGTAGCGGTTGAAGGTGATGCCGCGACCGGCGATCAGCGCCTGGGTGTAGGGCATCGCCTGCACTTCGATCCCGCCGACGTTGAGGCTGGCGTAGAGCTGGTCGAGCGTCGCGTCGTCGACCTGGACGACGACGAAGCTCGGTTTCTGGACCGCCGAGGGTTCCGCCGCCTCGGCGCTCTGCAGGCCGGCGACGATCAAGCTCACCAGTAGCAGGCAGAGCCCAAGCGCGATGGCGAACCGCCCCCGGGCACGGGCGAGCGACGAACTGGTCTGTCGAGCGTACGTCTGCATCAGCAAGTCGAGGGGCGCAATTACCCCGAAACCGGCGCCTCACGCCTGAGTTGCGGCCTGAAAGCTAGAAGACGCTGAAGACGCTCAGGACGCGCCGAGCTTTTTCACGGCTTCGCGGAAGTTTTTAACCGTCGCGCTGGGGGCTTTGCGCCCTTCCAGTTTCTCGCCGTGGCGGTTGACCCAGATCACCGGCACGTTCATTTTCAGCACCGGGGCGATGTCGGTCGTGTAGTTGCAGCCGATGTGGAGCCAGCCTTTCTTGCCGCCGATCCGCCGCGCGCACTCTTTGAAGTGGACGGGGTCCGGCTTGTAGCTGCGCACCTGCTGGGCGGTGACGACGAGGTCCAGTTCGGTCCGCAGGTGGCGGCGCGAGATCCCCAGCAGTTTGTCGTCGACGTTGGAGACGATCCCGATCTCGTACTTCTTGCCGAGCCGGTCCATCGCCGCGTTGGCCTCGCGGAAGGGCAGCCAGTAGGCGACGCTGTTGGGCAGGAACTGGGCTCGCGAGGGCTCCACTTCCCAGCCGATCTCGCCGGCGACTTTGACGATCGTGCGGCGCAGCACCTCGGCGTAGAGCTCGTAGGAGCCGGCCATGATCTCCGCCTGCACTTCCATGAAGCGCTCGAGAAACGGCCCCTCTTCGAAGCTGAAGCCGTCTTTGGTCGCCTCTTTCTTGCAGGCCTCGACGATCCCTTTCTCCCAGTCGATAAGGGTGCCGTAGCAATCGGTAGTCACCCAATTGATGTTTTTGAGACTGGGCAGGGCCATGAGCGAGCGCGGCATTATGTCATTCGGGTAGTCTGCCGCGCGCGCTCCCCCCAGCGCCGCTCTCAGATATGGACCTCCTCGAGTACCAGGGCAAGCAGCTGTTCGCCAAGCACGGCATCGCCGTGCCGAGTGGCGAGGTCGCCAATACGGTCGACGACGCCGTCGCCGCGGCGGAGAAGATCGGCTACCCCTGCGCGATCAAGGCCCAGGTCCTGATCGGCGGCCGCGGCAAGGCGGGCGGGATCAAGATCGCCCAGAACGCCGAGGAGGCGCGCGCCCACGCCGACGCGATCCTCGGCATGGACATCGTCGGCCCGCACGGCGAGGGCCCGTTCCGCGTCGACCAGGTCTGGGTCGAGGGCGGCTCCGACATCGCCGAGGAGTACTACGCCTCGGTGATCCTCGACCGCGGCGAGAAGAAGCTGCTGGCGATGGTCTCAGCCAAGGGGGGGATGGACATCGAGGCGGTCGCCGCCGAGGACCCCGACGCGCTGGTCAAACGCCACATCGATCCGACCAAGGAGTTCGACGCCGCCGCGGCACGCTCGATCGTGGCCGACGCCGGCCTTGCCGAGGACGCCCTCGACGAAGCCGCCGACGCGCTGGTGAAGCTGGCCGAGGTGGCGCGCGAGGAGGACGCGACCCTGATCGAGGTCAACCCGCTGATTGTCACCGCCGATCGCGACGTCGTCGCTCTGGACTCGAAGGTGACGATCGACGGCAACTCGCTCTTCCGCCACCAGGACCTGGCCGAGATCGCCGACACCGTCGACGACCCGCAGGAGCAGATGGCCAAGGAAAAGGGCCTCACCTACGTGAAACTCGACGGCAACGTCGGCATCCTCGCCAACGGCGCCGGCCTCTGCATGTCGACGCTCGACGTCGTCGCCCAGGCGGGCGGCGCCCCGGCCAACTTCCTCGACGCCGGCGGCGGCTCCAAAGCCGAGGCGATCGTCAACGCGCTGGAAGTGATCAAGTCCGACCAGAAGGTCACCGCGATCCTCTTCAACATCTTCGGCGGCATCACCCGCTGCGACGAGATCGCCAACGGGATCGTCACCGCCTCGCAGCAGATCGACCTCGGCGTGCCGCTGGTGGTGCGCCTCGACGGGACGAACTCCGAGGAGGGTCTGAAGATCCTCGCCGAGGCGAACCTGCCCAACCTGCACCAGGAGAAGACGATGCTGGACGCCGCGCGCCGCGTGGTCGAGCTCGCCGGGAGCGCCGCATGAGCATCATCGTCGACCAGAGCACGAAGCTCGCCGTCTCCGGGCTGACCGGGCGCGAGGGTTCCTTCCACGGCCTCCGCAACAAGGCCTACGGGACCGACCTCGTCGCCGGCGTCACCCCCGGCAAGGGCGGCCAGGACGTCGAGGGCGTGCCGGTCTTCGACACGATCAAGGAGGCTGTCGAGGAGGCCGGTGCCAACACCTCGATGATCTTCGTTCCCGCCCGCTTCGCCGCGCCGGCGATCGACGAGGCGATCGAGTCCGGGGTCGAGACGGTGATCGCGATCACCGAGGGCATCCCCGTCCTCGACATGCTGAGCACCTACTGGAAGGCGAAGGAGGCCGGCGTCCGGCTGATCGGCCCCAACTGCCCCGGCGTCCTCTCCCCTGGCAAGGCCAATGTCGGGATCATCCCGGCCCAGTTCTTCGACCCGGGCCCGATCGGCGTCGTCTCCAAGAGCGGCACCCTGACCTACCAGATCGGCAACGAGCTGAAACAGGCCGGCACCGGCAACTCCTCGATCGTCGGCATCGGCGGCGACCCGATCGTCGGCTCCGACTTCATCGACATCTTGAAGCTGTACGAGGCCGACCCCGACACCGAGCTGATCGTGATGGTCGGCGAGATCGGCGGCGACGCCGAGGAGCGGGCAGCCGAGTTCATCGCCGCCGAGGTCTCCAAGCCGGTGGTCGCCTACATCGCCGGCTTCACGGCGCCGCCCGGCAAGCAGATGGGCCACGCCGGGGCGATCATCTCCGGCTCCTCGGGCACCGCCCAGGCGAAGAAAGACGCGCTCGAAGCGAAGGGCGTGCGGGTCGGCGAAAGCCCGACCGAGACGGCGGCGATCGCCGCCGCGATGCTGCGCTCGCTCTAGTAGCTAGGCGTCAGTCCGGTGGCGGGGTAGCCAGCAGCTGCCGGATCTCCGCCGCGAGGCGATCTGGTTCGCGGTCGAGTCGGCGATGGGTGACGCGGATCGTGCGGTAGCCGGCAATCATCAACTTCAGGTCCCGAGCGCGGTCGCGCTCGAAGGCGGTGCGGTGCCCGTGGTGTTCCCAGCTGTCGAGCTCGACGACGAGCTTGGCCGCCGGCCAGAGCGCGTCGACCTCGTGACCCAGCAACTGCGCGTTCTGGTTCGGCTCTGGCAGGCGATGCTCGTGGACGAAGGCGGAGAAGCGGATCTCCAGCGGCGATCGACCCGCGTCCGGGAAGCGCAGCTCCTCGAGCAGCCGGCGCACCGGCCGTAGGGCCCGACGTCCCCGGCCGCGCTCGCAGACGCCCTCGAGCTCACGGAGTCGCAACAGTTTCAGCCGATCTGCCTCCTCCGCGGCGCCCTTCAGCGAGTCGTAGGGAGCCACTTCGGCGAGATCGAAGATGGTGCGAGCGACCGTGGTGACTGGAAAGCCGCCCTCGGTCGTCATGTCCTCTGGCCCGATCTTGCAGCGGTGGATCCAGATCCCGCTGCGGCGTTCGACCCCTTGACGCCCGCACCGAGCCGTGACATCGATCGGTTCCTTGCGTGGCCGCCGAAAGCCCCAGAGCACCGCTGCCGTCCGATGGCTCAACACCGCTCCCGGACCGTAGGCCAGAACTGCGGCCCACCACCAACCGCGCTGCCCAAGCCGACGGTGTCCGACGGCATAGACCTCCTCATGGCGGTGATGGAGCAAGCCGCTGGCGAGCCGCGCCTTGATTGCCGCGTCTCCGAACCCGAGATCCCGCAGCTGAAAGAGCGCTACCACTCCGTGCTGCCGCGTCGCCAGCTCCGCCAAAGCGCGTCCCCGCTCCCGTCGGCCTAGGCGTGTCTGAGCTGAAGGGGTCATATCCACCCTTCAGCTCAGAC
>JAWVFA010000027.1:0-23324 GCA_033856415.1 Solirubrobacterales bacterium | reverse complement strand
CGAACTGCAGGCGGCCACAGGTCGGACAGGCAATCAGCACCGGGCCGCGCTCGCGAAGCTGCAGCGCCTTGAGGATCTCCCAGGCGACCTTGACCTCCTCCTCGGCGTGGAAGGTCGAGAGGCTGATCCGGATCGTGTCGCCGATCCCGTCGGCGAGCAGCGTCCCCAGGCCGACCGCGCTTTTCAGCGAGCCGCCCCATTTGGTCCCCGCCTCGGTGACGCCGAGGTGCAGCGGATAGGGAATCTTCTCCGAGAGCAGCCGGTTGGCGGCGATCGTGTACGGGACGTTGGTCGACTTGATCGAGACCTTGAAGTTTTCGAAGTCGAGGCCCTCCATCAGTTCCACGAACTCGATCGCGGCGGCGACCAGCGCCTCGACCGGCGAGGTCCGCTCGAGCTCGTGCAGGTGCTTGGGCAGCGAGCCGGAGTTGACCCCGATCCGCATCGGCACCCCGGCGGCATTCGCCTTCGCGGCGACCTCGGCGACTTTGTCGCGACCGCCGATGTTGCCCGGGTTGAGCCGGATGCAGTGGGCGCCGGCGTCGATCGCTTTCAGCGCCAGGGTGTGGTTGAAGTGGATGTCGGCAATCACCGGGATCGGCGATTCCTTGACGATCGTCTTCAATGCCTCCGCGTCTTGCTCGCGCGGCACCGCGCAGCGGACAAGATCCGCGCCGGCGTCGGCGACCTTGCGGATCTGCTCCATCGTCGCCGCCAGGTTGGCGGTCTCGGTCTTGGTCATCGTCTGCACGGCGACCGGCGCACCGCCGCCGATCGGCACGTTGCCGACGAAGATTTGCCGCTTAGAAGCCATATCCAAAGCCTACTGAGAGTGGATTGCGCGCCGGGGTTCCGAGCCGCCCATGAGAAGGGCGGCTCGCCCTGGGATCGGCTGGACCGAGCTATTTCGCCTCGACAATCAGCCCTGTGGGTCCTGCCCTCCGGGTTGAACCTCCGCGCTGCCCCAGCCGTATGCCGGATCGATGGGAGGGCGGATCTTTGGATGGACCCTGGCGGCCGCCGCGGGCTCGCCCGTATCACCCAGCGGCATCACCGCGGGCAAAGCGATCCGGCGCGCGATCGAACCGAGCTGCCGCGACGAGCTACGAATGCCGGCTCGATGCCGCGGCATTCGCCTCATGCCCCGAGACCGGGATCGAATACACCGACCTCGCCGACGGCACCTACACCTTTCAGGTCCGGGGGCGGAACGCGTCGGGGCCGGACCCCACGCCGGCCAGCACCAGTGCACGCCCACCTTCCGGTTCACCTCGAGCGAGCCGGAGTCGCGCTTCGAATGCAAGCTCGACGGCAAGCGCTTCCGCTCCTGCGCCTCGCCACTCACCACCAAGCGCCTGGCGCTGGGGGCGCATCGCTTCCAGGTCCGCGCCGTCGGCCACGACGGCGCCAAGGACCTCACCCCGGCCAGCTGCCGATTCAGGGTCATTCGCCCGCAGAGCTGAGCGCTAGCGGACTTCGAAGCCTTCGCCGGTGATGCGTCCGATGTCGTTAGAGAGGCCGAGGAAGAAGAGCATCAAGACGAGGGCGACCCCGACCATCGTCGCCCGCTCCATCACCCGCAGCGAGACCGGCCGGCCGCGCAGCTTCTCGACCAGGGCCCAGAAGATGTGGCCGCCGTCGAGCGGCAGGATCGGCAGCAGGTTGACCAGGCCGAGCGAGAGGCTGACGAAGGCGAGCAGCAGCAGCGCCCGTTCCAGGCCCTTTTCGATTACCTGGTGACCCACGTCGCTGATCCCGACGACGCCCGAGACCTGCTCGCGCTGTTCGGATTCAAACAGGTGGGTGAAGACGTGGACGGTGCCCGAGGCGACTTCCCAGATCGCGTTGCCGGCTTCCTTGGCGGCCTCGCCGGGGCCGACCTCATCGACTCTCGTCGCGTAGGAGAACCCGATCAGAGCCCGCCCCGCTTCCTCGTCGTAACGTGGCCGCACCGCGATCGTCTCGAGCTGGCCGCCCCGGCGCACCTCGACCTCGACCGGCGTCGCGGCGACGCAACCGTCGACCTGCTTGCCGTCGCACTTGTGGTCGGCGACGTCTTCGACGAACTTCGCCAGCCGCTCTTCCCTGCCCAGGCCGAGATAGCGGTGGCCGTCGACGGCGACGATCTCGTCCCCGGGCTGCAGGACCTGCGCGGCGGGCGTTCCCCGCCTGATCTCGGAGACCCGCGGCACCGTTTCTTCCTGGCCGTTGACCCAGTAGACGCCGAAGAGGATCGCGAAGGCAAGGACGATGTTCACCGCTGGCCCCGCGGCGACGACGACGATCCTCTTCCAGACCGGCTTGCGGAAGTAGGCATTCGATTCGTGCTCCGGAAGAACCTCCTCCTCCGGGTTCATCCCGGTGATTTTCACGTAGCCGCCGATCGGGATCGATTTAACCCCGTACTCCGTTTCGCCTCTCTTGACCGACCAGATCGTCGGCCCGAAGAAGAGGAAGAAGCGCTCGACCCGCATCCCCGTCGCCTTGGCGGCGAAGAAGTGGCCCGCCTCGTGGAGGACGATCAGTACGCAGAAGCCGACGAAGACCCAGAACCAGCTCATGCGGGCATCAACCCCCGGATCTGCTCCTCGCTGCGCTCTCGCGCCTCGGCGTCGGTGGCGAAGAGGTCGTCGAAGTGGGTGACCGGACGGGCCGGCATCTCCTCCAGCACTCGCTCGATCACCGCCGGGATGCCGGTGAAGGGAATGCGCTCGGCGAGGAACGCGGCGACGGCGACCTCGTCGGCGGCGTTCAGCACGCAGGGCGCCGTCCCGCCGGCTGCGCCGGCCTCCAGCGCCAGTCGCAGGCAGGCGAAGGTCTCCGGGTCGGGCTCCTCGAAGGTCAGTGAGCCGACCGTGGCGAGATCGAGCTGCGGCACGTCGACGTCGGCCCGTTCCGGGTGGTGCAACGCGTAGGAGATCGGCACCCGCATGTCGGGATAGCCGAGGTGCGCCAACGAGGACCCGTCGTTGAGGTGGATCAGCGAGTGGATCAAGGACTGCGGGTGGACCACGACCCCGATTCGCTCATAGGAGACGGCGAAGAGGTGATGCGCCTCGATCGCCTCGAAGCCCTTGTTCATCAGCGTCGCCGAGTCGATCGTGATCCTGCCGCCCATCCGCCAGGTCGGGTGCGCGAGGGCGTCGGCGACGCTGACTCCGGAGAGGTCCTCGCGGCCGCGGAACGGACCGCCCGAGGCGGTCAGCACCAGCCGCTCCACCGTCCCCGGCGCCTCGCCTTCGATCAGCTGGAAGAGGGCCGAGTGCTCGGAGTCGACCGGGAGCAAACGCGCCCCGGTCGCCTCGGCCAGCGCCATCACCAACTCGCCGCCGAGGACAAGGCTCTCCTTGTTGGCCAGGGCGACGTCGATCCCCTCGCTGAGGGCGACGATCGTCGAGCCGAGGCCGGCGGCGCCGACGATCGCGTTCAGGACCAGGTCCGGCTCGGTGGTGACGATCAGCTCTCGCACCCCCTCCTCGCCCTCGAGGACCCGCCCGCTCCAGGCGCCACGAGCGCTCTCGGCCGCGGAGGAATCCGACAGCGCGATCGTCGGGACGCCGTGCTCGCGGGCCTGCTCGACCGCCATCTCCCAGCCCGAGCCGGCCGCCAGGCCGACCGCCTGCAGCTCCTCCGAGCGCCCGATCACCTCCAGCGCCTGCGTGCCGATGGACCCGGTCGAGCCGAGTATGAGGACCTTCTTCATGCCCGACAGAGGATACGGACGGGCCAGGCGCACCGCGAAACCGCGTCAGCCCTTGCCGAAGACGGGCTCATGCGGTTTCGGCATCATCCGCCGAGGCCGCCGAGAAATGCAAACGGGTTGCGAATGTCGTCGGCGATCTCCTTGAAGGTCGCCTCAACGACTACCTCGTTGCCCGCCGGCGCCTCGGCGCGAATCCGCTCCGCGAGGGCCTTGGCGGCGTCCTCGTCGGCGGCCCCGACGAGGACATGGCGCCAGCGGTGGACCGTCTGCAGGCCCTCAGCATGGAGGCGCTCGGCGAACTCGCCCGCGTCGCCCCACGAGGGAAAGTTCACCCGTACCTCGTACTGCGGGTATCCCTGCTCCTCGGACTCCCTGCGTTCCGCTTCGATCCGCCTCTGGTGCTCGGCCGCCCGCGCGGCAGCGTCCTCGGGCAGCGGCTCGTCGGCGGGCCTCCACTCGAGTGCTGCCGGGTGCCAGCGGCGAAAGTCCAGTTCCACCTCCTCCCCGTCCTCGGCGGCGAGGCGGGCCACCAGCTCCCGCGCCTTTTCCGCCTGTTCCCTGTCGCCGGCATAGAGAAAGATCGTCGTCGCGTTCCGCGAGACGATCACCCGGTCGTGGAAGGCTTTGCTGAGGTCGTGCTCGAGCTCCTCGGCGTCGAGGCGGTCGTGCATCGCGTCGACCATCCCGTCATCGCGGAAATCGACCTGCAAGCGCCAGTCGTCCCCTGTCATCAGTAGACGACCGCGACCGCGAGGTAGTAGCCGACTACGACGGTGAAGAAGACCGCGTCGAGGCGGTCGAGGAGGCCGCCGTGGGGACCGAAGAGGGTGCCGGTGTCCTTGGTCCCGAGGTCGCGCTTCAGCAGCGACTCGAAGAGGTCGCCGATCGGGGCGACTGCGGCGACTGCGGCGCCGATCATCAAGGCATCGACTCCGGAGAGCCAGTCCTGGTACAGGCCCGCGAACCAGAAGCCCATCGTCCCGATCACGAAGCCGCCGATCAGGCCCTCGATGGTCTTGTTCGGCGAGAGGTTGGGGGCGATTTTGTGGCTGCCGAACATGCGGCCGGTCGCGTAGGCGGCGGTGTCGGCGACGAAGGTGCCGACGAGGACGTCGATCAGCAGCGCCGCGCCGTGATCGGGAAGTTCGCGCAGGAAGACCGCGTGCGCCAGCGGGATCCCGATCCACAGCACACCCAGCAGCGTTACCCCAAGCGAGACGGTGGCTCCTTCGCGATGGCGGGCATCGGCGGCAAAGGCGAAGAGCAGCGGGATCGTGGCGGCGACCACGTAGAGGACGTTGAAGGCGCTGCCCAGGTAGGCAGCCGCGATCAGCGCCGCGACCGATGCGTAGGCGGGGATGAGGAGCGGGCGGTAGCGGCTGGCGACGGCCGCGTACTCGCGGATCGCGACGATGCCGAGGGCGACCATCGCCAGCGCGAAGACGACACCGCCGGCAACGGTGATCGCGATCGCGAAGGCGATCCACGGCAGGGCAACGAGGACCCGCTTCGCCGTCTCGCCGCTGCCGCGGCGACGGCGGGGCTCCCGCGGCGGCCGCTCGGCCGGCTGCGGCTCGTCCTCGAACATCTCGTCGTCGAAGAGGTCGATTTTCACGCCCGGCTCCCGAAGCGTCGCTGCCGCGTCTCGTACTCGCGCAAAGAGGCCTCGAGCGCGGCGCGATCGAAGTCCGGCCAGAGCTCGTCGCGGAAGACGAGCTCGGAGTAGGCGCACTGCCAGAGCAGGTAGTTGGAGAGGCGCTGCTCGCCGCTGGTGCGGATCAGCAGGTCCGGGTCGTGCATCTCCGGCGCGTACAGGAGTTGGCCGAACTCCTCCTCGGACTCCCCCTGGAACTTCCGCGCCGCGTCAAGGATCTCCGCCCTGCCACCGTAGTTGAAGGCCACGTAGAGGACGATGCGGTCGTTGGCGGCGGTTTCCTCTTCCGACCACCGCATCCGCTCGACCAATGCCGAATCGAGACCATCGCGGCGGCCGATGTACCGCATCCGCACGCCTTCGTCCTTCAGCTCCGGCGTTTCGGACCCGATCCGCTCACCCATCATCTCCAGCAGCCCGCGAACCTCGTCCTCCGGCCGGCTCCAGTTCTCGGTCGAGAACGAGTAGACGGTCAGCTCCTCGATCCCCAGCTCGGCCGCGTCGCGCAGCCGCGCCTTCAGCGTGTCGGCGCCGGCGCGGTGTCCCTCGACGACCGGAAGGCCATGCTGGTGCGCCCAGCGGCCGTTGCCGTCGGTGATGATCGCTACGTATTTCGGTGCGGTCACGCGGCGGGCCGCCCGATCCTCAGACTTCGAGGATCTCTTCTTCCTTGCCCTTGAGCAAAGCGTCGATCTCGGCGATCGCCTCGTCGGTCTGTTTCTGCAGAGCCGTCTCGGCCCGGCGCTCGTCGTCCTCGCCGGCTTCGCCCTCTTTTTTAAGCTCGCGCAGGTCGCCCATGATGTCGCGGCGGACGTTGCGAATCGCGACCCGCCCCTCCTCGGCGACGCCGTGGACGACTTTGACCATCTCCCGCCGCCGCTCCTCGGTCATCTCCGGGATCTGCAGGCGGATCAGGTTGCCGTCGTTGCTCGGCGTCAGGCCGACGTCGGACTCCTGGATCGCTTTCTCGATACCCCCCAGGCTGCCCTTGTCGAATGGCGTCACCGTCAGCAGGCGCGCGTCCGAGGCGGAGACGTTGGCCAGCTGCTTCAGCGGCGTCGGATTGCCGTAGTAGTCGACGACGATCCGGTCGAGCAGGTGCGGGGATGCGCGTCCGGTGCGGACGGTTGCGAGCTCGCCGCGGCTCGATTCGACCGATTTGGCCATCCGCTCCTTGGCGTCCGCAAGCAGTTCGTCGATCAGCTCCACTGGCTCCCGTCCTCGTCAGTCGGCGGGGGAACTCGAGACCAGCGTCCCCACTTTTTCGCCGGAAACGATCCTATCTATGTTGCCCTCGTCGCCCATGTTGAAGACGTAGATCGGCAAGTCGTTGTCCATGCAGAGGGAGAGCGCGGTCGAGTCCATCACCCGCAAGCCCTGCTCGATCGCCTCCTTGTGGGTGATCGCGGGGATGAATTTGGCCTCCGGGTTGGTCGCCGGATCGGAGTCGAAGACCCCCTCCACCCCATTCTTGGCCATCAGGATCGCCGCAGCGTGGATCTCGAGGGCGCGCAGCGCCGCCGCCGTGTCGGTGGTGAAGAACGGGTTGCCGGTCCCGGCGGCGAAGATCACCACCCGGCCCTTCTCCAAGTGGCGCATCGCGCGGCGGCGAATGTAGGGCTCGGCGACCTCCTGCACTTCGATCGCCGACATCACCCGGGTGTGCTGGTCGAGGCGCTCCAGAGCGTCCTGCAGCGTCAGTGCGTTGAGCACCGTTGCCAGCATCCCCATGTAGTCGCCGGTTGCCCGGTCCATCCCGCTCGCCGCCCCGTCGAGGCCGCGGTAGATGTTGCCGGCGCCGACCACGATCGCGACCTCGACCCCGCGGTCCCGGACTGCCGCGACCTGCCTGGCGATCCGATCGACCTCGGCGGCGTCGGTGCCGAATTCCTGGCTGCCCATCAGGGCCTCGCCGGAGAGCTTCAGCAGTATGCGCCCGAAGCGCGGCTCGGGGGAATCGGTCACTGCAGCTGACTCTATTCGCCCACGCGGAAGTAGGCGAGGCGCGCGACGCGGACGTTCTCACCCGTTTTCGCCGCCAGCTCCTGGCGCAGCTCCTCGATCGTTTTGCCCTCGTGTTTCTCGGCGTTGACGTGGGTCTGGTCGAGCAGCGCCACCTCGGCGGCCCACTTGTTCAGCTGACCCTCGACGATTTTCTCGACGACGTTGTCGGGCTTGCCTTCTTCGCGCGCCTTCTCTTCGAAGACCCGCTTTTCGGCCTCCCGCTCCTCGGCCGGGATTTCCTCGGTGGTGACGTACTGCGGCGCGGTCGCGGCCGCGTGCAGCGCCACCTGGTAGGCGAAGACCTTGAACTCCTCGTTGCGCGCGACGAAGTCGGTCTCGCACTGGACTTCGACCATCGCCCCGACCTTGTCGTTGGCGTGAATGTAGGAGGCGACAACACCCTCGTTGGTGCCGCGGCCTTCGCGCTTGGCGGCGGATGCCTGCCCCTTCACCCGCAGCAGCTCGATCGCGCGCTCGACGTCGCCGTCGGCCTCGACCAGCGCCGATTTCGCGTCCATCATCGCCGCCCCGGTCCGTTCCCGGAGAGCCTTCACGTCAGCAGCGGTAACGCTCATTTCGACTCCTCAACTTTCTCCTCAGCGGCAGGTGCCTCCTCAGCCGCTGGTGCCTCCTCTTTCACGGTCGGGGCCTCCTGCTCCGCCGGCGCTGCCGCCTCAGCCGCTGGAGCCTCGGCCTTACCCGACTCTGCCGCGGGTGGCGTCGCGGGGGGGACCGTCTCCTGCTGCGCAGGAGACGGTGGGTCCCCTGCGTCGACAGGACCCGCGGCCTGAGGCGCCTGAGCCTGCGGCTGCTGCTGTTTCGGCGCCTGAGTCGCCTGCTGGGCTTTCTGCTGCGCCGCAGCCGTAGCCTGAGCCGCTTTCGCGGCCTCCTCGGCCGCTTTTTTTGCTTCCTCGGCTTCGACGCGAGCTTTCTCTTCTTCCTCGCGTTTTTTGCGCTCTTCCTCGTCCTTTTTGCGCCGCTCCATCTCTTCGGCGATCCGTTTCTCCTCCTGGACGCGCCAGGAGCTGGAGCCGTCCTCGACCGCTTTGCCGATCGTGCCGATGATCAGCTGGCAGGAGCGAATCGCGTCGTCGTTGCCGGGAATCACGTAGTCGACCGGCGTCGGGTCGCAGTTGGTGTCGACCAGGCCGATGATCGGGATCCGCAGGCGAGCCGCCTCGTTGACCGCGATCTCCTCGGTTTTCAGGTCGGCGACGAAGACCGCGTCGGGGAGCCGGTCCATGTCGCGGACGCCACCGAGGTTGAACTCGAGCTTGGCGAGTTCGGCCTCCATCCCCATCCGCTCCTTGGTCGGCAGGAGGTCGAGTTTGCCTTCCTCTTTCCAGCCGTTGAGCTCGTGGAGGCGGCCGATCCGCCCCGACATCGTGTTGAAGTTGGTCAAGAGCCCACCGAGCCAGCGCTTGTTGACGTAGGGCATCTTGCAGCGGTCGGCCCATTCCTGGACCGTGTCGCGGGCCTGCTTCTTGGTGCCGACGAAGAGCACCGTCCCGCCGCCGCTGGCGAGCTCGCCGGCGAAGCGGCGCGCGTTCTCCAGCAGCGCCTCGGTCTGCAGCAGGTCGATGATGTGGATCCCGTCCAGCTCGCCGAAGATGAACCGGCGCATGTTCGGGTTCCAGCGGCGAGTCTGATGGCCGAAGTGGACTCCGGCCTCGAGCAGCTCTTTGAGTTCTGCCTCTGGCATGTCTTTGTTTCTCCTTGGATTGGGTGAAGCACCCTGCTCCGCTTACCGGGACCTGGTTGGTGCCAGGCAGGATCCGGGTTCGCCTCGAGCGGGGGTTGGTTTGGACCGTCGATTGTAGAGCGGAGCGCCTAATCGGCGCGGGCGGCCTCCAGCGCCGCCTCCAGGTCCTCCGGCAGGGGTGAGCTGAAGCTGAGCTGCTCGCCGCTGTGCGGGTGCCGGAAGGCGAGGCGGTGGGCATGGAGGAACTGGCGCTCGAGGCCGTAGCGATCGGCTCCACCGTAGGTCGTGTCGCCCGTCAGCGGGTGGCCGATGGCGGCGAAGTGGGCGCGGATCTGGTGGGTGCGGCCGGTCTCCAGGCGGGCCTCCAGGTAGGTCTCCCGCGGCAGCAACTCGAGCACGGTGAAGTGGGTGCGCGCTTGCCGTGATGCCGCCCCCGAGACCGCCATCCGGTGCCGCTGTCGGGCGGCGCGGCCGATCGGCGCGTCGATCGTCCCAGTCCGCGAAGCGAGCTTGCCACCGGCCAGCGCCAGATAGACCCGCTCGACCTCGCGCTCGCGGACCCGCTCCTGCAGTGCCGCGTGGGTCGCGTCGTCGCGGGCGACGACCAGCAGGCCGCTGGTGCCCTTGTCGAGCCGGTGGACGATGCCCGGTCGCTCCGGGTCCCCCCCGCCGCCGAGGATCTCGGCCAGCTCGTCCACCAGCGTGGGGCCGCTGTGGGACGGCGCCGGATGGACGACGAGCCCGGCCGGCTTGTCGACCACCGCCAGCCAATCGTCGAGGTGGACGAGCCGGAGCTCCGGCTCAGCCACGCTCCGCTCCGGGCTCGGCGGCGCGAAGGTAGATCAGGACCATCAGCACGACGCCCACCGTTATGGCGATGTCGGCGAGGTTGAACGGCGGCCAGGATCCGAGGTCGATGTAGTCGGTGACCTCGCCGGCGGCGAGGCGGTCGATCAGGTTGCCGAGCGCACCGCCAGCCAAGAGCCCGACCGCGACCCACATTCCCCGCCGCTCGGGGTCGCGGCCGAAGACGTAGGCGATCAGCGCCAGCGCCGCCAGCGTGACGAGGACGAGGCCAACGCCGGCGCCCCCGGCGAGGCCGAAGGCGACCCCGGTGTTGTGCGAGAGGGTGAGGCCCAGCGGCCCCAGGACATCGACCTCCTCGCCCGGGAAGAGATGGGCCTCGATCGCCGCCTTCACCGCCTGGTCGCTGGCGACGACCACGCCGCAGAGGATGCCGGCCAGGGCCCAGGCGCGGGCGGTCGTGCTCACCCGGCGATCAGGTCGACGATGAGCTTTTGGGCGACGAAGAGGACCAGCAGTCCGATCATCGGACTGAGATCGAGCCCGAAGCCGCCGCCTCCCCCGACCGGAGGGATCAAGCGGCGGAAGAAGTTGAGGTACGGGTCGGTGACCTCGTGGGCGAAGTCGAGCACCGCCCGGAGATAGGGGTTGTAGGGCATGCGCGGGACGAACGAGGCGACGATCCGCATGAAGATCAGGATCACGTAGACGACGAACAGGGCGCTGACGTAGTCGGCGACGTTGCCCCGGCTGAGCGCGAGAGGGATCAACCGCGCATCCTCTCCAGCGAGGCCTCCACCGCCGCCTCGAAGGCGCGACGCGCCCCCTCGCGGTCGAGCGCCTCCAGACCCGCCTCGGTAGCGCCACCGGGCGAGGCGACGGCCTTGCGGAGTTCGGCGGGATCGTGGCGGCGCAGCAGCTCCGCGGTCCCTACCGCGGTCTCCGTCACCAGATCCCGGGCCAGCCGGGGGTCGAGCCCGTCCTTCGTCCCGGCCTCGGCGATCGCCTCGGCGACCAGTGCAAAGTAAGCCGGCGAGCAGCCCATCACGGCGGTCGCGGCGTCAAAGTCCTCCTCGGCGATCTCGACCATCCGCCCGAGCACGGCCAGTTTCCCCCAGCCGCGGTCGGTTGCCGACCCCGCCGCGCAGAGAACCCCTTTGCGGACCTCGACGGCGACGTTCGGCATCACCCGCAGGACGTGCTCGGCGGCCGGCAGGGCGGCCCGCAGCTGCGCCAGGGTGGTGATCGCGAGCACCGAGACGACCTCTTTCGCCTCGCCCAGTTCCGGTGCCACCTCACCCAGTCGGTTCGGCTTCACCGCCAGGACGACGAGATCGGCGCGGCGGCCTATCTCCTCGTTGGAGACCGCCTCTCCACCCATGTTCTTAGCCAGCTCCCGCGCGCGGCCGGAGCCGCCGTCGGAGAAGAGCGTCTGCTCGAACTCGCCGACCCAGCCGCGCGCCATCGCCGCGGCCATGCTGCCGGACCCCACAAAACCGACGATCATGGTCCGGGAGACTACCCCGGGCCGGAGGCGCGGCGGGACTAGGACTGGTTGAAGAAGCCTTTGTCGATCAGTCTCGCCTTTTCCTCGGCAGAGACCTCGACGTTGCGCGGCGTCAAGAGGAACATCTTCTCGGCGATCCGCTGCATGCCGCCGTCCAGGGCATAGGTAAGCCCGGAGCAGAAATCGATCATCCGCTTCGAGAGCTCGTGGTCGGCGGTCTGCAGGTTGAGGATCACCGGCACCGAGCGTTTGAACTGATCGGCGACCTGCTGGGCGTCATTGAAGTTGCGGGGGATGACGAGGTGGACCTGGAGGTCGCCACCACCGTTGTCGACCGGGCGCAGCGTGCGGGTGCGACTGGCGGCGATCGGCTCGTCGTCGGCGAAGATGTCGTCGATCTCGTCGCGCCGCGGTCGGCGGGAAGTCGGCAGGCGCCGCACCGAGGAGCTGCCTTCGCCGCGTTCGCGGCGGCCGCCCTCGAAGACTTCCTCGGTCCCGGTCTCGGGATCGAAGTCCTCCTCGTATTCGGGGCCGTAGTCGTGATCCTCGGCTAAACCGAAGTAGACCAGCGCTCTATGCCAAGTGTCCCGTAGGGCCATGTGTCGCGTGTTTCGGCCTCCAGTGGCCGACTCCTTTACGAATTATTCCCAGATTTCGCTCGAAATCACACCAACAGCCCGTGTCCGAGGCGGATGATCGTCGCTCCCTCCTCGACCGCGACGCGCCAATCCTGCGAGGTTCCCATCGAAACACGCGGCAGCCCGTTGGCCGCGGCGAGCTCGGCAAGGCGTGCGAAGTAGGGTCGGGAGCCCTCAGGATCGGGGCTGAAGGGCGGCATCGTCATCAGCCCCGCAACCGTGACGGGGCAGCGGTCGACGAAGGCCGGGAGCTCCCCGGGCTCGACCCCGCCCTTGCCCACCTCGCCGGAGACGTTGACCTCGACCAGCACTTCGGCGTCCGGTTCAGCGTGCTTGCCGAGCTGGTCGAGCACCGAGTCGGTGGCAACCGAGTGGATCAAGCGACAGAGAGGCAACACCTGCTTGACCTTGCGGCTCTGCAGATTGCCGATGAAGTCCCAGGTGAAGGAGTCGCCCCAGCGCTCGTGCTTGGCGGCCAGATCCTGCTGGCGGTTCTCGCCGACCAGCTTCACCCCGGCCTTGGCGAGTTTGCCCATCTCCGCGAGCGGCACGTACTTGGTGGCGACGAGGATCTCGACACCCTCGCCGGCCACCGCCCTGACCTCCTCCAGCCTTGCCGCGACCTCGGCGGGGTCGATGTCGTGGATCAATTCCGCCATTCAGCGCGCCTCGACCCAGCCGACCCCGGCCTGCCGGCCGGTGCGGCCTTGGTCGCGCCGATGGGAAAAGAAGAGCTCCTCCTCGCAGCTGGTACAGAGACCCGCCGACTCGACCCGCTCGACCCCGGCGCGCACGAGCAGGCGACGCGCTACCTCGGGGAGATCGAGCATCCGACCGTCAGCGACGCCCTCATCGAGATCCGAGAAGCTCTCCAGAACCTCCTCGCCGACCTCGTAACAACAAGGACCGATCCCGGGCCCGATCGTGGCCGAGGTCGCTTCCACGGCCTCCGCGCCCGCCCCGAGAATCCCACCGGCTAGCCCGCGCCAGCCAGCGTGCAGCATCGCCATCCCCTTCGGGCCCGCGACGGCCACCGGCAGGCAGTCGGCCGTGAACACCAGCGCCCCGATGCCGGGCTCGCGCAACACTTGCCCGTCAGCCTCCGCAACCCGGCCGAGTTCGCCTTTTGTCATGCCAGGTCGAACAAAAGGCGAACTCGGCGGCTTGCTGTGTTCGATCAGGCGCGTGCCGTGGACCTGGCGGGCGAAGACGACCTGCTTGGGATCGATGCCGAGGGCGGTGGCGAGACGGCGCCGGTTCTCGGCGACGGCTTCAGCGGCGTCGTCGGTGAGCAGTCCCAGGTTGAGGCTGTCGAAAGGTGGCTCGCTGACCCCGCCGAGACGGGTGGAGAACGCCGCGCCGGCGCCGTCGAGCTCGGCCCGCAGCCACCTGACGCCATTGCTCTCGCACCACTCCATGCCGTGAAACAAAGCAGAAGGCGGAGCGCTACCCGCCGCGCGCCGCCTCCAGCGCCGCGGCGAGCTCCTGCTCGCGCCCGGAGATCTGGCCTTCCAGACGCCTGCTCTTCGCCGCCCTGAGACCGCGGCCCACCGCCGGGCCCTGCGGCACGCCGGCGGCGATTAGGTCGCCGCCGTCGATCTCCAGCTCGACCTTGCTCCAGGAGCTCAGGTACTTGTCCAGCCAGGTGGCTCCCAACGCACGGCCGAGGATCAGCTCGACCGGATCGCGCCGCTCGGCGACCTCGACCCCCTCCCCAGGCTTCGGCGCCGGCATCGAGGCAAGGACCCGCTCCGCTCCCTCCGGCCCCAGCGCCGCCGCGATCAGGGCCTGCTCGCGGGGGACCAGCTCCGCCCAGCGCGGCTCCTTCAGAAACTCCTCCACCGATCTCATCAGCTCCACTCCACCCTCGCGGAGGTCGATCAAGCCCCAGCCGGCGAGCAGTCCCAAGCCGACGCGCCCGGTCGGTTCGGCCGCGAGCCGCTCCAGCTCGGCCCGGCGGCGGTCGGCGGAGACGGTCGAGAGGTCCGTCTGGCGGAGCAACCGGTAGGTCTCGGGCTCCAACCCAAACCCGAAGCGCGAGCCGTAACGGGCGGCGCGGATCGCCCGCGTCGGGTCGTCCTCAAACGAGCGCGGGTGAAGAACACGCAGCAGCCCTCGCTCGAGGTCTTCACTCCCGCCGTGGAGGTCGATCACCCGCGGCTCGCCCACAAGCGGAATCGCCAGCGCGTTGATCGTGAAATCGCGGCGGGCGAGATCGGCCTCGATGCCGGCGGCGGGAGCGACTTCGGGGAGCGCCCCTGGCTGTGGATAGGTCTCGGTCCGGGCCGTTGCGATGTCGAGCTCATGTCCTTCGACTTCGACCTTGACCGTGCCGAAGCGCTCGTGCTCCCGCTCGGCTCCACCCAGGCGGGCGGCCAGCGCGGCGGCGTCGCCCTCGACGACCAAGTCGACGTCGGCGCGCAGGCGCCCGAGGAGCAGGTCCCGCACCGCGCCACCGACGAGGTAGACAGGCTCCTGCGCCTCCCTGCGCACGACCTCTAACTCGGGGTGGGCGTGCCGCAGCGCTGCACCGAGGTCGTCGACGGGCATAGGCGACCTACGATGACCGGTCCCGCGGATGCTCGTCGCTCAGAGGCGGACGGCGATCCCGTCAGCGGCCATCCGCTCCTTGGCCTCGCGGACGCGGTACTGGCCATAGTGGAAGATCGAGGCGCAGAGGACGGCATCGGCACCCCCGCCGGTGATCGCCTCGCTGAGGTGCGAGAGCTCGCCGGCGCCACCGGAGGCGATGACCGGGACGCTGACCGCGTCGGCCACGGCCCGGGTCAGGTCGAGGTCGTAGCCGTCGTTGGTCCCGTCGCGGTCCATGCTGGTCAACAGCACCTCTCCCGCCCCGCGCTCGACCGCCTCTTCGGCCCACCCAACCGCGTCGCGCCCCTCGACCCGCAACCGGCCGCCGTTGACGTAGACGCCCCAACCCTCGTCCTCACGTTTGGCGTCGATCGCGATCACCACGCACTGGGCACCGAAGTGGTCGCCGAGCTCGCCCAGCAGCTCCGGCCGCGCCAGGGCGGCAGAGTTCACAGAGACCTTGTCGGCGCCGGCGTCGAGGACCGCCTGCGCATCCTCCACCGAGCGGATGCCACCGCCGATCGTGAACGGGATGAAGACGTTGTCGGCGGTGCGCCGCGCCAGCTCGACGATCGTCTCCCGCTGTTCGTGGGAGGCGGTGATGTCGAGGAACACCAGCTCGTCGGCCCCCTCGGCGTCGTAGCGCTCGGCGAGCTCGACCGGGTCGCCGGCATCGCGCAGCCCGACGAAGTTGGTGCCCTTGACGACGCGGCCGGCGTTGACGTCCAGGCAGGGGATGACGCGCTTCAGCGACATGGCCTCAGGTTAAGGCGGCGATGCCCTCGGCGACAGTGAACCTGCGCTCGTAGAGAGCCCGGCCGACGATGGCACCTTCGATGTTGGGGGCGCTCTCGCGGGCCAGCTGCTCCAGGTGGGAGAGGTCGCCGACCCCGCCGGAGGCGATGACTTGAGCCGTAGTCGCGGCGGCGATCTCGTTCAGCTGGTCGTTCGCCGGGCCCTCCATGGTGCCGTCGACCTCGATTGCCGTGCAGAGGAAGCGCCGGACGCCGCGCCCGGTCAGGTCGGCGACGGCTTCGGGAGCCTCGACGTCGCTGGTCTCGGTCCAGCCCGAGAGCGAGATCTTGCCGCCGCGGGTATCGATGGAGACGACGACCGCCTCGCCGTGCGCCTCGAGCGTCGCGTCGAGAAAAAGGGGATCCCGCAGGGCAGCGGTGCCGATCACCACTCGCTTCGCGCCGGCCTCGAGGACCGCCGCGACCGAGTCGGCGTCGCGCAAACCGCCCCCGACCTGGACCGGGCACTCGACCGCGGCGACGATCCGGCGGATCGCGTCGAGGTTGCGCGGCTCCCCCGCCTTCGCCCCATCGAGGTCGACGACGTGGAGGAAGTCGGCGCCTTCGCCGGCCCAGCGTCTCGCCGCGTCGACAGGATCGGCGTCGTAGGTCGTCTCCCGCTCGTAGTCACCCTGCAGCAGGCGCACCGCCTGGCCGCCGCGGATGTCGATCGCCGGATAGAGGATCACGCCGCAGCAGGTGCTTTAGCGCAGATGCCGGCGAAGTTGGAGAGCAGGCGCAGGCCGGCGGTGCTCGACTTCTCGGGGTGGAACTGGACGCCGTAGACATTGTCGCGCTGGGCGGCGCAGGCGAAGCGGGCGCCGTACTCGGCGGTGCCGAGCAGGTCCTCGGCGCTCGGCCGCGGCGCGAACGAGTGGACGAAGTAAAACGGCGTCCCGGAGGGAATCCCCTCGGTGAGGCGCGACTCACGCTCCCACTGGACCGGCGACCAGCCGATGTGCGGGACCTTCAGGCCGTCGGCCTCGAGCTCGGTTACCGCCCCCTCGAGCAAGCCCAGGCCGTCGGTCCCCCCGAACTCGGTGGTCGAGTCGAAGATCAACTGCAGGCCGAGGCAGATCCCGAGGATCGGCACCCCCGAATCGCGCCGCTCGGCGATCAGCTCCTGGAGGCCGAGCTCGCGGATCCGCTCCATCGCCCGCGGCATCGCGCCAACGCCGGGCAGGATCACCCCGTCGGCGGCGCCCACCACGTCGGGATCGCGACTGATCGTCGCCGTCACGCCGACGTGCTCGAGCGCCTTCTCGGCCGAGCGCAGGTTGCCCATCCCGTAGTCGAGGATCGCGATCCGGGCGCTCATTAGCTCAGCGTCCCCTTGGTCGAGGGCACGCCACTCTCCTCGGGGTCGATCGAGACAGCGACCCGCAGGGCGCGGGCGAAAGCCTTGAACGCGGCCTCGATCATGTGGTGAGCGTTGGTCCCGGAGCGAACCCAGATGTGGAGGGTGAGCTTGGCGCTGTTGGCGACGGCGCGGAAGAACTCCTCGGCGAGCTCGCTGTCGAAGCCGGCGATCGAGACGACCGGCAGATCGGCGGCGAAGTCGCAGTAGGGGCGGCCGGAGATGTCGATCGCGCACTCGGCCAGGGACTCGTCCATCGGCACCAGGGCCGAGCCGTAACGGCGGATGCCGGCACGGTCGCCGAGCGCCTCGTCGAGCGCCTGCCCGAAGACGATGCCGACGTCCTCGACCGTGTGGTGGGCGCCGGTCTCGAGGTCGCCGTTGGCCTCGACCTTCAGCCCGAGGCGGCCGTGGCGGGCCAGCAGATCGAGCATGTGGTCGAGGAAGCCGACGCCGGTCTCGGCGCTCGCCTCGCCGCCGTCGAGGTCGAGGGAGAGCCGGATCTGGGTCTCGGCCGTGCTCCGCTCTTTGCTTGCAGTCCTGCTCATCGCCTAATCATCGCTGACTCGCCGTGGACGGGGAAGCCCTCGGCGGTGGCGAGGGCGTTTACATGCGGCGCCAGCTCCGCCGCGGCCCCGTCGATCTCGACGTTGGAGATCCGCCGGCGGAAGGCGCCGGGACCGAGCGGGCCGGCGTAGCGACCGGCGCCGCCGGTCGGCAGCACGTGGTTGGAGCCCGCCAGGTAGTCGCCGAAGGCGGTGGCGCCGTGGCGGCCGACGAAAACGCAGCCGGCGGTGGTGACCCGGTCGGCGAGCAGCGCGGCGTCGGTCTCGAGCAGCTCCAGGTGCTCGGGGGCATAGGCATTGGCGAGATCGATCGCCGCCTCGGCATCGGCGACCCGCACCAGCGCCAGCGGCGCCTCGGCGACGCTCGGGCGCGCGGCGGCGGCGGCTTCGGTGGCCTCGGCGATCGCCTCCAGCACACGCTCCTCGACCGCCACGGCGACGAGCGGGCTTTCCGGCCCGTGCTCGGCCTGGGCGCAGAGGTCGAGTGCCGCCCACTCCGGATCGGTGTCGTGCCCGGCGATCAGCATCAGCTCGGAAGGCCCGGCCAGCGAGTCGATCCCGACCCTGCCGTAGACAGTGCGCTTCGCCTCCCGCACCCAGGCGTTGCCCGGCCCGACGATCACGTCGACGGGGTCGATCGTCTCGGTCCCGTAGGCGAGGGCGAAGATCGCCTGCGCGCCGCCCATCGCGTAGATCTCCTCGATCTGGCAGAGCGCCGCGGCGGCGAGGACCAACGGGTGGATGCGGCCGTCGGGGCCCGGCGGCGAGGAGAGAGCGATGCGTCCGACGCCGGCGACCTGCGCCGGGATCGCGCACATCAAGACCGAAGACGGGTAAGCGGCGCGACCGCCGGGGGCGTAGATCCCCGCCGCCCCGACCGGCACTTCGCGCAGCTTCACGCTCTGGCCGGCGGGGAGCTCGACCGTGCAGCCCTCGCCAAGCTGGGCCTCGGCGACCCGGCGGACGTTGGCGATGGCGGCTTCCATCGCCGCACGCAACTCGGGCTCCAGGACAGCCAGCGCCGACGCAGCCTCGGCCGGGTCGACCCGCAGCGCGTCAAGTGAGGCGCCGGGAGCGTCGAAACGCGCCGTCAGCCGCAGCACGGCCTCGTCGCCCCCTTCGCGAACTTCGCGCTCGAGCGGCTCGACGTCTACGTCGGGTGCCGCCTCGGCTCCCCAGCCGCGCAGCGAAGCGGCCGTCGCGGCCGCTCCCTCCCACTCAAACTCGCGGGTCCTCATCGCCGGCTCGCATCGCGCAGCTTGGCGGTCAGCTCGTCGATCTCGGCCGCCCGCAGTTTGTGCGAGACGCGGTTGGCGACGAAGCGGGCGGTGCACTCGACGATCTCCTCGCGCACCTCGAGTTCGTTCTCTTCCAGCGTGCGGCCGGTGGCGACGAGGTCGACGATGCCGTCGCCGAGCCCGACCAGCGGCGCCAGCTCGACCGAGCCCTTGACTTCGACCAGTTCGACCTGGCGGCCGGTCGACTCGAAGTAGCGCTCGGCGATCCGCGGGTACTTGGTCGCGATCCGCAGCATCCCCAGCCGTCGCTGTGCTTCCCCGAGGCGGTCGTTGCCGGTCCGCGCGGCGAGGACCATCCGGCAGCGGCCGAAGCCGAGGTCGAGCAGCTCGTAGACGACGCGGTCGGACTGCTCGAGCAACACGTCCTTGCCGGTGATGCCGACGTCGGCGGCGCCGCTCTCGACGTAAGTGGGGACATCGGAGGGCCGCATAGTCACCAGGACCACCCCGGAGGCCTCGAAGATCAGCGAGCGCGAGCCGCCGCGAAGCTCGGCGGTCTCGATCCCGGCGCCGTCGAGCACGTCGAGCGTTTCCCCGAACAGGGCACCGCGCGGCACGGCGATTTTCAGCGGCCCGTCGCTGCGGGCGCGACTGTCGGCGAAGCCGCTCATCGCTCGCCCCTCCCCCGCCTCGACTCCTCCATCTGGGCGGTGTGGACGCGCTCCAGGTAGAGGGCGAAGCCGGCGGCCGAGAAATCGAGCCCAAAGCGCTTCATCAAGCCGTCGTAGCGGCCGCCGCCACCGAGGACGTGGCCGAGTGCCGGGTCGTAGACCTCGAGGATCGCGCCGCTGTAGTAGCCAAGGTCGCGCAGCAGCCCGAGGTCGATCTGGACGCGGTCGGCGGCGCCGCGGCGCTCGAGCTCGGCGTAGGTCTCGCTGAGCCGGGCAATAGCTCGCTCGACCGCCGCGCCCCCCAGGCCGCGCGCCTCGTCGAGCACCTCGCTGCCCCCACGCAGCTGGGTCAGCGCCACGCAGGTCTGCACGCGCTCGGATCCGATGCCGGCCGCGGAGAGCTCGTCCTCGAGCCCGACCAAATCGTGTGCGGCGAGGCTGGCGAGGACCGCGTCGCGAGCCTCGCCCTCGACGCCGAGCTCCTCCAGCAGCTGCCGGTAGAGGTCGGCGTCGCCAAGCCCGATCACGGCGCGATCGAGGCCGGCGGCATCGAGAGCCGCCTCGAGGACCTCGATCACCTCGACCGTGCCCTCCGCCGGCGAGGCCCCGATCAGCTCGACACCGGCGTGCACCATCTCGCGCACCTGTCCGCGCTGCGGGCGCACCGCGCGGTAGGCGCTGGCGAGGTAGCAGAGCCGATACGGCGCCTCCTGAGCGTTGGCGAAGCGGCTGGCGACCAGGCGAGCGATCGGCACGGTCATGTCCGAGCGCAGCGCCAGCAGCTCGCCGCTCTCGTCGAAGAAACGGTAGGCCGAACGGGTGGAGCGGCCATCGCCGCGCGCCAGCACCTCGTCGTACTCCATCGCCGGCGTCGCCACCTCGCCGTAGCCGCGCGCTTCGAAGACCTCGATCAGG
The DNA here is from genome assembly GCA_033856415.1 of Solirubrobacterales bacterium. Classification (GTDB taxonomy): domain Bacteria; phylum Actinomycetota; class Thermoleophilia; order Solirubrobacterales; family 70-9; genus VAYN01. The sequence goes on along the minus strand of JAWVFA010000027.1, from coordinate 3,179 downwards.
GCACGCTCGAGCCTGCGCAGCTCGCGCATCTCCTCGGGCAGCACGTCTCGCGTTCCGGGCGGGATCGGGTGGATCATCGGCCTGACCTTACGCGGGCGGTGGAGATTCCCCTGCTAGGCAGGGACCTCCGCAGAAACCCGTTCGATCTGAGCGCCGAGCCCGCGCAGGCGCTCGTCGATCTGCTCGTAGCCGCGGTCGATCTGGCGGATGTTGCCGATCTCCGAGGTCCCCTCCGCCGCGCAGGCGGCGATGAGCATCGCCATCCCGGCGCGGATATCGGGGCTCTCGACGCGCTCCCCGTGAAGCCGGCTCGGCCCGCTGACGATCGCCCTGTGGGGATCGCACAGCGTGATCCGAGCGCCCATCGCAACCAGCTTGTCGACGAAAAACAGCCGGTTCTCGAACATCTTCTCGAAGATCAGGACCTCCCCCTCGGCCTGCGTGGCGAGGGCGAGGGCGATCGAGGTCAGGTCGGCGGGGAACGCCGGCCAGGGACCGTCCTCGATCTTCGGGATCGCGTCGCCGAGATCGGACTCGACCTGCAGCTGCTGCCCGGCCGGGACCAGCATGTCCGCCGCCTCGATCTCCGTGCGCAGCCCGAGGCGCTTGAACTGACGCCTGATGTTGGTCAGGTCGCCCGGCTCGACGTCGCGGATCCGCAGCTCGCCGCCGGTCGCCGCGGCGAGCGCCATGAAGCTGCCGACCTCGATGTGGTCGGCGGAGATCGTGTGCTCGGCGCCGCCGAGGCTCTCGGCGCCGTTGACGGTCATCACGTTGGAGCCGATCCCGTCTATCCGTGCCCCCATCTTGGTCAGCAACCGGGCGAGATCCTGGACGTGGGGCTCGGAGGCGGCGTTGGAGATCTGGGTCGGGCCCGGACAGAGGGCGGCCGCCATCAGCGCGTTCTCGGTCCCCATCACCGAGGGCTCGTCCATGAAGATCTCGCAGGCCTGCAGCCCGCCAGGGGCGGAGAGCTCGATCCAACGGCTGCCGTCGACTCGGGCGCCGAGGTCCTTGAAAGCGTCGAGGTGGGCATCGAGGCGCCGGCGGCCGATGAAGTCGCCGCCGGGTGGCGGCATCTTCGCCTCGCCGAAGCGGGCGAGGAGCGGCCCGGCGAGCAGGAACGAGGCCCTGATCCGGCCGGAGAGCTCCTCGTCGACGGCGCCGCCGGCGATGTCCCGGGCACAGAGCCGGACGCTGTTGTCGGCGATCCAGGCAACCTCGACGCCGAGGTGCTCGAGGAGCGCGAGCTGCGCTTCGGTATCGCGGATCCGCGGCACCCGGTGCAGCACCACCTCCTCCTCGGTCAGCAGGCAGGCAGCGAGGATCGGCAGAGCCGCGTTCTTGTTGCCGGCGACGGTCAGCTCCCCGGAAAGGGGAACGCCGCCCTGAATGACGAACTTCTCCATCGTTCCGGCTAGGGTAACGACCGCCATGGGGAGGCGACTGAAGATAGGCATCGGCGTGGTCGCGGCATTGCTCGCGCTGCTCGTCGTCAACCTGCTCGTCGTCGACGGAGAGACCGAGGGCGCCGAGGTGACGGAACCCGACGGGCGGATCTTCAAGCTGGACGATGGCGATCTACAGGTGGCCGAACATGGGCCGCGGGGCGGATCGCCGATCGTCCTCATCCACTGCTTCAGCTGCGCGATGAACTGGTGGGACGGCATGGCCCCAATGCTCGAACGCAACCACCGCGTGATCACGGTCGACCTGCTCGGCCACGGTGGCTCGGAAAAACCCGGATCCGGCTACACGCCGCCGAACCAGGCGACGGTCGTGGCCGAGGCGCTGGAACGCCTCGGCGTCAGCAATGCGACCGTGGTCGGCCACTCCCTCGGCGGCTCGGTCACCGTCGCCCTCTCCGAGCAGGACCCGAAACTGGTCGCCCGCGCGGTGATCGTCGACATGCCGCCCGATAACAGCTACGGCGACCTCGGCTTCATCGCCGGCCTCGCATTCCAGCCGCTGATCGGCGAGGCGCTCTGGCAGATCAAGCCGGATTTCTCGGTCCGCAAGGGGCTCGGGGTCGCCTTCGCGCCGGGCTACGACGTCCCCGACGCCTTCGTCGAGGACGTCAAGCGGATGACCTACACGTCCTATGACGAGTCTCCAAGCGGAGTCGACGATTTCCTCGACGAAGAGTCGCTCGATCAGCGCATGGCGGCGACCGGCAAGCCGCTGATGGTCCTGATGGGCGCCGAGGAGCAGATCATCGACGATCCCCAGCGGGCCCTCGACCAGTACAAGCAGTCCGTGCCCAGCGCCGAGACGCACCTGATCGCCGGCGCCGGCCACTCGCCCAACGTCGAGCGCCCGGCCCTCGCGGCAAAACTCGTCCTTGAATTCGCCGAATAGAACGCCTATTTGGCTTTCCAGAGCGGTTTACGAGGACGGGCTGCAATCCCAATTGCAAAAAGTCAGTAGCGTCCGAGGGCCCACCTACAGTACGAACCCATGTTCGATTCAAAGACCAAAATCACCCACCGGCTGACCGACGCCGCCGACCTTCTTATTGACTTCGCAACCCTTGGCGAGTACGGGCTAGAGCCCGTTGGGAGCACTCGCCAGGGTTGCGCAGACCCTGCTGCCCCGAAGACGCCCGCGAGGACGCGCACCAACGCCCGCAGCGCGCACTGCAACCTCCTAGAGGAATCAGGGTTGTTCCGGGGTCCGCGCCAGCGCGCCGGTCAGCCCTGCTGAACGAAATCGGGCCGCGCCTGAGCGCGGCCCGATTTGAATGAAGAACCGGCGGCGACCTACTCTCCCAGGGGGTTGCCCCCCAAGTACCATCGGCGCAGAGTGGCTTAACTGCTCTGTTCGGAATGGGAAGAGGTGTCTCCCACTCGCTATGCGCCACCGGAATTTTGCGAGACGCAACGCCCGGTGGAGCTTGAAAACCGCACAAGACCGCAATAGGTAAGTAATAAATATCCGTCAAGCCCTCGACCCATTAGTACCGGTCGGCTACGCACATTACTGCGCTTCCACCGCCGGCCTATCAACCTGGTGGTCTACCAGGGGTCTTACTCCCTCAAGGGGATGGGAGAGCTCATCTCGAGGACGGCTTCCCGCTTAGATGCTTTCAGCGGTTATCCGTTCCGTGCGTAGCTAATCTGCGATGCCCTTGGCAGGACAACAGATACACCAGAGGCACGTTCATCCCGGTCCTCTCGTAC